>JAJEIY010000065.1 GCA_022828085.1 Acidobacteriota bacterium | reverse complement strand
GGGGGGGGGGGGGGGGCGCCCCCCCCCCCCCCCCCCCCCCCCCACGAAAGACGGTGGAGTGAATCGCGCAGCGATTCGCGCAACCAACCCGTGGGGAAAGCGCCCCTCGCACGCACAGAGCGCCAGATTCAGCGCCGGGGGCGTCTTGGGGTTCGCGAGGGGTGCTTTCACTACGGGCTGCTATTGAATTGTCTCGACGGGGGACGCTGTGTCACCCCGCTTGCGCTGGAAGGCGTCGCTCCGCACCACGCCCATGATGAAGGACGCCATGCGGTAGTCGTCTTGTTCGGCGGTCCGGGCGATGTCGCGGACGGTCGGCCCGTCGAAGGGCTCCATCGGCCGGCCGATGGCGAAGGCCAGCAGGTTCTCGGTGAAGGTGCGCGCCAGGGGAATCGGCCGGTGCATCAGCGCGTCCACCAGCTCGCTCGGGGTGGATACCGGCGTGCCGTCGTAGAAGTCGCCGCGGGTGTCCAGCGGGCCGCCGTTTTCGCGGAGCCGCCATTTGCCGGTGACGTCGAAGTTGTCGAGCGCGAGGCCGATCGGGTCCATGAACCGGTGACACGAATTGCAGCTCGGGTTGGCGGCGTGCATTTCCATCCGCTCGCGGGTGGTGAGCCTCCGTCCGTCGGCGACCTCCTCGATGTCTTCAAGCACGGGGGTGTCGGGCGGCGGCGGTGGCGGCGGCGTGCCCATCAGCACTTCCATCACCCACTTGCCGCGGAGCACCGGAGAGGTGCGGTTCGCGAGCGAGGTCAGCACCAGCACGCTGCCGTGGCCGAACACCCCACGGCGGGTCTCGTCGGGATACCGGACGCGGCGGAACTGCCGGCCGGCGACTCCCGGTATCCCGTAGTGGAGCGCGAGCCGCTCGTTCAGGAAGGTGTAGTCGGCCTGGAAGAGGTCGAGGAGGCTGCGGTCTTCCCGCACCAGGTTGGCGAAGAACGACTCCGTCTCGCGCCGCATCGCGGACGCGAGGTTGTCATCGAAATTCGGGAAGAAGTTCGGATCCGGCTTGACCTTGTCCATGTCCTGCAACCGGAACCACTGGGCCGCGAAACGGCGGCCCAACGCCCCGGCGCGCGGGTCGGCGAGCATCCTGAGTGCCTGGCGTTCCACTTCCTCTTCGGTCAGGAGGCCCGCGTCCGCCAGCGTCTGGAGCTCATCGTCCGGCGGTGCTCCCCAGAGGAAGAACGACAGGCGCGAGGCGATGTCCGTTTCGCTCAGCCGGAATCCCCGGTCCGCAGCGGCAATTCTTGTCTCTCCAAGCGGCGCCCGTTCGAGGCGCAGCACGAAATGCGGGCTGGCGAGCAGAGCCTCGAGCGCCGTCCGCATCCCGGCTTCGAATCCGTCGGCCGCGGCTCCCTCGTCGAAGAACCCGAGCAGGTCTTCGACTTCCTTCCCGCTCAGGTTTCGCCGGTACGCCTCGCGGCCGAGCCGCGCGAGGATCTCGCTGGCGCAGGGCCGCGCTTCTTCGGGAGTCGTTGGGCGGCAGGAGAAGATGCGGCGCCGGCTGGGCGTTTCCGACAGGCCCGTCGCGTTGTACGGGCCCGTGATGATGACGTCCCGGATGTGCGGCAGCGTCGTGATGCCCGCGCCCCCCGAGCCGCCCCCGGCGTAGGACCAGTCGTGGGGACGGATCAGGTCTTCATAGGGTCCGTGTTGCCGCCGGATGAAGGCGGCGGCGATCCGCCGCGTGCCGGCCCGGACGAAGATGGGCCGGGTCAGGGTGATCACGCTGCCCCGGCCGTCGGCGCCGGTCCGGCGGTTCGTGTCGTAGGCGAGCAGCGCCACCCGCTCGCCGTCGATCGAGACGTCGATGTCCTCGATGCGGGTGTTGGCCCCGGAGGTGAAGGTCACCCCGAAGGTGTATTCGGCGTCCGCCGTGAACGTATGGTCCACCACGAGCCCGCCACGCGTGCCGTAGGGTGCGCCCTCGACGTGGTCCCAGGGATGCTGCGAGAGGTACTGCGAGTTCGTGTAGGTGTGGTCCACCGGTTTGCCGCTGCGCTGGCCGATCGCGAGGCGGCTGATGGCGCTGGCGGCGTTCAGATAGCTCTCGAGCAGGGTCGCCGAGAGTGTCTGGGCCTCGGCGATGTTGTCGAAGTTGTTGCTCATCTGGTCGAGCGGCAGCCAGTCTCCGGCGTCCACTTCGAGATCCAGAAGGTCGCGGATCGCCTCCCCGTACTCGTGGCGGTTGAGGCGCTGGAAGGGCCGGCTTCCCGGGTTGGGGGACAGCTCGGCGGCCTCGTCGAGTCGGGACTCCAGGGTCTCCACCAGGCTCAGCAGCGCTTCGCTGCCCGGCCGGCGCGCTCCGGGCGGCGGCATCATGCCGGCGCGCAGCTTCCGGACCATCGCCTCGGCCACGCCGGCGTGCTCCGCCGCGTTCGCGACGTCGAACTCCTGGAGCGACAGGTTCCCCGTCATCAGCCGGTCGTTGTGGCACATCGTGCAGGTGCTTCGGACCACCCGGTTGGCGATGGCGTCCGAGCGCGTCTCCTCCGCGGTTCGCCGGGTCTCTTCGCCCGGTGGCGAACCCGCCGCCGCGAAGGCGGCGCTCACCGCGAGAACGAAGAGGCAGAACCCACCCTTGACGGTGAGAGCGGTCCAGGTTTTCATGGCTTGTTTCCGGGCACAAAAACAGCGCTCGGGTGACGGGTCAGTTTGCCTTTTTCGGGAGCCGGAATCAAGTGGCCGGCGGCCGCCCCCGCGCCTCCGTCAGCGGTGCTCGATGACGGAGTCCACCACCCCGTAAGCCTTGGCCTCTTCGGCGGTCATGTAGTGGTCCCGTTCGATGTCGCGGCCGATCTCTTTCGACGAGCGCCCGGTGTGATGGGCGAGGATCTCGGTGAGTCGCGCGCGGACCCGCATGATCTCGTTGGCCTGGATCTGGATGTCGGTGGCCTGACCGCGGGCGCCGCCGAGCGGCTGGTGGATCATGACGGTGGCGTTCGGGAGCGCGAACCGCTTTCCGCGCGCCCCGGCGGCGAGCAGAATCGCTCCCATGCTGGAGGCCTGACCAAGGCAGTAGGTGGTGACGTCGGGCCGGATGAACTGCAGCGTGTCGTAGATGGCGAGGCCGGCCGTCACGGAGCCCCCGGGGCAGTTGATGTAGAGGGAGACCTCCTTCTCCGGGTCTTCCGACTCCAGGAAGAGGAGCTGGGCGACCACGGTGTTCGCGAGTTCGTCGCTGATCGGCTGGCCGATGAAGACGATGTTGTCCTTCAGCAGCCGGGAATAGATGTCGTAGGCGCGTTCCCCGCGTCCGGTCTGCTCGATGACGTGCGGGATCAGGATCTGGTCTCGGGTCACGGTGTTCGTTCCTCGTGGTTTCGCTGGGGCTCGGAGGTTCGCGTGAGCATACGAGGTCGCGCCGCCGGAAACCGTCACGGCGGCGCCGTCAGTCCCCGGCTGGCGTGAGCTCCGCCCGGTCCCTCAGGAAGTCGATGGCCGCGTCCCGGCGGAGCTGGGTGCGGAGGCGTTCGAGCCGGCCGTCCTTCTGCATGGCGGCCCGGAGCGCCGCCGGGGTCTTGCCGGCGGCGGAGGCTTCCGCTTCGAGCCGCGCCTCGACCGCTTCCTCGGTCGTCTCGATGCCTTGCTGGTCGGCCAGCGCGTCCACCAGGATCGTGGAGGCCACCGTTTTCTCGCACTCGGCGCGGAGCGTGTCCAGGTGCTTTTCGAGCTCGGAGCGCACCGCCTCGCCGGGCATCCCCCCCTGCATCATGCTGTTCGCGAGCATCCGCACCCGGTTGTCCAGATCGCGCTCGACGAGCGGCTCGGGGGGTTCCACCGGGTTCTTTTCGCGGAGCGCGTCCACGAGCTGCTCTGCGACCGCGCGGCGTTCGTTCTGATCGGCCCGCCGGCGCAGCCGGTCCCGGATGTCGCCGCGAAGGGCGAGGAGCGAAGCCGCGCCCAGTTCCCGCGCGAAGGCGTCGTCGAGGGCCGGCAGCACCGGGGTTCGGGCCTGCTTGATCGTGAAGGCGGCCCGGATCGACCGGCCGGCGCGCTGCGGGTCCGGAGACTCCTCCCCGAAATTTGCGGTCGCGATCACGGTGTCCCCTTCGCCGGCCCCCTGCAGGGCCTCGTGGAGCGACGGGTGATAGGCCTCGCTTCCCACCTTCAGCGGCACGTCCTTCGTGACCTGCGGAGCCGGCGCCCCGGCCAGCTCGATGGCGCTCGATTCCTGAAGATCGCCGACCACGAAATCACCGTCCTGAATGCCGCGTCCCTCGATGGGCCCCGGCTGGGCTTTCTCCATCCGCAGATGTTCCAGGGTTTCGCCGATATCCGACTCCGTTACCGAAACGTCCCGGGTGGTGATCTTGATCCCTTCGAAGTCGACCGTTCCCACCTCGGGCCACACACTGAAGCGGAGTTTCGCTACGAGTGGTTTGCCCCGGGTCGCCTCCTCCGGCGTTGCCTTCGGAACGTCGAGCGGCTGGACATCCAGTTCGTGGAGGCTCTGCCGGGTCGCCCGCCCGAGCAGACGGCTGATGGCCTCCTCGGTGGCCTCGTTCCCGTACAGGAGTTCGATCCGCTCTCTCGGCGCCTTGCCCTTCCGGAACCCGCGCAGGTGAGCCTTCTGGCGGATGCGCCGCAGTTCCTTCTGGACCGCATCCTCGAACACCGCGGCGGGAATCGTTACTTCGATCGCCCGCCGGGACTGGCCTTCCTCTTCCAGCCGGAAGGCCAGGTCCGGAATCCGGTCCTTCTCCGGGAAGGACGGGCGGGGAGGTCCGCCGGCCGCGGCAGCGCCGGCGGGTTCGTTGTCGGGTTCCGAAGAGGGGCTGTTGTCCACGAACTCGCTGCTCAGACTCGGTGGTGGGGAGGGGCGCGCTGGTGCGAAAGGGGGGACTCGAACCCCCACGGGTTACCCCACTGGATCCTAAATCCAGCGCGTCTGCCAGTTCCGCCACTTCCGCAGCGGCGCCGTAGCCTCCTGGCGGCGGGAGCTTAGCAGTGTGGCCGCGGCTCCCGGCCGCTGCTCCGCCGGTAGAATCGCCCGCCCGGCGGGCCGGAACGGCCGGCGCCGCCGAAGCGAGGTTTCCCCTGATGCGCCGACTGTTTCCCGCCCTGTTCGCCCTGCTCCTTGCCGCACCGCTGGCGGCTCAGGATCTCGAGACCCTCCGTCCGGTCGCCGACCAGGGCGCCGCCGAGCGGGCCAAGCTGGTCCAGGTGATGGTGGACTCCATCTTCAGCTTCGGCGAACTCGGCTTCCAGGAGTTCGAGACCTCCCGCTACCTCACCGACATCCTGCGGGAGAACGGGTTCGAGGTGGAGGAGGGCATTTCCGGGATTCCGACCGCCTGGATGGCGCGCTGGGGATCCGGCTCCCCGGTGATCGCGCTCGGCAGCGACATCGACGGGATTCCGAAGGCGTCGCAGAAGCCCGGCGTCGCGTACCACGACCCGCTGGTCGAGGGGGCGCCGGGCCACGGCGAGGGGCACAACTCCGGGCAGGCGGTGATCGTCGCCGGCGCGCTGGCCGCCAAGGAGAGCATGGAGCGCGAAGGGATTCCCGGGACCATCGCGATCTGGCCGGGCGTCGCCGAGGAACTCCTCGCGACCAAGGCCTGGTTCATCCGGGACGGCTACTTCGAGGACGTGGACATCTGCATCTTCACCCACGTGTCCTCCCAGTTCGGGGTCAGTTGGGGACAGGGCGGCGGCAACGGCCTCGTGTCGGTGGAATACACCTTCACGGGCGAGTCGGCGCACTCGGCCGGCGCGCCCTGGCGGGGGCGGAGCGCGCTCGATGCGGTGGAGATCATGAACGCCGCCTGGAACATCAAGCGCGAGCACCTGCGCCTGCCGCACCGCTCGCACTACGTGATCACCAACGGTGGGGACCAGCCGAACGTGGTGCCGCAGCTGGCGTCCGTCTGGTACTTCTTCCGCGAACTCGACCAGCCCCACATGAAGGAGCTCTTCGACCTGGGCAACGTGATGGCGGAGGCGGCCGCCGCGATGACCTCGACCGAGGTCTCCTGGCGGATCCTGGGGCACGCCTACCCGCGACACTTCAACAAGCCGGTGGCGGAAGCGGTCTGGGCCAACATCGAGCGGGTCGGGCTTCCCGAATGGAGCGAAGCGGACCTGGCGCTCGCCAGGGGCCTCCAGCGCGAGCTCGGCGTGGAGGAGCGGGGGCTCGCCAGCGAACTCGGCGAAATCCGCGGCCCCGCCCGCGAGCCGCGGCTGGGCGGCGGGTCCGACGACATCGGCGACATTTCCTGGGCGGTGCCCACGGTCACCCTGCGTTTCCCCTCGAACATCCCGGGCGGCCCCGGTCACCACTGGGCGAACGGGGTGGCGATGGCGACGCCGATCGCCCACAAGGGCGCGGTGGCCGGCGCCCGCGTGATCGCGATGACGCTCATGGACCTGTTCCTCGACCCCGAACTGGTCCCGGCCGCGAAGGAGTACTTCGCCGAGCAGACGAAGGACCACCAGTACACGCCGCTGATCGGTCCGGACGATCCGCCGGCGATCCACCTGAACGAGGAGCGGATGAACTCCTTCCGGGAGGCGATGCGGCCGTTCTACTACGACCCCGACCGCTACGACAGCTATCTCGAACAGCTCGGCATCGAGTACCCCACCGTCCGCACCGGGTCGGAGAGTCAGCAGGACTGACGGATCGGGACTGCTGACCCCGAAGCCCCTGCGGTCCCGCCGGTAGAATCGCCGCCCGGCGGGCCGGGATGGGCGGCGCCGCCGGAGTGAGGTTTCCCGTGATGCGCCGACTGTTCCCAACCCTGTTCGCCCTGCTCCTTGCCGCACCGGCGGCGTCGCAGGACCTCGAGACCCTGCGTCCGGTCGCCGACCAGGGGGCGGCCGAGCGCGCCAAGCTGGTCCAGGTGATGGTGGACTCGGTCTTCAGCTTCGGCGAACTCGGCTTCCAGGAGTTCGAGACTTCGCGCTACCTCACCGGGATCCTGCGGGAGAACGGGTTCGAGGTGGAGGATGGAATCTCCGGGATTCCGACGGCCTGGATGGCGCGCTGGGGATCAGGTTCCCCGGTGATCGCGCTCGGCAGCGACATCGACGGGATTCCGAAGGCGTCGCAGAAGCCGGGCGTCGCCTACCACGACCCGCTGGTCGAGGGGGCGCCGGGGCACGGCGAGGGCCACAACTCCGGTCAGGCGGTGATCGTCGCCGGCGCGCTGGCCGCCAAGGAAGTCATGGAGCGGGAGGGGATTCCCGGAACCATCGTGATCTGGCCGGGTGTCGCCGAGGAGCTCGTCGGCACCAAGGCGTGGTTCATCCGCGACGGTTATTTCGAGGATGTGGACGTCTGCATCTTCACCCACGTTTCCAACCAGTTCAGCGTCACCTGGGGGCAGGGCCGGGGCAACGGTCTCGTCTCGGTCGAATACACCTTCACGGGCGAATCCGCGCACTCGGCGGGGGCGCCCTGGCGCGGCCGCAGCGCCCTCGACGCCGTGGAGATCATGAACATGGCGTGGAACGTCAAGCGCGAGCATCTGCGCCTTCCGCACCGTTCGCACTACGTCATCACGAACGGCGGGGACCAGCCGAACGTCGTGCCCCAGTTGGCGTCCGTCTGGTACTACTTCCGCGAACTCGAACAGCCCGGGATGAAGGAGCTCTTCGAACTGGGCAACACCATGGCGCAGTCTGCCGCCGCCATGACCTCCACCGAGGTGTCGTGGCGGATTCTGGGTCACGCGTATCCGCGGCATTTCAACAAGCCGGTGGCGGAGGCGGTCTGGGCCAACATCGAGCGGGTCGGGCTTCCGGAATGGAGCGAGGCCGATCTGGCCCTCGCCAAGGGGCTCCAGCGCGAACTCGGGGTCGAGGAACAGGGGCTCGCGACCGAATTGGGAGAAATGGGCGGCCCGGTGCAGCCGCCGCGGCTCGGCGGCGGCTCCGATGACATCGGTGACATCTCGTGGGCCGTGCCCACCGTCACCCTGCGCTTCCCGTCCAACATCCCGGGCGGTCCGGGCCACCACTGGGCGAACGGCGTCGCGATGGCGACCCCGATCGCGCACAAAGGCGCAGTCGCCGGGGCTCGGGTGATCGCCATGACGCTCATGGATCTGCTCCTGGACCCGGAACTGGTTCCGGCCGCGAAGGAGTACTTCGCCCAGCAGACCGCCGAGCACCAGTACACCCCGCTGATCGGCCCCGACGATCCCCCGGCGATCCACCTCAACGAGGATCGGATGGGCGCTTTCCGGGAGACGATGCGGCCGTTCTACTACGACCCGGACACCTACGACACGTATCTGGAGCAGCTCGGGATCGAGTATCCGACGGTGCGCAGCGGAGAGGAGCCGGAGAACTGACGGGGGTTCCTTCCAACTCGGTCGGTTCCTCGCAGGGGACCCGCCCGGGAAGTTCGTTGCGCTTGCGGGCCTGGGTTCTGGGAGCCGCCGCCCTCGCGGCCTGCGGTGAGGGCGGGCTGGACACCCCCGTCGCGGTCTCGGTGGATGACGTTCCCCCGATGGGACCCGGTTCCGGCGCCGTCGTCGTTTCGGACGCGCCGCACCTCCATGGCCGGGACCCTTTCGTTCTGAATGACGCGGCGATCGCCGGCGACACACTGAGCCTCAACCTCTCGTACGCGGGGGGCTGCGCGCGCCACGAGGTCACCCTGGTCGCTTCGGAGTCGTTTCGGGAAGCGGATCCCGTGCAGCTTCCGGTTTCTCTCGCGCACGACGCAAACGGTGACTCCTGCGAGGCGTGGCTGACCCGGGACTACGAGTTCGATCTGACCCTGCTCCGCGACCGCTACCGGCAGTCCTATGGTGCTGGGTCCGGACGCATCGTGTTGTTGTTGGACGGCGTTCCGGACGGCACGCTCCTCTACGTGTTCTCGTAGCGCGTGGGCGCTACTTCGCGTGGCGCGGTCCCGCGTCTGGCGGGCGGTGCCGGCTGAAGCCGGCGTCCAAGCCGTGTGTGTTGCCCCCGCGGTTGAGCGCCACGCCGAGATGGGAGCCACCTTTCCGCGCGGAGGAACGACGTGCGCGGTGCGGAGCACCGCGCGTGCCGGTCTGGACCCGACTTCGCCACTTTCGAAGGAAGAGGCGGTCGTTGGAGCTGAGTAAGGAGCGGAAGGTCGGCGGATTCGTGCCCGAAGTGGGCTGAAGGTGGCGATTTGAGGCCGCGAGAGGCCCCGGAAG
>JAJEIY010000050.1 GCA_022828085.1 Acidobacteriota bacterium | reverse complement strand
GGGGCCCCCCCGGGGGGTTTTCCCCCCCGGGTTTTTGCCGGCGTTTTGCGCCCGGGCCGGGGGGGGCCCCCCCCCCCCCCACGTCGTTACCCCACCCGGAACGAGTGGCTCCCGCCTCGGCGTGGAGCTCAAGAGCCGACGTCGCGCCCACGGGCTGGAACGCCGTCGGGTGTCAAGCGACATCTAAAACTGGGCCGCTTGGCGACATTTAAAACTGGGCCCCCCCGGGTTGAGAGAGAGGAGGAGAGATGACTCGGGAGGCTTGTACTTCCGTTCCGGCGCCGGAGCCCGGCGTTCCAAGCCGTACGTGCTGCCTGCGGGGTTGGGCGTTGCGCCGAGGGGTTTGCCCCGAGGCGAAATGGGGTTGTGCCGTGCGCGGTGCGGAGCACCGCGCGTGCCGGTCAGAGACCGGCGTTCCAAGCCGTGTGCGTCATCCGAGCGATGGGGACCGCAACATGCCGGGTATCACATTGGGTATCACATCCGCGATCAGCGTTTCGCCGTCGCGAGCGCGATCCTGTTGGCGGGATTTGAAAAAGTCCCATTTTTGGGCGGCCAAAATGACCCACTCTGCGACGGGCGAAGGAGCTGCGCGGAGTTCGTCGCAGGAGCGGCCTTGGGCTGACCGGCGGGTCGAGTTCAGGGCGAGGCGCGGCTCCCCAACGAGGGGAGACGCGATGCACAAGGTATCGAAGCGAGTGCGGTTCCGCAGGCTGTTGCAAGAGGGGATGAACAAGACGGCGATCAGCCGGGAGCTGGCGATCGGCCGTCGGACGGCGACGCGTTGGGCGGCGGCGGACGGTGGGGGGAGGAGCGGCGAGGCGTTGACCTACGGTCCGCGGCCGGCGGTTCCGTCGATTCTGGATCCCTACAAGGAGATCGTTCGGGTCCGGCTGTCTGCGTATCCGGAGTTGTCGGCGGTGCGGTTGTTCCGGGAGCTGCGGGAGTCGGGGTATCCGGGGGGTTATGACGTGGTGAAGCGGTATGTGCGGGAGGTTCGTCCTCGCCCGGCGCCGGAGCCGGTGGTTCGGTTCGAGACGGCGCCGGGCCGTCAGGGCCAGGTGGACTTCGCGCACTTTCGGCTGCCGTGGGGGACGCGATATGCGCTGGTGGTGGTGCTGGCGTTCTCGCGGCTGCTGTGGTTCCGGTTCTACGAGCGGCAGACGATGGGGGTGCTGATGCGGGGGTTGGAGGAAGCGTTCGCCTATTTCGGCGGGGTTCCCTGGGAGTTGCTGTTCGATCAGCTGCGGGCGGTGATCGTTGAGGATGGGCGGGCGTCGTCGGGGACGTTGCTGCACAACCCGGAGTTCGAGCGGTTCGCGCACCACCACGGGTTCGGGATCCGGGCGTGCCGGCCGTATCGGGCGCGTACGAAGGGGAAGGTGGAGCGTCCGATCAGTTACATCCGGCGCGGGTTCTTCTATGGGCGGGAGTTCGTGTCGGACGCGGACCTGAACGCCCGGGCGTTGAGCTGGCTGGAGAGGGAGGCGAACGAGCGGGTGCACGGGACGCTGAAGGAGGTTCCGCGGGTGCGGTTCGAGCGGGAGCGGCAGTTGTTGCTGCCGTTGGCGGAGCGGCCCTATGCAGGTGTGCTGCCGGCCTCTCCGGCACCAGCGGAGGCGGTGCTGCCGCGGGTGGAGGTGGAGCGCCGGAGCCTTTCGGCATATGGCGTGGTCGGGGAGGTGGGGAGATGACGTCGGTATCGCGCCACGAACGGATCAGCGGCCAGTTGGTGGACCTGAAGATGCCGGGTGCGCTGGAGGCGCTGGACGAGGTGCTCCGTGGGGTGGACAGTGGTTCGCTGGGCGGATCGGAAGCGATCGAGAAGCTGCTGGGAGCCCAGATCTTGCTGCGGAACAACCGGCGTCTGGAGGCGGCGATGCGGTCGAGCCGGCTTCCGGCGGTGAAGACACTGGAGGACTTCGACTTCACCTTCCAGCCCTCGCTGCGGCGGGAACAGATCGACTCGCTGCACGAGCTGGACTTCGTCCGGCGGAAGGAGAACGTGGTCTTCCTGGGTCCTCCGGGGGTTGGGAAGACCCACCTGGCGATCAGCCTGGCGATCCGGGCGGCCCAGCACGGCCGGAAGGTCTACTACGGCTCGCTGCGGGACCTGGTGGAGTCTCTCGAGGCGGCGGAGCGGAAGGGGCAACTGCGGCGCCGGCTGGGGATCCTGACGTATCCCGCGCTGCTGGTGGTGGACGAGATCGGCTACCTGCCGGTGACCCGGAGCGCGGCGACGCTGTTCTTCCAACTGATCAACGAGCGCTACGAGCGGGGGTCCACGGTGCTGACCTCGAACAAGGGGTTCGAGGAATGGGGCGGGATCCTGGGGGACGAGGTGATGGCGGCGGCGCTCCTGGACCGTCTGCTGCACCACTGCCACATCGTGAACATCCGTGGGAACAGCTATCGGATGCGGAAGCGGGGAGAGCTGGCGCGGGCGCTCCACCAGGCTCCCGCGAGGAAGAACCCAGATGCAGGCGAGGAGGCGACACGGTGAAGCGGCGCTCGCGTCTGACACGGACCTTCGGTCATTCCGGTCGCTTCGCTCCCTCCACTCCCTCCGTCCGCGTCAGACGCGGCTTTCCCCGAAAAAGTGGGCCGTTTTCGAAGCCCAGAAGTGGGCCATTTTCGAAGCCCATTGACAGATCCTGGCGATGCTCCCCCGCTCCGCGTCAAGCGCGTGCGGCAGCGGTGCGCCGCCCCCGGCCGGCATGCGCAGCGGCTCCCCCTGCGCCAAGCGCACCTGGTTGCCGTGCCGCCAGCCACGCGAATAAAATCTCCAGTGTCGTCGGTTCCACCTATCTACCCCTCGGGACTGGCGGCCTACCCGAGGGCCCCTGCGGGGGCCCTCTATTACTACCTTTGCCTTACTGATCGCTTCCCCTAGGGAAGCTTTCCGAGTTCGCCTCGCACAAGGGGGATCCCATGTCGCGTGTCGGAGTGTTCGTCGATGCCGGATACCTTTTCGCCCGAGGCTCCATTGCACTGACCGGCGCGAAACAGGAGCGGCGTCACGCGGATCTGAAGCAGAACCAACTGTTGGGTCTGCTCCAGTCCGTGGCATTCCAGCAGTCCGGAAGCCGCGAGCTGCTTCGCATCTACTGGTACGACGGAGTGCACCGCACGGGCCCGACGGCTCAGCAACAAACCATGGCCGGAGCAGACAACGTGAAACTGCGCCTGGGCCTGATCAACGAGTCCGGAAAGCAGAAGGGGGTTGACTCCCTGATCGTGACCGACCTCGTCGAGCTGTCACGAAACAGGGCGATCTCCCACGCCCTGCTGCTCGCAGGAGACGAGGACGTGCGCATCGGGGTGGAGATCGCCCAGAGCCTGGGAGTGCGGGTACATCTGCTGGGAATCGAGCCGAGTCGCGGTTCTCAGGCGAAGACGCTCTTGTCGGAAGTCGATACCAAGAGGGAGTGGAGCGCCGAGACCGTCGGGACGTTCCTGACCTTCGCGGGGTTCCGGGCCTCCGGCGCGGTCGACGAACCCGCCGCCGAGGGCGGTCGGCTGCTCGAACCTGATCCAGAGTCCATCTTCCGGCGGGTCATCGCTGAACTGGTCGAGGAATGCACGGGCGACGAGCTCGCGGCCTGCCGGGATGCGCTGCGCGGTTCGGATCAAGTACCTCAGCCGTACGACGGAAGGCTGTTGGCGACTTGTCGGACACACTTGGGTCGAGACCTCACCGGACCTGAGCGGTCGCGGCTCCGGCGGATGTTTCAGGCGTTTGCCGAGGAGTCGGTAGCGCTGGAGCCTGGCGCCAGTCCGGCGTCACCGGGCGACGCCTCCACGGCAGCGATGCCCGTCACACAAGCGCTTGCAGTACGGGTCGAGGAAAGCGTGAGTGATCTCACCGACACTCAGATCCGGGAGCTTCAAGAGTTCTGGCGCCATTCGATCGGCGTCCCCTCGGACCATGACCGCCTCCTGCTGGCTTCGTGTCGCGAGAAGATCGGCCGGGACCTGACCCCGGAGGAGCGCCGATTCCTGCGGAAGAGGTTTCAGGACGCAGTCGAGGAACGATTCGGCAGTAGCTGAGCGCGGTGGTTGCCGCCGCGTACACGGTGATTGCGGTCCGACTGGATGACGCTTCCAGCGACGTTCGGCCGTTGTACGATCCTTCCCGAGCGCCTATGTCCCGAACCCTGATCGCCCTCCTCCTCATCGCCCCCGCGGCCGCCGCCCAGGAGATCATCCCGGCGCCCGCCGACGCCACTACCGGCCCCGACACCGTCTTCGTCCAGGAACTCACCTGGACCGAGGTCGCGGCGCGGGTCCGCGCCGGCACCCGCTCGGTGATCGTGCCCACCGGCGGCACCGAGCAGAACGGGCCGCACATGGTGCTCGGGAAGCACAACTTCATCATCCGGGAGGCCTCGGAGCGGATCGCGCGCGAACTCGGGAACACCCTGGTGGCCCCGGTGGTCGCCTACGTGCCCGAAGGCGGCATCGACCCCCCGACCGGCCACATGCGCTACGCCGGCGCGATCACCCTCCCGCAGGAGCACTTCGAGGCGCTTCTCGAGTACACCGCGCGCGGGTTCGCGCTCCACGGCTTGGAGAACGTCATCTTCATCGGGGACAGCGGCGGGAACCAGCGGGGCATGGCGGCGGTCGCCGAGAAGCTGAACGGGGAGTGGGAAGCGGACGGCAACCCCTCCCGCGTCCTCTACGTCCCCGAGTACTACCGGGGGAACGGCTTCCGGGACTGGCTGCTCGAGCAGGGGATCCCGGAGGACTCCATCGGACGCCATGCGGGCGTGACCGACACCTCGCAGCTCTGGTACGTGGCGCCCGAGCAGATCCGGCCGGACAAGCGGGTCAGGGACGGCGGCTTCGAGGGCAGCGGCGTGAGCGGCGATCCCACGCTCGCCTCGCGCGAACTCGGCGAGAAGGGGATCGAGCTCAAGGTCGAGACCACCGTCCGGCGGGTGCGGGAGATGCTCGCCGCGCGCTCCGGCGAATGACGCCGGTCGGCCCAACCGTCGCCACGATCCCGTCCCAGCGGCACCTCTTCGACATGCCGCGGGAGGTCGCCTACCTGAACTGCGCCTACATGTCGCCGCTCCTCCACAGCGTGGTGGAGGCGGGGACGGCGGGGCTCCGCCGGAAAGCGCGGCCCTGGGAGATCGAGGTGAGCGACTTCTTCGACGACTCGGAGGCGCTCCGCGCGGCGTGGGCGGAGCTCCTCGGCGCCGGCCCGGACGCGGTCGCCATCACCCCGTCGGCCGGCTACGGGATCTCGCTCGCCGCGAACCACGTCGCGGTCGGATCCGGACAGCGCATCCTGCTCGCCGAGGAGCAGTTCCCCTCGAACGTCTATCCCTGGACCGACAAGGCGCGGCGGACGGGCGGCGAGGTCCGCTTCGTCCCGCGTCCGGAGGACGGCGACTGGACCCGTGCGGTGCTCGCCGAACTCGACGAACGGGTCGCGGTGGTGGCGCTGCCGAACGTGCACTGGACCGATGGGGGGATCTTCGACCTGGCGCGCATCGGGGCGCGGGCCCGGGAGGCGGGCGCGGCGCTGGTGGTGGACGCCACCCAGTCGCTCGGGGCGCTGCCGTTCGATGCGAAGACGATCCGGCCCGACTTCGTGGCGGGCGCCGCCTACAAATGGCTCATGGGGCCCTACTCGCTCGGATATCTCTACGTCGCGCCGCATCTCGAGGAAGTGACGCCGATCGAGCACAACTGGATCCAGAAGGCCAACGCCCGCGATTTCGCACGCCTCGTGGACTACACCGAGGACTGGCAGCCCGGCGCTCGCCGGCTCGACTGCGGGGAGCGCTCCAACTTCGCGCTGGTGCCCGCGGCGCTGGCCGCCGCCCGGCAGGTGCTGGAATGGGGCCCGGCGAACATCCTCAGGACCATCGCGCCGACGACCCGCCGTCTCGCGGCCGCGTCGGCGGAGCTCGGATGCACCACCGGCCACGACCTGCACCGCTCGCCCCACTACCTGGCGCTCGGGCTGCCCGCCGAGAGCGGCCCCGAGGGCCTCTCCCGGGTGCGCGCCCGGCTCTCCGAGCGGCGGGTCTTCGTGAGCATCCGCGGAGACACCATCCGGGTCACCCCGCACCTCTACAACGACGTGGAGGACATCGAGGCGTTCGTCGCCGCGCTCGCGTCGGCTCTGTGGGGCAAGCGGTGAAGGTCTACCTGGACACCGTCCGCCGGGTGCTCGAGACCGGGACCCGCCGGCCGAACCGCACCGGGGTGGACACCATCTCCACCTTCAACGTGAACTCGGTGATCCCGATGGACGGGGGCTTCCCGCTGCTCACCACCAAGAAGATCAGCTGGAAGAACATCGTCGTGGAGAACCTCTGGTTCCTGTCCGGCGAGCCGACGATCGCGTTGCTCAAGAAGCACAAGTGCCGTTTCTGGGACCCGTGGGCGGACGAACACGGGGCGGTCCCGAGCCCCTACGGGAATCTCTGGCGGGCCCATCCGGGGTCCCGCGGGACCGCAGACCAGGTGCGCTGGGTCCTCGACGAGATCCAGCGGAACCCGACGTCGCGGCGGCTAGTGATCAGCGCCTGGTCACCGGAGAACGCGCATCACAGTTCGCTCCCGCCGTGCCACTTCGCCTTCGTGTTCAACGTGCAGTACGACGAAGCGGGCGAGCCGCGGCTCAACCTCCACCTGACGCAGCGGAGCTGCGACGTGGCGCTCGGACTGCCCTACAACATCGCGGGGTACGCGCTGCTGCTGCACCTGTTCTCGCTGTGGTCCGGGCTGAAGCCCGGGGTGATGGGCCACACGCTGGTGGACGCCCACATCTACACGAAGAAGGCGGACGGCTCGATGGCCGAGTACGACCACGTGCCCGGGCTCCGCGAGCAGCTCACCCGGGAGCCCCGTCCGCTCCCCCGGCTGACACTTTCTGACACGGTGTCCACGCTCGACGGGACGATGTCACTGCTCGACCGGGACACCGCCGAGATCATGTCCCACTTCGTGCTCGACGGGTACGACCCTCACCCGGGCATCCGGTTCGTGGTCGCGGTATGAGCGGAGGCTGGCGGGAGGACCCCGAGGCGCTTCCGCCGGCCCCCTTCCGGGCGAGCATGGCGGCGGTGTCGCCGGAGGGGATCATCGGCGTGGACGGGGGGATCCCCTGGGACTACCCCGGCGACCGGAAGCGGCTCTGGCGGCTGACGAAGGACACCACGATCATCCTGGGACGCCTGACCTGGGACTCGCTGCCGCGGCGTCCGATGCGGCGGCGCCGGAACATCGTGATCAGCTCGCGCCCGGTGGAGGGCGCGGAGTCGTTCCGCTCGCTCGCGGAGGCGCTTACGGCGTGCGAGGGGGAGACGGTGTGGTTCCTGGGCGGCGCCCGCATCTACGAGGAGGCCATGGAGTACGCGGACTTCCTCGATCTGACCTTTGTTCCCGACCGCGTCCGGCTCCAGCCGGGGCAGGGCGCGGTCCATTTCCCGAAGATCGACGAGGCCCGCTGGATCGCGGGTCCCGAGTACCCCGACCCCGGCGAACCGGGCGTCGTGCGGCGCCGGTTCACGCGGCGCTGAATGGAGAACCCTGATGAGTAGCGAGATCACCCTGATCGCCGGCGAGGGCCTGCCGAAGCCGGCCGGCCCCTACAGCCCCGCCGCCAAGGTGGGCAACCTGGTGTTCGTTTCCGGCCAGGTGGGCGTGGACCCCGCGACCGGCTTCGCGCCCCACGGGGTCGCGGCCCAGACCGAGCAGGTGTTCAGGAACATCGCGTCCATCCTGGAGGCGGCGGGTTCGAGCCTGGACAAGGTGGTCCGCTGCGGGGTCTTCGTCGCCGATATGGACGAGTTCGGAGCGATGAACGAGGTCTACGAGCGGATGTTCGCCGGCCACAAACCCGCCCGCTCCACCATCCAGCCGGAGCGCCTCCCCGGCAAGGGCTTCCTCGTGGAGATCGACGCCATCGCCGTCTGCTAGGGACCGCCGGGTTCAGCCGGCACCGCGGCGCGTACGGCTTGGAACGCCGGTCTCCGACCGGCACGCGCGGTGCTCCGCACCGCGCGCGGCGGTTGGGAACCACCAC
>JAJEIY010000046.1 GCA_022828085.1 Acidobacteriota bacterium | reverse complement strand
CCCGCCGTGGGGGCGCCCCGGGGGGGGGGGCGCCCCCCCCCGGGGGGGCCGGGGGCTCCGGGGCGTCCCCCCCCGACGGTGCCATCACGGCGCTTGGCCGACCCGCCGGACTGCCTTTTCACAGCAACTGGCCACCGAGGCATCGGGCCGGTCACGGACTCAAGGCCCGCTCGATGGCCCACGTCACGCCAACCAGCCCGATGACCACGGAGACCGGCACGGCGAGCCGTCGCCGATACCACGGCTTGGATTGGAACCAGCCGAACGATCCCATGGCGACCCCGATGACCGCGAGCTGACCCAGCTCGATGCCGGCGTTGAAGGTGACGAGCGCCAGGAGGCGCTCGCGCTCGGGCAGGCCCAGCTCACCGAGGACCCCGGCGAACCCCAGTCCGTGCAGCAGGCCGAAGGCGAAGACGACCGCCGGCCGCCAGCGAGTCAGGCGGTCCGTCAGGACGTTCTCGATCGCGACGTAGGCGATCGAGAGCGCGATGAGCGGCTCGACGACGTCGGGAGCGAGGGAGACGACACCCAGGGCGGCCAGGGTCAGCGTGGCGGCGTGCGCCACCGTGAAGGCGGTCACCTGCCACACCAGTGCCCCGAGCCGCGCGCTCAACAGGAACAGCCCCAGCACGAACAGGATGTGATCCATTCCCGCCGGCACGATGTGGACGAACCCGAGCCGCGTATAGCGCGCGGCCACCTCGAGGCGGTCCCTCGGCGCAACCGGGCCGGTCAGATCGAGCGGATCGCTCCGGGCTCCGGGTTCGAGGAGGGAGCGGACCTCCACCGCGCGCCGGGCGTCGACGATCGTCAGGTGCACCTCGCCGAACGCCCGCGACGCGAAGAACCCGACCGTGGACGCGCCCTCGGGAATTCTTCCCCTGAGGCGCGCGGTCAGGCCAAGCACGGTCGGGATCTCGGCGTCCGTCGCGCGGGGTGTGCCGTGGTCGGGAAACGCGACCTCGAACGGGGCGGGCTGGCCGTCGAACCGGACCCGGACGCGGCGTTCGATCAGGCGCCGCAGGCCGGCCACGCGCGCCGCGAATTCCTCCGCCGGGAGGTCCTGGAGCGCCGCTGCCAGCTCCGCGTCGTCCGTATCCACCGGCACCCCGAGCGCGAGCGCGTCGAGGTCGTAGATCAGGTTCGCCTCGAAAGCGCCGTCGCCCCGCAGCGTGAGGGTCACCTCCGTGAACGCCAGCGGATGGGCGTGGGCAGGGGCGGCGCCGGGCGGCGCCAGAGCGCCCGCCAGCAGGAGGGCCGCGGCGAGCGCGGGTCGGACGGAAGGCAACGCCGGAGGATACCGAGGCCGGCTATAGCGGCGCGCTACGGTGGGCGGCACCCGCGTTGGCGGAGCGCAGCGTCATCGGCGCGGGTTTCGCGCTCCCGCCCGATGCCGGCCGGAGGGCGGCGCGCCGACGGCGGCGCTCCCTCCTTTGCTCAGTTGGTGGTGGGGTGGGTGCGGTACTTCTCGAACCAGGCGATGACGTTGTCGACCTTCGAGATCAGTTGGCTCGGCCGGCGGCCCATGAAGTGCGGCGCGCCCGGCAGCCGGACCACCGCCGTGTCGATTCCCTGGAATTTGAGCGCGTGGAAGAGCTGGTAGGACTCGGACAGCGGCGTGCGCAGGTCGGCCGCGCCGGTGAGCACCAGGGTCGGCGTCGTCACGTTCCCGGCGAGCGAGAGCGGCGAGAACTTCCAGTAGGGCTCCGGGTCCTCCCAGGGAAGGCCCTCGTAGCGGCTGTGGTAGTAGCCGTACCAGTTGTCGGCGGTCAGGGTCTTGCTGATCCAGTTGACGACGGGTTTCGCCGAGACCGCGGCGCGGAACCGGTCCGTCTTCCCGACGATCCAGGCGGTCATGATGCCGCCCGCGCTGCCGCCGGTCACGAACAGGTTGTCCTCGTCCACGTAGCCGCGGGCGATCATCGCGTCCACCCCGGACATGAGGTCGTCGTAGTCCTCGCCCGGATAGTTGTGGTAGAGCAGGTCGCCGAACTCCTCGCCGTAGCTGGTGCTGCCGCGGGGATTGGCGTAGAGCACCACGTAGCCGGCAGTGGCGAAGAGCTGCATCTCCGCCGAGAAGCGGTCGCCGTAGTTGGAGATCGGCCCGCCGTGGATCTCGAGGATAAGCGGATAGCGGCGGCCGGCATCGAAGTCCGGCGGCTTGACGATCCAGCCCTGGACGGGGTGGCCGTCGAAGGAGGAATCCCACCAGATCTCCTCCACTTCGCCGAGGGTCTTGCCGGCGAACAGGTCCTCGTTGAGCGCGGTGATCTGGCGGACCGCGCCGCCGCGGGTACCCACCGCTACGTCGCCCGGGTTGTGCGGGCGGCTCTGGTTGAGGGCGAAGGCCCCGGTCGTCGCCACGGAGAAGGAGCCGCCGCCGTAGGGACGCGCGTACACCGCGCCCAGATCCCCTGCCAGTTCCTCGACCTCGCCGTCGAGAGTCACGAAACCGACCTTGGAGTTGCCCTCGTCGTCGTACTGGAAATAGACGCCGCTGCCATCCGCGGCCCACGCCGGGCTCGACACGCTGCGGTCCAGCCCGGCGCTCAGAGCGCGCAGGCCGCTGCCGTCCAGGTTCATCAGCCACAGCCGGCTGAGCTGGTAGGTGCGGACCCGGTCCTCATAGCCGACGAACGCGATCTGCTGTCCGTCGGGCGACACCGCGGGGCTGCGGTCCGGCCCGTTCCGGCCGGTCAGCGCCCGGATCTCACCGCCGGCGACCGGGGCGATGTAGAGCTCGGAGTTGCGGAAGTCCCGTTCCCAGTCCGCATTCCGGTTCGAGGAGAAGACGAGATGCGCTCCGTCCGGTGTCCACGCGGCCGGGCTCTGGTGCTGGAAGTCGCCCGAGGTCACCTGGACCGGTGTTCCGCCGTCCACGGGCAGGACGAAGATGTGGTGGAAGCCGAAGTCGAGATAACCCACCCCGTCCTGCCGGTTCTTGAAGCGGTCCTCCATGATGGGCGGGTCGGCCCACTCGGCGCCCGGGGGCGGTTTCGGCGGCGCCACGAGTTGCGGCGGCGGATAGGGCACCAGCATGTTGAACGCCAGCGACGTACCGTCGGGCGACCAGCGGATTCCGCTGGGCGACTCCAGGAGCTGCGTGAGGGTGGCCGTCTCGCCCGTGTCCATCCAGCGCAGGTGGATCTGTCCGCCCGCGGTGTAGGCGAGGCGGGTGCCGTCCGGTGACCAGCGCGGGGAACCGCCGTCGCCGAGCCGGCGATGGCCGGAACCGTCGGCGTTCACGATCCAGAACTCGGAGCGCACCCGGTCGCGCATGATGTCCATCGAGCTGCGCACGTAGACCACCTGGCTGCCGTCCGGCGAGATCTGCGGATCGGCCGCGAACTCGAGCTGGAAGACGTCCATGGACTCGAACGCCGTCTGGGCGTTCGTGGAGACGGGAAGGGCGAGCGCGCCGGCGAGGGCGAGGACTCTGGTGATCTTGGGCATGTGGCGATTCTCGGGTTGGGGGAAGGAGGGTTTCCGAAGGTAGCAGAGGCCGGCGGGATCAATTCCCGGACGACGTCCGGTACTTCTCGAACCAGGCGATCTGGTTGGCGACCTTCGCGATCAGCTCGCTGGGACGGCGGCTCATGTTGTGGAAGGCGCCCGGGATGCGGACCACCGCGGTGTCGATGCCGCGGAACTTGAGGGCGTGGAAGAACTGGTACGACTCCGACAGGGGCGTCCGCAGGTCCAGCGATCCCGTGAGCACCATCGTCGGCGTGGTCACGTTGCCCACCAGCGAGAGCGGCGAGAACTTCCAGTAGGGCTCCGGGTCCTCCCAGGGGAGGCCCTCGTAGCGGTTCCCGAAGTAGTTGAACCAGTTGTCGGCGGTGAGCGTCTTGCTGATCCAGTTGATGACGGGCTTCTCCGAGACGGCGGCGCGGAAGCGGTCGGTCTTCCCCACGATCCAGGCGGTCATGATCCCGCCGGCGCTGCCGCCGGTCACGAACAGGTTGTCCTCGTCCACATAGCCGCGGGCGATGACCGCGTCGACGCCGGACATGAGGTCGTCGTAGTCGTTGCCCGGGTAGTGGTGGTAGAGCAGGTCGCCGAACTCCTCCCCGTAGCTGGTGCTGCCGCGGGGATTGGAGTAGAGGACGACGTAACCGGCGGCGGCGAACATCTGCATCTCGGCCGAGAACCGGTCGCCGTAGTGGGAGATGGGTCCGCCGTGGATCTCGAGGATGAACGGATACTTCCGCTCCGGATCGAAGCCCGGCGGCTTGACGATCCAGCCCTGTACCCGGCGTCCGTCCGCGGACGACTCCCACCAGATCTCCTCGACTTCCCCAAGCGTCCGCTGCCCGAGCAGATCCTCGTTCAGGGAGGTAATCCGCCGCACGGTCGCTTCGGGCGCACCCACCGCCACCTCACCCGGCTGATCCGGGCGCGTCTGGTTCAGGGCGAAGGCGCCGTCCCTCGCGATCGAGAACGAGCCGCTGGCGTAGGGAAGGCCGTAGGAGGACCCCCCGACGCTCTCCGCGAGCACCGCAACCTCGCCGTCCAGCGTCGTGAAGGCGACCTTCCGGTTCCCCTCGTCGTCGTACTGGAAGTAGATGCGGTGCCCGTCGGCGGCCCACATCGGGTCCGAAACGCTCCGATCCAGGCTGGCCGTCACGTCGCGCCGGCCGCTGCCGTCGAGGTTCATCACCTGGAGCCGCCGGACCTGATAGGTGCGCAACCGGTCCTCGTTTCCGACGAAGGCGATCTGGCTTCCGTCGGGTGAGACCGCGGGGCTGTGGTCCGGCCCGTTTCGATCCGTCAACGCCCGGATTTCCCCGCCTGCGACCCTGGCGATGTAGATCTCCGAGTTGCGATAGTCGCGCTCCCAGTTCTCGTTCCGGTTGGAGGAGAAGACCAGGTGCTCGCCGTCCGGCGTCCAGGCCGCCGGGCTCGAGTGCTGGAAGTCGCCCGTCGTCACCTGGAGCGGCGTGCCGCCCTCCACGGAGAGCACGAAGATGTGGTTGAAGCCGAAGTCGAGATACCCGATCCCGTCCTGCCGGCTCTTGAAGCGGTCCTCCATGATCGGCGGGTCGGCCCATTCCGCCCCCGGCGGCGGCTTCGGAGGCTCGACGAGCTGGGGCGGGGGATGGGGCACCAGCATGTTGAACGCGATCCGGTCCCCGCCCGGCGACCAGCGGAGTCCGCTCGGCGATTCGAGAAGCTGGGTGAGGGTCGCGGTTTCCCCGGTGTCCATCCAGCGGAGGTGGATCTGGCCGTCCGCGACATAGGCGATGCGCGTCCCGTCCGGGGACCAGCGGGGAGAGGCGCCCTCGCTCAGCCGGCGGTGGCCCGATCCGTCGGCGTCCACGATCCACAGCTCGGTGCGCTGGCGGTCGGTCATGACGTCCATGGAAGTGCGGACGTAGACGACCCGCGCTCCGTCCGGCGAGATCTGCGGGTCCGCCGCGAATTCGAGCTGGAAGACATCCATCGGCTGGAACGGCGTCTGCGCCGCCGCAGCGGCCGGAAGGGTCAGCGCGGCGACGAGCGCAAGGAGTGGCGTTTTCCTCATCGGATGGCTCCTCGATCCTGAGTTGGGTGCGGCGTGCCAACTTACCAGCCCGGCCATGAGGGGCGCCATTCGGGCAACGGACGGCCCCCGTTTGCCCTTTCGCCCGGGCGATGGCGGTCAACGCACCGGCGCTCCCCTCCCGCCCGGCTACACTCCGTCGCCCTGTGATCCGAGTTCCCGTCCTCCGCTGGGGAAAGCCCTACCGGAGCCTCGAGACGACGACGGTTTCCCACTTCCTGACCGGCGAACCGATCGCCGAGGTGGACCAGGCGACCGGCGGGGTTGTCAAGCGCGATCTGCGCCGCGCCGGCCGCGCCCGGGCCGCGCTCCGCGAAGCCTCGATCGCGGAGCTGCTCGGCCGCATCAAGGAGGCCGCCCGTCTCTACATGGAGTCCGATCTCCCTCTCGGGGACGGTGTCCAGACGCCCGAGGAGTTCGTCCACGCGCAGTCGGCCACCACGGGCCTCCCCGAGGCGATGTGCCGGGCGAACATGGAGAAGAACCGGTTCGTGCTCGAACGGATGGACCAGGTCCTGGACGCGCTGACCCGCGGTCTCGACCTCGAGGTCCTGTCGGCCGGCCACGGGATCGAAGAGCGCGGCGTCCCGATCTCCTACCAGGCGCAGACCCCGGTGCTCGCCTGCGTGCTGCCGTCGAATTCGCCGGGGGTCCACACCCTCTGGCTTCCGGTGATTCCGCTGCAGATCGGCCTGGTCCTCAAGCCGGGGCCGGAGGAGCCCTGGACGCCCTACCGGATGGCGGAGGCGTTCTTCGCCGCCGGAATCCCCCGGGAGGCGATCGCCGTCTATCCCGGCGGCGCCGAGGTGGGCGCGGCAGTCGTCGAGGCAGCCCCCAGGACCCTCATCTTCGGGAGCCGGGCGACCGTCGAGCGCTATCGCAGCAACCCGTCGGTCCGGGTCCACGGCCCCGGGTTCTCCAAGATCCTTCTAGGCGACGACGTCGTCGACGACTGGGAAAGCCACCTGGAGGTCCTCTTCGAGAGCGTTTTCCTGAACAGCGGCCGGAGCTGCATTTCCTGTTCGGGGATCTGGGCTTCCCGGCACACGGAAGAGATCGCCGCCGCCCTGGCGGAGCGTCTCGCTCCGGTGGCGCCCCGTCCCCCGGAGGATCCCGAGAGCGCGCTCGCCGCCTTCACGGTGCCGGGGATGGCCGAAGCCATCGACCGGGACATCGAGGAACGGCTCGGCGGCGGGGGAGCCTCCGATCTCACCGCACCCCTCCGGAACGGTCCGCGCCTGGCGCAACAGGGACGGGCCTCCTGGCTCCGGCCGACCGTCGTGCACTGCGACAGTCCCGAAGCAGCCGTGGCCAACGTGGAATACATGTTCCCGTTCGTCTCGGTCGTGCGCTGCCCCCAGGAAGAGATGATCGGCCGGATCGGCGACACGCTGGTCGCCACCGCGATCACCGAGGACGCCGCTTTCCGGGCCGACCTGCTGGAGACGACTTCGATCGACCGCCTGAATTTCGGGGCCATCCCGACCACCCGGCTCAACTGGCTCCAGCCCCATGAAGGCAACATCCTGGATGTGCTCTATCGCGCCCGGGCGTTCCAGCACGCCTGATCAGCGGTGACCACATCCGCAGGCCTCGAAGTCACCGATCTCGTCAAGGACTACCCGGCGCCGGCCGGATTCCTGCGCGTGCTCGACGGGGTGGACCTGAGCCTCCAGCCCGGCGAGGCCGCCTCGGTGATGGGCGCTTCCGGTTGCGGCAAGAGCACGCTGCTCTTCCTGCTCGGCGCGATCGAAGTCCCCTCCGACGGGATGGTCCGGCTCGACGGGGTGGATCCCCACGAACTCTCCGACGACGAACAGGCGCGGTTCCGCCGCGACCAGGTCGGCTTCGTATTCCAGGACCACTGCCTCCTGCCGCAGTGCACGGCCCTCGAGAACGTGCTCGCGCCCACGCTTCCGGAGCCGCGCGAGGATGACCGGCCGCGGGCGGCCGCGCTCCTCGACCGGGTGGGGCTGTCGGGCCGGGTGGACCACCTGCCGGGGGAACTCTCGGGAGGGGAGAAGCAGCGGGTCGCGATTGCGCGCGCCCTGATCCGGGCCCCGCGCCTCCTGCTCTGCGACGAGCCCACCGGCAACCTCGACGGCGAATCCGCGGCGGGGGTCGCGGATCTCCTGCTCGAGGCCGGAGCGCTCGACGAGGGCCGCATCGTTGTCCTGGTGACCCACGATGCGGAGCTCGGAAGCCGGTTCCCGAAGCGCTACCGCATGACCCGGGGGCGTCTCTCCGCAGGCTGAGGACTCCATGGCCACCGCCTTCGGGGTAGCCCAGTTCGCCCGGCGCGGTCTCCGGCACTACCTCCGCGAACACGTCCTGGTCGCCGCCGCCACCGCCGTGGCCGTCGCGGTGCTCGTCGGAGCGCTGGTGGTCGGGGACTCGGTGCGGGGCAGCCTGCGCGCGGCCTTCACCGAGCGCCTCGGCGCCACCGACTACGCGGTCCTCCCGCTCCACCCCTTCTCGGACGACCCGGACTCCGGTCTCGCGGCCCGGCTGGGGGCGCGGGACGACTACCGGGCCCGGTTCGCGCCCGCGGTTCCCGTCTACCGCCTGCCGGGCACCGTGGCGGCTCCCGACGGCGGCTCCGTCCCGGCGACCATCTTCGGCGTGGACGCGCGCTACTTCGCGTTTCACGGGCTCGAAGACGTCATCGAGCCGGGGACCGCCCGCATCGGCAGCGGTCTCCGGCGCCTCGGCTTCGTTCCCGGTGACGGACTGCTCGTCGGGATCGGGGGACACGAGGAGATCGCCGCCGCGTCGCTCTTCGGCGAAAAGGACGAGGCCGGCATCACCGTTCGGCGCCGCGTGGCGGCCTGGCCCAACCCGGCGCCCGGGGTGGCCTCGGGTGACTTCGCGCTGTTCCCGGAGCAGGGAGCCTCCCGCGCGGTGTTCCTGCCGCTGGACGAGCTGCGCCGGGTTGTCGATGCGTCCGGCGGCGGGAGAGCCCGCGATTCCGTTCCGCGGGCGAACGCGCTCCTGGTCCGGACCTCGGGGCAGGGAGGCGGCGCTCCTGAAGCCGAGGCCGCGGTGCTGTCCGCGGGCCTCGCTGAAGGCAGCTCTCTCGATGATCGCGGGCTGAGCCTGAGCGACGCGGCGGCGGGCGGATTCGTCCTCGAGAGCCGCAGCCTGGTGCTCGCGGACGGGGTGGTCGAAGGGGCGCTCGCCGCGGCCGAGCGGGCGGGAGTCGTCGCCGCCCCCGTCCTGACGTATCTGGCCACCTCCATCCGTTCCGCCGATCGGGAGACCCCCTATTCGCTCGTCAGCGGGCTTCCGGAAAGGCTGCTCCCGGAGAACGGGCGCGACGGCGGCGAGAACGTTCTGTATCCGGGGCCCTGGCTGGCGAAGGATCTGGGGCTCGACCCGGGCGACCGGCTCGACCTCTCCTTTCTCGTCTGGGAGGAGCAGGGCCGCTTTCACTCCGGGACGGCCTCGTTCGTGGCCGGGCCGGCGGTTCCGGGGGACCCCCTCTTCACGGATGAGACCCTGGCGCCCGAGTTCCCGGGGGTGAGCGACTCGGCCCGGATGGGTGAGTGGGACCCGCCCTTCCCGGTGGACCTGAGCCGCATTCGGGAGCGCGACGAGCTCTACTGGGAGGAGTTCCGGACCCTGCCCAAGGCGTTCGTACCCCTTCCGGTGGCCGAGCGGCTCTGGACGATGCGTCAGGGAAGCGCCACCTCGGTCCGCCTCGTTCCGGAACGGGCGGGTCCCGGCGTGACGGAGCTTGCCGACGCGCTCGTCGCAGCTCTCCCCGCCGAAGACTTCGGCCTCGTGCCGGTGCCGGTCCGCGAGCAGGGTCTCGAAGCCTCGCGGGGAGCTACGGACTTCGGGCTCTACTTCCTCTACTTCTCGTACTTCCTGCTGGTGTCGGCGTTCGTGCTGCTGGCGCTCCTCTACCGGCTGGGGGTGGAGCGCCGGCTCCGGGAGATCGGCATGCTGCTCGCGTGCGGCTGGTCTCCACGCCGGGTTTCCCGGAGCCTGCTGTTCGAGGCCGCCGTCGTCGCGGCTGCCGGGGCGGCCGTTGGGGCGTTCGCCGGAATCGCTTACGCCACCGGGATGATCGGGCTGCTCTCCGGCGTCTGGGAGGGCGCGGTGGCCGGGACCCTCGCGGCGGATACCGGAGGAGAAAACGCGACGACCGCGCTCGCGGTGTCGGTGAGATGGTCTTCGGTGGCCGGCGGCGCCTGGTCGGGGATCGTGATGGCCATGGGCGCCGCCTGGTGGACCCTGAGGAAGCTCGTCCGGTGTTCTCCGCGGAGCCTCCTGGCCGGGAGACCGGCGGGGGAACTCGCGAGCTGGCCCGGCCTGGCGCCCGTGCGTTCTCCCGGCGCGGGAGCCCGCCGCTGGGCCGTCGTCACCGGATTGGCCGGCCTGACGCTGCTCGGGCTCGGGATTGCCGAGGCGATTCCCGAAGCCGGTGGCTTCTTCGGCGCGGGGGCGGCGTTCCTCCTGACGGCCTTTCTGGCGGCGTGGTCCCGGCTGAAGGGCCTGGCCGACCCGGGGCGGCGCGCCGCTGCCGGGCAGGGCAGGGCGGGCCTGCGCGGGCTCGCCTTCCGCGCCACCACCTTCCGGCCCGGCCGGAGTCTCGCCGCGATGGTCCTCGTGGCCTTCGCCGCGTTCACCCTCGTGGCGGTCGAAGCGTTCCGGAAGCGGTCCGAACCGGGCACGCTTCCGGCCGGGACCGGAGGGTTCATCTCCATCACCGAGACCGTGTTCGGCTCGCCCTGGGATCCGCGGGATCCGGAAGGGTCCGAGGCGCTGTACCTCCCGCCCGAAGACATTGGACTCCGGATCCAGCCGCTCCGGCTGGCTGGCGACGAAGATGCGAGCTGTCTGAACCTGTACCGCCCTTCGCGTCCCCGGGTCATCGGCATTCCCCGGGAGCTCGCCGCCGAGAACCGGTTCCCGTTCGCCGCGCATCTGGGCGAGAGCCCCGAGGAAACCGAGAATCCCTGGCGCCTGCTCTGGGGGGACCGTGATGCGGGAGCCCCGATTCCGGTCATCGGAGACCAGAACTCGATGACCTACGTGCTCAAGTGGCCGGTGGGCGAGGAGCGCGAGTTCCCCATCGGCGAGGGGGGTGCGCCCGTCCGCCTGAGGCTCGTCGGCACGCTCTGGGACAGCGTCTTTCAGGGCGAGCTCCTGATGGCGGAGGAGGATCTGCTCGAGACGCTGCCGGTCCCGGATGGCTACCGGCTCTTCCTCACCGATTGGGAGGAGACCCCCGAGGGCGAAGCAGCGCTGGCCGCCGCGGAAGCCGAGGCCGCCGGCATCGTGGGGGCAGCGCTCCTCGACTACGGGCCGGTTTCGACATCCACCCGCGCCCGGCTCGCGGAGTTCCACCAGGTGGAGAACACCTACCTCTCCACCTTCCAGGCGCTCGGCGGCCTCGGGTTGCTGCTCGGGACCTTTGGACTCGGGGCCGTGCTGCTGCGGAACGCGGACGAACGGCGGCAGGAGTGGGCGCTGCTGAGCGCCGCCGGCTACCGGCGGCGGGACTTCGCGGAACTCGGCTTCTGGGAGAACGCGCTCCTGCTCGGCGCCGGGCTCGCTGCCGGCAGCACCGCCGCCGTCATCGCGATCCTTCCGGTGCTCGGCCAGCGCGAGGCCGGCGGCAGCATCACCCTCCTGATGCTGCTCCTGGCGGGAATCCTCGCGTTCGGGTTGGGAGCGGGCGCCTTCGCCGCCCGCGCCGCGGCCAACCGGCCGATCCTGGCGTCGCTGCGGGCGGGTTGAGGCTTCGCCGAGCGGCGATCAGAGTTTCGGTTCCGGAGCCAGGGTGTCCGCCGCTCCCTCCTGAAGCACGAACAACTGCGCGGTCGAGGCCGCGTGGCGGAAGGTCCTCGTCCGGACGTATTCCGGATCGGCGTACCAGGCTTCGGCGGAAGCCCTGTCGGGGAACTCCAGGATCACCATCCGTCCGTCGAATGCGTCGCCTTCGAGGGCGGTGACGGCGCCGCCCCGGGTCACGAAGCGGCCGCCGTGCTTCTTTACGGTCGCCGGGGTCCGCTCCGTGTACTTCCGGTAGGTCTCGGGATCGTGGACGTTGATCATGGCCACCACGTAGGCAGGCATCGACGTTTTCCTTTGTGATGTAGAGCCGCTCAGGGCACGAAGATGTGTTTCGGGATGTACCCGGTGACGACCTGGGTGAGGTCCACGACCTCGCTCACGCGGAAGTCCACTGCGATGCTCGCGAGGGAGAGCGCCTTGGCGGGGGAGAGCCCTTTCTCTTCGCCCAGGAACTCCACGACCTCCCAGGTCGCCTGCCGGGCGGCGCGGTCCAGGTCGAGGTCGATCCCCATGACCATGTAGTAGTCCTCGTCCTCCGCCCGCGGAGAGGACGGAGCGCGCCCCTTGTGGACGGCGAACCGGAAGACGCCGCTCAGCGACTGCTCGATCGCGGTGCCGCTGACCTCGCCGTCCCCCTGGGCCCCGTGCGGGTCGCCGGCATAGAAGAGGGCGCCGGGGTGGAACACCGGGAGATAGACGGTGGTTCCCGCCTTCAGGTCCTTGACATCCAGGTTGCCGCCGAAGGCTCCGGGAGGCCGCGAGCCCTGGACCCCGGGAACGGTCACGCCGGGCTGCCCGACGATCGGGTCCGGGGCCACCGCGAGGATCCCCATGAACGGGGCCAGCGGAACCTGGATGTCCTCGGCGAGGAAGGCGACCTCACGTCCGTCAACCCAGCCCGTCCGGATCAGGTGGCGGGTTCCCGGGGGGATGTCCAGCGCCGGGTCGTCCGGGCGGAAGCCGGGGTAACTCTCGGAGAAGACGCCGCCTCGGGGCGAGGTGTTGTTGACGCCCCACGGCGCCCGGGTCTCGACCGCCAGGATCTCGATCTCGAGCATGTCTCCGGGCTCGGCGCCCTCGATGAACACCGGACCGGTGATGACGTGGCCGCTTCGACCCTCGCGGGGCCGTCCCTCCCGCGAGGCCCAGAAGTCCAGGACGTCCTGGTGGATCTCCTCGGGCGGCACTCCGAGCGCGGCAAGCCAGGCGACCGGCTCCTCATCCTGCACCGCCCCGCTGTGGGTGAGGGTGTCCATCCGGACGGTCTCCCCGGGCCGGACCCGGAGCACGGGTTCCTTGTCGATCGGGAACCAGCCCCAGCTCACGTTCTCCGGTGAGGACGGCACGAAATGGTCCGCCTCGAGCGGCGCGGCCGGAACCGCGCCCGCATCGGATGGCTCCGGCTCGGCCTCCGGGGCCGCGCACCCGGCGGCAACGGCCGCCGCCAGGATCCAGCCCCGCGCGCGGCGGAGTGTCTGGTCGCTTCGCATCAGGGGATCTCCTCAGCGGCCAGGACCGGTCGCGGCGGGCAGCGCGGAACCCCGGTTCGGCCCGGTGAAATCCGGCCGCACGTCGGAGTCGGCAAGGTCCCAGGCGAGTTGATAGACGAGCCGGACGATCCGTTCCAGCTTCTCGTATTCGATCTTCTCGGGCCGATCGTAGATCGTGTGGTAGTCCGGGTGGAGCCCGGTGTGGAAGAAGAGGGCCGGGACGCCGGTCTGGAGGAAGGGCCACTGGTCGCTCCGGCGCAGCAGGTTGGACTCGTTGTTGTCGTAGCGCATCTTGAGGTCGAGCTCGGCCTCGCGGTTCGCGGCACGCACCATCTCGGTCATCGTGCGGCTGTAGCTGTGGCCCAGGATGTTCACGGCATTGGCGTTCGACTCGGCCGTCTGGGGCTCGAGGCCCCGGAACCGTCTCCCGCCCCCACGCCGGACTTCCTCGTTCCGCCCGATCATGTCCATGTTCAGCACCGCGACCGTCCGGTCCAGCGGGTTCAGGGGATTCAGGGTGTACGCCCAGGCGCCCAGCAGGCCGCGTTCCTCGGAGTTCCAGCCGGCGAGCAGGATGGAGCGCCGGGGCCGCTCGCCCCGGGCGGCGGCGCGCCCCAGCGCCTCGGCGATCTCGATGAGCGCCACGGTACCGGAGCCGTCGTCGTCGGCGCCGGGCCAGACGAGATTGCCGTCGGCGCCGTCGTGGTCGTAGTGGGCGCAGAGGATGATCCACTCGTCGGGCGCCTCGGCGCCCCGCATCAGCCCGACCACGTTGCGGTCCGGCGTGGTGGTCCGGGTGACCGCGGTGGCGAGCCGAACCCGGGTATCGAGCACCAGCGGCGCGCTCATGCCGGCGTCCGCCATCGCGCCCAGACTCGCCAGGCTGTGGCCGCTGCCCGCCAGCAGGGTCTCGGCCACCCGCGGCGAGATCACCGCCGCCGGGATCTCGACCGATTCCACCCATTCGGCGAGGGTGACGCGCGGAACCCGCCGGGGCGGGTCCGGCCAGGCGCCGGCTGCGCTGGCCGCGAAGTCGAAGTCGCCGGGGTGCTGGTGGACGTCGCGGACGAAGAGCACTCCCGCCGCGCCGGCGCCCGCCGCGGCGACCGCCTTCCGGAACGCGCGCGACGGTTCCGAGGTCACCAGGCCGTCGAAGAGACTCGCCGGATCCGCCTCCCCGGGTTCGTGGTCGAGGATCAAGGCGATGCGGCCGGATAGATCGGCGCCCTCCCAATCGTCCCAGCCGTAGGCGGGCGCCTGGATGCCGAAGCCGGCGAAGGCCAGCGCGCCCTCCGCTTCCGCGGAAGGCGAGAAGCGCTGGGGATAGAAGCCTTCCCGCAGTTGCACTGTCCGGACCACCTCTCCCACGACTTCCAGCCGGTTGCCGTTGCCCAGCGCGGCGTGCGCGAGGCGGTATTCGTGAAAGAACGAGCCGCCCGGGGGCTCCAGGCCGGCCCGCGCGAAACGGCTCGCGACGAACTCGGCGGCGAGGCGGTTCTCCGGCGTCTCGCTGAGGCGTCCCTGCATCCCGTCGGACGCGAGGAAGAACAGGTCGGCGCGGAGGTCGGCGGCGGTGATGGACTCGACTTCCGGTGCCGGAGCGCGGTCCGTCTGGCCGGGGGCTGGCGCGGCAACGAGGAACAGCGGCACCGTCAGGGCGCTCCAGCGGGGATGGCTTCGCATCGTGATCCCTCCCGAAGCCGCCGAGTCTATCCGGGGCGGTTCGGCCTCGGACGGATACGATTTCGCGCCATGAGCCGCAAATCCGTCCTTTCGCTTTCCCTGCTTGTCCTGGCCGTTGCGACCCCGCTGACGGCCGCCGCCCAGTCGGAGGAACCGCGGCGCGGCTTCCTCGCCGGCCAGTGGGAGGACCAGCGGGCCATCGAAGAGCGCTTCCGGGCCATCCCCGATCCGGCCCGGCTCCGCGAGTACATGGAGTACATGACCGAGGAGCCGCATATCGCGGGATTCGGACACGGCAGCAAGAGGGTGGCCGACTACGCCCTCGAGAAGTTCCGGTCCTTCGGTCTGGATGCCGCAATCGAGGAGACCGAAGCGCTCATGCCGATCCCGACCGACCGGCATGTGGAGGTGCTGGGACCCGAGCCGTACACGCTGCGGCTCGCGGAACCCGGAGTCCCGGAAGACAAGGACTCCTCGGATCAGGGGCTTCTCCCCAGCTACAACGCCTACGCGGCCGATGGGGACGTGAACGGCGAGGTGGTCTACGTGAATTACGGGATTCCCGAGGACTACGAGAAGCTCGCCGAACTCGGGATCTCGGTCGAGGGGAAGATCGTGCTCGCCCGCTACGGCCGGAGCTGGCGCGGCATCAAGGCCAAGCTCGCGCAGGACAACGGAGCCATCGGGGCATTGATCTATTCCGATCCCGAGGAAGACGGCTACTACCGGGGACTCACGTATCCGGAGGGTCCCTACCGCCCCAAGTGGGGGGTACAGCGCGGCTCCATCATGGACATGCCGATCCACCCGGGCGATCCGCTGACGCCGGGCTGGGGAGCGACGGAGGATCGGGAGAAACTGACCCGCGAGACCGCCCGGACTCTGGTGCGGATCCCCGTCCTGCCGATTTCCTGGGGCGACGCCCTTCCGATTCTCGAGCAACTCCGCGGGACGGTCGCGCCGAACGACGACTGGAAGGGCGCCCTCCCCATCACCTACCACATCGGTCCCGGACCCGTGACGGTCCGGATGCGGACCGCCTACGACTGGCAGGTGCGGCCCATCTACAACGTGATCGCCAGGATCGAAGGCTCCACCTACCCCGATGAGTGGATCGTCCATGGCAACCACCACGACGGCTGGTGCGCGGGCGCCACCGATCCCATCAGCGGCGCGGTCCAGCTCATGGAGACGGCTCGCGGCTTCGGGGAGTTGCTGCAGGCGGGGATTCGTCCCAGGCGCACCGTCGTCTTCGCCCTCTGGGACGCCGAGGAGTGGGGGCTTCTCGGGTCCACCGAGTGGGCCGAGACGCACCGGGACGACCTGGGCGAGAAGGGCGTCGTCTACATCAACACCGACAGCACCGGGAAGGGCTGGCTCAGCTTCGCGGGCAGCCACACGCTCGAGCGTTTCCTGAACGAAGTCGCCGGTGACATCGAGGACCCCGAGCGGGGGGTGAGCCTCTTCGAGGCCGCCCGGGCGCGCCGCCTGGAAACCGCCGCGAATCCGGACGCCCGCCGCGAGATCGAGCAGAGCGACGACCTGCGGCTCGCCGCCCTCGGATCGGGTTCCGACTACACGGTCTTCATCGACCACCTGACGATGGCTTCGCTGAACCTCGGTTTCGGCGGCGACAGCCCCGGTGGGGTCTACCACTCGAACTACGACTCGTTCCACTGGTACCTGAAGTTCTCGGACGCCGATTTCGTGTTCGGACGCGCGCTGTCGCAGTTGATCGGCACCGCGATGCTGCGCCTCGCGAACGCCGCGATCCTCCCCTTCGGATTCACCGCGCTGGCGGACGCCATGGAGACCTACGTGGAGGAGATCCGCGAGACTCACGCGGCGATGGAATCGCCCGAAGAGATCGACTTCGAGGCCATCGAAAGCGCGCTCGAAGCGCTCCGCGACGCAGGGCAGGGGTACGAGGAATCACTCGCCGGCCTGAGCGACGCCTCCGCCGAGGCGGTGCTCGCGAACGTCCGCGTCTCCGAACTGAACCAGCTTCTCTACACCTCGGAGCGCCGTCTGGGCTACGACGAGGGCCTCCCCAACCGGGAGTGGTTCCGCCACCAGGTCTATGCGCCCGGGTTCTATACCGGCTACGGCGTGAAGACGATCCCCGGCGTCCGCGAGGGCATCGAAGAGGAGGAGTGGGACGCCGCGCGCTTCTACGTGCGGGTGGTGAGCGAGGCCCTGTCGTCGCTCACGGATCAGGTCCGGGAAGCGGAGCGAATCGTCGCCTCACTCCGTTGAGAGCGTGACGGGGCCGTCCGGCTCCGTCTCCCGGCCGGATCGCGAAGGACGACACTGAGGACTGCCCTCGGTGCGGAAGTTCCTGGCGTTCGCCGCCGTCTACCTGATCTGGGGTTCCACGTATCTCGCGATCGGCGTCGGGGTGCGGGACATCCCGCCGTTCCTGATGGCCGGTGTCCGCTTCTTCACCGCCGGCGCCATCCTCTTCCTGTTCGCCCGGCGCGGCGAGGCCCCGCTCACCCGGCGGGAGTGGGCGGAGGCCGCTCTGGCGGGCGTCCTGTTCTTCACCGCCGCCCACGGACTCGGCCACTGGGCCCAGGTCCGCATTCCATCGGGGGCCGCGGCGGTGCTGGTGGCGACGGTGGTCTTCTGGATCGCCGGGCTCGACGCCGCCTTCGTGGCCCGGAGGCGTCCCTCGCTCGTTGCGATTCTCTGCACCGTCACCGGTTTTTCAGGAGTCGTGGTCCTGGTCGCGCCCTGGCGCTCGGAGGCGGTGCTCGACCCCGCGGGCGTCATCGCAATGTTGCTCGGGCCGATCGCCTGGGCCACGGCCAGCCTGTGGTCGCGCCGGCCTTCCATGCCGCGCTGCCTGCCGCTCTCCGCCGGGGCCCAGATGCTGGTGGGCGGCGCCGCGCTGCTGCTCCTGGGCACTGTGTCGGGTCAGTGGAGCCAGGTCACCCTCGCGGACGTCGGCGCGCCGGCATTCGCGGCGCTCCTCTACCTCGTGGTCTTCGGCTCCATCGTGGCCTTCGTGGCCTACACCTGGCTCCTCACGCACGTGGAGCCGGCCCTGGCCGCCACCTACGCCTTCGTGAACCCGTTGATCGCGGTCGTGCTCGGCGGGTTGATCCTGGGTGAGGACCTCTCACCGCGCATCTGGTTGGCGCTCGCCCTGATCGTGGTGCCGGTAGCGCTCCTGCAGTGGAACGAGGCGCGCACCCGCCCCGCGCTCGCCGCCGGCGTGGGACGCCCGCCCGCCCCTCCGCCCCGGGGCCTGCTGCACGCCGCGGACACGGCCGGCCGCCCCCGCCGCCCGGGCTTCCGGTAGTCCGGGATCACCAAGGAACGAAGTCGTCAGAACGCCAGGGGGCGGAAATCGGGAACCAGGCCCGCTTCCACGAGGACGATCCAGTCCCGCAGGCGTTCCTCCCCCTCCGCCCAGAAGTCGAGGCACAGCTCGAGGTACTCCAGCACGGTCCCTGATTCCCCGCGGTGGAGCAGCGCCTTCGCGAGGCTCATGTCCGGAGCCCCGAACCTCTCGATCGGTCGCCGCCCGGTTAGGCCGGCGGCGAGAAGGCGAGACCGCGCTTCCTCGAGGTCGTTCGCGTTCAGGGCAAGGTGACCCAGGACGAGGTTGCCGTAGTGAAGGGGATCCCCCCGGTCTCGAAAGCGCGGTGCTGCCTCGAGCATGGCCCGCGCGTGGGTGCGGGCCTTGTCGTGTTCGCCGGCGGCAAAGGCCGCCAGCGCGAGGTCCGGCAGCAGATCGACGCGGCCCGCCGCGCCGGAGAGTTCGTGGGCGCGTTCCAAATGGACGAGTGCCCGCGCGGCGCCGGCCGGATCGCGTCCTTCCGGAAAGAGTCGGGCCTCGCGCCATTCCAGTTCGGCCAGCTCCCGCGCCCACTCGGGGTTGGAGGGTTCGATCGCTTCCGCCAGTCGTAACAGACCGGCGGCGAAGCCCGCTTCGCTCGGGGCATGGAAGCCCGCGGCATGGCGGAGGATCGCGACGTTGTCCGGTTCATCCTGAGCGAGGCGTTGCCACGCCCGCTTTGCCTCCAGATAGCCCTCGGCGTCGAACATCGGACTGATGCGGGCGGGGCGGCTGCCCAGCACTTCGGACTCGGGCGCGTTACGGATGAACCAGAGGACGTGTTCCGTGTGCCGGCGCGGATTGGCGTGGCGACTGGCGTGGTAATAGCCCACGAGCTGCGCCCGCGCACGGAGGTCTTGCGGGTTGTCCAGGAGCCGCGCTTCGAGCGTCGCGGCCTCCGCGGCGCTCAGGCTGCGGCCTTTCGTCGCTTCCCGGCCCAGGTCCTGAGCCGGCGCCGCCGCGACGACCCCGGTCGCCAGGGCGAAGGCAAGGAGGAACGCGCGGCCGGACGGCGCGAGCCTCCGGCCCGAATCGCTGGCCATCAGGTCGTTCAGAATCTGAGATGACGGCTGAAGTCGGGCGTCCGGCCCCCTTCGATGAGCGCGACCCAGTTCTTCAGTCGGTCCTGGCCCATCTCCCAGAAGTCCAGGCACAGTTCCAGGTATCGCAGCACCGTCGGCGTTTCTCCCCGCTCGAGCAGATCCCTGGCGAGGGCCATGTCGGGACCGAAGGAGTTCAACTGGGGGGAGCCTGGCGTGCGGCCGGCGGCGAGCAGGTACTGCCCCGCACCCCGGAGGTCGCCGTCCGCCAGCGCGATCCTTCCCAGGACCAGGTTTCCGTAGTGAACGCGATTCCCGCGGTTCCAGTTGTCCGGGATGTCCGCAAGCATCATTTCCGCGTAGGTGCGCGCCTTGTCCGTGTCGCCGACCACAAACGCCGCCATCGCCAGGTCCGGGAGGAGCGATCCGCGGCCGGACGCATCCGACAACGCATAGGCGCGCTCGAAGTCCCCGAGAGCGCGCTCGGCCAATGCCGTGTCCCAACCCTCGGGGAACTGCCGTGCCTCGCGCCAGTGAATGTGACCCAGTTCCCTGGCCCACTCGGCACTCGTCGGTTCGACGTTCTCCGCCCGCTCCAGGAGTTCGGCGGACAACGTCTCATCGGACAGGGTCAAGAAGCTGGCAGCGTGCCGCAGCAAGGTGACATTCCGCGGTTCGTTTCCGATCTGCTCCAGCCAGGCTTCCTTTGCTGCCGCGAAGCCTTCCGGGTCGAGCACGGGCATGATCTGTGCTTCGGGTCCCTCGAGCACCTCCGCCGCCGGCGCATTCCGGATGAACCACAGGACGTGGCCGGCTTTTCGGGAGGGATCGGTCCGGTGATGCCGAAAGTAGTACCCCAGGAGCCGCGCGCGTGCGTTCAGGTCCTCCGGGTTCGCCGCGAGGCGCCGCTCCAGTTCGGCGGCCTCCGCCGCCGTGAGGTCCCAGCCCCTGAGCGCCTCCTCCCGCAGGTCCTCGGTGAGGCCCGGTGATCCAAACCACAGGAGCGCCGCAAGAGCGCCGAAAAGAAACAAACGGTGAACCGGCATGGCGCGCCTCCGGGAGGGGGTTGCGAACGGAAAACAAGCAAACGACGAGCCATCGCGACCGCCCGCGTGCCCCATTGGAGAGTCCGGGCACGGGCTAAGCTGCCGGCGCGAATGAGCCGAGCCTGCGCTGTCTTCGTGCTCGGATGGCTGGCCGCCACCGTTCCGGGTAGCGCCGCCACTGCCACGTCTGCATCAGTCCAGGCAACGCAGGGGCCCGGTGTGGAGTCGCGCGAGATCACCGGCCGGGTCGTGGACAGCGTCACCGGGGAAGCGGTCGCCGGCGCGACGGTCGCCGCCGGCGGCCGGAGCGTCACCACCCGGGAGGACGGCTTCTTCGAGTTTTCCGCCGCCGCAACGACCCGCGCCGTGTCCGCCGCGGCGCCGGGCTACTTCGAGAACGCGGTGCCGCTTCCGGAGGAGGGCCCGGTCGTGATCGAGCTCCTCCCGCGGACGTTCGAGGAAGAAGCCGTCGAGGTCACCGCCGAGGCGCCCGAACTGGAACGTCCCGCCGCCACCCGGGTGGCGCCCGATGAGGTCCTCGAGACCGCCGGCACGGTGGACAACATCTTCCGGGCGCTGGCCACGCTGCCGGGGGTGACCCCCACCACGGACTTCGGCAGCTTCCTGTCGGTGCGTGGCGGCACGCCGGACCAGAACCTGACGCTGATGGACGGGGTGGAGATCCACAACCCCTACCGGCTCTTCGGGCTGGTGAGCGCCTTCAACCCGGAAACGGTCAGCGACTTCTCGCTGGCGGCCGGCGGCTTTGGCGCCCAGTACGGGGACCGCCTCTCCTCGCTGCTGGTGGTGCGCAACCGGCCCGGCGAGCGCGCCTTCGGGGGAACCTCGTCGCTGAGCATCACCGACGGCAACCTGGTGTTCGAGGGACCGCTCCCGGGTGGCGGCTCGTGGCTTGCGACCGCCCGGCGCACCTACTACGACGTGATCGTCGGCAGGGTGCTGGACCAGGACTTCCCGTCGTTCGAGGACTTCCAGTTGCGGGCGGACTGGGAGTTCGGGCCGGGACACCGGCTGTCGCTCGTCGGACTCTCGAGCCGCGAGGACACGGACTTCAACTTCACCGAGGACGAGGGCGCGGAGGCCGGCGAGCGGGTGGACTTCCTCGGGGACATCGGCAACGAGCTCGGCGCGGCCCGTCTCGACGCGCTGCTCTCGGAGCGGGTGACCGCCACCACGATCCTCTCCTGGTACCGCAACACCGAAGTGCTGGACTTCGATGCGGAGATCTTCACGGAGAACCGGGTGGTGAATGTGGAGGATCCCGAGCGGCGCGACCTGCCCACCCGCATCGCCTTCGAGCGCGAGCGGGCGGTGCGCGACCTCTCCCTGCGCCAGGAGATCGGCATCCAGTTCGGCGCGCGGCATTTCCTGGAGACCGGCTTCGAGCTCCACGGACTCGAGTCGTCGCTCGACCAGGTCATCCAGGGCCCCCGGAACGAGAGCGCGGCCAACCCGAGCAGCGTCCAGGGCGGAGCGGCGCTGCCGGACCTGCTGGTCTCCGAGCATTCCGGCGTGCGCGGCGGCGCCTGGGTGCAGGACGCCTACCGGGTGACGGACCGCTTCACCGTGGAGCCGGGGCTGCGCCTCGACTGGAGCACCCTGAACGGGCGGGCCACCCTCTCCCCGCGCTTCGCGGCAAGCTGGAACGTCGGGGCCGGGGTGCAGGCGCGCGCGGCGGGCGGGCTCTACACCCAGAGCCCGGGGTGGGAGAAGCTGGTCTCCTCCGACTACCTGCTCGACCTGAACGCGATCGGGGACCTCTTCCACGAACGGGCGGTGCACGCCGTCGCAGGACTGGAGAAGGAGCTGACGGGCGGGACCCGGCTGCGCGTCGAGGGGTACTGGAAGCGCTTCGACGACCTGCTGGTGGGGCGGCTGGAGACCGAGGCGGAACGGATGCGCCGGCTCGCCGACTACGACTTCCCGGCGGAGCTCGCGGGCAGCGTGCCGCGCGACGCCCGGATCACCATCAACCCGGTCAACGAGGGCGCCGGCGTCGCGCGCGGTCTGGACGTGTACCTAGAGCGGCTCGATCCCGCGGCGCGGGTTGCCGGATGGGTCTCCTACTCCTACGGCCGGGCCGAGCGGGAGACCTACGGGCAGCGCTACCCGTTCGAGTACGACCGGCCCCACGCGCTGAACGTGGTGGGCCGCATCGGCATCACCGAGTCGTGGAGCCTCGCCGCGACCGGGCGGCTGGCGAGCGGGTTCCCGTACACCCCGGCGGTCGGGGTGCGGGTCGCCGCCGTCGAGGATGACCACGGGCGGCTGGTGCCGGAGACCGACGACGACGGGAACCTCGCCTACGCTGCCGATCTCGGCGGGCTCGACAACCTGCAGCGGGCGCGGCTCCCGCTCTACGCCCGGCTCGATCTCCGGCTCACCTACCGCCGCGGCCGCTGGTCGGCCTACGCCGAGGTGATCAACGCCCTGAACCGGCAGAACGGGGTGGCGATCGAGACCGAGGTGGTGGCGAATCCCGGCGGCGTTCCCACGGTCGAGGAAATCCCCAGCTTCGGCTTTCCCCGGGTCCCGACGGTGGGGGTCCGCGTGCGGTTCTGATTCCTTCCGGATCAGTAGCCGACGAAGTCGAGGACCGGTGATCCGAATCCGGCGATCAGCAACAAGCTGACGCCTCCCACCACGCCGGCGGCGAAGAGTCCGAAGAGGAACGGCCGGAGGCCGATACGGCGCAGGCCGGCGAAGCTCGTCTGCAGCCCCACCGCCGCCATGGCCACGAGCAGACAGGTCTCGGCCGCGTGGCGGAAGAACACGACCATCACTCCCCAGGTCTCCGGGTCGAGAAGACCGAACGGCCGGTCCCCGTGATCCCCGAGCGTGCGGAGGGCGGAGCACGCCGCGAACCCGACCACGAACCACGGAATCATGCGCAGCCAGCCGCGGGCGCCGGGCGAGTCCACCGACCGGGTCTCGCCGAAGAGAATGCCGGCCAGCGGGATCAGCGCCAGCATCGAGAGGTTCCGCACCAGCTTGGTGACGGTGGCGACGTCGAGCGCGAGGGGAGCGCCGTACTGGACCTGGTACATCGCACCGGCCCCCGCGACCTGGGCGGTCTCGTGGATGGACGCCCCGAGGAAGAGTCCGGCGAGCTCCGGCTGGCCGCCGAACAACGCGTGCGCGAGGATCGGGTAGCCGAACATTGCCGCGATCCCGAACACCGTGATGCAGGAAACGGCGTAGGTGACCTCGGCCTGCCGGGCCCGGATGAGCGGCGCGGTGGCGACGATCGCGGTGGCTCCGCAGATGCTCGTCCCGGCGGCGATCAGTCCGGCCAGGGTCCGCGAGAGCCCGAGGCGCGGTCCCAGGAGCCGCACCACACTGACGCCGGCGGCGATCGCCATCACGACGAAGGGCAGGGCCGCCAGGGTGAACTTGCCGGCGGCGAGGAGGCTCAGGCGGAAGCCGAGCAACACGATGCCGAGGCGCAGGACCGTGGTCGAGGCGAATCGCAGTCCCGGCGCCCCGGCCTCTGCCCGGGTGGAAACGTTGGCGACCACCATCCCGAGGACGATGGCCAGCATGATCGGGCTGATCGGCGTGCCTGAAAGGCCGAGCAGCGACGCTGCGATCCACTCCGCGGAAAACGTCGCGGCTGCCGCGACCAGCGCCGCCAGCGCCAGGCCGGTCCACAAGGCCGGTGACCGCATCGTCTGCGTTGTCCCCACGGACGGTCAGGGCCGCGGACCGCCGGTCCCGAAGCCGGTGACCCCCACCCGGCGGGGGATGTAGTGATCGGGATCCACGGTCCGGTGGAACACGATGCGGCCGTTGCTCATCACGAACATGGGCTCGTGGGTCGCGTAGATGTCCTCGACGGGGTTCCCGTCCACCGAGACCAGGTCGGCCTCGAGGCCGACCTCGATGGCGCCGGTGCGGTCACGGATCCCGTACACCTCGGCGGAGCGGATCGTCGCCGACTGGAGCGCCTGGAGCGGCGTCATCCCCATCTCCACGAAGTGCGTCATTTCCCGGTAGACCCGGACGTTCGTCGTCGGGCCGTACTGGGTGTCGGTCGCGGTGAGGATGGTGACTCCCAGCTCGAGGGCCCGCCGGAAACCCTTCTGCAGGTAGTGCAGCAGGTGGCTGCCGCGCTGGAAGCTGGCCGACGAGTTGTAGTCGTCGTGGGGCAGGAGGAAGCCCACCACCGAGGTGTAGGTGGGGACCCAGGCGGTGCCCATCTCCAGCATCAACCGGAGCCCCTCTTCGTCCACGTACGAGCCATGTTCGATGGTGGCGCAGCCGGCCACGATGGCGTTCCGCACCACCTCCCTGCCGTGCGCGTGGCAGGCCACCTTGACGCCCAGCGCATCGGCCTCCTCGACGATCGCGGTCAGTTCCTCGACGCTGTAGACGAGCATCTTGGGGTCCGGGCCATCGGGCCCCGACGTCGTGCCCCCGGAGCGGGTCTTGATCCAGCGGGCGCCCCGGTCCACGTCCACCTGGACCACCTCCCGGACCGCTTCAACGCCCTTCACCTCGTTGTGGAGGTACTTGTAGAGACGCGGATCGGCGAGGGCCGACTGGCCGAGGTTCGGCAGTACGTAAACCCCGGCCGCGAAAATCTCCGGCCCCGCCAGATGGCCCTTCTCGACCATGTCGTTCATCCGGACGTCAAGGAAGCTCCCGACCGCGGCGCTCTTCATGGTGGTGACGCCCGACTCGAGCGCCCGGTAGAGACCGTCGAGGGTGCGCCCGTGCCAGTGGCCGTCGAAGAGGCCCGGCATGAGGTGCCGGCCGCCGAGGTCGAGCACATGGGCGCCCTCCGGGGGCGGATCGGTGCCCACGGACTCGATAAGTCCGTCCCGGACCACCACGACGGCGTCCTCGAGAACCGTTCCGTCCACCACGTTCACCACGTGGGTGTTCACGAGCGCCACGTGGGGCTGCGGGAGGACGCCGTCCTCGCCGGGGAGGTAGGGAACCGTGGGCTGCGCGGCAGCGGTTCCGATAGCGAGAGCGAGCGCCACCACCACGGCGGCAAGGTGCGAAAGCCTGTTGGTCATGTGGGAACCCTCCGGAACCCGATGGTATGTTCGGGGAGTCGCACAGGCGAAGGAGAAAACACATGCATCGAAGGGCTTTTCTGGCGGCGACGGGCGGCGCGCTGACCGCGCTCCATGCCGATGCGGAAGAACGGATCGGGAAAGCGGTGGCGCGCCTCGGGGCCCGGAGCGCGCAGGACGCGGCGCAGGACGAGGACTTCTGGTTCCGGGTGCGGGAGGCGTTCACCATCGACCGCAACCACATCAACCTGAACTCGGGCAGCGTGAGTCCGGCCCCGATCACCGTCCAGCGCGCGATGGACCAGTACTGGGACATCATGAACATGGGTCCGTCGCTCTACGTGGACGAACTGCTCGGACCCCGGATCGATGTGGCGCGGCGGCGACTCGCCGCCACCTTCGGGTGCGGGACCGACGAGATCGCCTTCACCCGCAACGCCAGCGAGGCGATGGAGATCGTGCAGTTCGGGCTGCCGCTCGCGGCCGGGGACGAGGTGCTCACCACCACCCAGGACTACCCGCGGATGCTCATGACCTTCCGCCAGCGGGAGAGGCGCGATGGAATCGTCCTGCGCACGGTCCCGTACCCCACGCCGCCGGAGGACCTCTCCGAGCTGACGGGAATCCTGGAACGCGCGATCACGCCGAAGACGAAGCTGCTGCTCATCTGCCACACCACCTTCACCACCGGACAGATCTTCCCGGTGCGCGAGATTTGCCAAATGGCGCGGCGCCACGGGATCGAGACGCTCGTGGACGGCGCCCACGGCTTTGCGCACTTCCCCTTCACCCGGGACGACCTCGACTGCGACTACTACGGGACGAGCCTCCACAAGTGGCTCTTCGCCCCGGTCGGTACCGGGTTCCTTTACGTGCGCAAGGAGAAGATCCCGAAGGTCTGGCCGCTGATGAGCGCTCCCGAGAGCCAGGACGACGACATCCGGAAGTTCGAGCAGATCGGTACCAACCCGATCGCGGTCCGGGGGCCGATTACCGAGGCGGTGACCTTCCACGAGGGCCTCGGCCCCGAACGCAAGGCAGAGCGGCTCGTCTACCTGCGCCGCCGCTGGGCCGAGCGGGTGAAGGAGCTTCCGCGAGTGCAGGTGCTCAACCCCCCGGACATCAAGCAGGCCTGCGGCATCGGAGCCGTGCGGATCGAGGGTGTGGACTCCGGCGAGCTGACCGATTTCCTGGAACACAAGTACCGGATCCACGTCCGGCCCCGCTTCGTGCGAGGCGAGTTTGACTGCATCCGGGTCTCGCCGAGCGTCTTCACCACGCTCGAGGAGATCGACCTCTTCGCGGCCGGGATCGAAGACGCGGCCCGGAACGGGGTGTCGGCATGAGTGCGGAAGACGGCGTCCGTCGGCGGGAGTTCCTCAAGGGCGCGATGGCGGCGCTGCCGGCGGCCGCGGCGTGCGGCGCCGCGGGGGAGAGCCCGGCGCCTGAAGCCCAGGCGCCCGGCGCGTCGAGGCCCCTGTCCGCGGGGGTTGGGCTCTGGGGCCAGGACCTCGGTCTCGGGGAAGCGTTTTCCGACTCCGCCTACGCCGGGGACGCGCGCAGCGAGGTCGAGATCTACGTGCAGAAGTGTGCGGACCACGGCGTGTCCCGGGTGTTTGCGCCCGGAGCCTCCCGGGAGTTGGTCGAGGCCGGCAGCGCGGCCGGGGTCGAGGTACACCCCTACAAGGCGGTCGCTTCCCACGGAGGAATCCGGATGCGCCCGGCGTGGTCCTCGCTTTTCATGGTGCCGCGTTTCGCGACGGAGGCCGGGCGAGACACCCTGAACGCTCATCGCACGATCTGGAGCCACCCCCAGCGAACCGAGAGTCTGAGCGCCTTCCTGCGTGAACATCCCGAGCACCGTCATCGGAACCGGACGCTCACCGACGAGATGAAGAACTACGAGCGGGTGTTCCTCAGTCCGGGGCTTCCCGAAGGCCGCGCCGAGGAAGGGAGAGCATTCGCCGAACTCCTCTCCCGGAGCGGCGGGCGCGGCATCCAGGCCGAATTCGTCTCCATCAACGAGGACGAGAACGGCGTCACGACGGACGGCTACGAGGATTCCATCGCCGGCGCCTTCCGCGAGGCGACGGGACGCGATCCCTTCGAGTTGCCGAACGATGATCCCGAGTGGGTGCAGTTCCGTGCCGACCGCTGGACCGACATGGTCCGGGACATCCGCGATGCCGTCAAGGCGGTGCGCTCCGACGCGGTCTTCACGATCACCGTCATCAACCGTGACGCGGAGGGCTACGTTCCGCGGATCCAGGACTGGCCGGCCTGGGTGGAGCAGGGACTCTGCGACGAGATGCACCTCTGGTTCCGCTCAACCACAGACATGGCGACCATCGAACGGCATTGCCGGCACTTCGTGGACACGGTGGCCGGCCGGGTACCGACGATGGCCGAGTTCTCCTGCTACCACCCGGGAAGCCTCCAGACACCGGAGGCCATGATGGAGGCCGCGCGCATCGCGCGGGGCGCCGGAATGGACGGGCTCGGGATCTACCGGAGCCACGCGGTGGAGCAGCTCGAGTTCTGGCCGCTCCTGGAGGCGATGAACCGGTTGTAGCGCCGCAGTCAGTTGGTCGGCGGGCCGAGCGCGAAGAGCGTGCCGTCCTGGGTGCCGAAGACGATCCGCCCACCCGCGACCGCGGGAGAGCCCATGATCGCGGCGCCGGCGTGGAACTCCGAGAGCTTCTCGCCGGTTCCGAGGTCGAGCACGTAGAGCCGGCCGTCCGCGTTCCCCACGTACACCCGGTCGCCGGCGACGGCCGGCGAGGCGTCGAAACGGGCGCGGGCGCGGAACGTCCAGCGGGCCTCCCCCGTCTCACGGTCGAGGGCGTGGATCAGCTTGTCCCGGCCCGCGGCGATCACCAGCTCGCCCGCGAGCGCCGCAGAGGCGTAGAAGGGGAAGTGCCGGTCCGGATGCTCGTAGCGCCAGCGCAACTCGCCGGCGCCGACATCGACGGCCAGCACCTCGTTGTTGAAGGTGCCGTAGTAGAGCGTTCCGTCCGCGATCGCGGGCGAGGCAGCCGTATAGGCGCCGGAATCGAAGCGAAGCATCTCGGTCCCGTCCGTGATCCGCACCCCGCGAAGCACCGCGTCGCACCCCGTCACCCAGGCGAGACCGTCATGGCGTCCCGGGGTGGCGTGCACGGGGCCTTCGGTCTGGAGCGACCAGCGGGCCTCGCCCGTCGCGCGGTCCACGCCGTAGAAGTGCTCGTCGTAGCTGCCGATGAGCACCAGGTCGCCGGCCACCACCGGCGAGGACTTGATCTCGGCGCCGGTCGGGAACTGCCAGCGGGGCTCTCCCGACTCGGCGTCCACGGCGTGCAGCACCCCCAGCAGGTCGCCGACGTACACCGTGTCCCCGGCGACGGCTGGGGACGACTCCCCGAATCGGTCCTCCTCGAACTCGCCGGCCTCGGCTTCCCCGGCCCCGGGCCGATAGCGCCAGGCTTCGGCGCCGTCCTCGAGGCTCAGTTTCACGAGCACCCCCGGGAGCGAGGTCGCATAGACGAATCCGTCGGCGATGGCGGGAGAGGACTCCACCGAGAAGCCGAGCGGCACGCTCCACTTCAGTTCGAGCTCGTCGCCGAGCGGCGACGCGGCGATGCCCGTGAGCGCGGCGTCCCTGCGGAACTGGGGCCAGTCGTCACCGCCCTGCGCGGCGGCGCCGGCCGCCGGCATCAAGACGATGAGCGCGAGAACGAGCCGGAACTTCATGCCACCGCGGAACGATAGACGGCGAGAGCGCCCGCGGCGTCGAACGGACGCGGATTGAAGCGGCCGGTCCACTCGGCGGAGGCTTCCTCCGCGAGCGCCGGCAGGTCCCGGACGTGCAGGCTCTCGCCGGCGAGGTCCTGCGGCAAGGCCGCCATGGCGACCCAAGCGTCGAGCCGGCTCGCGAGGGTGTCCGCGGGATCGTCTCCCGGTGGAATTCCGGCGGCGCCGAGCAGATCGCGGTAGGCATCCCGTGCGGAGGAAGCGTTCCAGCGGACGACCCGGGGCAGGGTAATGGCGAGCGCCCGGCCGTGCGCCACGTCGAAGCGCCGGGTCAGGGGATTCGCGCAGGCATGCGCCGCGCCCAGCATCGACCGCTCGATCGCGGCGCCGGCAAGGAAGGCGCCGAGTTGCATCTCCTCCCAGGCGGTGGCGCCGGTGAAACCGGCGGTGACGAGCGGAAACGCCCGGCTCAGCAGTGCGAAGGCGCGGTGGCTGAGGGCCACCGACTCATCGGTCCGCCCGGACGTCACCGCCGTTTCCACCGCATGGGCGATGGAATCGAAGCCGGTCGCCGCAACCACCTCCGCGGGCGCCGAGGGAAGGAGGGCCGGATCCAGGATCACGTCCCGGAACATCGCGGAGGGCGCCCCGCAGGCGAGCTTCTGGTGATCCCGGTCCCGTGAAATCAGGGCGTAGGACTGCGCCTCGCTCCCGGTGCCGGCGGTCGTGGGAACCCCGATCAGCGGCGGGAGCGGGTGAGGGCACTTGTCGTACCCCCGGTAGTCCTCCATCCGACCGCCACCCGCCAGGAGAAAGCCCGCCCCCTTGGCCACATCGAGGGAACTCCCGCCGCCCACCCCGACGAGGGAATCGGCGCGCAGGACGCCGGCGGCCTCGGCCGCCCGGGCCACGTCCGACTCGGTGGGGTTTTCGGCGAAATCGGAGAAGACCTCCACCAGCACGCCGGCGCTCTCGAGGCTCTCGCGGGCCCGGCCCGTGATCCCGGCCGCCGCGATACCGGGATCCGAGGTGATCAGGGCGCGTCGGTGGCCCCGTTCACGAGCGATGGCGCCGAGGTCGGCGAGGGCTCCGCTTCCGGAACGGACGAGCGGCGAGGGACCGCGCGGAAGACGCCAGCTTCGAGACAAGGGACCGATCAGTGCGGATCAGTCTGCATCCGGGTCAGCGGGCGCCCCCGGTGGCCCCGTCCTGGTCCTCGAGGGCGAAGAGCTGGTTGTGGCTCGCGATGTAGAGAACGCCGTTCGCCGGAACGGCGCTGGAATAGACCGAGCCGCCCATGTTCATTTCGGCGATGACCTCCTCGGCCGGGCCCGGCCGGAGCACGACGATGTCGCCGTCCTCGTCCCCCAGATACAGCTTGTCGTCGGCGATGACCGGCGATCCCCAGACGGCCGCGAAGGTGTCGTGGACCCAGAGCGGTTCCCCGGTCTCGATGTCGAGGGCGTGGAGGAAGCCGGAGAAGTCGGGCAGGTAGAAGATGCCGTCCTTCAGCGCGCCGGTGGAGATGCTGCGGCGGATCGCGTCGTAGTGCCAGAGGCGGCCGGTTTCGGTGATGTCGCCCCGCTGGGTGGCGTCGATGGCGTAGAGATGGCCGACCCCCTCACCGTGCTCCGGATCCTGCCCGTTGGCGATGTAGAGCCGGTCGCCGTGGATGACCGGAGTGGAGATGACGTTGTTCCGGGTGCGCGGCCAGGCCGAGTCCTTGGGATTCGTGTCGAACCACCAGAGCGTCTCGCCGCTTCCGGCTTCGTACCCCCGGACCCAGCCGTCCCCTTCGCCCATGATGACCTGGGTCACGCCGCCCACCTCGGCCACCCCGGCGGCGGACCACTGCCCGTGCAGGATGTTCTCCCCGACCTGGTTCGCCTCCCAGACGAGCTCTCCGGTCTCCTTGTCCACCGCGATGATCGCGGGAGCGGACGGCGAAGGGAGGTTCACGTGGCTCTCGTCGTGGCCGTTCGAGGTGTTCACGAAGATGAGGTTCCCGTGGACGACCGGGTTCGAGTTCGACATGTTGTGGGGGAAGGAGCCGAGCTCCTCCATCATGTCGAGCCGCCAGATGACGTCTCCGTCGGTCGGGGACTGGCGCACTTCATCGGTCACCGGTCCGTCGTTGCCGTTCGCCATGCCATGGACATCGAGGGCCAGCAGTTCGCCCCGGTTCGTCACGTAGTAGAGGCGATCCCCCTCCACGAGCGGCGACGAGCAGATCCCCTGGTACGGCCAGTCGTTCACCCGGCCGGAAACGAGCTTGTCCGAAACCATTTGCCAGAGGAACTCTCCCGTCGCGGCATCGAAGGCGAGGAGGATTCCCTTGTCGCCCACGACTTCCTGGTCGTAGAGGGCCTCGTTGTTGGTGCCGACGAAGATCCGGCCTCCCGCCACCACCGGGTTCCCGTAGGTCTGCGAACCGAGCGCCGCCACCCAGCGCACGTTGTGGCCGCTGTTCACGTCCCATTCGGAAGGGAGCCGGGCGGGGCTGTCGGAGACCATGTTCCGGTCCGGAGTTCCACCCCACATCGGCCAGTCCTGGGCGCTTGCGCCGGCGGCGGCCAGGAGGAGCAGAAGGAGTCCCGGCAGGATGACTTCCCGCCCTTTCCCGCGTTGCACCGGTGAATTCAATCGCGACATGGAGCGTTTCTCGCGGCGGCTCGCCGTGCACTTCGTTCCGGGAACCATGGCGGGGCGCGAGTCTAGCGGACCGCTCGCGGCGGAAAACGCCGCGCGTTAGGCAAACCGCGCGCCAGCGAACAGAATACGGGGCCATCGTGCGCAAGTTCCTGCGCCCCGGCATGTCCGGGGCCGCTATCGCCGCCGGAATCCTTGCCCTGGCCGTTTCGGGAGCGGCCTTCGGGGGACAGTCCGCCTCCGGCCCGTCCGCGGTGGAAACTCCAGCAGCACCGGTGAACTGGTCCGCCAACTGGCCCGCCTGGCGCGGGCCGGCCGCGAACGGCGTCTCCACCGAGACCGGCCTGCCGGTCCTCTTCGACCCGGACACGAACGGGCTCTGGAAGACGGCGACCCCGGGCGAGGGACATTCGTCGCCCGTCGTCTGGGACCAGCTGGTCTTCGTCTCGGCCGCCATCGCGGGCAATCCGATTCCCGGGCGGGAGCCGCCGGTGCACATCCGGAACGGCGAGGTCTACCTGCACGGCGGGAGCACGGCCGGGAACCTCCATCACACCCTGCTGGCGCTCGCCTACGACGCGCGCACCGGGCGCGAGATGTGGCGGCGGACGGTCCATGACGGCCCCGTCTACGACAACCGGTACCGGAGCAACACCTACGCGTCGTTGACGGCGATCGCCGACGGGGAGCGGGTCTACTTCTCCTTCGGCAATCAGGGTCTGTTCGCCTTCACGCTGGACGGGGACCCCGTCTGGGCGACCGATCTCGGCGATTACGGCGTCTGGGGTCTCGGCCACGGGATCAATCCGGTGCTGCACGGCGAAACCCTCATCCTCGTCCACGACAACGACGACGGCGAGGGCTCGCGCATCTTCGGGGTGGACCGGCGCAGCGGGGAGATCGCCTGGAGCACCGAGCGGCACGCGCGAAAAGGCTGGGCGACTCCGGCGCTGCTGCCGGTCGGGGGCGTCACCCAGCTCTTCGTGCCCGGCTACCACTTCCTCGGCGCCTACGACGCCGGAAACGGCGTCGAACTGTGGCGGACCGCGCCCTTCGAGGACTCGGCCCCGGTCCACACCCCCGTCCACCAACCCCTCGGGGACGGCCGTCTCGTCTTCGTCTCGACCGGCTATCCCGGCAAGGAAATGCGGGCTCTCGAAGTGCTGCCGGGGGTGGAACCGCGCGTTCGCTGGACCTACGAGCGGGGGACCGGATACCTCCCCTCGGCGCTCCTCTACCAGGGAATCCTGTTCTTCCTGTCGGACGGCGGCGTGATCACCGCGCTCGACCCGGAGGACGGCTCGCTCCATTTCCAGGCGCGCCCCACGAACCCGGGCCGCTACAACTCCTCGCCGGTCGGGTACGAAGGACAGGTCCTGATCGGCAGCCTCGAGGGCGACCTGACCGTGTTCCGGGCCGCAGAGGAGTTCGAGATCGTCGCCGAGAGTTCCCTTCCGGAAGCCATCTGGGCTTCTCCGGCCATCGCCGGAGGAACGCTCTTCCTGCGCACCGTGGACCACCTCTACGCATTCCGCTCGCCGACCGCCGGCGAAACCACGCCGGCGCGCTGAGCTTGCTGGTTCGACAGGCCGGCCGCGCGGCCGGGACGCTCACGGTCACGGCGCTCCTGGCGGGGAATGCCGCGGCACAGCAACCGACGGCTCCCGAGTGGCCACAGTGGCGGGGTCCGGGCGGACAGGCGCACGCGGAGACCGCCGCCCCGCTCCGTTGGGGAACGGACGAGAACATCCTCTGGAAGGTCCCCGTCGAAGGCCGGGGGCATTCGTCGCCTATCGTGGTGGACGATCTGATCTTCCTCACCTCGGCCACCTCCGGCGAAAAGGTGCCCGGGGCGGGGGCGATCATCCATTTCCTCGGCAGCGAGGAGTTCCTCCACCCCGACAGCCTGGGCGCCGACCAGCGGCTGGACGTGCTGCTGTTCGCCGTGGATCGACGGAACGGAGCGCTGCGCTGGCGCCGGGAAGTGCGGGCCGGCGGGCTTCCCTACGACAACCGCCACCGGATCGGCTCCTACGCGAATCCCACCCCGGTAAGCGACGGCAAGCGAGTCGTCACCTGGTTCGGAACCCAGGGCCTTTACGCATTCAGCCTGGAGGGAGACCTCCTCTGGTCCCAGGACTTCGGGGGCGTCGGAACCCTGGGGATGGGGGTGGCCACCTCTCCCGTGCTCGTCGCCGCCGCCGGACTCGTAGTGGTCCAAAGCGATGTGGAGGAGGGTGACGGGTCCTTTGTCGCGGCCCTGGACATCGCCACCGGCGCCATTCGCTGGCGGGCGGAGCGGACCCAGCGGGTGGGCTGGGCAACGCCGGCGGTGGTGCAGTCCGCCGGCGGCGGCCCCTCGCTCGTGATCGCGATGGGGACGGACGAGATCGTCGCCTACGGGGCGGCTTCCGGAGAGGAGCGCTGGCGCGTGGAAGGACTCGGGGGCAACGCGGTGCCGAGCCCGGTGACCTCCGGCGACGGACTCGTCTTCGCGGTAACGGGGTATCCCCGGAAGAACATCCTGGCGCTCGACCTCGAAGACGGGTCGCTCCGCTGGGACTACCGCAAGGGGCAGGGCTACGTCCCCTCTCCGATCTTCCATCGGGGAACGCTCTACCTGGTCAGCGACGGAGGCATCCTGACCGCCCTCGACGGAGCGACCGGTGAGGTCATCTACGAAGGCGGAAGGATGCCGCTGCCGTCCCGATTCTTCTCGTCCCCCGTCGTGGCGGGCGAGCGCATCTACCTGACCAGCGAGGACGGGGACACCCACGTGATCCGTCCGGGGCCCCAATTCGAGGTCCTGGCGACCAACAGCCTGGACGAACCGGTCATGGCCTCGCCGGCGGTGGTGGACGGCACGATCTATCTCCGCGGCGCCGAGCATCTGTACGCGATCGCGGAACCGGCGGCCGCAGCAAGCTCCAAGCCCTGATGCTTCCACCGCCCCCGGGCGGGAACCCTCGTCCAGGCCTCGTCGTATCCGGAACGAGGACGGCCGCCGCGTGAGCGCGGCAAGCACATCCGAGGAGGCGCATCGATGAAATTCCGAACCCTGAACCACTACCGGACAGGCCCGGCGGCGTCCCTCGCCACCCTGCTTTGGGTGGCAATGGGCTGCGCATCGCCAGCCCCTGACATCCCGAGTTACAGCGCCCGGGCGTTCTACGACACCGAACAGGTCTTCGGGGCGTCCTTCTCGGCAGACGAGACCCGCCTGCTGATGACCTCCGACCGGACCGGCGTGATGAACGTCTACGCGCAGCCGATCGCGGGTGGGGAACCCGAGGCGCTCACCGCCTCGGACACCGATGCCAACCTGGGGATGGCGTTCTTCCCGAATGACGACCGGATGCTGTTCACGGCCGACCAGGGCGGGAACGAGCTGAACCACCTCTACGTCCAGACGCCCGGCGGAGCTCCCGAGGACATCACTCCCGGGGCGGACCTCAAGGCGGGCTTCAGCGGCTTCACCGCGGACGGGGGGCGGTTCTTCGTCACCACGAACGAGCGGAACCCGCAGGCCTTCGATCTCTACGAATACCGCGTGGAGGATCTGACCCGGCGCCTCGTCTTCGAAAACCCCGGAGGCTTCCAGCCGGGGCCGGTCAGTCGGGACGGACGCTGGCTCGCCGTCACCAAAGCGCGGAACAACGCCGACAGCGACGTTTTCCTCGTGGACCTCGAGGACGCCTCCGCCGAGCCGCGTCACATCACCCCGCACGAGGGGGACGCCTCGCACGGCCCGGTCAGCTTCGATCCGGACGTCACCGAGCTCCTCTACCGCACCGACGCCCACGGCGAGTTCGCAGAAGTGTGGGCGTACGGCCTGGAGACCGGGGAACACCGCCCGGTGGTGCAGGCCGACTGGGATGTCTTCACCGTGTACTTCTCGGAGAAGGGCACCTACCAGGTGAGCGCCGTCAACGTGGACGCTTCCACGGAGGTCACGGTCGTGGACACCCGGAGCGGCGAAACGGTCGAGTTTCCCGACGTTCCCGGAGGCGATGTCACCGGCGTACGCTTTTCCCCGAGCGAGACGAAGCTCGCCTTCTACGTGAACAGCGACACCTCGCCGTCGAACCTCTACGTCTGGGACCTCGAGACCGGAGAGCACCGCCGTCTCACGAACACCCTGAACCCGGAGATCGAAGAGAACCACCTGGTGGACGGGGAAGTGATCCGCTATCCGAGCTTCGACGGACTGGAGATTCCGTCGGTCCTCTACCGCCCTCACCAGGCGGCGGCGGACGCGCCGGTGCCGGCCCTCGTCTGGGTACACGGCGGCCCCGGCGGCCAGAGCCGCAAGGGGTATCGGGCGCAGATCCAGCATCTCGTGAACAACGGGTATGCGGTGCTGGCCGTGAACAACCGGGGCTCCTCGGGTTACGGCAAGACGTTCTTCCACCTGGACGACAAGCGCCACGGCGACGTGGACCTCAAGGACTGCGTGGAGGCCCGCTCCTACCTCGAGTCCCTCGACTGGGTGGACGACGCCCGCATCGGCATCATCGGCGGCAGTTACGGCGGCTACATGGTGGGCGCCGCGCTCGCCTTCGAGCCCGAGGTCTTCGACGTGGGCGTGAACATCTTCGGGGTGATGAACTGGGTGCGGACGCTGTCCAGCATCCCGCCCTGGTGGGGCGCGGCGCGGGATTCGCTCTACGCCGAACTGGGAGACCCGGAGACGGAACTCGAACGTCTGACGGCCATCTCCCCGCTGTTCCATGCCGAGAACATCGTGCGGCCGCTCTTCGTGGTCCAGGGCGCCAACGACCCGCGGGTGCTCCAGGTGGAGAGCGACGAGATCGTCGAGGCGGTCCGGGCGAACGGCGTTCCCGTGGAGTACGTGATCTTCCCCGACGAGGGACACGGGTTCCGGAACCGGGACAACCGCATCGAGAGCGCCGACCGCATCCTGGGGTTCCTGGAGACGTACCTGGGGACCGACTGACTCGGGAAGCAGCTCGGCTTCGCCCTTCCACGCGAACGGCAGGGGCCGTACAGTTCGTTTCTCCATGTGGTTCTACCGCCTCCTCCCCGTCATCCTCGTCGGTGTCGCCGCCACGGCCGCCGGGTCCGAGTGGGACCGGTTCCGTGGCCCCAACGGGACCGGAATCGGCCCCGACGGTGAACTGCCGGTCGTCTTCGGCCCCGACCGGGCGCTGATCTTCCGGACGCCGCTTCCGCCGGGGCACTCGTCGCCGATCCTCGCGGGCGGCCGCGTGCACGTAACGGCATTCGTCGAGAACGAGTTCCTGACCATCGCGCTCGACCCCGAGACCGGAAAGGAACTGTGGCGAGCCGCGGCGAAACGGGAGCGCGTCACCGAAGTGGATTCGCGGAACAACGCGGCGTCACCGAGCGTCGCGGCGACCGGCGACGGGGTGTATGCCTTCTTTCCCGATCTCGGGCTGATCGGCTATGACGGCAAGGGCAGGGAGCAGTGGCGGCAGCCGCTCGGACCGTTCGACAACTACTACGGGATGGGGGCATCCCCCATCCTGGCGGGCGACACGGTGGTGCTGGTGCTGGACCAGAACCTCAACTCGGAGATCCTCGCCGTGGACCGGCGGAGCGGCGAGGTCCTCTGGCGCACTCCGCGGCCGGAGGCCACCAGCGGCCACTCGACGCCGGTGCTGCGGGAAACGGCGGACGGGCTCGAGATCCTGGCGCCGGGGAGCTTCCTCCTCACTGCCTATGGCGTCGCCGACGGGGCCGCCCGCTGGTGGGTCCGCGGACTCCCCTGGGAGATGAAGTCCACCCCGCTGCTCGAGGGAGACCTGGTCTACGTGAACGGCTACGGGGCGCCGGTGAACCAGCCCGGCAACCAGATCACCCCGCCGACCTTCGCCGAGGCGCTCGAAGCCTCCGACGCCAACGGTGACGGGGTGCTCGCGCGCGCCGAGGCCGCCGGACATTCCGACTTCTGGTTCGACGTGATCGACCTCAGCAGCAACGGGCTGCTCGAGGCCGGCGACTGGGCCTACTACGAGGCGGTCCTGTCCTCGCAGAACGGCGTCCTGGCGATCCGGCCCGGCGCCCCCGGCGAGGCCGGCGACCTGACCGAGCCGAACACGGTCTGGAGCTACCGCCGGCGGGTCCCCCAGCTTCCCTCGCCGCTGCTCTACGGCGGCGTCCTCTACATGGTCAACGACGGGGGCATCGTGACCGCGCTGGATCCCTCGAGCGGGAGGATGCTCTCCCAGAACCGTCTCCAGGGGGCCGTGGACGCCTACTACGCCTCCCCGGTGGCGGCCGACGGGAAGATCTACTTCGTGAGCGAACTGGGGCTCGCGGCGGTGGTCCGGCCCCTCGATCCCGGAGAGGAATCCCCGGAACTCGACGTCGTCCAGGTCAACCCGCTCGGGGAAGCGGTCTACGCCACCCCGGCGATCGCGCCCTCGCGTCTCTACATCCGGACCGTCGAGGCGCTCTACGCCTTCGGCCCGGAATAGCGCCGGCCCGCCTACCGCCGGACCGCCCGGTCTTCACCTGCTCGCCGTGAAGCCGATGACCGGAGGGTTCGCCAGGAAGTCGTCCCAGAAGGGGTTGCCCCGCTCGGCGGGGTCGAGCGAAACGCCCAGCCAGCGGAACTCGCGAAACCCCGCTTCGCCGAAGGCGCGCCGATAGGTCTCCGGGCTCTCGTAGCAGTTGTCGAACTCGAAACTCGCGCCGTCGGCGTTCGTCAGGCGGTAGCGGATCGGCGCCCCCGCGGTGGGGACGGCCGGCCCCGTCTTGACGATCCCGTACTTGCTCCAGGAGACGGTTCCCCGCGGCGGGTTCAGCACGTTGTCGTTGAACCCGACGAGGCGTCCGCCGGGGCGGAGCGCGGCGTGGGCGACCGTCAGGAAGCGGAGCAGCTTGTCCGCGCTCCCGGCGTAGTGCAGGAGGTACATGGCGACGACCAGGTCCACCGTACCCTCGGGCCGGTAGTCCGCCGCGTCGGAGCAGACGTAGCGGCATCCGAGGGGGTTCTCCCGTTCCTGCCGCTCGGCCAGCCGGATCATCTCTCCAGAGATATCCACTCCCGTAACCTCCGCCGCGCCGGCGATCCTGAGCAGCCGGGTGTAGAACCCCTCCCCGCACGCGAGGTCCAGGACTCTCAGCCCGCGAATGTCGCCGAGCGCCTCGAAGAGCGTGTGGCGCTCGACGTGCCTCCGGAAGGGAAGCTGCTTCGAATCCTGATAAGCGGCGGCGATCGCGTCGTACTGGGCCACGCTCACCGAGCATATTCCTCCCCGGGCGGGATAATGGGGACGGAACAACCATGGACTGCCGCCCGCGATGGGCTCAGCGGCTCTTGGCGGCGGCAGGAACCGAAGGGAGGGTCCGGCGTGAAATCCCAAAGAGTCCTGCTGGCAGCGCTGTTGCTGATCTCCGCACCCTCCTCCAGCGCCCAGGAGGATCCGGATGAAGCGCTCCGCGGGGCCGCCCGGGAAGGGGACGTCGGCCGCATCGAGGAACTGCTCGCCGCCGGCGCCGACGTGGATGCTCCCAACCGCTACGGCGCCACCGCGCTCTTCTTCGCCGCCGACCGGGGACACCTGGACGTCGTCCGGCGTTTGGCCGATGCCGGGGCCGCCCTCGACATCGAGGACCGCTTCTACCAGATGACGGCCCTCAGCCGGGCCGCGGGTTCCGGCCACCGGGAAGTCGTCTTCTTCCTGCTCGCCCGAGGGGCGCCGGGCGCCGGCGGGTTGCTGGTCCGGGCGTCGCGGCAGGGTGACGAGGAGTTGCTGCGGGCCATCTTCGAGAACGGAAACTTCGACGAGGACGCACTCGGGGCCGCGCGGGAGGCCGCGGACTCGGAAGACATCGCGGCCCTCCTCCGGGAGCGGACCGCGCGGGCGGTGGCGGCGCCCGATCTCACCGAGGAGGCCCGGCAGCAGCTCGCCGGAAGCTACTGGAACGAGACGGCGGAGCGGGGGGTACGGGTCGTGTCCGAGGACGGGATGCTCCGGGCGCGGATCTTCGAGCGCGACGCCGATTCGGGGAACGAGCGCTTCACCGGGCCCCCGGTCGCGCTCGCGCCGCGCGGCGGCCCGCGGTCCTTCATCACGGAGAGCGGAGCCCGGTACGGCTTCCCGGGACGAGGCGGCATGGTCGAACGGCTGATCGTGGAAACCGGCGGTGAGACCGTGGCCTACGGGCCCGAGGGTGAGGCCGAGAGCCGCGCCGCGGCCCGCGAGGTTGCCGAGGCGGCCGTGCCATCGGGAGCGGCTTCCGCCGCCGGAGACCTGGCGCCCATCCGGCCGCGCCCCTGGCCGCAGTTCCGCGGTCCCCGGGGCTCGGGCATCGCCGACGAGCAGGGCGTGCCGCTCCGCTGGAACGCGGCCGACGGCGAGGGGATCGCCTGGGAAGCCGCCCTCCCGGGTCTCGGGGTGTCGAGCCCGATCGTGTGGGAGGACCGCGTGTACGTGGTGATCGCCGCGAGCCTCACGGAGGACTCGGAGTTTCGGATCGGCCTCTACGGCGACGTGGCGCCGGTCCAGAACGACAGCGCCCACCGCTTCGAGCTGCGCGCCTACGACCTGGCCAGCGGCGCTCCCGCGTGGGCGATCGAACTGCGCCGCGGCGTACCGAGGACGCGCCGGCACACCAAGTCGAGCCAGGCCAACGCCACCCCGGTGACCGACGGCGAACGGATCGTCACCCTGCTCGGGAGCATGGGCGTGCTGCTCTGCCACGACCTCGAGGGCAACCTCCTCTGGGAGCGCGAGGTCGGGGTCCTGAACAGCGGCTGGTTCTACGACCCCGACTACCAGTGGGGACACGCCTCCTCGCCGGTGATTCACGGCGGCGCCGTCATCGTCCTGGCCGACGTCCATGGCGACGCCTTCCTCGGCGCCTTCAACCTCGAAGACGGAGAGCCCCTCTGGCGGACGCCCCGCGACGAGGTCTCCACGTTCTCCACACCGTTCGTGCACGACGTGGGAGGAGACGCCGAGGTCGTCGTGAACGGCACGGTGATCCGGGGTTACGACGCTTCCACCGGCGCCGAACGCTGGCGGCTCGGCCCCAACTCGGAGATCCCCATCAGCGTGCCGCTGCTCGGCGACGGCCTGCTGTTCGTGCAGGCCGGCTATCCGCCGATCCGTCCGATCTATGCGATCCGTCCCGGGATGGAGGGCGACCTGAGCCTCGCTCCCGGAGAGGACTCGAGCGAAGCGATCGCCTGGAGCAGGAGCCGCGGCGGGGTGTACATCCCCTCACCGATCTTCTACCGCGGCGTCCTCTACCTAGGCGCGAACAACGGCCGCCTCTCCGCCTACGACGGCGAGACCGGGGAGCAGCTCTATCGCGCCCGGATCGGGGGCATCGGGGGTTCCTACGCGGCTTCGCCGTTCGCCGCCGACGGCCGGCTCTACTTCACCACCGAGGAAGGGGAGACCTTCGTCGTGCGGGCGGGCCGCGAATACGAGCTGCTCGCGAAGAACAGCGTGGACCGGATCGTGATGGCCTCCCCGGCGGCGAGCGACGGCGTGCTCGTCATCCGGGCGATCGACCGGCTCTTCGGGATCACCCGGTAGTTTCACTCCGCCCGGCGCGCGCTTCTACAATGGACGGCACCTCCGGAGGTTTTGCCGTGGTCCGATTCCCGCTTCGCACTCTCCTGCCGTTTCTGATCGCCGGTCTCCTCCCCGCGACCCTGGCCGCCGAGGACTGGCCCCACTGGCGGGGGCCGTCGCATGACGGGGTCAGCGCGGAAACCGGCCTGCCGGTGGAATGGGACACCGAGAACGGAGTGGTGTGGAAGGTGCCCATGCCCGCCTGGAGCGGCGCGACCCCCATCATCTCGGGAGACACGATCTTCCTGAACGTCTCCATTCCGGAGGACGCCGCCGGAGTCCCCGCCAACCCCTCCGAGGGTTACCGCCGCCGGCGCGGCGCCGTCGAGGGACGCGGCAACGTCGCCTATTCCGGGCACATCGAACTCTGGGCGCTCGACAAGGCCGACGGCACGCCGCGCTGGAAGCGGCATCTGAGTGACCGGGATACGCGCGGCCGCAAGCAGAACATGTCCTCGCCCTCGCCGGTGACCGACGGCGCCCATGTCTTCGTGCTGACGGGGACCGGCATCCTGAAGGCGTTCGACTTCGACGGAACGGAGCTCTGGTCGCGCAACATCCCGGCCGACTACGGCGATTTCGGACTGAACTGGGGCTACGCGAGCAGTCCGCTCCTGTTCGAGGACGCGCTCTACGTGCAGGTGCTGCACGGGATGAAGACCGACGACCCGTCCTACCTCCTGCGCATCGACAAGGCGACCGGCGAGACCGAGTGGCACGTGGAGCGGCCGACCGACGCGATCCGGGAATCTCCGGATTCCTATACGACGCCCTTCGTGCACGACGTGGACGGGCGCTTCGAGCTGGTGATCACCGGAGGCGACGTCGTCACCGGCCACGACCTCGACACCGGCCGGGAGCGCTGGCGCTCCGACGGCCTCAACCCGGAGAACAACGGCGCCTACCGCATCGTGGCGTCACCGGTGGTAAAGGACGGGATCATCTACGCCCCGACCCGCGTGAAGCCGCTGCTCGCACTACGTACCGGCGGGGAAGGGAACATCACCGACTCCCACCGCATCTGGTCCTTCGACCGGGGGCCCGACGTCCCGAGTCCGGTCACCGACGGCGAGCGCTTCTACGTGGTGACCGACAACGGGGTGATGTACGCGCTGGACGCCAAGACCGGCGAGGTCCTGCTCGGACCGACCCGGCTGCCGTCCGGCACCTACAGCGCCTCGCCGGTGCTGGCCGAAGGCCGCATCTACATCATCAACGAGGACGGGGTCGCCACGGTGGTGGGGCTAAGTCCGGACTCCCTTGAAATCCTCGCTACCAACGACATGGAGGCCTACACCCTGAGTTCCATGGCGATGTCCGCGGGCCGGATCTACCTGAGGACTGCCGAAGCGCTCTACTGCATCGGCGACTGAACGGCCGTTCGGGCCGCCGGGATCAGGTCGCCGCCGGGCTGCGGCGCGTGCCGAGGTACGCAAACAGGAGAAGCGCCGCGGAAGCCGCGATCCCCAGGAAGTTGGCCAGGGCGAACAGTTCGTCGGCCGCCGGGGGCCATAACAGGAGCCCGGCCGCGGTCAGGGCGCCGGCCCGAACGGGGGCCGTGAGCGGGCCAAACAACCAACCCGCGATCCCCGCGGAGAGGAGCAGGACGACGGCGCTGCCCAGCATGACGGCGACGATCGCTCCGGGGACACCCCGGCTTCCGTCCAGAATCAACAACAGCTCCGGCCGGAACACGAAGAAATAGGGCAGGGCGAATCCCGCGAGCGCGTAGCGGAACGCGGTGAGCGCGGCGGGAATGATGGGGGTGTTCGCGATTCCGGCGGTGGTGTAGGCGGCGAGCGCGACCGGCGGCGTCACCATGGACATCATCCCGAAGTAGAAGATGAAGAAGTGGACCGACAGCGGTGGGACACCGAGCTGGCCGATCACGGGCCCGATGAGGATCGCCATCAGGAGGTAGCAGACGGCGGACGGCAGCCCCATTCCCAGGACGATCGAACCCACCATGATGAGGAGGAGGGCCGGAAGCAGTCCCTCGCCGGCAACGGACAGGACGGCGGCGGGAAAACGGGTGCCGAGTCCCGTGAGAGTGACCATTCCGAGGATGATTCCCACGGCCCCCGCGGCCGCGACCAGCGGAGCAGCCCCCTGTGCGATACGGCCCAGCGAATCCAGCAGCTTCCGAAGATCGGGACGGGTGCTGCGGTGCCAGAGGGAGGCCACGACCACGATGAGCAGGGCGACGCTGACCGCCCGGAAGACGGTCCGCCCGGCGATGAGGGCCACGACCAGCGACACGAGGCCGACTCCGAACACGACGCCCGCCTGCACGGGGACCTTCTCGCCCTGCTCTTCCACCCCGCTCTCGGCCGCGGGCGTTGCCAGGTGGCGGCGGGCGTGCAGATGGACCATGGCGATCAGCGCCACGTAGTAGAGGAGGGCGGGCAGGATCGCCGCCTGCACCACCTGGAGATAGCTCACCGGCGGGTCCACCAGTTCGAGCATCATGTAGGCGGCGGCTCCCATCACCGGCGGAACGAGAGCCGCCCCGGAACTGGCCGCCGCCGTGATCCCGGCCGCCGCGCGGGCGGTGAAACCGGTGCTCCGCATCAGGGGAATCGTCACCGTGCCGGTGGTCGCCGCGTCGGCGACGGCGCTTCCGGAAAGCGATCCCATCATCGCGTTCGCGACCACCGACACCTTGGCCGCTCCTCCCACCGTGCCGAGGAAAAGACGGCGCGCCGAGGTGGTGATGAACCGGATGGCTCCGGTCGCCTGCAGCATCGCCCCGAAGACCACGAACAGGAACACGTAGGCGAACATGACCTTCATCGCGATCCCGAAGACCCCCTGGCTCTGCAGGAAACCCTGGGAGGCGATGCGGGCGAGGGAATACCCCCGGTGGGGGAAGAGGAGTTCCGGAAGGTGGGGGCCGATCGCCGCGTACAGGAGGAAGAGGCCCGCCAGGATCGGCAGGGCGGGCCCGATCACCCGCGCCGTGGCCGCGAGCACGCCGAACAGGCCGAGGAGTCCGAGCGCGATGTCGAGACCCGTCTCGCCGCCGGCGCGGTCACCGAGGGTCGAGGGGCCGAAGCCGCTCCAATAGAGGACGTAGGCGCAGCTCCCGACCGCGGAAAGGAGACCGAGGAGGTCGAGCCCGCGCCGCCACCAGGGATCGCCGGGTTTCATCCGGATCAGGAAGGCGAGCGGCAGGCCGAAAAGCGCGAAGGCGGCCAACTGGGCCTGAGGCGTCAGTGCCGGCCGATTGACCTCGACCAGAACGAAGGCCGTCAGGAGGAGCGTGAGGATCGCGACGGCAGCGCCGCGAACGCCGGAGGGCTCCCGCGGGACCGATTCACTCACCGCGGCGGCGCGTCCGGAGTTCGGTCAGGGATCCGCCCAGATTCCGGCTTCCCGGTAGAAACGCACGGCGCCGGGATGGAAGGCGACGCCGGTGTGGCGGGAGGCGTTGTTCTCGTTGATCGCCCGCCCGGCCGGGTGCTTCTCGACGACGGACTCACGCCGTTCCCAGAGCGCACGGGTCGCCTGGTAGACGGTCTCCTCATCGGCGTCCGCCCGCGTGATGAGGTGCATCGAGCCGACGTCGAGCCCGAGATAGTCCTCGTCCTGGCCCCGGTAGGTCCCCGCAGGAATGACCGCCTCCCGGTAGAACGGATACTGCTCGGGCAGCCGGCTGCGAATCTCCGGGTCCAACGGAACGAGCAAGGTGTCCATCCCGGCGGTCGCCTGGACGATGGAAGCGGTGGGAACCGCGCCTCCCAGGAAGGCGGCCGCCGCCGAGTCGTCGCTCAGCATGTCCACGGCGCCCGCCTGGGTGTTGTACAGGGGGATGAAGTCCTCGTAGGTAACCCCGTGCGCCTCCACGATCGGCCGGATGAAGTGCTCGAAGCCGGCGCCGGCCACCCCGACGACGACCCGCCTCCCGGCGAGATCCTGGATCCGGTTCACTTCGTGCCGGCGGGGAGACACGAAGGTCGCCACGTTGGGCGCCAGCGTCATGACGGCCTGCACCGGATACGCCCGGCCCCAGCCGTCCTCACCCCGGGCCGCGAAATACGTCACGGCGGAATTCGAGACTGCGAAATCGAGTTCGCCGGAAGCCAGGCGGCGGATGTTCTCTCCCGACCCCTTGGTCGCTTCGGGAGTGACCCGGAGGCCCGCCTCCCCGAGCACTTCAGCCAGGGCTCCGCCGACCACGAAGAATGCTCCGCCGGGAGGTGCGGTCCCCAGGCTGAGAAACGCGGGCGGGGCGCCGTCGCCGCCTCCGCCGCACCCGCCGGCGGCGAGCAGCGGAATGGACAGGCCCAGAAGAGCGCGAGAGACGGCGGCGTGGCGGCGTGCGGAGAACATCAGGCGGCGATTATCGCGCCCGGACTAACGGGACAGTGCGGTCAGCGGGCCGGAGAGGGCGGCGGCCAGGTCGTCGAGCGTGTCGAACCCTGTGCGTCCCGGGTCCGATTCCACCAGAGCGAATCCCGGAAGGATGCGGTCGCTACCGTCCTCGCCGGTGCGGAGGTGCCGCTTCCCCGCCTCGCCGGACGTCACGCGGGGAAGCCGCCCGCTCTCTCCGGTGAGGAACACGAGCGCCCTTTCTCCCACCATGAACTGCGCCGAGTGGGTCGCGGTCATCCGGGTGTCCCCGACGGTGCCGCCCGGCACCCGGAAGCGCACCAGATTCCGGCCGCCGCCCTTGAAGCGGCGTTCCGTGCGAAGGGTCACGGTGGTGAAGATCTCGCGCCGGTCGGCCGTCCACGCGGAACGCGTGTCGAGCACCTCGCCGGCGACGATCGTGTCCGAGTTCTCGACCAGTTCGGCAAGCCCCGGCCAGGCGTAGGGATTCCGGAACCGCTCGTTCTCCGGCGACGGGCCGCGCTGCGCCACTGCGGACGCCCCGGCCGTCAGGAGGCTTCCGGCAACCAGCAGCGGGAGGGCGGCGATCCTGCCGGCCCGGGCGCTTGGTGTCTCGACTCCGCGCATGCTTCAAGCATATCCATCCCGTCCGGCCGCGCGCCAGCCGGCGACCGACCCTGCGTCTCGCCGTCTTCCCCAGGCGAGCGGAAGGGTGTCAAGATTCCGGCAGCTCCGAGTTCGTCGTGCCGCCGGTTCACCGTCCCCCCCGAGCCGCCGTTCGCGGCAGCCGGCCCGTCGCCACGGCGACCCTCGTGGCGCTTGCCGCGGTGTTCGTTCCGGGTGGCGACGCCTTCGGCTACCGGTTCTACTGGCGAACCGTGGACGATTCGCCCCTGCCGGTCGCAGCGGATGCCGCCCGCTGGGACCCGGCGGTGTGGGGGCCGGGAAGGACGTTGCAGTTTGTCGTTGCCGATTCACCGGGATGGACGGAGCCCTGGGAGGATGCTCGCGGGGAAGAGCAGGAGCCGCCGTTCGCGAGTCCGGCAGGCGTGATCCCATTCGCCCGGAAGGCGCTCGCCTACTGGTCGGCGCCCGCCAGTACGGACATCCACTGGGCCGTGACCGGGGTGGGCGGCGAACTGCATGCGGAACGCGACCACGTCAACGCCATCCGCATGCACCCGTTCGGTCACGGGGCGTCCTATGCCCATATCTGGGACCGGAACGGCGTGATCGTGGAGTGCGACGTGTCTCTGAATCCGCGGCACACCCAGGACCTCGAGGGCCGGGCCCTGGAGGTCCTGATTCACGAGTTCGGTCACTGCCTCGGCCTCGCGCACTCAGCGTTGTTTCCGACGTGGGACACCTGGGGATGGCGTCACGCCTTTCGGCCCGCCCTCTGGGACGCGGATCCGGTGATGTCCTACGGCTACCTGCCCGAGCCCGCGCTGACCCCGGACGACCGCATCGGCGCTTCGCTGCTCCGGCCCGCGCCCGGCTGGCTGGACCGGGTCGGCAGCATTACGGGGCAGGTGACCGTGGACGGCCGGCCCGCCCGCTACGTCCCGGTGTTCGCGACGCTGATTTCCGGCGAGGAGGTCGTCGCCTCGGCCAACACGTTCACGAACGGCGAGGGCTTCTTCGCCATCGAGGGACTCTCGCCCGGGGGCTACCTGCTGGCCGCCGGCGCCATGGGCGACATCAGCGGGAACTCGTCACTGGTCGACCGGGGAGCCACGCTCGGCTCGACCGACCAGTACCTGCTGGAACCGGTGCGAGTCGCGGCGGGCCAGGTGACCCGGGTTCCTCCGATTTCCCTGCGGGCGGGACGCGAGGCGTCCCCCTTCCGGCGCGAATGACCCGCAGCATCACGCTCGTCGCCCTGCTGGCCGGGCCGGCGTTCTTCGCCTGCGGCGGAGGCGAGAGCGCCCCCGTCGCGCCGCCGCCTCCTCCTCCCCCGCCTCCGGCGTTCGGGATTTCGTTCGCGGAGACGGCGCTCGAGGTCCGCGAGGGGGAGACCCTCGCCGTGAGCGTGCAATATGAGGTTCGGGAGCTACCCGGTCCGGTCCAGGTTCGTCTCAGCGCCTCCCACGACGTCGCCTCGGAAGCCGACTACGAGCTCGGGGTGGATTCCGTCGAGATCCCGGCGGGCCAGGGTCTCGCCGGCGAGGCGAGCTTTGATGTTTCCGCCCTGGCCGACCTCTTCTTCACCGAGGGCGCCGAAGTCCTGCCGCTCGCCTTCGCCTTTTCCGGCGGGCCGGCCGATCTGGGTGATCCCATCGAGATCTCGATCCTCGAGGCGGGCGCCTCGCCCTGTCCGGGCATCACCGTCATCGGGCTTCCCTGGCGGGAGGAGGAGTCTCCGGACGAGGACGTGGCGAACATGCTCGCGACCACCCTGCACTTCGAGATCGGCGCGGGCGGCGCGGGCGCCCGGCTGGAGATCCTCGGGCCCTATTTCGATCTCGGCACCTACGGGCGGATCGCGGAATCCGTGTCGGCGTTCGGAATCAATCGGTGGAGCGTCCGCACCGAATCCGCGGCGATCGTGCACGAGCTGGACGTGAACTGGTCCGGCGAGGAGTGGTTCGAGGAGGACGCGGAAGAGAGTCTCGATCTCGTGTTCCTGGGCGGCGCGTGTTCCGGCGACCCGGTCGCCTCGTGCACCAGCGCGGGCTGCGAAATCATCCGATAGCCGGTTCCCGCCACACCGCGGACTTGCGGTGAGATGGAAACCCGGGACGCGGTTTCGCGGCCTGCGGCCGCGATGCCGGCCTGAGGCCGGCACTCCGAGCTTCCCGCCGGCGGTTAGACGGGCGGCAGCTCCTCGTGCCAGACCGTTCTCTCCTGATAGGCGTGGGCGACCTGGAGCAGCCGGCCCTCCGAGAACGGCGGCCCGTAGATCTGGAGGGCGAGGGGCCGCTTGGGCGCCTCCGACGTGAACCCGCACCCCATCGTGAGGCCCGGGTAGCCGGTCATGTTGCCGATGAAGGTGTTCCCCGGACGGCTGTCCAGTTCGTCGGGATCGGTCCCGGCGCGGACATCGCTCGAGGCGGCCGCCTCCGACCGGAGCGGATCGGCCGGAGAAAGGGAACTGGGAACGATCATCACGTCGCAGTTGCGGAAGACCCCGGCCATCTCCTGCTGCAGGATGGTGCGCAACCGAAGGGCCTTGATGTAGTCGGTGGCGGGATAGAACCTGGCCACCTCCAGCCGTTCGCGCACCAGCGGATCGAGATCCTCGGGCTGCTCGGCAAGGCGTTTTTCGTGAAACGTCGTGGCCTCCGCCATGGCGACGATCCAACCGGCGCCCCCGGCCAGGTGGGCATGGGGCACTTCGACCTCCACGATTTCGGCCCCGTCCGCCGTGAGGAGCGAAATGGCGGTGTGGACCGCCTGCTGCGCCTCCTCGGTCGCACCCTCGAAGAACCCCGAGACCGGTACGCCGATGCGGAGACCGGAGACCTCGGGCGTGAGCCCCGCGAGATAGTCCGGAACCGCCACGTCGGCCGCCGTCGGGTCCCGGGAATCGGCGCCGGCGATCGCGCCGAGCATCGCCGCGGCGTCCCAGGCGGTGCGCGTCATGGGCCCCGCGTGGTCGAGCGTCCAACTGAGCGTGGTGACTCCGAACCGGCTGATCCGGCCGTAGGTCTGCTTGAGACCGACGATGCCGCAGGCGGCTGCGGGTCCCCGAATGGATCCGCCGGTGTCGGTCCCGATCGAGAGCGGAACCAGGCGGGCGGCCAGGGCGGCGCCGGAACCCGAGGAGGACCCGGAGGGTGTGTAGTCGGTCGCCCAGGGATTGCGCGCCGGGCCAAATCCGGAGAGCACCCCGCTGCCCATCGCGAACTCGAGGAGATTCAGCTTGCCGACCAGGATGGCGCCCGCCGCATTCAGTCGCGCGGTGATCGTGGACTCGTAGTCCGGGACCCAGTCCGCGGTGGCTTTCGAGCCGTTCGTGGTGAGGATGCCGGCGGTCGCGAGGATGTCCTTCGGGGCGTAGGGGATCCCGTGCAGGGGTCCGCGCCAGTCGCCGGCCGCGATCTCGGCCTCCGCCTCCCGCGCGCTCTCGCGGGCATGGCCGGCGGTGACCGTGATGAAGGAGTTGATGGTCGGATCCACGGCCTCGATGTGGGCGAGGTGGGTGTCCACGACCTCGACGGGCGAGAGCTCCCGGTTGCGGATGCGCTCGGAGAGCGCGCGGCCGCTGAGCTGGCAGAGTTCCGGGATCATCGGATCACTCCCCGGAATCCGCCGCGCCCGATCCACGGGCGACGAACGTCACGGCGGGCTCGACCAGATCCGGGATCTCCAGTTCCCGAACCGCGCGGAAGAAGGCGTGATTCATGCGCACCGCCGGGAGAATCGTGGACAGACGATCCGCGGGCAGCGGGTGGTCGAGCAGACTGTTCGCGTATCCCAACGCGGTGACGGTCGGGCCGGCGCCCGGGTCCGGCCCGGTCTCGCACCCCGTGAGGATCAACGGCGCCGCGGCGGCGCTGCCGAGCAGCCGCCGGCGGGTCATGAGTTTCGGAGCGCGCCTCGCCATAACCAACCTCCGCCTTGGTGAACGGTTTCCGATTCTACCGGTGCGTCACGGCGAGGGGGACCGGCGAAGCCGTGTCGCGGGCGGGGTATCCTTATGCCTCGTGCTGCTTCGCGAAGCGGATCGCACGGCGGTCCGGAAACACTTCGAGGATCTCGCCGGCCCCGTCTCCGCCACTGTCTACTCGCGGCCGGAAAGCGCTCTCGTGGTACCGGGCCGGACACCCTGCCAGACCTGTCAGACGACCGAAGCCCTGCTGCGGGAGGTGGAAGAGCTGTCGGACCGATTTACCGTCGCGGTACGGGATGTGGACCAGGCGCCGGATGCCGCGCGCGACGCGGGGATTGTCCGCCTGCCGGCGATCGAACTCAACGGCGCCGCCAAGGGGCGGGTCCGTTTCCTGGGGTTGCCGGACGGCCACGAATTCGGTTCGCTGATCACCGCGGCAACCTGGGTGTCCGGAGCGCCGCTGACCCTTTCCGAGGACGCGGCCGAACAATTGTCGGCGCTCCGGCGTCCGGTCCACGTCAAGGTCTTCACGACCCCCACCTGACCCTGGTGCGCTCCGGCGGCCAGTCTGGCCGTCCAGTTCGCGGTGGCAAGCCCCGAGGTGACGACCGACATCGTGATGGTCCAGGAATTCCCGGATCTGGCCCGGACCTATGCCGTTTCTTCCGTGCCGCTGACCGTCGTCGAACCGCTGGAAGACGGAGCCGGACTCGTGGGGCAGGGAACCTCGGTGCTGGGGGCCCAGGCGGAGGAGGTATTCCTCGCGGCGGTGGCCGAGGTGGGCGCCGCCTCCCAGCCGGATCAGGATCCCGCGTCGTGAGCGGTCACCGTCCCCGGTATCCCGGCGCCGACTGGCGGGTGGATCGGCGCCGGGCTCTGCGCGTCCTCTCCGGCGGGGCGCTGCTGGCCGCCGGGGGGCCGGCCTTCGCGGGAGAACGGGCGGCGCCTTTCTCCGACGACTCGCTCGCTGAACTCGACCGGCGCCTCCACGCGGTTCGGAGGCGTTTCGGCCTCCGTCGCGCCATCGGCATCCACGTGGAGGATCTGGCCACCGGGGCCGCGCTCTTCAGCCACAACGCGGACCGCGGCTACGTGCCGGCCTCGGGGATGAAGCTGCCGATCACGGGCGCGTGTCTCCACTATCTGGGACCGAGCTACCGCTTTCCCACCCGTCTGCTCGTGGATGCGCCGCCCACCGAGGAAGGGGTCATCGAGGGGCCGGTCCATGTCATCGGCTCCGGGGACCCCAGTCTCCAGCGGCACGACATGGACTTCATCGCGGACTCCCTGGCGGCCTTCGGGCTGACCGAGATCCGGGGCGATATCGTGCTGGACGACTCTTTCCTGGAAGTCCAGGAAACCGACCAGGCGCTCGTGAGGCGGCGGATCCGGTACAAGGAGCCCATCCAGAGCGCCCTCGGCTACCACTGGAACCGGGTGGAGGTCGCCGGCGTGCCCGGGGACGGCCAGCAGCCGGCCGTTCGCGATGAGGGGTATGGGTACTACGCCGTTCAGAACCGCATGGTGCTGCGCAACTCGGGGCGCCCCTACATCCTGGCGCAGCGCCGGGGCGCGCGCCGGATTCGGCTCCAGGGCCGCATCCTCAGGGGCGGCAACGAACGCGTCGCCCGCTTCACCGCAACGGAGCCGGCCCTCTATTTCGGCTACGCCCTGAAGGGGAAGCTCATCGAACGCGGCGTGCACGTGGCCGGCGAACCGAGGCGCGGCCCCGTCCCCGCCGCCCGCCAAAAGCTCCTGCTGTACCGCCACGAGTCGGCGCCCCTGACCCAGGTCGTCGAGGCACTCGGCAAGTACAGCAACAACTGGTCCGCCGAACAGCTCCTGTTCGCCGTCGGAGCCCATCGCTGGGGACCGCCCGGAACACGGGAGAAGGGCGTGCGGGCCATCGAGGAGTATCTCGTGGGACTCGGGTTTCCGGCCGGCAGTTTCACGATCGACGACGGCTCCGGACTCTCAAGGAAGAACCGCCTGAGTGCGCGCCTCCTCGTCGCGGTCGTTCGCGACCTCTACAGCCAGCCGGAACTCCGGACCGACTTTCTCTGTTCGCTGGCCGTTTCCGGGGTGGACGGCACCCTTGCCCGGCGCTTGTGGGGAGAAGAAACCCTCGGACGGGTGATGGCGAAGACGGGAACCCTCAGCGGCGTCAGTTCGCTCTCGGGCGTCGCTTTTCCTCTCGCGGCCGAGCACCGGGCGCTCGGTTTTTCGGTCATGACGAACGGCCTCCGCAATTCCTGGAACGCCGACGCGGTCGAAAACCTGATCGCGGGCGAACTCGTCCGCTGGAACGGCGTTTCCCGCTCGGCGTGAGGGCCGTCCCCGGACTCGATCCTCCCGAATACCTCGACTGGACCGAGGATCCGGACCTCGTCCGTGAATTCGGGACGACCGCCCTGGAGGACGCCCGGCGCGCCCCCATTGTTCGAGGGCTCGCGGAGCCCGCAAGACTCCGGCTCTACGAGGGCCTCGTCCGGAACCGGCTCCACGACCTCCAGCTCAAGCGCTGGGTCCGGTCGGGAGTACTGTCCAAAGCGTGGCTCGGGCCGGGTGAGGAAGCCGTGACCGTGGGGGCGTGCCACGCGCTCGAAGCGGGCGACGTCGTCGGACCGATGATCCGCAACATCGGCGCGTGCCATGAGCGGGGGATGAGCCTCGCCTCCATGTTCCGGGGGGCCCTCGGTACCGAGGACGGGCCGGCCCGGGGCAGGGACCTCCACTTCGGGGACCTGGACCAGGGCATCGTTGCCCCAATCAGCATGGTCGGCTCCCTCGTGCCGGTGTGCGCGGGGCTGGCCCTCGCTTTCCGGCTTCGGGGAGAAACGAGGGTGGCGCTAACCTGGGCAGGAGACGGCACGACGGGGACCGCCGCGTTCCATGAGGGGATGGTGTCCGCCGTCGCGCTCCGGGCGGCGCTCGTCGTGGTGATCCAGAACAACCGGATCGCGCTCGGGACCCCGCTGGCGGAGGGCGGGGACGAACGGCTCGCTCAACTCGGCGGCGCATACGGAATCTCCGGCCTGCGGGTGGACGGCAACAACGTGCTCGACGTGTTCGCGGGCACCGCGCTCGCCCGACGGGAGGCCCTCGCCGATTCCCGGCCCGTGTTCGTGGTTGCGGACACGTTCCGGATGGGAGGGCACGCCACCCACGACGAGGGCGAGAGCCGGAGGATCCTCCCGGCCGACCTCTTCGCGCACTACGGCCGGCGGGACCCGGTCCGCACCTATCGCGCGTTTCTGCGGCAGGGCGGCGCCGGAGGGGCGCCGGTGGCCGACACCGTGCTGGAGGAGATCGAAGCGCGGGTCGAAGCGGACGTCGCGGACGCCGAACGGGAGGCGTTGGCCTCGCAACGCACCAGCCGGCCCGAGCCGGGCGGGGCGGGGGAGGGGGTCTTCGGCCCCTAGGCGGCTCCGAGCCTAGAGCCGGGTCTTGGCCGGAAAGTGGTTGAGCCCGAGCCGGGCCGCGGTCCGGTCCGTCTGATCGACGATCGCGGCGGCGTTGATGCCGATCGCGATCACGATGGCCTCGCTGATCTCTTCCTTGGTAGCCCCCAGCTTGAGGGCCTTCTTCACGTGGCCGTCGAGGCAACCCTCGCACTGGGCGATCAGGGAGCAGGCGAGGGCGATCAGTTCCTGGACCTTCGGCTCGAGATGCTTGTTCTCGGAAAAGTAGGTCTCCTTGTAGAACTGACCGTAGATGGCCTTCATCCGGGGCTCGAGCATCGAATAGGAGGCCGGGGCCGAGCCGTTCGCCTTCTGCTTGGCGTTTTCGTTCCCGCCCGGCTTCGGTTCGTAGTCGATGCCGGGAATCCGGGCCTCGGGGGCCGCTACGTTGTCCGCCATGCCGAATGTTGCCTCGTGCCCGCCACTCTCGGCCGGGACTTCGTTTCGGAGGACGGCGGGTGGGTAGGCCACCGGTCTGGCGCCGCCCGCTCAGCGCGTCAAGAGGAGTAACCGGGGAAGGTTAGCATCAGGAACGCATGCCGGTCCTTCGATGTTCCGTAGCACTGGCGGCGCCGCCGGATGCGGTGTTTGGCTTCTTTTCGAATGCCGGGAACCTGGAAGTGCTCACGCCGCCCTGGCTCCGCTTCCGGGTCCTGACCGAAGGCGAGATCCGGATGGCCCGCGGCACGCAGATCGACTATCGGCTGCGTCTTCACGGTCTACCGCTTCGCTGGCGCAGCGAGATCACCGCCTGGGAACCGCCGCATCGCTTCGTGGACGAACAGGTGATCGGGCCCTACCGAAGCTGGATTCACGAGCACCGGTTCGATATCGAAGAGCGCCCGGGCAGGGAACCGGTGGTGATCGCTTCCGACGAGGTGCGCTACGAGGCGCCCGGAGGCTGGCTGATCGACCGCTACCTGGTGGCCCCCGACCTCGAACGGATCTTCGCGTATCGCACGGCGCGGCTCCGGGAGCGGTTCGGTTCACCGGACGACTGACGGCACGCGGCCGGCGGTCCTCGCCGGGAATGTCGGCGCGCCGACATTGGCCTCTGGAGTTGCCTCGGCCGCAGCGAACCCCGCCTCGCGACCCCGGGGGCCCGTAGATCCGGCCGGGCGCGCTTATCGGATGTTGCGCCAGCAACTTCGGATAAGCACCGCGCCCTTATCGGATGTCGCGCGCAACGTGGCCGTGTGCCGAGGCAAATCCTTATCGAAAGTCGCTGGCGCGACTTCCGATAAGGATGAGTAAGGTCCGGGTGCAGCGTTGAGTGCATGCGCGGCTTGGGGCCGCTGGCGGTGCTCGACGGGTTGCGCAAAGGGTAGACCGGTCGGGCTGTTGGCGACGTTGTCAGGGAGCCCGAAGAGGGCGCCGAGACGGACCGGATCGGCGGCGAGAGGGAGACGTTCCTGGCGCTCGTGCCGGGGCCGCGACGCCGGAGTATCGGGGACGCAGGTGGGGCAGGGGGCGACGGCGGGGGAACCGTCGGGGCGCTTGGCGTCGACCCAGCAAGTATCGCCGCAGTCGGGGCAGTCTGCGGGTGGAGTGCTCATCGGCCGATCGGGGGATCGGTTGGAGTTCGCCGGGTTCGCGAGCTTTGCGGGGAGCGTACTAGCCGAATGGGCCGGGAAGCGTCAAGTCAGGAGTAGCCCATTGTGGGCACCATTGCGCGGTCACCGCTGCAGGTCGGCGATTTGTGCCTGGAGCTGGTCTCGGACGATCGCGGCGTGGCTGATCGCCCCTTCGAGGCGCCACTGTGCGTCGGCAGCGACGTCGCCGCGCAGCCGGTCCATGTCCTGTCGTTTGGCGAGTTGTGCGAGGGTGAGGGCGTTAGTGGCACTGTTCGTTGCCGCGGGGTCGCCCGCAGCGGCGGCGATCCGCGCCTCGAGGATCCGGATCAGCTCGTCGTGGAGCGCCTCCAACTCGTTCATGGCCGTAGTGGCTTCGGCGCGGATTTCATCGATGGTGGGGGGCTCTGGGGCAGCCGCCGCTGCTGAGATCGGCGGCGCGTCTGCCGGCGAAGCTTCTTGGCGGGAAGGCGCAGATCCTGGGGTGGACGCTGCGGCTTCTGGAACACCCGAACGCTGCAGGGAGGAGAGGCGCGCATTGGCTTTTTCGATCGTGGGCTGAAGGCCGTCGGCCATGACGTTGGCCTCGCTGAGGGCGGCCTCAATCGAGCCGAGATTGTCGCGATCGTTGAGGAGGGCGCGGATCTGTGTCAGGCGGCGATTCGCGGAACGCTCTTGGTTTGCGATTTCGTGTTCGACGAGACGGCGCTCGCCGAAGGAGTGCTGGGCCTCGGCGAGAGTCCGGAGGATGTTCAGGAGTTCGTCGCGGCGAGCGGCGGCGGCTTCGACCGCCGCAACGGCCTGAGGCCGAATCTCTTCAGCCCGGGCGGCGGCCGCGATGTGCGCCTGTTCCCTTTTTTCGGCGTCTTCGCGGCGGCGCTGCTCCATTTGTTCGTGCCGCTGCTGCGCCTCCTGTTCCAGCTGCTCGCGCCGCTCGTCGTCCGTCAGTAACCTCGATTGTCGCTGGGCGGCCAGACGCCTGAGGCGGTTGATGTCTTGGGTGAAATCGTCGAGGTAGTAGGTGAGAATCGTGGCGTTGCGATGGCCGGATTCCACGGCTGTGCGGTCGGCCGCGGCGATCAGGGGCGAGAGATCTGCGGCGGCGGTTGTGTGCTCGTCGTAGTAAGCGGCGATCTGCGTGTCGATCAGCTGGGACACGCACGGGTTGGCTTCGGTCTCGGCGAGCGCACGTAGCGCGCGAACGAGCTCGTCAATTTGCGCCGGCAATTTTTCGACGATGGTGGTCGCCGAGGCTCGGAGATCGTCGAGCGGGGTGGGCACGGGGGGCGTTCCGCGCCCCCACGAGAAGGAGAGCGAGGGGGGATTTTGCTCAAGGTGGACCCGGCTGCCGGCGCTGGTGCGGCTGTTTTCAGCATAGTCGCGGAGTTGTTGGGCGATGGATAGGCAAACCCTGGCCGGCTGAAAGATGTGGCTCACCGCCGCCGCCTCGTTGAGTGTAAACCCAGCTTCTGCGACGGCGTTATCAAATGCGGATAGATCGACTTCACCACGCGCGATACGAGCTTCGAGGTCGGCCGCAAGAGAGCGCGCCTTGTTTTCCGGAGAGGAGCAGCTGACCAGGGCCAGGGCGGCGAGGAGGGCGAGAGAGCGAGTGGAATTCATGGTGTGTGTTCCTGTGCTTGTCGCCCGGCGGGTTTGGGGCGGGCGGCGAACTGGTTTATCCATGCGACGACGTCGCCACGTCGAGTTCCAGAGAGGTGGACGGCGCGAGCAGCTTCGTAGACAGAGAGGCCGCCCCAGCCAAGAAGATGGCCGAGATCCCGGAGACGGATGCAGGCAAAGATATGCCGGAGCTGGTCGCGTTCCACCGCTGAAAGCTCGGGCGAGCGGAAAATGCGGGCGAGCGCAGCGCCGAAGGGCCGGTCCGGATAGCCAGCGAGATGAGCTGCCGAGAGGTGCTCACAAGATGGTGGGATCTCTTCGGAGTTCTGGCGGCCGCGCCCGGGCGCGAGGGGTGTCGAACCAGGCCAGGGGAAGCGGGCGCCGGCGGAGGCTCCGCTCGGGATTCGAGGTGAGTCGCCGCAACGGTTTGCCCCGGCCGCCGATGAGAGCACCATGTTCGCCGAGCCCCTCCGCTTTGGGGTCGCCTCCCCAGCGGAGACAGGCCTCGACCGCGCGGCTTTCTGCTCGGGCCCAGAGTTCTTCCCGGGTGGGCTCGCGCTCGGGGTCGTCCGGCGGGGGGTTGAAGTAGAGGCGGCGGACCTTCGCAAGGTCGAGCATCGTGCGCGTTCAGTGCTCCGGGGCACTCTCCTCCGGCGGAACACCGAAGAGGTTGATCCAGGCTACGACGTGGGGTCGTAACGTCAGGGAGAGACGGATGGCGCGGGCGACCTCGTAGACGGACATGCCTCCGGCAGAGAGGAGCCCGGGAAGATCCCAGAGGTGGATGCAGGCGAAGACGTGCCAGACCTGGTCGCGTTCGACGTCCGTCATTCGCGTGGCCCGGAAAATCCGGGCCAACTCTGCCCCGGTGGGCCTGTCCGGATAGCCCGCGAGATGGCCACCGGACAGGTGCGCGAAAAATCCGCGCACTCGTTCCGGGGGAGTGGGGGGCTTCGAAAGGGCTTTCGGATGCTGGAACCAGGTGAGGGGAAAGGGGACGCGATCCGCTAGTTCCGGGTCCCGGGAGATGTGGCGAGGAGGCTTTCCCTCCCCCCCGATGAGGGCACCGTGTTCGCCGAGGCCGTCCTCGCGAGGGTCTCCCCCGGTCAGGATGCAAAGCTCGACGGCGCGTCGCTCCGCGCGGGCGTACAGCTCCTCGCGGGAGGGGAACCGTGTCGAATCCTCGGCTGACGGGTTGAAGTAATGGTGGCGGATCTTTGCAATGTCGAGCATCGGAAGTGTCAGCGCTCCCAGGCAGGAGTGGAGCGTTCGAGACGCGACGGTGTTCTGGACAGAATCTCGCGCAGGACCTGGTCAGCGACAAAGGGAGCAGGGTCCTTCGCCTCGTCGGGGTAAGCAGGGCGGATGAGCGCACGCTGGTCGGTTCGCTGCATCCAGCCCTCTGGGAGGCTCTGGAGTTCGCGCTTCAGTTGCTTGAGGTCCGAGACGTCGGTGTTTTTCACGGCGGCCTTGACTGCGGCGGAGTCGAGGTGTCGGGCGACGGCGAAGTCGTAGAGGTCCCGCGCCAGCAATCTTTCGGAGTCCAGCATCCGGCCTGCGAGCTTTTTTACGAGTATCTCGGCGTTGGTTTCGAGCGGCACGAGGGTGCCGCGGACCGTATCGACGGAGCGCGGCTGGTCGGTCCATGGAGGGCTGGTAAAGAGGGTGACCTCGCCGCCCCGCAGAATGATCTTGGTGTTCCAGCGAAGCACGGTGAGGACTTCGGCGGGGCCGGCCCGCTGCTCGATGGTGCGCCGGAACGCGTCGCGGCGTTCCCAGAGCCGGCTGTAAGACTCCTGATCGGTGAAGAGGTCCACGTCCGTGCTGTGTCGGTGCGCCCAGCGGAGCGCTAGGGCAGTGCCTCCGCCTAGACGCATGTGCTGTTCTCCGCCCAGGTGCTCTCCGAAGGCCTCGCGGACGGCCTCGAAGAGTTCGGCCGGACCGGGGGGAAGGTCGTATTCCGCCATCAGACGGAGATCCGCTCGACGATGTTGCGGCTGACGGATCTGCTCCGCCGGTCGTAGAGCTGAGTTGTGGAGGGATCCGAATGGCCGACCAGGTATTGGACGTCCTCCATGGGGACGCCCTGGTCGAGGAGGTCGGTGATGACCATGGCCCGGAAGCTGTGGACGGTGATGAAGCTCGGGAGTCCCGCCGCCCGGAGCCGGCGCTTGAGCATGGAACGCAGGGTCCATGGTTCGATGCCGGCGTCGCCGAACCCCGTGGGCGAGCCCGGGGCGATGACGCGGAAGAGGGGGGTGTCCTGGGGCTGGTCGCGGATCTGGGCGGCGGCCAGGTAGGCGGCGATCCAGGCGTCGAGGTCGATGCGGACGGGGATTTCGCGCTGCTTGCCGCGTTTTTCGCGCATGCGCAGCGTTCGGTGGTCGCCGTAGTTGCGGAGGTCCTGGAGTCGGAGCGCGGCGACGGCACCGGCCCGGGCGCCGGTATAAATGAGGGTGCCGAGGATGGCTCGGTCGCGCACGCCGGGCCTCGAGGACGCGTCTATGGAAGCGATGAGGTCGCGTGTCTGGGCGACAGTGATCTCGGGGGTCTTGCCTTCGCGGGATTCGGAACGCGGTGGCCGGACGGACTGGAAGGGGTTGATGACGACCGCATGGCGGAGCGTGAGAACGTCGAAGAAGTGCCGGAGCGCGGAAAGCGCGAGTTTCTGGGTGGGGATGGAGCCGCCGTAGGCGTCCAGGAAGCGCGCGGCGTGTCCGGGGGTGGTATCCACGAGGGAGATGTCCTGCGCAGCCAGCCAGTGGAGGAATCGTCGCACCGGGATGGCGTAGGCCTTGCGCGTGTGCGGGTTCCGGATCCGCGCGGTGAAGAATTCCTCCGCGGCGAAGCAGGCTTGGGGGCCGGCGTCGCGCAGGACAGCGAGCCGCGCCGGGTGTTCGAAGGGAACGAGCGCGGCCGCGCGGCCAGTCATCCGGTCAACCGGAGGGCGGCGAACAAGACACCAGCGATAGCGAGGGCGGCGATGAGGGAGCGACGCTCGCTGGCGATGATCGCGGCTTCGAGGTCGGAGCGGAGGGCGCGGAGGTCGGCGCGAGTGGCGAGGTCAGCGCGCTGAGCATCATCGGCGCTGGCGACTTCGGCGATGATGGCACGGGCGAGAGCGGGGTCCGCGCCGGCGGCGATGATCCGCTCAGTCGCCGCAGCGGTGTCGAGGGTGTAGGCCATCAGAATCTCCTGCTGGTGAGTGTAGCAAAGGGGCTGCGATAATCCTTTTTATCCGAAGCTTGTTGGGGGTAGGATGAAGGAATGGAAGCGGCCGAGATGGCGGAAGCCGCGAGGGGGATTTGCGGGTGTGCAGTCGCCGGCTGGAAAACGCCGGCGCCGGGCGATCGGGGTGTCCGGTGCGCAGAGTGCGGCTGGGTGACTACTTGGGAGTGGTTGGAGCGGTATCCGACAGGGACGAACGCCATTTTGTCGGCGCAGAGGCGGCACGACCCGGCCGGGTTCGAAGAGTGGATGGTGGCGCTAGTGGTCGCGATGCAGGCCGCCGGGTTGGAACGGGTGAAAGAAGTCCGGCGGCACTGACGGGCGCGGATCCGGACGGGCTTCCGGCCGGTGTTCGGGTAAGACCCCGAACACGCCGGAAGCTCGGCGGCGGCGTGTTTCGCCGGCGAGAGGCCGGGAAGGGCGCGGGCAGCGGAGCCCGGAGGGGTGTTGTTATCGGAAGCTGAGGGCGGGCCGGCCTCGGCCGGAGAGTGCGAATTCGGGCACACGTGGGCCTGCGCAGATCCTCGAGGAGTCCGGGTCCACGCCGACAACGGGCTAGATTCCGACGAATTCGGCCGATTGGACATAAAACGGGGGAATTTGGGCGGTGAGAGAGGCCCAGATTCGCTTCGAACGGGTGGTTACCCGTGAAAAGATGCATTGGAAGGCTCCTGGGGCCACGAAATTGGGCTGATCGGGCGTTTTTCGGGTGTGTTTGGCCGAAAGGAGAGTCCGGAGCGGCCGGATGTGGGTGTCGCCCAGGCGCGGATCAGTGCCAGGGCTTCGGGGGTGGCAAGTTCCGGAACGTCCTGAGGAGAATCGTCGTCGGACTTCCGTGGTGGCCGGAGCGCGGAGAGGAAGCGCGTGGTGGGCTAGTGCTGGTCTGCTGCGGGGGCGTGTTCGGGGGGGACGGCAAACATGTGGAGCCAGTCGATCACCTGCGGGCGGCGGATGCGCGAGAAGTGGATCGCCCGGGCGAGTTCGAAAATGGAGAGCCGTTCGTCAAAGAGCAGGCGCGGCAGGTGCCAGGGATCAATGCAGCCCAGGACGTGGTAGAGGATGGAGCGATCCCGCGCGGTGGGATCGTCAGCGCGGAAGATCTGGGCGAGCTCTTCGGCGGTCGGCCGGTCCGGATAGCCCGCCAGGTGCGTCCCGATCAGGAGGGTGAGCAGCGGATGATCGGCCGGCGTTTCCCCCGGTGGCCGCACGAGCGCTCGGGTGTACGAGAACCACGATAGCGGGAGCGGGGTCCAAGGCTGGGCGTATTCGAGTTTCGCATCGTGACTGGCGAACCGGAGGGGCTTGCCCGGGCCGCCGATGAGAGAGCCATGTTCCCCGAGGCCTTCGGCGCGCGGATCTCTGCCGGCAGCAAGGCAAAGCCGGACCGCGTTGCGCTCTCGGCGCGCGATATGTTCCTCGCGCGTGGCGGGGCGCAGGTGTTCGTCGTCTGGCGGGTGGAAGTAGGCGCGGCGGACTTGTTCGAGGTCGAGCATGGGGTTATCGCGTCCACTGAAGAGAGCGGGGTGGCTCGAGGATTTCGGCAGCGCGCTGTACGCACTGCGCAGCCGTCAACGGCCGTGCGGGGTGAAGGATCTGCTCCGACTGGTTGGCGAGCCAGTCCCGCGGGAGGACACGGAGTTCGTCGCTGATTTGTTCCAGTTCGTCTGGGCGAAAGCGCCGGAGTGCGCGGTCCAGCGCCAGAGGATCGTAGTGTTTGGCAACCGCAATGTCGTAGAGGTCGCGGGGGACAAAGACGTTGTTGATGAGCATTCGGCCGCCGATTTTCCGGGCCAGGATTTCCTCGGTTGCTTCCAAGGGAACCGCGGAGCCGCGGATGGTGTCGGTTGAGCGGGGGTGTGCCATCCGGGACAGCGTCGAAGATAGGCTGATTTCCGCGCCGTCCGCGAGGATGATGGTTGCCGATCCCCGCGAGATGCCGCCGGTGCTGATACCCCCGGCGGCACGCGCGAGGTCACGCCTGAAAGCGTCGGCATTGTCGTAGAGACGGCTGTAGGGATTGGAATCGACAAAGAAGTCGAGGTCGGTGCTATGGCGGTGGGACCAGCGTGCCGCCAGGGCCGTGCCGCCCCCGAGGCAGAGGTGGTGTTCGCCGCCAAGGTGTTTCGCGAGGGGTTCGCGAACGCGGGTGAAGAGCGCCGCGTTGTGCGGCGGGAGGTCGAGTTCAGGCACCAGGTGGCTAAGGGGCAGGTGCCGCCCAGCGTGCGCGGCCGGGCTGGTATCTGTTGAGAGTCCCGATGGCCTCGCGCAAGGCGTCCGGTGGGAGCGCGGCCAGGGCATGGAGTCCAGCGCGGACGAGTTCGCTCTTGCTGGCCTGGAACGAGGCGGCAAGACAGCGCGCTTGGAGATCCCCCAGCAGCGCGTGATCGCTGGGCGGGAAGGAAAAGGTGGCGCGGACGGCGTTCGCGTCGCGCCTGGCGGGTGAGCGCCCTCCCATGATGCGGTCCGCGTCGTCGAAACGCCGTTCGGCCGCGGCCGCTGCATCCGTCAGGGTGCGGCCCAGGTTGTCGACAGGATCTTTTGAGGTCATGGAGGCGTGTCCTCCTCGAGAACGTCGAGGATTTCGTGGGTGAGGCTGAAGACCTCGGCCTGGGCGAGCTGCGCCCGGGGAAGGTCGGCCACGGTCGAACCGGCGGCGGCCGCGTGGCGAAAGGCTTCGCGGTCTCCAACTTGCGTGTTGAGGACCGGGATCCCGTACTCGGGCAGCAGCTCGCGGGTCTTGGCCGCCAGTCGGGTGCCCGGCTTGCGCTGGTTCACTACGATGCGGGCCCTGAGCTCGGGGTGCACGCGGGCGGCTCCGGCGATGACGTGGCGGATGGTGAGGCCGGCCCAGAGATCGGGGGGCGAGGGAATGACGGGCACGACGGCGAGGTCGGCTATCAGCAGCGCGCTGTGCGAGAGGGGGGAGTCGGCCGAGGGTGGACAGTCCACGATGATGAAGTCGTAGTCGTGGAGGTGGAATCGCAGCTCGCCGCGGAGGCGGGCGGGGTTCGCGCCGGTGGCGAGGACGCGGGCGGGAAAGGGTTTCGTCTCCGGGGCCGAAGCCGCCCAGCGTGTCGCCGTACCCTGTGGATCCGCATCGGCGACCAGGACGCGATGTCCGCGTCGGGCGAGTTCGCCTGCAAGGCACATGGCCAGGGTCGTCTTGCCGGGTCCGCCTTTCTGGTTGGCGAGGACGACGATGCGGGCCAGCGCCGTGGTGCGTGGGGTGGAGGTCTTCACGGTACGCACGATCAATACCGTATGAAAGCATACCGTATGTAAGGCATACGGTATGCACGGTGGCAGGCCCGAGAGGAACCCCTCGGCCGAAGCAGGCATAGAATTGCCTACATGGCCGAAGCGCTGGCGCTTTCGAAAGTGGATCGACAGGACTTGGACCGGGTCGAAGCGATGATCCAGGAGGTCGCACGAGACTTGGACGAATGGCACGAGGCGCGCCGCGGACATGGGGGACAGCGCGAGGGGCCGCTAGACCTGGAACGGCTCCACCGCCGCGCAAGGGAGGTGGCGAACGCTCTGGGGAGGATGCGCCGGCGACAGGCAAAGCGGCGCGAAGCTCGGGAGCGGCGCGGTAGCGCACTGGAGGGCTGATCAGCCGCGCGGGGACCGCCACCCGGAGGGGATCATGGACGAGTGGACCGCGGCTTCCGGGGGAATTCGGTACTGCCTGGAAGGCGGGGGCGCGCGCGTCGCCCTCCCGGAGGGCCAAGCGATGGTGGCCGAGGCCGACCGCCTGCTGTATCGCGGAGACGGCGTGACGTGCTCCCTGGCGGCGTCAAGCGGTCGGATACGGGGATGGGTGAACCGGATCCAGCGGCGCGCGGGTGGCTTGGTGGGCCGGATGAGCCGTTACCAGGGGCCCGGGAAAGTGGCATTCGCCGCGAGCGGCCCGGCGGAGGTTCAGGCGGTGGAACTCACCAAAGAGGACAACCTGGTGGTTGCCGCGCCGGCGTTGCTGGCGGCGGCCGGCGGCGTGCAGGTGGACGTGGCACTGGTTGAGAAGATCCGCGACAGAGGAGAGCGCCGCCCGCTGGTGATGCATCGGCTGACCGGTGAAGGGTTGGTGCTGCTGGCGGCGTTCGGCGACGGGGTCGCCGTAGAGCTGGCCGCGGAGGCCGCGGTCGAGGCCGCCGTGTGGGGAGTCGCGTGGTACGAAGCGACGGGAGGATACGAGTTGCGAGGGCTGGGCGGTCCTCGCGGGGACCACGTGGCGCGGATCACGGGGCCGACGCGGCTGGTTCTGCAGACAGCGCGGCCGCCGTGGTGGTTGTTCGATTAGAGAGGGCATGGCCAGGAAGCGGCGGCGACAGATTCCCCCTTTGGAGCGGGGGGAGTATTTTTGGTTCGAGCCGGCCGAGACGTGGGAAGAGGGGGACCGCGGGGTTGAGCGGTTCTATGTCTACATACTGGAAGTCGATGCCCCTCGGCGGCGGGTCTATCCCCGACTGCGTGGCGGAGACAAGGACGGCGTTTTGCGGTACGTGGGGCACACAAAGAACCCGGCGGCACGGCTGAAAGAGCACGAACACCCGAAGAACAAGAACAAGGTGACGCGTGGCGCTGTCGTTCGGATGGTGTACCTGATTGAGCTGCCGACGCGTGAGGCCGCGACGTGGTACGAATGGTTCCTGAAGCAGATGCAAGCGAAGTGTCCGGAGGAGGTGGGGTGGCACATCCGCCAGATGGGCAAAGACACGGAGAGGAGCAAGCGACGTCTAGGGATGCTGGAAAGTAGCGGAGCGGAGGGGGCAAGGGCTCCGCCCCGCCGATGGAGAGAGGGCGCCTTCGCGCCCGTCGCGGGGCGCGGCGCGCTTCACGGAAGCGTCAGGGTGGCGATCGTGTGCATGGCGGCGGTGTGCGCTGCGCTGTTGTTGGGGAAGGTCGCAGAACGTTTCGTGGGTTCGTCACGGGGGATGGATGTCGACACCGCTGCCGAAGCCGGAGTGGAAAGTGACGCTGGTGGCCAGGTGACCACCGGCGGGCGCGAGGAGGAAACGCCGCGCGACCGGGCCGGGGCGGTAAGCGCGCGTCCCGAGGATTCGCCCGTGGCGATGCCGTCGGCCGACGAAATCCGCGCCACCGCCACCACGGCCAGAGATCAGCTGGAGACACTCCACGACGAGCTGATCGGCCTCCTGGAGACGCGCGCGGCCGCCGCTCAGGGCAACGACGCGGCAGCGAGGCGCGCGACGGAGGAGGTCGTCCTCGCGCGCATCGCAAGGCGACAGGACATGGACCGGCTGCGCAGCGACATCGCCGCCGACGAACGGTGGCGCCTCGAGGACGCAATCCGCCACGCCGCGCAGGCCCGAGACCAGCTCCAGGCAGAGATCGACGCCCTGCTGGAGAATCCGGAAAGTGGTTCGCGGGGAGGAAACGCGGAGGGAGTGACGGACAACGCCGCATCGAGCTCGGGTTCCCCGGCGGCCCAGGGCGCGCCGGTTCGGACAGAGGGCGAAGGCGCGGCGCCGACCCGCAGGGTGTACGTCGAGCCGATCTATCCGGAAATCGCGAAGCGGGCGGGGGTTTCGGGGGTAGTGGTCCTTGAGGCGATCATCGATTCGAACGGCAACGTGACCAACGTCAGGGTGGTGCGTTCGAGGCCACTGCTCGACCAGGCGGCGATGGATGCGGTACGGGAGTGGAAGTACGAGCCAACGGTAAGCAACGGAGTTCCGGTCCCGATCGTCATGACGGTGACGGTGATTTTCGATCCGGATTAGGAAAAGATGGCCGTCACACATGGTGTGGAGCTTGCCGCCAGACCTGGAGGCGCGGGAGTTGGTGACGCGCGGTGATCTCTACCGTGCCCTGCTCCTTCAGACGGGCGTTCTGATCGCTGCCGTGATCGCGATCGTTCGGCTGCTCGGTTGACGGGGTCCGGACGCCTCGGTTAGGCGTGTGCGAGGACCAGGCCGCCGGCGGCCGCGAGAAGCCAGCCGGCCGCGGCAGCGGCGATGCCCGCGGCGAGGTGTCGCCGGGAAGGCGGACGGCGCGTGAGTGCGACGGCGCTGACCGCTGCCGCGGCGATCGGGAGCAGAGCGGGGAAGACGAGGCCGAGCGTGATGCCGGCGAAAACGGCGGCCACGGCCATGGCCGCGAGGATCGCGCAGAGCGATTCGAACGGGAAACTCGGGCAGGGCAGAACGGGGAACTCCCAGCCGGCCACGATCAGGATCGCGGCGCCGGCGAGGATCGCAGCGCCGGTTCCGGCGGCATAGGTCGCCAGGAAGTGTTCGAGGGGCTCGGAGCTGCGGCCTTTGCCGCGATACCAGACCCGTGCGCCTAGCAGCGCGGCGAGCAGCCATGGCCAGCCAGCGGCGCTGGCGAGCACGGACGCGAGATCGGAGTCCGGATTGCTCCAGGCGGCGACGAGCGCTGCCTCGCCCAGGATTACGCAGGCAGCCGAGACCGCCAGCAGATGCAGCGCGGAACGGCTCACGGTTCGGACGGGACGGCGTCGGCTGCGTCCCGGGTGATCCAGCTGTTGTCCTCGACCTGCCAGCCGCGGACGTAGATCCCGTTTTCGACGACGCGGCGGCCGCGGATGCGGGCGGTGTGCAGGACGAGGGCGATGCCGTCCACGACGCTGCGGCAGACGACCTCCCAGGGAAGGGCGTCCCGGGCCGCCATGGCGCAGCTCGCGAGCCGGGAGAGTGCGGAGACGGCGGTGTTCGCGTGGATGGTGGTGAGGCTGCCGCCGTGGCCGGTGTTCAGGGCCTGCAGGAGGTCGGCGGCCTCGGCGCCGCGGATCTCGCCGACCACGATGTGGTCGGGGCGGTGGCGGAGGGAGTGCTTCACCAGGCTCCGGACGGTGACCGGCCGGGTGCGCGTGTCGTCCGTGTCGGCTTCACGGGCTTCGAAGCGCACGGTGTTTGGCTGCTCGATGCGCAGCTCGAGGGTGTCCTCGATGGAGACGATGCGCTCGTCCGGAGGGAGCAGGCCGATGAGGGCGTTGACGACGGTCGTTTTCCCGGTGCCGGTGCCGCCGGAGACCAGGACGTTGCGGCGGGCGGCCAAGGTCCTCTCGGCGGCCTCGAAGAGGGCGGGAGGCAGAGAGCCCGCGGCGACGAGGTCCTCCGCGGTGAAGGCGCGCTTGCCGAAGCGGCGGATGGTGATGGCGACGTGGGGCGACGCCGGCGGGACGCAGATGGCGACGCGGGATCCATCCTCGAGTCGGGCGTCGATGGTGGGTGAGACGTTCGGGTCGAGCCCGAGGGGCCGGGCGATGTGGATGGCCGCCCGGTGGAGGGTGTCCTTGTCCAACTGCGGAGCATCGGCGGGGCGGAGGCCCTGGCCCGTCCGCTCGACCCAGACGTTGTGGGGCCCGTTGATCATGAGCTCCGAGACCGCCATGTCGGCGAGGACGTCTTCGAGGCCGGGGAGGAACGGGGTGAGGTGCTCGATGGCGGTGCTCATATCTGGCCGGCGGCGCGGGCGCGCCAGTAGGGGCGGTCGCGCGGGAGGTAGTGGGGCTTTAGGTAGACGCGGGTGGCGGGGAGCGCCTGGGCGCCGTCGTAGGCGAGCACGATGGCCTGGCAGTTCTCGAGGAGCGTGAACTGGCGCGCGTGGAAGAGGGGCTCGCGTTGCTCGCGGTAGGACTTCGAGGTCCCCAGCGTGCCTTTCGCGCCGCCGGCGCGGGCGGTGATGAGGGAGAAGCCCGGCTTGGCGGATTCCGTGAAGGAGTAGGACGGGGAGAGCCGCAGGACCTTGCCGGACATGTTGGAGGCCAGTTCGGCGCTGCTGTCGTCGCTGAGGGAGAGGAAGATCTTGGTCCGGAGCGTCTGGAGGAGCGTGCGCCAGGCGTCCTGGCCGGGGAGGACGGACTTGAGCGAGCTGATGGACTGGGTGGCGACGATGGGGATGACCCGGCATTGGCGGGTGAGTGCGAAGGCCTTCTCGTCACCTGAGGGGTCGTCCTCGCCGACGGAGGCGAAGGACTGGTATTCGTCGCAGAGGAAGACGGCGGGGCGCACGTAGCGGGTGGGATGCCGCTTCATGGCTGCCGGCCGCTTGAGGAGGCCCTGGAGCCAGGCGTTCTTGAGCAGAACGCCGATGGTGCGGGCCAGGGCGGGGTTGGCGCCGGCCGGCATGTTGAGGGCGAGCACCTTGCCCTCCTCGACGAGCTCGTCGAGCGGAGGGAGCGGCCGCAGCAGGGCGGCGCCGGCGGTGGACGGCGTGCCGGGAGGCGGCGGCGGCAGGTCCGGCGGCGGCGAGATATGCGGGCGCGGGCGGTCCGGACAGAAGACGCGGGCGACCTCGGGCAGGTCGAACACCGAGAGGAAGACGGAGACACCCTCGACGATTGAGGTGCGGAGCTTGAGGTCGAGCTGGAGCCAGTCGTGCTGGTACCAGCGCTGGATGGCGTCGATCCGGAGGGCGTGCTCCGACCGCGGGGGCGCGGGCGGGTTGTCGATCGTGAACGGGACGCGCAGCTTCGTGAGGGCCTCCTGAAGGTCGGGATCGGCGGCGGTCCGCATGTGATTTTCGCCGCTGTGGGTCCAGGTTCGGCCCTTCTTGAGGCGCTTCACGTGGGTGAGGAAGACCTCGGTCTCGAGGACCACGTCGTTGACGGGCGGCGGGTCGCTGAAGGAGCGCGCCCGCTTGATCTTCTTGCCGATGAGTTCGGTGTCGATCGCGCAGAGGTAGAGGTCGCGGAAGGTGCACCAGCGCTCCGGTAGGGCGCGGTGCAGCTCGATGAGCCAGCGGATGAGGTTGGTGTATGCCTGCTGCCAGAAGGGCTCCTTGGACTTGCCGAAGAGCTGGTTGAGGAGGCTGGCGATGGTGTAGGCCAGCGAGTAGCTGTCCATCTCGGAGGCGAGCGGGTTCCACTGCCAGCGGCCGCCGATGCCGAGTTCCACGTAGTCCTCTCCCCGCCCGGCGTCCTTCAGGACCGCTTTGATGTCGTGGCAGAAGTCGCCCTTGACTTCGAGGACGAGGCCGGCCGCGCGGCGTGCGGGGTCGTGGGCCTGCCAGGAGAGGAGCTGGTCGGCGAACGGGCGCATGCAGGCGGACGTCTTGCCGGTGCCGACGGCCCCGAAGATGGCGATGCCGGTGAAGAGGCCGCGTTCGGGCAGGGTGAGCCATTCCGGCCGGGTGGTCTCCCGAGCCTCGGTGGGATGGTGGAGCTCTCCCACCACGAGAGAGGGGGCGGGGTCCCCCGGGCTCGTGGGCCAGGGAGGGAGGACGCCGCGCCCGGGGAGGTGGCGCGCGGCCTGGGAATCGAGCCACAAGCGCCGGACGCTCGTGGCCATGAGCAGCCCCCCGCCGGCGACGACGGCGGGGGCCACGAGAAACCACCCGCGGATGAGGTGGTAGAAGACCGGATCCTCGAGCGCGATGAGGTCGAGGAGGGGGTCCGTGCCGGGCGCGGGGAAAGATCGGGAGAGGACGGACCAGGCGAGGGCCGTCAGGCCGAGGGCGATGGCGGCGACGGTGCGCCAGGAGAGAAGCCGTCCAAGCGACGCCTCGGAATTGCGTAGGCGCAAAACAGCCCACGAAAAGAGGCGTCCGAGCCCCGGTCGGAAGGCCGGCGCGAACCAGAACGCGAGCAGGGCAACGGAGAAGGCCCCGAGAGCGGGGCCGGCGTAATACCAGGCCCGGAGGACCTGGTAGCCGGCGGGATCCTCGAGTGCGACGAGGTCGAGGAGAGGGTCGGCGCCCGCGGGCGGGAACCCGCCCTGGCGGACGGTGACGAGGAGCGCGAGGAGCGCCGCGGCCGCCGGAAAGAGGAGGCGCGGCGACGAGAGCGTCAGGCGCAGCCGGGAAACGAAAGGGCCCAAAGGACGACGAGCACGGCGAGCGTCAGGACCGTGAGCTTGGCGGCGAGGCGGATCGCCATGGCCTTCCCGCAGGGATCAGTGCGTCGCCTCGGGCGACGGCTGGGAGCGACCCGGACACGGGAAGAGGGGGTGGAACACGCAACCCGATTCCGTGCCGCATTTCCTGTGGAAATGGGGGGGTCGCTCCCAGCCCCGCCTGCCCGCTCAAATGCGGGCAGGCGGGGTGGTCCCGAAGGGACCGAACCACAACGGCGAGACCGAGAATCGGGCGAGCCGGGGTGAGACACGCGAAGCGGGAAGAAGCGAGACACGTGGGCGATGTGCGTGTCTCGCACGGGGATCGGCACCGAGACGCCGAGGATCACTCGTCCGCGGGGGGGTCGCCGGCGGCGTTGAGCGCGGCGATCGCGCGGTGCGTCTCCTGGGCAAGCAGGGCGAGGTGCGGCAGGTCGTTGATGCCGAAGCTGGAGCGGTTGCGCCAGCCGTCTTCGGTCTTGTAGAGACGCGAGAAGGTGGCCGAGTGGAAGGTGTTGCCCTCGGCCTGGTTCCGCCAGATGGCGGCGCGGCAGGTGCCGACACGGAGTTCCTCGACGGGCGGGGCGTTGTTTTTCGGGCTGGTGGTCATGGGGTCTCCTTGGGGGGCAGTCAGGGCGTGCGAAACGGGATGGCCGCTACGGCCGGAAATTGAGGTGCCGGATGAGGTCGATTCCGGTGGCCACGTAGAACAGGAAGGCTTTTTCGACCTGTGGGTCGGTGGGCGGCGCGCAGGACGGGATGGCGCAGAACTGCTGCAGCCGGATCTCGACGGTCGGGTGGTTCTCGAGGTCGAACCAGACCGTGAAGCCGCGCCGGGATCCGCGTGTCGGTCGGGCCGTCTCGAGGAGCGGACCGTTCCACGGCATGGCTGAGTAGGTTTCGATCCAGTGCTTCGCGAGGTACCAAGCGGTGGCGCACTCCCCGACGAGGTCGCCGGGCGCCGTTTCCCGGTCTTCCTCCTCGTTCTGGCAGACGACGGCGTTGGTCACGTCTGCCTGCAGCAACGCGAGTTCGATTGCGTCCTGGTCCGAGTGGCCGATCAGGGGGAGCGGGGCGACGGCGTTGTTCAGCGTGTCGCAGGCCGCGCAGGACAGGACAGCAAACAGCGCGAGAGACCGGCGGCAGGATCGCCGCGAGACGGAACTGGGGAATGCGGAGTGCATGGCGAGCGGGTGTTACGGGAGGGTGAGGGAGTCGGGCGCGAGGCGCGCGGCGACGTGCGTGGAGCAGCTGTCGATCGAGGGACCAGCGGGGACGACGGCTTCCTCCCGCTCCTGGATGCGGAGGACGCCGTCCGCGGCCGCGTTGACGCCGCCCCACTTGTCGAGGATCCGCCAGTTGCGGGTCTCACGTGCGCGCTGGACATCGTCCATGAGTTCCTGGTCCTCGGGCGAGAGCGATTGCGGCTCGGCCGGAGGGCCGCACCACTTGGCGAGCTTCTTGCCGAGCGAGGCGGCCTGGCCGCGGGTGCGGGTGACGGCCGCGATGTGGACGGTGCGGCCGCCGCGGCGGAGGCCGGCCCAGAGGGAGTGGTGCGTCTCGCCCCAGTAGGGGAGCGAGTTGAGATCGCCGCTCCCGGAGACCGTGTAGACGAAGGTGGCGGTGCGCTCGTCGGCGGCGATCGGGAGCTTGACGGGGAAGTGGCGCACTGTCGGGGCGACGGCGCCCTTGTAGGTGCGCTGCGGGAGGTCGGAGAGTGGAATGTCGAGCCGGGTGAAGTGGGCGACCTTTTCCTGCTCAGTCGCAAGCCAGGGCAGGTGGGGGTGTTCGATGACGTGGTCCAGGGAGAGGAGCCGGCGGAAGAGGACCCCGGGGGATCCGTGGCGCCGGTGGCGGACGTGCTCGATCCCGAGGGCGCAGTAGATCGGCCGCGCGGTGACGTGGCAGAGGTGTTCGGAGGCAGCTCCCTGGTCCGGGGAGAGGGGGTGTTGGCGCGCGGCCCGGGCGGAGAGAAGCCGCCCCAGGAAGCGGTGCGCCGATTTGGTGGTGCACGCGTGATGAGCGGCGAATTGGGAGCGGAGGAAGACGCCGGAGTGGAGGCAGACGAGGGCGATCCAGGCGGCGTCGCGGCCGGTCCAGCCAAGCGCCCCAAGGGCGGCCTCCCGGCCGGCCAGGTGGGGGATTGGAGGCGCGGTGGGGGTCACGAAACAAGGCGAGCGATGTCCGCGGGCCGCCGGGGTTCCGGAGAGGAGAAGAGGGCGGCGGCCGTGAGGACGATGGCCCAGAGCAGGAGCGGCACGAGCAGGAAGAGGAGGAGCGCGGTCGTGTCGGTGCGTGCGCGCGGCGGGCGGGGTCGCGTCATGGCCGGCGGGGGAGCGGCGGAAGGCCGTATGCACGATACATACGCATACCGTATGCATCGTGTGCCGGCATACCGTGCATACGGTGTGCATCGGCAGCGGAGGCCGCGCAGTCGCGCAGGCCGGCCTGATACGCGGCGAGCCAGATGAGCAGCACGACCGGGACGGTGAGGAGGATGTAGACGGGGACGTCGTGCGGGAAGCGGTGCTGGCGGCAATGGCGGCAGTAGCTCATTCGAAGGCGGCGGCGCGGTCCGCCTGGAGGTAGGTGATGACGAGGCCCATGGGGTTGGCCGGGAGGAGCTCGGCCGGGACCTGGTCAAGGAAGGTGAACTGGAGCGTGGCGGTCCAGCGTTCGCGGGCGGTTTCCTGTCCGGCCGCGAGGGTGACCAGGTCGAAGTCGGCGGTGGCGGCGTGGGGCGGTTCGGGATTCGGGTTGATCCGGAGGACGACGCCCTGGACCTGGCGTTCGGCGGCGGCGAAGCCGGCGGCCGTCTGGGCGACGTCCTCGCTGTCGGTGCGGAACGCCGCGTTGGCCAGGTCGGCAGCGAGGAAGCGCAGCGCCCGTGCCCAGGCCGCCTCGACGGTTGCCTGGCGGCGAGAGTAGAAGTCGGAGAGGAACTGGTTGAGGAAGTACTTGGTGGTGGGGTCCAGGGGATCGGCCTGGGCTTCCAGGGCCTCGTAGGCGAGAGCCTCGGCCCTGCCGACCTCGTCGACGCGGATGACGATCGGCTTGGGGAGTTCGACGGCGGATAGGCGCACGACGACGACGAGGAGCAGGAGGGCGAGCCCGGCGAGGGCGAAGATCCAGAGGCGGAGGAAGCGGTTGGTTGCGACCTGCTCGCCCCAGATCTCCGCGAACTCCTTGCCGGGGTCTGGTTTTTTGCGCCGCGCCATGGTGGGATACCTACTTGGGCTTCCCGGCAACGGCGGCGATCTTCCCGGCGCCGCCGGTGGCCATCATCGCGCCGGTCGTCGCCATCCCCGCGACGTTCATCCCGGCGCCGCCGCCGCCGGTCACGATGGCGCTCGCCAGCTCGCCCACCTTCGTGGCGCACAGGATGGCGGCGACGGCCATCGGAATGATGGCCACGAACCACGTCACGCTCCAACCGAGCGACCTGAAGTCGAGCGCGGCCGCGTTCAGCGTCCGGATGTACTCCAATGAGATCGCCGACCACACGTACAGCATCACGCCGGCGATCACTGAATAGAGGGAATACGTCCACAGGGCACGGAACCAGCCCCAGAACAGGAACGCAAGCGGCTGGAACACGAAGAACGGGATGACCACCGGACCGAGGAAGATCACGATGTTGACCGCGACCAAGCCGAAGATCACTTGCGCCGAAACGAACGCGAAGATCACCACCAGGAAGAGCGCGAGCACCGCCATCAGCGCGAGCGACGCATAGAACATCACGAGCGCACGGCCGGCCGTACTGATCGTCTGCCAGACCCCGACGCTCTCAGTGGTCACGCGCTCCCACAGCTCTTTCAGCGCCGGTACCACCTCACCAGGCACCGACGCTACGAAGTTCTCGGCGATGAAGTTCGCGCCGGCGGGGATGATCATCGGAAACGGCATTCCCAGGCCGGGAACGTTCCGGTCGTAGAACTCGAGCATCACCCAGGGCACCCAGAGGGTCGTTATGAGCTGGACGATCTCCCAGGCGCGCCACCCCTGGCCGCTGAACGCGATGCGGAGCCCGGTCCAAATCACCACGATCACGGCCATGCCTCCCCACAGCGCTTTTCCGAGGCCAAGCAACGGAACCGTCGTGCCGGTGAGCACGTCCGACAAGACCGCGTTGAGCATCCCGGTCGTGTCCGAGAGCTGATCGTCCGGGATGATCCCGGGCAGGTTCGGATTCGGCAGCGTCGCCGGGGGTGGCTGTCCCATGGGCTCGTCAGGCTGCGGGAACGAAGGTCAGCGGGCGGAGTGCGTATGCACCGTATGCCGACATACCGTGCATACGATGTGCATTGGCCATCAGAAGAGACGCCGTGGGCGAGGTCAGCGGGGGCCGAACGCTTCGGGCAGTAGCAGGCCGGCGCCCAGGTCGGCGGCGTTCGCCTGGATCCAGGCTATGGAGGCGTCGTTCTGGGCGTGGGCGGCGACCTCAGCTTGGTACCAGCGGTCGAGGTGCTGGTGATGTTGGAGTTCGCCGGCGCGATTCTGTTGCGCCTGGCGGCTGGCATTGAGCAAGGCCGCGTCGACCATCAGCAAATCGATTTCCGCCTGTAGCTGAGCGGCTTCCGTGCCGTCCGGTAGTTCGGATGTCCGCTCGCGCAGTTCGACGGATCGCCAGTGAGCGGCATCGGTGAAGCGGAGCGTGTGGTAGTCGAGTACCCGGTCGTTTTCGGCTTGCTCGCGCATCCGGTCCATCGCGTCGACCGCCGCCTGTCCCTGGACTGGATCTCTGTACAGGTTCCCGATTTGGGCGGCGGTCACGGTGTCCGCGCGGTCGGTCGCGTCACGCCAGTGATCCGCAATTCCGGCGCTGCCGGTGAGGCTCCCGAGCGCGTCGAGACGAGTCGCGAGCGTGTTCGCTTCCGCGTTGTTCAGGCTGCCGATCCATAGGCCGGTCGCGCTCGTGAAGTCGAAGAGGTTGTCCCGGTTCTGCCACGCGGTTCGCAACCGCTCCAGGTCGTTCGCGTATTGCGACACTTCCGTGTGAGCTCCCGGCGTCTGTTCGCCGGTCGCGAGCTGCGCGACGCTCATCAGGGTCTCGGTGAATTTGCCTTCGTTCGCACGTTGAAGAGCCGCGATCGCGGCTGTCACGCCCGCGATTGCGGTACCCACCGCGGCGACGGCGGACAGAATGGCCGGACTCAGCGGATCCGCGAAGCCCTCCACCGGCGTGGTGGTGACGACGACCAAGCCAACGGCGAGGAGAGCGACGAGGGCCCAGCGGATGGCAGTGTGGATCATGGGAGTCTCCTTCGGTGGGATGGGAAGAGGGCGTCGCTGGTGAACCAGATCCGGAGCCGGTGGCCGGCGCGGATCGTGACGGTGGGGAAGCGGTTGAGGAAGCGGTTCATGAGCTGGATGCCGCTTCCGGCGGTGCTCTGGGCCACGCCGGCGCGGTAGCCGGCGAGTCCGCCGGCGTATGGGTTGGCGCCGATGGCGGCGAAGCCGCTCATGAGGCCGACGGCGCCGGCGGCGAGGAAGGTCGAGAAGTAGTGGCGGTTGACCTGGTCCTTGAGGGCACCCTCGCCCAGCGCGTTGAGTCCCTGGAACTGCAGGGCGACGTGCGTCCCGTCGGGCAGGATGACCCGGTGGAAGCCGACGGCGAGCCGCTCCTGGTCCTGCCCGCGGACCGGCTGTGCGGTACCGATGAAGCGGCTGCCGCGGGGGATGAGGACCCGCTGGCGGTCGGCGCTGTAGAAGGGGACGGCGACGGTGGCGAGGACGGGGGAGGGGAAGTCGCCGGTGAGCTGGGTGACGAGCACGGCTTCGGCGAACGAGCCTTCGAAGATGCGTTCCCAGCCGGGTGGATCCCTGGGTGTGGAGAAACGAGGGGGGGTGTCGTAGTCGGGCAGGTTGGACGAATCGGGGAGCGGGACATCGAGCTCTCCCGTCATGGGGGTGTATCCCGATGGGTCGGCGCCCGGGAGGGCTTCCGCCCGGGTGAGGGCGTCGAGCATCGCGTCTGTGGACTGCTGCGCGGCGGCGGCGAACGGCTCCACGTCGAGGCCGGGACGTGCGGGGGCCGGCGGTGATGCCGAGGAGGCGCTCCCGGCGCCCGCCGGCGCGCCATCCGCGCCGCGGTAGGACTGCGCGACGGGCTGGGTCCGGAGCGAGCGGAGCTGGCGTTCGAGCTCTTCGAGCCGGATGGCCTGCCGCAGTTCGTATTCCTCGGGGGTGAGCTCCTCCCCGGTATCGGGGTCGACCGCGGGAAGCTCGGCAGGCGCCGCGTCGGACCCGGTTGACGGGCGGCCCCCGGTGATGCCGAGCGCGTCGCGGATCCGCTGTCGTTCCGCGTCGCGTTCCTCGATCAGCTGCTGGTATTCCTGTTGGCGCTCCTGTTGCTCGATCTGGGACCGGAGGCCGCGTGCCATGCCGGGAGCGACGACCGGCTCGTCGGCTTCGCCGGGGGCGGCGCCGGTGACGTCCTCGGGGTCGTCGGAGGAGAGCGAGGCGCTGAGGATGAGGGCGAGCAGGAGGACGGTGATGAGGAGGACGCCGACCTTGGTGACGAGGTTGGCGGGTAGCGCCCCGGCGGGCTTGCTGGCGATCTGCTTCCAGTCGGGCATCAGTCGGGGGCTCCCAGCCGGAGGCCGCGGTCGAGGTCAGCCCGCGGCAAAGCGTCGGAGTAGACGGCGCGGTCCCCGTCGAGATCCGACCGGAGGCAGCGGAAGAGGAGGCCGCGGGGGATGGTGGCGGCGGCGTGCCAGCCGGTGCCGGGCGGCAGACCGGTCTCGCGCATGGCGCAGCCGGCGAACACGCTGCGGAGGGTGCGTTCGACGCGGGTGAGGAACAGCCGCTCGCCGGCCGGATCGCCGTGGGCGACGTGGTTGACGTAGAGCGAGCCGCCGGGACGGAGGCGGGAGCGGGCCAGGCCGTAGAACTCGACGGTGAGAAGGTGGCGGGGAACGGAGCGCCAGTTGGTGAAGGCATCGGCGACGATCGCGTCCCAGCCTCCGGGGTCGTCCCGGAGGAAGGCGCGCGCGTCGCGGGCATGGAAGGTCCCCGCGGCGCCTTCGGGGACGTCCAGGAAGTCGGAGGCGATGCGCTCCAGGTCCGGGTCGAGGTCGAGGAAGACCGGCTCGAGCGCGCAGGGGGCGCCCTGGCCGATGGTCATCCCGCCGGCGCCGAGCACCAGCACACGCGTCTCGCCGGCCTCGCACAGGGTCGCCTCGAGGAGCTCGACATAGGGCCAACCCTTGCCGGCGGCGTCATGGCGGGAGGCCCATTGCTGGTTGAGTTCGAGGACCCGCCCGCCGTCGCGCTCCGCAATGCGATAGTCGGCGTAGGCGTTGCGCTCGACGTAGACGGACGCCTCGGTCCAGAGGTCGACGGCGAGGAAGACGGCAACGGCCGCGCAGGCGGCCAGCGGGACGCTGCGCCGGAAGGCCAGCAGGGCCGCGCCCAGCAGGCCTGCGCAGAGGACGAGTGCGGCGGCGGCGGTACCGAGAAAGCGCAACAGCAGGAACGTCGTGGCGAGCGCCCCCGCGACGTTCCCGACGGTGGAGAGGGCGAAGACGCGGCCGGCGGTCGCCGAGCGTTCGCCGGTGGGCGCGCAGGCGTGGGCCAGCAGAACGCACTCCGCGAGGAGCCAGCCGACGGGAGCGATGCCCACGACCGCGTAGAAGGCCGCCTGGACCAGCGGGGGGAGCGGCAGGCCGAAGGCCAGCAGGATGCCGGGCTCGGACAGCCAGAAGGCGGCGAGGGCCGCGGCGAGCGTCAGGCGGAACGCGAGCCGCGGGCGGGGGTCGCCGTCACGGGCGAGGCGCCCGCCGCGGCGGTAGCCGCCGGCGAGGGCGGCCAGGTAGGCGGCGAGGAGCACGGTGGTGACGTCCACCGAGGTCCCGGCCCAGGGGGCGATGCGCCGCAGCGCCAGGATCTCGGCCCCCAGCGAGGCGTAGCCCTCTGCCAGGAGGATCGCGCCGAGGGCGAGCGGGGAGAGCCGGCGGGGTGCGCCGGCGGGGCTGGCGGCGATGCGTTTCCAAATGGTCATGGGGGGATGTCAGACAGGCGCGGGCGCGAAAGGCGGGCTCCGGAGGCTTCCGGACGCACGGCTTCGGTCGGAAATGGCCCGGGAAGGCCCGAAAACGGGCGTCTCTCGCCGTTTCCGGGGTGTACGCGGCACGCGGGCCGTCCGGCCGGCCGTGCGCTCAGGAGGCGTCTCAGGCGCGTTTGCGCACCGTGGCCGCCGGCATCCGGGCGAAAGGCTGGCGCTCTCCGGACGGTCTGGAGGACCGGCCGTCTCCGCGAGGGGGGTTCCCGAGCGGCGCGGGGAGCGGTGAGCGATGTTCACGGCAGGGGGTCCGGGGGCGTGAAGCGCCAGCGGGCGCGTTCCCTGCCGAGTTGAAGCCAGCCTTCGCCGATGATGCGGCGCACGACGTAGAGGCCGGTCTCGGTGAGGTCGTAGGGGACGAGGGAGGGCTCGCCGTCCTTGCGCTCGTAGAGCGCGGGGGACTCCTGGGCGCGGCTCCGGAGGTAGGTGAACTGGCCGTCGTGCCACATGGCCTCGACCAGGAAGGGCCACTCGCGGGCTTTCTTGTCGAGCGTGTAGGGGAACTCGATCCGGAGCGGATACGCCGCGCGGTAGGCGTCGATCTCGTCCGCGGCGGCCTGGCGGGCCGCGTCGATCTGCTCTTCGGCGTCGGCCCGGGCGGCCTGCACCTCGGCGCGCGCCTGGGTGGCCATGGCTTGGTAGGACTGGACCCGGGAGCGGGCGACGAATGCCGGCTCGTGGGCGCCGCGGGCCGTCGGCGCGGGGACGTCGGTGGTGCCGTCGTCCGGCCCGGCGGCCGGGAAGCGGACGACGAGGTGGGGCTCCTCTTCTGCGGACTCGGCGACGAGGAAGGTGTAGATCCGTCCGGACTCGCAGACCAGCGCGATGTTGGTCGCGGCATCGTCCGCGATCGGCTTGAGGAAGGCGACGTTGGCGCTGCCGGAGAGGTGCCAGTACTCGGCGTCGCCGACGACGAAGTCCAGGATGGTCTCGTGCGGCGGGAGGGTGATGACGGTGGTGTGGCGGGTGCGGGTCTGGAGCCGCCAGACGGTGTCCTCGGGGGTGTCGTCGAGCCGGAGGATGTGCCCGTCCTGGGGCGCCGCGAGCGGTGCGAGCCCCTGGCAGAGGAGGAACACGAGCAGGAAGAGGAGGAGACGGGGCGGGATCGCGGGGAAGCCGGGGATCATGTGGAGAGCTCCGTTTGTCTGGCGAGGGCGGCGAGGCCGCCGGTGAGGCCGTGCGCCGCGACCGCCTCGGCGCGCCGCTCGGAGTCGATGGGAGAGGACGTGTAGAGCCAGTAGCTCTCGGGGTCGACGTGGAGGCGGAGGACGCCGGCGGACTGGGACCGGCGCAGGTAGAGCTCCTGCTTGGGGACGAGCTGGCGGATGGTGGCCATCTCCGTCTCGTTGAGGCGGAAGATCTCGCCGACCTGGTCGGGGAGGTCGGGGTTGGCCAGGAAGAGCTTCGTCGGGAGGGACTCGAGGAGCCCCTTCGCCGCCGGGCTGGCGGTGACGTCGATCGCGGACTGGGTGGCGAGGACGAGGGCGGCGTTGCGCTTCCGCCAGGTCTTCGCCGCCTCCGCGAGGTAGGCGAGGATGGCGGGGTCCCGGAGGTACCGCCAGGCCTCGTCGACGACCATCAGCTTGACGCGGGCCGCCTCGTCCGGGTTCTCGAGGGCGAGGCGCATGCGCTCGAGGAGGTAGAACAGCGCGGCCTCGCAGAGGTCCTCGTGCTCTGCGGCGCCGGCGAGGTCGATGACCTGCCAGTCCTGGAGCTGCAGTTCGTCGGCGCCCGGGTTGTCGAAGTAAGCGGCCCAGGCGCCGTTGCCGTGCCAGCGGCTCATGGCCGGCCACATCCCCTTCGGCAGGGAGGAGACGAACGCGGACAGGGAGCGCTGGGCCTCGGAGAAGGCGTAGAGGTCCTCGACGCGGCTCCGGATCTCGGACGGATCCCGTCCGGTGAGTTCGTAGCCGCCGATGCGGAGAAGGCGGGTGATCCAGCCGGTGAGGAACTGGAAGGTCCGCTCGCCGGAGGGCAGGGAGAAGGGCTTGAGGGCGAGCGCGCCGTCGGCGCGCTCGGGGGCGAGTTGGAGGTAGCCGCCGCCCAGGAACTGGGTGAGCCACCGGTAGGAGCCGCCGAGGTCCAGGATGAGGACCCGCGGCTGGTACTGGAGGGCCTGGACGAGCAGGAAGTTGAGCGTGAAGCTCTTGCCCGCGCCGGTGGCGCCGAGGATGAGCGTGTGCCCGACATCGGCCCCCGCGAAGAGGTCGTAGTGATACGAGGTCTTCCAGGGAGTCTCGAACGTGGCCAAAGCCGGCCGGGAGAGGTGCTTGCTGACCCGGTGGCCGCGCGGGGGCCCGAAGAGTGGCGCCAGGCAGGAGGCGACGCCCGCGCTCGCGAAGACGGAACGGATCTGCCGCTTGCGCGGCATGGCCGGCATGCGCGCGAACCAGCTGGCGAGCTGGCCGTAGCCCTCGCGGATGAGCTTGGCGTCGCAGCCGGAGAAGATCCGGCGCAGTTCAGCGTCCTGGCGCTCCGTTTCCGCGAGCGGACCGTGCAGCGCGATCGTTAGCGATACGTCGCCGTAGCCGACGCCGTCGGCCTCGAGCTCGACGAGGGCGCCGCCGAGGCGGTCGGCCTCGGCGTCGGCGGCGGCATCGACCATGGCCGAAGCCGTGCCCTCGGTGTCCTGCACGTGCGCCGCCATGGAGTAGCGCTTCGAGAAGTAGTGGCGCTGCGCGCTCCGGATCTTGCGCCGGGCGGCCTCGAGGGCGTAGGGACGCCACTCGAGAGACAGGGTGAACCGCGCCTCCATGCGGGCGAGTTCGTAGAGGAGGTTGGCGCGGGCGGTGGCCGGCGGCGAGAGGAGGGAGTAGAGGATGACGGGCTCGCCGTCGAGCCGGAGGTGTTGGCGCTCGGCTTCGAGTTCGGAGAGCGGCAGCCGCCAGTTGAGGGCGCTGGCCGCGGCGTCGCCGTGCCACTCGAGGCCGGGACGGTTGACGAGTTCGCTCAGGAAGGGAGTCGCCTCGTCCGCCGGCAGGAGGCGGATCGGGGTGACCTCGTTGGCGAGGGCGGCGGAGGCCTCGACGAGCTGGCGGAAGCGGGTGGCGGCCTGGCGCACCTCGGCGAGGAGAAAGACGGACTCGTGGGGGTTACGGCGCGCCCGGAGCCAGTTGCGCGCGTACTCGACCAGCCAGTGGTTGCCCCGGGGGCCGGAGCGACCCGCCCGCTCGAGGCCGGGGTTGTGGCTCCAGACGACGAACGTCCGGAGGTCGTGGATCCGGGACAGGAGGAAGTCGCGCCGGTTCCGCTGGGAGAGGGCGGCGACGCCGTCGAGGCCGGTGACCTCGCCCAGGACGCCGGGGCGACGGAGCAGGTAGAAGTAGAGCCGGGTGCTGGTGTCGAGGGAGGAGAGCAGGCGCTGCCAGCGGTTCAGCACCTGGTCCAGCTGCTCGGGAGTGCGGCCGTCCAGGACGGCCGGCTCCAGTTCGGCGGCCGCCAGGAACTCGCCGGCGCGGGTGAGGCAGAAGGGATGTTCCTTCAGCCAGCCCCAGTAGGGCAGCTCGTCGGCGAGCGCGCCCGCCGCGGCAAAGTCCTGCTGCTCGGCCTGGAGGTTCATTCGAGGAGGTCGACGTGCCACAGGCTCGGCTTGCCGGCGTCGTAGCGGACGCGGCTCGTGGCGCTCGCCGCGACGATGGACAGCATGTTCGGGTCCTGGCGCCAGGCGAGCCAGCCGGCGGCGTAGAGGGTGCCGAAGATCAGGCCGCCCGTGACGAGCGAGTTGATGGCGTTCCACATCGCCAGGCCGAGGGTGAGAGACAGCAGGAACCACCGTCTCTCGACCCCCATGATGGTGAGCGGCCGGCTCAGGGCGGGGTGGCCGTGCCAGGCGCGCTTGCCGGTCACGATTCAAGCCCGACCGTATGCACGGTCAATACCGTATGGCGTCATACGATCAATACCGTATGGACGGGTCAGAAGAGCCAGCCGAGGAAGTTCACGGCGCCCATCGCCATGCCGAGGCCGAAGATGATCCCGGCCAGGGCCTTCTTGGAGCCGCCCTCGCCGAAGGCGAACATCAGCCCGCCGATGACGATGGCGATCAGGGACAGGCCGCGGGCGATCGGGCCGGTGAAGGCGGTCTCGAGGACCGAGACGGCGTTCAGCCAGGGGCTGGTGCCTGCCATCGTGGCGAACGCGGCGCTCGGCACGAGCACAGCGGCGGCAGCCAGGATGATGGCCGCACGGATATGGGATGTGGTGCGCTTCATGGAAGAGCCTCCTGGGTTGGGTTAGTCGGTGAAGTCGCCCTGCTCCTGTTCGGCAAGGCGGCGGGCAAGGTCGGGATCGCCGTCGCCGCGGCGAACCGAGCGCTCCGCGAGGTCGACCTTCCGGCCGATGTCGTAGAGCCCCAGGCTCCGCAGGATCCCGGCGACGGCAATGACGACGGTGAGGAAGGCCGCGCCCGCGTAGAGGGTGATCGGCCACCAGTACTCGGTGACGATGACCCGGCGGTAGGGTGCGAGGTAGTCGAAGTGGGAGGCCCCGAAGAAGACGGCCAGCGCCGTGACCGCGACGGTGACGCCGACGCTCACTTTCCAGGGATGCATCTCAGATCTCCATCAGCTCCCGCGGTGTCGGGTCCCTCCCCCCGCCGCTGCGCTGTGGTCTTGCCGCCTCCCGAAAGGCTTTCGCGATGGTTCTCGCGATGAGGCGGCCGGCCTTGCCGTTCGAGCCGTGGAGCGCGAAGCCCGCCGCGGCCTTCGCCGCGATCGCGCCTTCGCGGTAGTGCTCGGTGGTGACCTCGATGTTCACCCGGCCGAACGTCTGTCCCCCGGCATCCTCCTCGAGGGTGTATTCGAGCTGCGCGTCCGGGAACGACACCGCCCCCTCCGGGGAGTGGGGAAGTCCGAGCTCGGCGGCCGCGCGCCGCCGTTCGGCGTCGGCCGCCTTCCGCCCCGCCCGGGCCCGGGCCCGCTCGCTCCGCCGGACCACGATGCGGCGCAGCTCCGCGTCGAGCCGGACCCGGAGCGCCTCGACTCCCTTGGCGGCGAGCTCTTCCCGGGCGGCAAGCACGGCGCGGTAGACGGCGACGTCGTGGGCGAGGTCCTCGCGGCGTCCGATCCCGCTCCAGAAGTGCTGTCCGTCGGCGCCGCCGCGGCTCTCCGCGGCGGCCTGCGCCTCCGCGGCTCCCTTCCTGGTCGCCGCCAGGACAGTGAAGGAGCCGCCGTTCGGCCCGTCCGCCTGATGCTCGGTCACGAGGCCCTCGCGCTTGAGGCGGTTGATGCCGGCGCGCGCGGCGTAGGGGTGGCCGTCGAAGTGGACGGCCGCGATGTCCTGGTAGGCGGCGACTCGATGGGCGCTGATGTCCACGAGCGCGCCTTCGCGCCGGTCCCGGCCGCGGGGAGCGCCGTCCCGGGAACCGTGTTCCCGGCGGTGTCCGGTGCGCCAAGGCTCGCGGCCGCGGGGGGCGGCCGGCCTGGTGGGATGGCGGGGCTCCGGACGGCGACTCATGGGCGGGGGTCAGCGCGCGGGGGACATCGCCGGCACCTGGCGCTGGGGCATGGCTTTCGGAGGGGCCTGGGGAGCGCGTTCGGGCGTCTCCGCATCGCGCGCGGCGCGCGCTTCGCGGGCGATGCCCCGCAGCTGTTCGCGGGCGGGCTTGATGAGGTTCCGCGCGATGCGGTGGCCCTCGGAGGCTGCGCGGTGCATCTCGCGCGGGTCCTCCTTGAGGGCCTTGATCCAGAGCTCCTTGTAGCTGGGATCGTGCTGCGGCTGGTAGCCGACGCCGAGCCGGTCGCCCGCCGTCATGGTGGCGATCTCGACACGGAGCTTCTCGCGGCCGTGCGCCGCGCCGTCCAGACCCTCGCTGTGGGTCTGCTTGAAGGTCTCGCGGTCCATCCGGCTCTCGTGTCCGGAGGCGTGGGCCATGTTCCGCAGCGCGGTGCTGTAGTAGTGCTCCGGACTCCGGAACTGCTTCCGCTCGGGGAGGACGACCTGGTCGTGCTCCTTGTTGTAGTAGTTGTGTTCGCCGGCGGTGTGCTTGATCTCGACGGCGGAGGCGGCGATGACGGCGTCGGCGCCGCGGTGCGCCTGCCATTCCGGCCGCGGCGGGCGCCGGTCGAGCTTGAGGCCGCGGACCTGCTCGACGTTGTAGACGATGGAGGTGCGCCAGACGGGCTTCTGCCCGTCGCGTTCCTGGCGGACGAGGATGCGTTCGCCGGGCCCCTTCGGCGGCTGGGCGCCGGCCTCCTTGATCTGCTGCATGGTGATCCAGCGGTTGTCGGTGAAGCCGCGGTCCTGGCCGCGGACGGGCAGGTAGACGGCGTTGCCGCCGGTGTAGGCGCGGTGGGTGATGGCGTTTCGGGGCAGGACCCGCTCGCCGGCCTTCGCGGCGCGCTGCCAAGGCGCGGTGCCTTCCTCCATCTGCCGGATGGCGGTCTCGGCGAACTTCCCGTAGTAGCGGCTGGGCGAGTCGATCGCGGGCTTCGAGGGAGAGGTTTTGGCTTCGGCCATGTTGGTTACTCCCGGTTGGGGGTTTCGGGATCGCGCGGGGTCCGCGCACGGGATGAGAGGCTCATCGTCCGGGCGTCATGGCCGGCTGCGGGCGCACGGGAGACGGACGGGCGGGGGATGTGCCTTCGAGCATCTCCGCATCGAGCGCGGCGTGTGCCTTGCGGACGATGTTCCGTAACTGCGCGCGGGCCGGCTGGATGAGGTGCTCCGCGATGCGGTGGCCCTCGGATGCCGCGCGGTGCATCTCGCGCGGGTCCTCCTTGAGGGCCTTGATCCAGGCCTCCGTGTAGTCGGGAGCCCCGGTCGGGTCGCGAATATCCTGCGGATTCTCGGCAAGCGGCTGGTAGCCGAGCCCCAACCGGTCGCAGACCGTGATGGTGGCGATGTCCGCGCGCAGCAGCTCGCGGGGAGGTGGCCAGCGGTCCGTTCGATCTTCGTGTGTGGATGCGCAGGCTATGTTCCGAAGCGCGGTGCTGTAGTAGTGGTTGCTGCTCGCGGTTTTCTTCCAGTTGGGCAGGACGATCTGGTTGCGGTTCCCGCGGTAGTAGGGCCAGCTATAGGGCTCGTCGGTGTGCTTGATCTCGACGGCGGAAGCGGCGATGACAGCGTCGGCGCCGCGTTCCGCGAGCCAGTCCGCCGGACGCGGCATGCGCCGCTCGAGGTTGAGGCCGCGGACCTGCTCGACGTTGTAGACGGTGGAGGTGCGGCAGACGGGCTTCTGGCCCTTGCGGTCGTGGCGGACGAGGATCCGTTCGCCGGGTCCGTCCGGCGGCAGGGCGCCGGCCTCCTTGATCTGCTGCAGGGTCATCCAGCGGTTGTCGCGGAAGCCGCGGTCCTGGCCGCGGACGGCCAGGTAGATGGCGTTGCCGGCGGTGTAGGCGCGGTGAGTGACGGCGTTCCGGGGCAGAACCCGCTCCCCGTCCTCTGACGGGCAGTGCCAGAGCGCGGTGCCTTCCTCCATCTGCCGGATGGCGGTCTCGGCAAACATCCGGTAGTAATCGCCCAGCGGGCCGTGGAGGTGGGACTCTCGGCTTCTACCGGCCAGGCGGTGCGGGCGGGCGGCGTTTTTTTTGGTCGGTGGTCTTGCCGGGGGCCCGGCGACCTTGACTCCCCCCTCGTCCCAGGCCCGGTTTTTCCCAGGGTTGCCCCAGCGCAGGTTCCTCAGGAACCTTCGCCACGCAGGAGTGGCTTCAGCCATGATTCTTACTCCTGGTGGGGGGTTTCGGGATCGCGCGGAGGCTGGGCATGAGATGGGAGGCTCATCGTCGGGGCGTCATGGCCGGCTGCTGCCGCGCGGGAGACGGATGCGTGAGCGCGGGAACGCGCATCTCGGCGGCGTCCGGTGAGGACGGCTCGTCCCGGCCGATCTCCTGGATCCGCTCGCGGGCCGGCTTCACGAGGAAGTCGGAGATGCGGGTGGCCTCGGCGGCCGCGCGGTAGATCTCGCGTGGGTCGTCTTTGAGGGCTTTGATCCAGCTCTCGACGTACGCCGCGCTGTTGCCGCAGTGGCCGTCCTGCGGGTGGTGGCCAATGCCGATGCGCTCGCCGGTCATCATGGCGGCGATTTCCGCCCGGAGCTCTTCGCGGGCGTAGGGCGCGCTGCCGAAGCCGCCCGTGGGGTATTTGACGGCGTTGTGGAAGGTCTCGCGGTCCATCCGGCTCTTGTGTCCGGACGCGTGTGAAAGCTCGTGGAGAGCCGTCGCGTAGTAGTGCTCGGCGGACGGGAACTGGCGGCGCTCGGGGAGGACGATCTGGTCGGCTCTTGAGCTGTAGTAGGCGCGATTGCCGGGTGCGTGTTTGATCGGGACGTTGGAGGTTTCGATCACGGCTTCGGCCGCCTGGTGGCGTTGCCACTCGGGCGCGGTCGCGTCGCGCGGGGGCAGGTCGAGTCCTTCGGCTTGCTCGGCGTTGAAGACGGTGTAGACGCGGACGAGGAGCCGCGGTTTGTCGGGGCGTTCGTAGACGGTGCGGCCGTCGGAGTCGACCATTTGACGGCCCTGGTCGTCCTTCTTGGCAAGCAGCTTCCGGTTCTGGAAGTAGAGGATCTGTGCGCCGCGTTCGCCCTTGCGGACGTGGCCGCCGGCTTCCTTGATCTGGCGGTAGGTGGCCCAGCGATGGTCGGCGAAGCCGCGTTGCGCGCCCTCGAGCGCGAGGCCGAGGGCGTTGCCGCCGGTGTATCGGTTGCCCGTGAAGGGGTTACGGGGAAGGAGCTGCTCGCCGGGTTTCCAGGGGCGCTGCCAGGGGGCGGTGCCGGCCTCGATCTGCTTGATGATCGCGGCGGCAAACTGCTGGTGGTACTCGGTGATGCGGTCCCGGCCGCGAGTGTTGGCTTTGGCTTCGGCCATGTTGGTTACTCATGCGGCGCGGGGTTCCGCGCGGTTAGGGCTGGTCCTCCAGAGCCAGGTCGTCAAACTCAGCCGAAGGCTCGTCGGTGTCGAGGGGGTCGCCGTTCTCGTCGGCGCCGGGGATGCCGAAGGCGTCGACGACCTCTCGCGGGGCCTCGATGGGCAGCCCGCGGTCGAAGACCTGAGCGAACTCCTCCTCGGTGTCGACGCTGAGGGCGGGTTTGCCCTCGATCTCGATTTCTCTGATTCCCATGTGTGCTGCTCCTTTCGCGTTTCAGCGGGATGGCAGCGCCCGCGCGCGCGGACGCTGGATGTCGAGGAATGCCTTGCGGGTGGTCCGCTCGGCGTAGTAGCGGGGGTCGTGCTTCTCGCCGGCGCGGCGCTTCTCAAGCGCGGCGATGACCTTCTCCTGGGGGACGCCCTTGCGGAGCTGGTCCTTGGCATAGGCCCAGTCCCGGGCGGACTGGCTGGTGTCGCGGCCCTCGATCTGACGTCCCGTGCCGGGGGAGCGCTGCAGGGAATGCTCCACCTTCGGGAGATGCGCGAACGCATCCGGGCGCGTCGGCCGGCCAGCGTGGTCGGTCCACTGCACGGGCGCGTCGTCGCGCTCCGGTTTCTTGTTGCGGAAGCCCGGCACACGCATGACGCGGGCGACGTCGGCGACCGAGGAGTCGCCCCCGTAGCGGGCCGCCAGGCGGCGCATGGTGTCCTCGGCCTCCGGAGCGGTCCAGACGTCCGGATCCGCGTGCCAGATGACCTGGTAGTTGTGGCGTGAGCTCCGGACCACAGCCGCGGGGCGGGGCAGGGAACCCGCATGCACGTCGGCGAGCACGCGATGCAGGGACTCGGGGCCGTTGCGGTCCAGGTCGAGCTGGAGCCGGCGCACCTTCGCCACGTCCTGCTTCTCGCGGCGTCGCCGCTCCGGGTTGATGGGATTCATCGACACGAAGATGTCGTAGCCCTGGGCGTTCAGAGCCCGAAGCCACGCCTGGAACTTCGGCGCGGTCACGGCTCGCGCCTGTCGGATTCGCTGTTCCGGGTGGCGGTCCTTGACCCGGTCGATCGCGACTAGCGCGAGATGTTCAGATGGAGCGGGATAAAGCGCCCGGATATACGCCGTGGCCTGGTCCGGGTCTTGCTGTGTGTGTGTGTGTGTGTGTGTGTGTGGCCACGGGTTTGGAGCCGGTTCGGGTTCGGAGCCGGTTATCTATCACACTCCGGGCCGTCGGCGCGAATTCGCCGGTCTGCTCTGGTGATGTTCCTGGCATCCCAGGGCCGGTCCAGCAACGGTTTTCGCGTTCGTAGTTGACCCGCCGCGCGAGCGGCGGGAGAGGGAGGGGCCGCGAAGCGGAGCCCGACCGGAGGCGCGCGACGAAGTCGCGCTAAGTCGGCTCCGTCGCTCCGTGTGTTGGTGGCGTGGAAATTCGTCGCACGTCCACTTCCCCAATTCCCTTCCCCCATATGGGAGGAATTGGGAAGGAATTGGGGAAGAATTGGGGTAAATCCGCGAGGCCAAGAGTGCCATGCGTTTTCGAGACGCCGGTGACCCTGGAAACACACCAGGTGACCCTGGAAACACACCAGGTGACCCTGGAAACACACCAGGTGACCCTGGAAACACACCGGTCGCCCTGGAAACACACCGGTCGCCCTGGAAACACACACAACCCTTGCGGGGATGGGTTGGCTACTCGGCTACTCGATGAGTCGGCGGTGCCTGCGCCGAGGATCCACGGCCGCGATCCGGAAGCGGCGTCGGCCACACGGGTCGTCCGCGAGTTCGAATTCCAGGTCGCCCGCGTCCTGGAGATCCGTGAGCGCCTGCTCGGTTCGCACACGGCGCTTGTAGCGCCCCTCCTTGCTCAAATGGTCCGGAGGAGGGCCGCACGCAACCCGGGTAAGGTCGGCGAGGGAATAGATCTGAAGGCGGCTAGCGGCGGGGTTGGGGAGCCGCGTCCCCGTGGCGATCGCTTTCGGGTGATGCCACTCCAGGACCGGCTGCCCTTTGCTGAACACGGGGTTGCCGGCGGCGTCGAGAATGACCCCTCCGCGGCCGCGCTGCACTTCGGGAATCGTCAGCTCGATTCCCCGTCCATCGATGGCGAAACGGTCGCGCAGGAAGCAGGCGGCGAAATAGAGCCGCCAGTGCGGCGCCGCCCGCCGCGCCCAGTGCCGGGCTCGCAGCCGGTCGTACCGGAAGCCCCGCCCGTCGGGGTCTGGCGGGAGCCGGACGAAGATCTCTACCGAGCCGTCGAGCCCGTAAGGCATGGCGCCGATCATCAGGGGCCGCAGGGCGGCAAGGGATCCATCGGGAAGTGTGATGGGGCCGGCCTCGAGGCGCGTCATGCGGTCCAGCGCCCGGCGCAGCATCCGGATCGCCCGGCCCCCTCGGGGGATCTCCTCCCACAATTCCGCCGCCATCTCGGCCGCGGAGAAGTACTGCGGAGTCAGGACGCCGCTCTTGCGTGCGGCCGGGCTCAGGTTGCCGAGCACGTGAACGACGAGCCGGGCCTCGTGGGTCACGCCGCGTCCGCTGCGCATGGACTGTCCACCGAGGAAGTCGAACGCCGCAAGTGCGGGAGGCAGTGGTGGCGCCTCCGGATGCGTCGGCGCGTCGTTGAACGGCAAGTAGCCCGGCCGGAATTCGTCCGGGGCGGGCTCCTGGGGGCCGGGGAAGGCGAGCAACCTCGATTCTGGAGGCTGCTCCTTGCTGAAGTTCCAGCGTTCCAGGCGGGCGGGGAAACGCGCCTGCCAGCCCGAATCCCAGGCGCGAACCTGCTCGACCACCTCCGCGAGGGCCGAGAGGCCCGCCGGATTCACGGGGGCGTTTAGCGCCTTCATCAGTGCGGCGGGAGGATCGTCGCTGGCGGGGACCTCGGATATGACCAGGCGGGTGCCGTCCCCCCTGTGGACGCGCCAGCCGTCGCGCCGGATCAGGGCTACGAGCGCACGCGCCTCTTCCGCCGGCGTTCCGTCGGGGAATTCGAGTTGGGCCCAGCGGGAGAGCCGCGCCTCGTCCTGGATCACTGCCGTGATGACCAGGGTGCTGCGGGACTCCGCCCAGCGCTGTGCGCGTCTATTCCGCGCCCGGGCGTCCTTTCGCGCGCGGGCGTCGGCAGGTGCGGAGCGAGCTTCCGATAAGGATGATTATGTAAAGAACCAGTCCGAGAGCCGATCTGAACCAAGAAACCGGCGCCGCCTACCGCTGCTCCCGAAACGCGGTGACGTCCCGGTGAAACACGAACAGCGAGTCCAGATCCTCGGAAGGCGACTCGAAGTTGTAGGTACGCCCCCCGCGCACCTTGAGTCGCAGATTGTTCTCGAGATAGTCGATCTCGAAACGTTCCGTCTCTCCGAACGACAGTTGGAAGGCGTCCTTGTGATCCGTCCGGTAGTCGAACCCTTCCGTCGTGGCGACGAGCGTCCCCTCACACGATCCGAAGCGGTGCTTGTGGACGACAGCGACCCGCACGTCCAGCGTGGCCTCCAGGTCGCCGAACTCCACCCGGACCGGAACGACTCGCCGGCCCACAGCGACCTTCCGGGAGACCACGTCGTGTCCCTCCACCGACACCGTCAGGTTGTACTCGCCGGGTTGCAGATCCACGATGGTCACCGGCGTGTTTCCCTTGAAGTTCCTGTTCAGGAAGACGTTCGCCCCAGCCACGTCGCTTTCCACGGTGATGGATCCCAGCATTTCGATGAGATCCGCGGCCAGCGATCGCGTCCGGCCTCCCCGGATGGTGATGTTGACCTCCAGGGGATGGAAACCCTCCTTCTCGACTCGAATCGGATACTCCCCCGCCTCCAGCTCCTCCCAGGCGCCCGGCACGGTCCCGAGCACCCGGCCGCCGAGCGACACGCTGGCCCCTTCGGTTCCCTCCACCTGGAGAGCGCCCGTGGTCGGCGGCGGCGGAGCCGGCGGCGGGGCGGGGCGGGCCGGTTCCGGCGCCGGGGCGGGAGGGGCCTCCTCGACCGGCTCCGGTTCTTCGACGGGCGCGGGAGCTTCCTCGCCGCCACCGCAACCTGCGAGCGTCCCGAGGCCCAGCAGGAGCAGGACCACGGTCCCCCCGGTGCGCATCGACTTACCCCGACGAGTCACTCCGGGCGGCTCCCACCTCGCGATACCCCCGGTCGTAGTAGAGGAGGGGAGCTGCCTCCGCGCGCTCTACCCTGCCCTCGGTCACTCGCCCGATGAACAGGGTGTGATCGCCCTCCGCGTAGTTGCCGACGGTGGCGCATTCGAGCCAGCCGATGCAGCCGGCCAATCGCGGTGGATCAGCGGCGCCATCCGCCCTCACCGCGTCGGAAAACGGGGCCGCAAACTGGGTCCGCGAGTCCAGTCCGGGCTTCGCGAAGTGCCCGGAAACCGCAGCTTGATCGGAGGCGAGCAGGTGCACCCGGAAAGCGCCCGCGGCAATCGCGGCATGCGCCCGCGCCGAGTTCATGATCGAGACCAGCACCAGCGGCGGGTCGAGGCTCACCGGGATGAAGGAACTGACGGTGATGCCTCTCGGGCCTTCCGGGCCGCTGGCGGTCACCACGGTCACCAGTTGCGGCGCGCGGCGCATGAGACCGCGGATCGCCGAACCCGGGTCGCTCATTCAGCCGGGCGCTCGTCGCGCGTTTCCTCGAAGTCAGCCGTATAGGTGATGTCCACGCTGCCCTTCAGGGTGTTGGCGAGCGGGCAGCCGCGTTCGTGGAAGCGGAGCGCGCGTTCGGCTTCCGCGCGTTTCCCGGCCGGCAACGCTATCCGGTACCGAATCCGCACGGCACGCAGCGCCATGACCCCGTCCTCATCCACGATGTCGCCCTCGATGTCGGCCGAAAGCCGATCCGGCTGGCTCGGAATGCCGCGTACTTCGAGCGCCCGCCCGAACGTCCCCACCATTCAACCGCCGGTGGCGGCCACCACATAGTCGAGGGTCGCCGGCAGTTCCTCCGCCGGGGTCACTCCATAGAACGCGGCGATCCCGCTGTGGACGCCGAAACGGACGGGCTCCTCGAAGTCTTCCAGGAACGCCTGCCGGACCGGGCCGGCCTGCTTGAAGACCCGGGCGTGGCAGGTGTGGACGACCTTCTTCTTCGGGTTGGGGCTCATCGCGATTGTCTGAAGATCTCGGAATGCAGTTCCTTCACCGGAGCTCCGGCCCGCGCGGTCGGCAGGGACAGCTCCAGGGTGGTGCTGGTGGGGGCACTGCAGGCGTTGTCCGTACAGAGCTGGTAGCGGACCAGCACCTCGGCATCGGCGGACCGGCCCCGCTCGAGAACGGAAGTTACCGGGATCCGGATGGCGACCGTCCCCTCGTAGAGGTCGTATTCCCCGAGTCCCGAGAGATCGCGCCGGATCGGGGGCGGATAGGCAGGCTCGCCGCTCTTGAACGCCCCTCCCTCGACGAGTTCCACCACGGTGGCGGTCGGAAAGGCCTCTTCGGGCCCGTAGAGGTGGTAACCCTCGTCAAGCTCCGCGACCACCGCCACTTCGAGTTGATCGCCGGGCCGGACCGGTGACTGCGAAGCCACCAGTTCAAACTTCGCCGCGTTCTCCCAGTCGGGAATCATCGGCGCCTGGCCGGCGGCGAGGCCGCCGGACACGGCCAACAGCAGGGCGGACAGAATGAGACGGCGTTTCATGGGGCGAAACTCCTTTGGTGATGGGCGGTCATCAGGACCCCCCGAGACGGGAGATCTCGGCGAGGATCTCGTTGGGCGGCGTGCGGTCGCGGTAGTTCACCCAGACGTTGACGAAACGGACGACACCGTCCGTGTCCACGATGATGGTCGCGGGGTGGGGAATGCCCTCCCGGTCCGTCCCGTCGTGATCCGGGTTCGGGATGCCGTACTCACGAATGACCGGGCCTCCATCCACCAGAATCGGGAAGGACCAGTCGTTCTTCGAAAGCCACATCAGGGTGTCCCCTGTCCCGTACTTGGAAATGCCGAGCACGGTCGTGTTCGCCGCCTCGAACTCAGCCAGGGATCCTTGCAACTCGCCGAGTTGCGCAATGCAGAATGGTCACCAACCCCCGCTGCGGAAGAACTCCAGGACGACCGGGCCGCGCTCCAGCAGTTCGGAAAGACGGTAGGAAGCGCCGTGGGCGTCCTTGAGCTCGAAATCGGGCGCCGGGTCACCAACGTTCACGGTGGGCGTGTCGGTGTCCTGCGCAGACCCGGTGGCGCCGAGACCGGTGGCCAGACCGGCTACCAGGAGCGTGGAAGCTGAGAATCGAGACATGCGCGGCATTCTAGTCTGGCGTCCCGGAAATCGCCCGGCATTCGCGAGCGCCGGAGGTCTCCGGGGATCGCCGGCGTCTCGAACCCCGCCGGTGTCCTCCCTAACCCGTTGATTCGCTGTCGCTTGCGTCGGATGTCGGCGCGCCGACATCAGCGCTTTGCTCTTCGAGCTGCCGGAGAAGCGTCCTGAGCGCTTCCAGCACTTCCGCCTCTTCCACTTCGCTGCGGCGAAAGGTCAACTGGAGCCGGAACGGACCGCCTCGGGGGGCATAGCGGAACACGAAGGGCCGCGGCCGCTCGCCCCTGCCCTTCGAGCGTTTGGGTGCGGGATCCTCGATCCCCTGGGCGAGCCGTTGGACGCAGGCCAGCATCGCCTCCGCGTTCGGCTCGCGGGCCACCCGCAGCAACTGGCGGCGCGAGACGATCCCGGAGGCCTGACAGAGCTCCCGGATCTCCTCGGGGATGTTCAGGAGGGCGAGGGTCTCGGTGATGGAAGTGCGTCCCTTGCCGACCCGGCGCGCAAGCGAGTCGTGGGTGTGCCCATGCTCCCGGATGAGTCCCTCGTACGCGGCGGCCTCTTCGAAGGCGGTGAGGTCGTCCCGCAGGAGGTTCTCCACCAGCGCGAGTTCGAGCGCGTCGCCTGCCCCGGCCTCGCGCTCAACGCACGGCACCTCGCGCAGCCCGGCAAGTACCGCGGCGCGGTAGCGCCGCTCGCCAGCGATGATCTGGAAGTCCTTGGGACCCAGGCGGCGGACCAGGATCGGCTGCAGGATGCCCTGGTCGCGGATCGAGGTCGCGAGCGGCTCCAGAGCCCCGATGCGCTGGCGCGGCTGGTCGGGATTCGGATGGATCTGGGCCGTGGGGATCATCCGGTGGCGCAGCCCCGGCTCGTCGGGCGTCAGCCCCGCCACGTAGTGGCTGTCGCGGGGCTTCAAGGCGACCTTTTCAGGAAGACCGGTTCGCTTGGACACGGGCAAGCACCTCCTGAGCCAGGAGTCCGTAGTCCTCGGCTCCCCGGGAGTTGGGGGCGAACGCGAAGATGGACTCCTTGTAGGCGGGACTCTCTTCGAGTCGAACGTTCCGGCTGATCAGCGTCCGAAAGACCGCGTTTCCGAAATGCCCACGGATCTTGCGTATCGCGTCCCGCGCGATCCGGGTGCGCTGATCCGCCATGGTGATCACCACTCCGAGGAGCGAGAGATCGGGATTGGGACGGCGGCGGACCTGCTCCAGGGTGTCGAGGAGGTCGTCGGCGCCCTCGAGCGCGTAGTACGTCGGCGGCAGCGGCAGCAGCAGGAAGTCGCTCGCCACCATCGCGTTCACCGTGATGAGCCCCAGCGTCGGAGGAGTGTCGATCACGATGTAGTCGAACTCCTCCCGAACGTACTGGAGACGATCCCGAAGGCGGTAGTGGGCGTCGATGTCGCCCATGAGCTGGCGTTCCAGCTTCGCGAGCGAAATGCGCGCCTCGGCTACCGAAAGGCCTTCCACCGACGTGGGGCTGATGATTTTCGCGAAGCGGACCTCGCCGGTGAGCGCCTCCAACATCGAGGGGCGGGATGGATCCGGATCGATGACACTCACCGAGGCGTTCGCCTGGGGGTCGACATCCACAAGCAGCGTCCGGTGTCCGGCGCCGGCGAACGCCGCCGCCAGGTTGACGGCGGTCGTGGTCTTGGCGACCCCGCCCTTCTGGTTCGCGACGGTGATGGTGGCTGGCATCGGGCGACGTCTAGCAGCCTGTGGACAAGGTCACGCTCTAGTGCGTATCACCGAGGTCGTCCTCGTCCAGAGCTTCCAGCCAGTCGCCGAGCGCCTCGCTGTCCTCCGGAGGTTCGACGTCCTCCGCCATGAGTTCCTCCGCGCGCCGCGCGCCGCGTTCGATGACGCGGGAATGGACGAAGATGGGCGCCCTCGTCCTCAGCGCGAGGGCGATCGCGTCGCTTGGCCGGGCGTCCACCGCCAACCGCTGGCGCTTGCGCTGGAGATGGACGTGCGCGTAGAAGGTGTTGTCCTGCACATCGTGGATCACCACCTTGGTGACCCGGGCATCCAGTTCCCGGAGCAGTTCCCGGATCAGGTCGTGCGTGAACGGCCGGGGCGGCTCGTAGTTCTCGATCTGCAGGCCGATCGCGCGGACCTCCATGGGGCCGACCCAGATGGGGACTTCCCGATCCCCGGACTCCTCCTTGAGCATCACGACCGCCGCGCTGGTCCGCGGCACCATCAGGATCGCCTTGATGCTTACCTCGATCTCCACGGTCAGCTCCTCGTTGCCGCGCTCATCCGGCGGGCATGGCCTCGCAGGCGCCGTTTCCCGTGGCCGCCGGGACGACGGGAAGGGGGATTTCACCGCCCCATCCATCCCGGTCGGAGGTGAGGCCAGGCGCGCTGCCGGGGAGCCGGCGCGGCGTCAATGAACTCACCGGCTCCCCCAGCAGGCTGTTCGGGCCGAACCCCGTGATCCTCACCTCGCCGAAGCTGCCGGCAGCCTCGACCGGGCCGTCGAAATTGACGATGCGGTTGTCGGGCCCCCGTCCCGCAAGCTGACCGCCCTTGCGGCTGGGCCCTTCGATGAGCACCTCCACCTCGCGCCCGACCAGGTCGCGGTGCAGGGCGAGCTGGATCGCCCGCTGCCGGGCCTGGAGTTCGACGAGACGCTGCGTCTTCTCCGGGTCCGGAACGTCGTCCGGCAACCGCTTCGAGGCGAGCGTGTGCGGGCGCTCGGAGTACTTGAACGAATAGACCGACGAAAACCGCACCTCGTCGAGAAGCGTCAGGGTGTCCTCGAACTCGCGCCGCGTCTCGCCGCAGAAGCCGACGATCAGGTCCGTGGAAAGGGCGAGTTCGGGAGCCTTGTCCCGCGCGCGTCCCACGAGATCCAGGAATTCTCCCCGGCTGTATCCGCGACGCATGCGTTCCAGCACGGTCGTCGAACCGGATTGCGCGGGGAGGTGCATGTGCGGCATCAGGGGTCCCCCGGCCGCGAAACGGTCCATGAGCGCGTCGCTGAAGTCCTTGGGATGAGGGCTCGTAAAGCGGATCCGGCGAATGCCCGGCACGGCTCCCACCGCGTCGGTCAGTTCGGCGAAGTCCCTTCCGTCATCGGGGTCCCGGTAGGAGTTCACGTTCTGGCCCAGAAGCTGGATCTCCCGGAAACCCGAGGCCGTGAGCGACTCCGCTTCCCGCACGATGGAAGACACGCTCCGGCACCTCTCGCGCCCGCGGGTGAACGGCACCACGCAGAACGAGCAGAAGTTGTCGCACCCCTCCATGATCGTGATGTACGCCTTGACCCCGGGAATCCGATCGATCTGCTCCGGGGGGATGTCGAGGTTGTCCGGATGGCGCCCGGTCTCGACGATGCGGGTCTCTCCATCGAGGAGCCGGCGCACGATGTCGGGGAGGCACACCAGGCTCTGGGTGCCGAGGACGAAATCCACCGCCGGCGCCCGGCCGAAGATGGCCTCCCCTTCCTGCTGCGCCACGCATCCCGCCACCCCGATCAGCCGTGGGCGTTCGCCGCCCCGGCCGACGAGCTGTTCCACCCGGGCGAAGACCTTTTCCTGCGCTTTCTCGCGAACGGAACAGGTGTTCAGCACCACGACTTCCGCGGACTCCGTCTCCGCCGGCCGGCAACCGAGCGACCCCAGCGCCGCCGCCATCTTCTCCGAGTCGTGGACGTTCATCTGGCAACCCCAGGTTTCGATCCGAAACCGGAGGGAACGCCCGGGGACTGCGGAGCCGGCGGGATACCCGGCGACCGGGCCGGTCTGCAACGGCGGGGGCGGGCCTGATGCGCGGAGCGTCATTCAGCGCCCCGCCGGCTCCGGCGCGAACCCTCCGGTTTCGCCGCCGGGGGCGCCGGCATCCGCACCGGCGAGCAACTGGGACGCGTGTTTTCGAGCGCTGTCGGTGACCTCGGGGCCGGCGAGCATACGGGCGATTTCCTCGATCCGGGTGTCCTCGTCAAGGGTCGAGACCCGAACCGCATCGCCGGATTCTAGTTTCTCGACCACGAGGTGGGTCCGCCCGAGCGCGGCGACCTGAGGCAGATGCGTGACGGAAACGACCTGGCGCGAAGCGGCCAGGCGCCTGAGACGCCGCCCGACGGCATCCGCAATACGGCCGGAGGTCCCCGTGTCCGCCTCGTCGAAGACCAGGGTTGCCGCGCCCCCCGTCCCCGCCCCGGCTGCCTTCAGCGCGAGGAAGAACCGCGATGACTCTCCTCCCGAGGCGACCTCTCCGATCGGCGCCGGCGCCATCTCGGCACTGGCGCTGAACAGGAACTCCACGCGGTCGAGGCCGTGTTCCGTGAAGTGCCTGGTGCCTGCGGCCTCCCCGGGTCCGGATCCTTCCGCGAGCGGTTCCATCGCGATGGAAAAGCGGGCGCGAGGAATGCCGAGGCCGACGAGTTCCCCCTGCACTCCCCTGGCGAGCGCTTCCGCGGCCGCCTTGCGCGCGGCGCGGAGCGAGGCCGCCCGCTCCCGATAGCGGGCGGCGGCCGCCGCGGCCGCCGCCACCCCGCGGCGGCGTTCCTCGGCCTGATCCGTGAGTTCGGCGAGCTCGTCGCGAATCTCCGTGGCCCGCTCGAGCAGGGCGTCCGCGCCGCCCGCTCCTCCTGCGTAGCGGCGTTCGAGGCCGCGCAGCACGACGAGACGGTCCTCGATTTCCGCGAGCCGCTCCGGCGCCGCCCGGACGCTGTCGCGCCGGTCCCGCACCGCGGCCGCCAGATCCTCCAACTCGACGAGCAGATCCGGACGTCCATCGAGCAGGCCGGCGGTCCGGGGATCTATGGCGCCCGCCTCGTCAAGGGCGCGAAGCGCGACCGCCAACTGCGCGCCGGCCGCGGAGTCCGACCCGTAGAGCGCCTGGTATGCGCTCTCGAGGCGGCCGGCGAGTTGTTCCGCGTGGCCAAGCGTCCGGCGCTCTTCGAGCAGGCCCCCGATCTCGCCCGGCTGCGGCGCTGCCCGTTCGATCTCTTCGAGGGCCCGTTCCATTTCGGCGCGCCGCGCCGCCGCGGCGGTCAACCGTTCCTGAAGAGCGTCGCGTTCCGCTTCTCGAGTGCGCAGGGCGCGGAAAGCGACCGCCACCTCGCGACGCAAGGGCGCGTGACCGCCCGCCCCGTCCACCGTTTCCCGGGCGGCCCCGGGCTCCAGGAGAGCCAGGTACTCCCCCTGGCTGTAGATCTCGGCGAGGATCACCCCCAGCGCGCGAAGCACGGCAACCGGCACCGCAGTCCCGTTCACGGTGATCCGATTGGAGATCGAGCGCCGTCCCGGCGCCAGCCGCAGCTCCCGGCGGATCACGAGATCGCCGTCTTCGGCGGGGAATCCCGCTTCCCCGGCGAGGGCCACGAATCGCTCCCCGTCCGGCGTTTCGCCGCCGGGCGACGTGAAACCCGCCTCGACGACCGCCCGATCCCCCAGGGGGCCCACGAGCTGCGAGCGTCCGCGCCCGCCGAGAATCAGCCCGAGCGCCTCCAGCAGAACGCTCTTTCCCACCCCGGTCTCGCCGGTGACCACGTTCAGGCCCGCTTCGAACTCGAGAGAGACATCTCTGAGGAGGGCGACGTTTTGCGCCCGGAGCCAGTGGAGCATCGCGGCCGGCAGTTGGAACGGAAAGCCGAATTCTGCGTTAGTACAGGACGGCGCGGGCCGCGGTCCCCGGGCCTGCCCCGGAACTCTCCCCGCGGCGGATCACCGCCGAAAACAGCAAGAACCCCAATGGGTAGTGGTCAAGCATGGGTTAGGCTACTATATGTTGGGTATTCGGGTTTCCCGCCGCTCCTACGTGTTCGCCCGGTTCACGGCTTTGCTTCACGCTCTCTTCCGGGCCGGAGTCTCGCTGCTGTTGCCCAGCGCCGTGTTGGCGGGGCAGGTGCCGCCCGAACCCCAGGCTGCCGAGACCATCGACGAAGCGGTGACCGCCGTCGAACTCGATTCCTCCACCGGATTCCTCGATGAGGGCGGTTTCCTGGCGCTCGTGGTGGAGGCGGGGCCGGTCGCCTGGTTCGTGCTCGCCACGTTGCTCTTCTTCAGCCTCGTCTCCTGGGCCATCATCCTGCACAAGTCACGGCGGCTCGGCCGGCTGGAGCGGAGCTCGGCCGCCTTCCTGAACCACTTCCGGTCCGCCAAGCGGTTCGCGGACGTCGTCGCCTGGGCCCGGAAACATCCCGACAGCCCGCTGGCGAGGCTGTTCCACGCCGGCTACCAGGAGGTCCGCTATCAGTCCCGGCAGGACCAGGAAGACGAGGAACCGGTCCGCCTGCGGGTCTCGAACATGGAAGCCGTGGCGCGATCGCTGCTCCGGGCTTCGTCCACCGAGACGGCGGCGCTGGAGCATCGGATGATGTTTCTGGCGACGACCGGCGGCGCCACCCCGTTCATTGGACTGTTCGGGACCGTCTGGGGCATCATGAACTCCTTCCGGGACATCGCGCTCACCCAGTCGGCGAACATCAGCGTGGTCGCCCCCGGCGTATCGGAAGCCCTGATCGCGACCGCCGCCGGACTCGGGGCGGCGATCCCGGCCGTCATCGCCTACAACGCGTTCCTGGCGCAGATCCGCCGGATCACCACCACGATGGACGATTTTTCCATGGAGTACGTGGCCATGCTGGAACGGCACCTGGCCCGCTGACGGCATGGGGATGGGAACCGCCGGCGGCGCCGCTGGAGGTTCGAGAACGGGTTCCGGTTCCGCCCTCGCCGAGCTCGGCGCCCGCCGGCGAGCGGGAGCGGGAAGCGCGCTTTCCGAGATCAACGTCACCCCTTTCGTGGACGTGGTACTGGTATTGCTGATCATCTTCATGGTGACCGCTCCACTTCTCGTCCGCTCCCTCGAGGTGAACCTGCCGACCGCCCGGATGCGGTCCGCCGAGGCCACCGAGCGCGTCATCGTCACCGTGGACGCCGAGGGCCGCACCTTTGTCGGCGAGCGGGCGGTAAACCCGTTGCTGCTCGAGGAGCGGCTTCGCGAAATCGTCGATCTGGAAGGGGCTCGCGAAGGCTATCTGCAGGGGGATGTCTCGCTAGAATACGGACAGGTCATCGAGGTAATAGACACGATGAAACGTGCGGGTTTCGACCGTGTGGGTCTCGTGTACGCCTACCCCGGCGAACAACGGCAAAGGTAGCTGTTCGTGCCGGATCCACCCCGGACTTCGCCCACCCGGCGAGGACCGGCGGCAGCCTCGCGACCGGGCCGGGCGGACGAACCGTTCCGGCGCCACCTGATCTGGTCCGCGATCGCTCACGTCGTGCTGCTCGGGGGCGCCGCCGTGGGCCTCGAGCTGGAATCGGGCCGCGATCTGGCGCCTCCTTCCGCGGCCTTCATCGAACTCGGGATGTCGGGCCCGAGTCCAACCCCCAGTCTGGGGCGCGCCACGGCGCCGCCCCCTGCCCCGGAGCCGGTCCCGGAACCCGAACCGGAGCCGCCCGCTCCCGAGCCTCCGGCGCCGGAACCCGAACCCGTCCCGGAACCTCCGGCGTCGCGTCCGGAAGTGGCGCGCCCGACGGTGGAGAACCGCGACCGCATGCCCGTGCCCGACGCCCGGGCCCGACGCCGGGCGGCGCGCCCCGAGCGGCCCGAATCCGGTCTGCGGGGCCGCGATGCCGCGTGGGCTGATTCCGCGCGGCTCGAGACCCGCCGTCCCGTCGATACCAGCTCCCGGCCCACCCGGAGGCCCTCCAACACGGGCGCGGCCGACCGGCAGGCGTCCGGCAACACCGGGATCGGCCTCGGAGGAACGCCGGGAGGCACGCGCTTCGACCAGGACTTCGAGTACGCCTTCTACCAGCGCCAGATGATCGCCCGGATTCAGGCCAACTGGCAGCAGATTCCGGTTCGGGGCCGGGCCACCGTCGTCATCCGTTTCACGATCTTCCGCGACGGGGCCATCAGCGACGCGGAGGTGGAAACCTCGAGCGGCCAGTCGCTCCTCGACCGGGCGGCGCTCCGGGCGGTCGTGCTGGCCGAACCCCTCCCCCGGCTTCCCGACAGTTATCCGAGAGACCGCGTCGGCGTCCATCTGCTCTTCACCTACGAGCAGGAAGCGGCCGGAAGCCCGGACGGACCGGCGCCCGAGGTTCCATGAAGCCTCCTCGCCTGCCTCGTCTCGCCCTCGGACTCCTCGGCGCCGCGCTCGCCACCGGCGTCGCCGCGGGTTTCGTCCCGGTGACCGGGATTGCCGGGTTCGCCGGAAGCGCCTCTCGAGCGGTGGAAGTCACGAGTCTCGGGGCGTCCGCGGCCGAAAACGCCCGCCAGGACGCCGGCGACTGGTACCTCGACATCACCCGTCCGGGAGCTCCGGTGAGGATGGCCATCCCGGACTTCCGGTTGGCGCCGCCCGAAGCCGCCGAGAGCGGGATCCGGGCCGGGGAAACGGACACCGCCTCGCCGGAGCCGCTTGACGACGCGGGATTCACGCCGGCCGAAGAAGCGGCCGAATCGGCTTCGGTGGCCAGCGCCGTCCTGTGGAGCGACATCGAGTACGCCGGCGTCTACCGGATGCTTCCGAAGCGCTTCTACCGGATCGCGGAAGCCGGATCGCCGGACGGCGTTCTCGACTACTACCAGTGGGAGTCGATCGGCGCCGACATCCTGGTCAGCGGAACTCTCCGGATCGAGGGCGAGATGCTGGTTGCCGAGGTGCGGATGCACGCCGTGCGGGCCCAGGAGAACGTCTTCGGCCGCCGCTACACGGCGGCCCGCGGCGCCGCGCGGACGCTCGCCCACCGGATCGCGGACGACATCCTGCAACACGCCGGGAACTACCAGGGAGTCGCCCGCACCCGGATCGCCTTCTCCACCAGCCGCTCGGGACCGCGCAGCAAGGAGATCTACCTGATGGACTACGACGGTTACGGGCAACGCCCGGTGACCGCCAACGGCTCCCTGAACATCACCCCGAGCTGGTCGCCGGACGGGCGGGCGCTCAGCTATATCTCCTACCGCGAAGGCGCTCCCGCCCTCTACCTCGCCTTCCTTTATCAGGGCCGGGGCGAGAAACTCGTCGGGGACTTCCAGTCCTTCACCCCCGCCTGGTCCCCGGATGGAAGGTGGATCGCCTTCACTTCGAATCGGGACGGCCAGTCGGAGATCTATCTGGCCGCGGTGGACGGCGCCGAACTGCGGCGGCTCACGGACAACCGCGCCATCGACGTCGCCCCCGCCTGGTCCCCGAACGGACGCACGATCGCCTTCACCTCGGATCGGACCGGCGCTCCGCAGATCTACACCATGGACCGGGACGGCCTGAATCTGCGGCGGGTCTCCTTCGAGGGATCGTGGAACGATTCCCCCGCCTGGTCCCCGTCACGCCAGCACAGCGAGATCGCCTACGCCTCCCGGATCGAACGCCGTCCCTTCGACATCGTCGTCCATGATTTCGAGACCCGGCAGACCCGCCAGCTCACCACCGGCCGCGGCAGCAACGAGAGTCCCTCCTGGGCTCCCAACGGCCTGCACATCGCGTTCGCATCCAACCGGGCCGGCGACGACCAGGTGTTCACGATGCATCGGGACGGCTCCAATCTGAAGCAGCTCACCCGCGAAGGGAGCAACACCACCCCGCGCTGGGGCAATCCTCCCGGGAACCCGCGCTGAAATCGCCCCCATGAAACTAGATTCGAGACTCCTTTCGACCCGCCTCGCGCTCCCGGCCGTCCTCCTGCTGGCGGGCTTCGCGTGCTCTTCCGTCAACCGCACTCCGGCAACCGGGAGTGACCCGACAGCCGGCCCGATGGCGCCGGAAGCTTCGGAGGCCGCCAGCGAACCCGCATCCGACCCGGAGCCCTCGAATTCCAGCGGGTTGACCGAGGACGAAATCCTGGCCATCCCGCCCGAGGTGGGAAGCGAAACCGACCTGCTGGACATCGGAGCGAAGAGCCTCGAGGAGTTGAACACCGAAGGGCACCTCAAGGACGTGCAGTTCGAGTACGACAGCGCCCAACTGAGCGCCGCAATGCGGGCCACCCTCGAGGAGAACGCCGCGTGGTTGTCCCGCTACCCCTCGGTCAGCATCCTCGTCGAAGGCCACTGCGACGAACGCGGCACCGTGGAGTACAACCTGGCGCTCGGGGAAGAACGCGCGCGGGCCGTCCGCGACTACCTGCGGGACCTCGGCGTCGGTTCCGGGCGGATGCGGATCATCAGTTACGGCAAGGAATTCCCTCTCGATCCGGGCCATAACGAGGCCGCCTGGCGGCGAAACCGCCGCGCCCATCTGGAGATCGTCGCCAAGTGAAGTCCTTCCGAACCGCGTCCCCCAGAGCGGCGTTCATCGCCGCGATCCTCCTCGGTTCCCTGTCCGCGACCACGCTCCTTGGCGCGGCACCGGCCGGCGCCCAACGGGATCAGAACCGCATCGTGTCCGAGATCCGGCAGATCCAGGTGCAGCTCGCGACACTCGTCGAAGCGCAGACCGCCCTCTCCCAGGCCGTGGAAGCCCTCCTCGCCGAGCGGGAGGAAGCGATCACCGCCGATCGCCAGAGCCGCGCCGAAACGATGAATTCGCTCGAACGCATGGAACGGAGCGTCGCGACGCTGAGCGAGGCCTTCCGGGACACGAATGAACGCCTGTCGGCCCTCATGGTGGAAGTCGAGTCGGTGCGGGAGGCGCAGCGCCGCGCCGCGCTCCTGGACGGCGGTTCCGGGGAGGGTGACGACACGGCGCCTCCGGACGGTGAAGAGGCCGAGGCGCCGGAAGCCGCGGTCGGGGACGAATCAACCCGGGACGAGGGCTCCGGCGAGGAAGGCGGCGAACAAGAGGCGACGGTTCTGGACGAACCAAGCGTTTCCGAAATCTATCTGCAGGCCGACTCCGACTATCTCCAGGGGCGCTATGACCTTGCGTTCACGGGTTTCGAGCGGGTCGTCGACCTGGGCGGCGAACTCGCGGACAACGCCCGCTATTTCATGGGGGAATGCCGGCTGGCCCAGGACCGGCTGGACGACGCTCTCGAGCACTTTGTGAAAGTCATCGATGACTTCCCGGAGAGCAGCAAAATTGGCGAGGCCTGGTACAAGCGAGGCCTCATTCTCGGGCGGATGGGCCATGAGTCCGACGCACGGGAGATCTTTGAAGACATATTGGATGTTTTTGCCGGCACCACGGCGGCGCGTCTGGCGCAAAGAGAGCTGGACGCCCTGCCCCCGAGGGATCCCGGCGTGTGAGAACCGGTCGCTCGATGCGGCCGGAAGGAGTGGATGAGATGCGAGATGTGAACAAGATCGTGCTGCGCGGGGTGGTTTCCGATGCCCCGCGAACGCGTGTCTTCGACGACGGACGGAAACTGGTCACCCTGAACGTGAAGACGGTGACCATCGAAAACGACGAGACCGGCGCGATGCGGGAACGGCCCGCCTGGCACCGGGTCGCGGTTCGCGGGGAGCGGAACGCGGAAGTCGCCGAAGGCCTCGCGCCCGACAGCCCGGTGTACGTCGAGGGGCAGCTGCGGACCCGCAAGTACCGGAACCAGGAAGGTGAGGACGTGTATGCCACGGATGTCCGGGCCGACATCGTGCGCGCCTCCGAGAGCGCCGAACCGGGCGTCAACCGCTCCATCGTGCTGGGCAACCTCGGCCAGACCCCGGAACTCCGGAAGTTCGACAACTTCATGGTGATGAATTTGCGGATCGCCACCAGCGAGAGCTGGACCCGGCGGAACGGGGAGACGAACGAGGAGACCGAGTGGCACCAGGTCGCGGTGTTCGGAGAACCCGCACAGCGGCTCGAGGGCCAGCTCGAGAAAGGACAGCGAATCCTCGCCGAGGGCATGCTGCAGACCCGCAAGTACAACGATCGCAGCGGGCGGGAACGGCGGGTCACCGAGACCCGGGCCCACTCGGTCCTGGGCAGCGGCAGCTCGGGACGCGGCGGCTACGGGTCCGCGGGCCGGGCTTCCGGCCAGAGATCCGGAACGGACTCCGGGTCGCGCGGGGAGCGGAAGCAGCCGGACGCCTGGGGATCCAGCGGAGTGAATACGAGCGACGACGTCGACGACGTGCCGTTCTGACGACAGGCGTCGGAGCGCCGGCCTCCGGCCGGCATCGCCGACCGTAGGGAGGCGAAGCACCTCCCCACCCGCCAATCCCTGGTTGTCTCCTTGCTCTGGCATACCAGACAAATGTCTGTTATGCTGTGCGCATGCCCAAAACCCCTCCGGGACAGACCCGGAATCGAGTTTTCCGCTTCGTGCGCGACTGTCTTCTGCGGGGAGACTCCCCTTCCCTTCGCGAAGTGCAGCGGCACTTCGGTTTCCGGGCCGTCGAGACCGTCCGGGCCCATCTCACCGCTCTTGTCGAAGAGGGACGCCTGGTCAAGGAGCCGGGCCGGGCCCGTGGCTACCGCCTGCCCAAACGGTTCTCTTCCCCGGCGCCGGACTGGCCCACGGGCCGCCTTCAGCCAGTCCCCCTCCTGGGTGAAGTCGCCGCCGGCGGTTTCGAAGAGGCCATCGAGAACCCGGAGGGGAATCTCCCGGTAGAAATCCCCGATTCCCGGGATCTCTCGGACTATTTCGCCCTCCGGGTTCGAGGGGAGAGCATGTCCGGCGCCGGCATCCTGCCCGGAGACACCGTCATCGTCGAACGGCGGGGAACGCCCGTTTCCGGTCAGATCGTGGTGGCGCTCCTTGAAGAAGAAGCCACGGTGAAGCGGCTTCACCTGGGACAGGACGGGATGGAGCTACGTCCGGAAAACCCCGATTTCGACACGCTCCGTCCATCTCCCGGATCCTGCCGGATCCTCGGGAGGGTCGTGGAATTGCGACGTCAACTCCGCTGAATCCCCCATGAGATCTGCCTGTTGAACCCGATGTCCGCCGAGAGAAAAACCGTGATGCAGCAAACCCTCGCTCCCGTTCGATCCCCGGTTCCGTCCGGTGGCCGCTCCGATGTCCTTTCCAGACACCCCGGACTCCGCCGAATCCACCCATCCCGGATCCAGGAACCGTCTCCTGACCAGGAAATCGCGAAGTGGGGGCTTGCCCGGCTTGCCGGCAGCCTCGTGGAAATTTCCGGGACGGCTGATTCCGGCGTCCTGTCTTCGGCGCTGGCGCTGGTTGCCGAGGCCCAGCATCATCAGTTCCGGCACGAAAAACTCCGCTACCGCCGGCATTCCGCTCCGAATCCCGGGCCGGGTCCGGGGGCGCACCCCGACTCCGCCCCAAACCCCGCCCTGATCGCCTGGATAGCGACGACCCGCAGTCTCTTCTTTCCCCCGGATGCGGTGGAATCGGGGATTGCACTGGACCGGTTGGTCCTGCTGCGGCTGGAAACATCGGGAGCGCAGATTCGCGCCGCCACCCGGGTTGTCCATTCGGGAGCTTTCGGACTGGTGGTCGTGGACCTCGCCGATTCGCTCCCGCCGGAGCGTTCCGGTCCTCAATCGGTTCGGGAATCGGGGCCGGACTCCGCCGCGGCATCCGGGAGGACTCCCATGTCCCGTTTCAGCACTCCTCCAGGGCTCCCTCATCTGTCGCGGCTTGCCGGACTCGCGCACAAATATCGAACCGCGGTCGCCCTGCTGACCGACAAACCGCCGGCCGCCCCATCACTCGACCCTCGGGTCAGCAAGCGCTTCGACGCGAGCCGCAGGGGAAACGGCATCGTCGTCACCGTTCTCAAGGACAAGGGGAACGGAATTCCCTCCTCTCCGGGGCTGCCGCCGCTCCGGGGCCGGGACCGCCTGCTCCCCGGAGTCCGGTTCGAAAGGAAATGCCGTGAGCCGGCTGGCATGTGTTGACGTTCCGGCGCTACCGCTCCAGATCCTGCTGCGGCGACATCCCGAATGGCGGCAGGAACCGGTGGCGGTGGTCACCGAGGACAAGGTGCGGGCACGGATTTCCTGGGCGAACCGCCGGGCGGTCACTCTCGGGGTGCGCCCGGGAATGCGGCAGGCCGCCGCAGTCGCCTGCTGCCCCGCGCTCCGGATCGACCATGTCCGCGCTTCGGAAGCAGAGCGGGAAGTCCGCCGGCTGGCTGAGCGGCTCCACCGCTGGAGTCCCCAGGTCGAATCGGCTTCATCCCTCGCTCCCCAACTGTCCGGGTGCGGCGCTGCCGGAACCTTCTGGCTTCGGGCATCCGGCCTGACCGGGCTGTTCGGTCCGCTTTCGGACTGGATCGACGCACTCTCGAAAGATCTCCGGAGCGACGGGTTCCGCGTCTCGATCGCGGTGGGCTTTACCCGGTTCAACTCCTTTGCGGCGGCGCGGGCCAATTTCGGACTCCAGATCTTCGAAAGTCCCGCCGAGGAAAGAACCGCTGCTCTCCGGGCCCCGCTCGTCCGCTTCGGACTGCCGGAGAAGACCCTCGCCGGCCTGGAAAAGCTCGGTATCTCATCGCTTCGGGATCTGCTGCGCCTGGCCGGGGAAGGACGGTCCGGAAGGGGACTGGCGAACCGCTTCGGGAAGGAGGTCCTGGAACTCCACCGCCTTGGCTCCGGAGCGAGTTCCACGCCGGTTTCCGAAACCTTCCGCCAGGAGACGCCGGCAGAACACCGGATCGCCTTCGAACCGCCCGAAACCGACATCGAGCGGCTCATCTTCCACGCGAAGCGCCTGCTCGACCAGATCCTCGCCGACCTCGGGAAACAGGGCCTCGCGGTCGTCGAACTCGCCTACGAAGTGGAATGCGAAGACGCTCCGCCAGTTTCCGGTTCGATCCGCCCCGCCCTTCCCACCGAAGACGGCGTGGAACTCCTTTCCCTGCTCCGCCTGCGGTTCGGGACCATCTCGCCGGAGAACCGAACCACCGCCGGGCGGCGAGTGCTTCGGAGGCCCTCCCGAAGCCCGGAAGAGGAACCGGGGAGAAGGATTCTCGGCCTCGTTCTCCGGGCTCTCGGCGGCAGCTACGTCGCGGAACAACCCGGTCTGTACCAGCGCCCCGGGGAAGCGCTTTCCACCGGTCCGAAAAGGGCTTCGGAAGCGCTGGCCCGGATTCAGGCCGAATTCGGTGAAGACTCCCTGGTCCGGCTGGAAATCCGGGATGCGCACCTTCCGCGGGGACGCTACCGGTGCCGGCCGATTTCTCCGGAAGAGGCCACCCTCCGGAATCTTCCGGGCAAGAGCCCCCCGCAGGATTTTTTCGAGACCCGGACTCCCCGCCTGATTCGCCGCATCTACGACCAGCCGCTCATCCTTCCCCATCGGGGTTCGGGCGAACCCGATGGCTGGCTGCTCCGGGGACCAGGCCACGGTCCCGTTCAGAGTTATACCGGTCCCTTTCGCGTCTCCGGAGGCTGGTGGCGTCTGCTTTCGGGACGGCCGGTCTCTCGCGACTACTTCTTTGTCCGCCTGAAACGCGGCGACGTCTGCTGGGTTTTCTTCGATCGGGAACGTCGCTCGTGGTTCCTCGAAGGCCGTGTCGAGTAGCTTTTGTACTTTCCCCTCTTCTGCAAGAGCAACGCTTCCTTCCTCGAAGGAGCAAGCCACCCCGAGGAACTGGTCGAAGAGGCCCACTCCCTTGGTCTTCCCGGGATCGCGCTCACCGACCGGAACGGCCTCTACGGAGCCGTCAAGGCCCACGTCGCGGCGCGGGAGCGGGGCATCCGACTGGTGCTCGGCGCCGAAACGTCGGTGGCCGCGGCGCCTGCCGGGGCCAATCCAACCAAAACAGGCCGGCAGGGCGGACCGGAGAGCATCCTCCTGCTGGTCCGGAACCGCACCGGCTACCGGAACCTGTGCCGGCTCCTGACCCGGGGGCTGCTCAGAGACCCCGACCCCGTCGCGGGCCGGGACTCGAAGCGGAACGGCTCCGGGACGGGCGGACGTTCATCCCGCAAGGGAACGGCCGGAGTTTCCTGGGAAGAAATCGCCGGACACGCCGAAGGGCTTCACGCGCTCTGGGGAGGCGGCGCCTCCGCCCTCAAGCAGGACCTCCCTCCCGACCGGCCGGCGCGCCTGCTCCGGGAAGCCTTCGGGGAGAACCTGCACGTCCTCATCACCCGGCACCACCGGGACGACGACGTGCCCGAGGAGGCCCTGCTTCGGGGGCGGGCGAACCGGTACCGGATCCCGACCGCCGCCGCCACCGAGGTCCTCTACCACCGACCGGGGCGCCGGGAATTGCAGGACGTGCTCACCGCCATCCGTTACGGGGTGCCGCTTCGGGAAGCCGGACGGCGCCTTCGCGGAAACGCCGAGCACTACCTGCGGTCCCCTGCCCTCTTCCGGGAACTTTTTGCCGACGACCCGGCCGCGGTCGACCGAACCCTGGAAATCTCCGAGGCCTGCCGCTTCTCGCTTGACGAACTCCGCTATCGCTATCCCGCCGAAGAGCTTCCCGGAGGGAAGGACTCCGATGCCCGGCTTCGGGAACTGACGTTCGAAGGCGCCGCCGAGCGTTATCCCGGCGGCATTCCGCCCGCCGTCAGGCAGCAACTGGAAAAGGAACTCGAGCTGATCCACGAACTCGACTACGGCGGCTATTTCCTCACCATGGTCGAGATCGTCCGCTTCTGCCGCGAGCGGGAAATCCTCTGTCAGGGGCGGGGTTCCGCGGCGAACTCGGTGGTCTGCTTCTGCCTCGGGATCACCGCGGTGGATCCGGTTCGGATGGGGCTCCTGTTCGAGCGGTTCCTGTCCCGCGAGCGCGCCGAACCGCCCGACATCGACCTGGACATCATGCATTCGCGCCGGGAGGAGGTCATCCAGTTCGTGTATCGGAGGTACGGCGAGGGGCGCGCCGCCATGGTGGCGAATACCGTCTGCTACCGGACGCGATCGGCGATCCGGGACGTGGGCAAGGCGCTCGGGTTTTCGGAGCGCTCCGTGGACCGGCTGGCCCGCGCGTTCTCCCACTACGAGCCGCTCTCGAGCGACCGCCTCGCCGCTGCCGGCTGGACTTCGGAGGGAGCGGCGGCCCGGCATTTCCTCCGACTTGCGAACGAGATCCAGGGATTCCCCCGGCACCTCTCGATCCATCCCGGCGGGTTCCTCCTCGGAGAAGAACCGGTCTCTCACATCGTGCCGGTGGAGAACGCCGCGATGGAAGGAAGAACGGTCATTCAGTGGAACAAGGACGACATCGAGGAACTGGGTCTTTTCAAGGTGGATCTGCTGGGGCTCGGCGCCCTTACCCAACTGGACCTCGCCTTCCGGCTGCTCAGGGAGTCCCGAAACGTCGATCTGTCCATGTCCACCATCCCCGCCGACGACCCCGAAACCTTCGCAATGATCCGGAAGGCGGCAACCGTCGGGGTTTTCCAGATCGAAAGCCGGGCGCAAATGGCCATGCTGCCGCGGCTCCAGCCCGAGAACTACTACGACCTGGTGATCGAGGTGAGCATCGTTCGCCCCGGGCCCATCGCCGGTGGCATGGTGCACCCCTACCTTCGCCGCCGCCGGGGTGAAGAAGCGGTGGAATACCCGCACCCCTCGCTCCGCCCCGTCCTGGAAAAGACCCTGGGAGTGCCGCTGTTTCAGGAACAGGTCATGCGGCTCGCGGTGGTCGCCGCCGACTACACCGCCGGCGAAGCCGACCAGCTCCGCCGCGACATGGCCGCCTGGCGGCGCACGGGACGCATGGAACGGCACCGGAGCCGTCTGCTTTCCCGCATGTGCGCCAAGGGGATCGCCCCCGAGTTCGCAAAACGGGTGTTCGAGCAGATTCAGGGATTCGGGGAGTACGGCTTTCCTGAAAGCCACGCCGCCAGCTTCGCGCTCATCAGCTATGCCGGCGCGTTCCTGCTACGCCACTACCCGGCGGAGTTCGCATGTGCGCTGTTGAATGCGCAGCCGATGGGCTTTTATTCCCCGGCGACGATCATCGAGGACGCCAAGCGGCGGGGCGTGCGCTTTCTGCCGGTGGACGTGACGGCGAGCTCCTGGGACTGTGCCCTTGTTCCAGCCTCCGCACCCCCAAGCGAAGCCTCAAAACCCGACGTCCGTCTCGGGCTGCGCTACGTGAAGGGGCTCGGCGCCGCCGACGGAGAGAAGATCGTGGCGGCTCGCCGGGAATCGCCCTTTGCTTCCATCGCCGCCCTCGCGCGCCGTACCGGTCTCGACAGAAAAACGATGGCGGCCCTTGCCGAAGCGGACGCGCTCCAGAATCTGGGCCCGAAAACCCGCCGCGCGGCCGTCTGGCAGACGCTCGGCGTGATGCCGAAAGATCCGCCGCTTCTCGAAGAAGCCGTTCCCGGTTTCGCCCCGCTCGACAGCTTCGAAACGATCGCCTGGGATCACCGGACGACCGGGAGCAGCACCCGGGGACACCCGCTGTCGCCCCTCCGCGGCCGGCTGGCTGCCGCGGGACTCCCTACCGCCCGCGAGGTCTCGAAGCTTCGCAACGGAACGCGCGCGCGATACGCGGGGATGGTGATCTGCCGGCAACGGCCGGGGACCGCCTCCGGAGTGGTGTTCATGACCCTCGAGGACGAAACCGGGTTCGTGAACCTCGTTCTCTGGCCGGACATCTTCGAAGCACACCGCCAACTGGCCCAGACGCTGTCATTCCTCGGGGTCGCCGGGAGGGTTCAGGCGGAACAGGGCACCGTCCACCTCGTGGTGGACGGGCTCTTCCGGCCGGAGATCTTCGAGACGCCGGCTCCACCGGAAGTCCCCAGCCGGGACTTTCACTGAGCCGTCGAGCGGTCCCAGGATGGGCCACGATCGGGGCCCAAGGTGGATCCCATCGCTCATGGAAAGTGGGGGCCCATCCGGGAACCGCCCGGCGCTCCGCGCCGCAAATCGAAACTCCCTCGCGCGCTGGCGCGCGCTTCGGCGAGTTCCGATTTGTCGTTTTCTTCTTGTGAAAGGGGGTAACCCCCGGGGTAACCCCCTTTCACACTTTCCCCCGAAATCGCCGGAAGCGAACCAAAGGTTCGCTTCCATCTGTTTTTCCTGCGTGTTTTCGCAGCGCCATCTACCGGGTGCAGACGATCGAAACGGCTGGGAACGCTGGTCGGCTACCCCGACTCCGCTGCGGAACCCCGCTCCCGCACGAACCGCAGGACCCGGGCGCGGACCCGCCGTGACGTCGTCAGCCGAACGCTCTGCTGGGCGATTTCCTCGGCCCGGCGGGTGTCCTGAACGGCAATCAGGCGTTTCATCTCGGGTATGGCGTTCGGACTCATCGAGAACGTTCGCACCCCAAAGCCCAGCAGCAGTGGAATCATGAGCGGTTCTGCCGCCACCTCGCCGCATACCGCCAGCGGGAGGCCGGTACGGCGGCAGACGCGGGCCACGAACCGGAGGGTGCGCAGGAGCGCGGGATGGAGCGGATCGCTGAAGTGCGCGACCCGCTCGTTCGCCCGGTCCACTCCGAAGAGGTACTGCATCAGATCGTTCGTTCCGATGCTGAGGAACTCCGCCTCCTGCCCCAGCAGATCGGCGGTCGCCGCCGCCGAGGGCACCTCCAGCATGGCGCCGACCGGCACTTCCCGAAACGGCACGTCCCGGTAGCGAAGCGCCCGGACCGCCGCCCGGACATGGGTCCGCGCCGCCCGGAACTCCTCGAGCCCGCCCACCATCGGAAACATCAGCTGGACCCTGCCGTGCACCGCGGCGCGGAGCACCGCCCGGATCTGGGTCTCGAAGATCCCTGACGCCATGACCAGCAGCCGGGCGCCGCGCAACCCGAGCGCGGGGTTCAGCTCCGGCGCGCGGCCGATATCCGTCGCGGTGAGATCGAACGCCCGAATCACCAGCGGGTGCGGTTCCAGGGCCTGGGCCAGATCCCGGTAGATCCGGAACTGTTCCTCCTCGGAGGGGATCTCCTGGACGGCAATTCGTTCGGTACGGAAAAGGCCGACCCCCTCGGCGCCATGGCGACGGACGAGATCGATCTCGCCCGGTTCGTCCATGTTGGCCATCAGCACGACCCGCTCGCCGTTCGCGGTGGAGGCCTGCGACGACGTGGCGGCCAGCAGGCGGCGGCGGCGTTCCCGTTCGCGCTCGCGCTTCCGGCGGTACTCCGCCACGGTCTTCCGCGCCGGATTCACCACCACGATTCCCTCGGAACCGTCCACCACAACCGGCAGGTCGGTGTGAATGTGGTCGAGCAGAGCGGGAATCCCGGTCACGCAGGGCACGTCGTGCGTCCGGGCCAGGATGGCGGTGTGGTACGTCGGCCCGCCCGCCTCCATGATCACTCCCTGGATCTTGGTCCAGTCGAGTTCGGCGGTGTCCGACGGGCGCAGGTCGTCCGCGGCCACCACATGCCGGCGTTCCCACCGCTCGAGGGAGGGTCGGGCGGCGCCACCCAGGTTCTGGAGCAGTCGGCCACCGACGTCCGCGATGTCGCCCTTCCGTTGCCGCAGGTACTCGTCCGCGAGCCCGTCGAAAACAGCCTCGAGTTCCCTGAGAACCGTCCGCACCGCCCACTCCGCGTTGACGCGCTCGGACCGGATCACTTCCTGCACACGATCGACCAGGAGCGGATCGGCGAGCATGAGCCGCTGCGCCTCGAACAGATACGCCCGGTCCTGGCCCAGCGCGCGCCGGGTGGACTCCCGGATCTCGCGGAGTTGCTCCGCCGCCCGGTCCCGGGCTTCGGTGAAGCGGCGGATCTCACGCCCGATCTCCCGCCTCCTGACTTCCACCCGGAACACCGGGACGGCGCGCCGTTCGAAAACGATCGTGGGCGCCACGCAGATGCCCGGCGCCGCCGGTTCCCCGCGCAGGACGGTCTCTCCGGGACGGGACCGCCCGGAATCACTACGGGGCGTAGGCACCATCATGGCGGCTCACCCGCGTGGACGCCGTCGGCCCCCGACTCCGGCGGATCTCCGATTCCCTGCTGGACCAGCCTGGTGAGGGCTTCGAGCGCCGGCGCCGCCTCCCGCCCCGAGGTGTGGATCCGAAGCCGGCTGCCCTTGGCAGCGGCGAGAAACAGGAGTCCCAGAATGCTCTTGCCGTCGATCGTGGTCTCGCCGCGAGTCACGGTCACCACGGCTTCGTAACGCGCCGCCGTCTTCACGAAGCGCGCCGCCGCCCGGGCGTGCATCCCCAACTGGTTCGTGACGAGGACGACCCGTTCCGGCACGCTCCCTCCCTGCCGACGTGTGTCCGGAGTTAGCAGCCTGTGGTGGAACTGGCGTGAGCACCGGCCCCCCACCGGGAGAACTGGTGCCCGCTGCGCCTCGCTGACAAGGCGCGCGAGGGAGGAATACCGAATGTATTCCGACCGAAGCGCAACGATGAGCGAGCCAAAGGCGAGCGGTTCAGCGGGGATGCAGCGGGTGTTGCTTCCGGAGCGGGGCGAGAGTCGAGCCCCGCGTAGACCCCTTGAGCACGGACCATGCGGGACGGCGAGAGCCGGCCCGCATAGTTCGTAGCTCGGGAATGCCGCGCGAGTTTCATCACAGGCTGCTTAGCCCGGGTCCGGCCCGGCCGGGTCCTCCGCAACGGTTCCGGCCGCCTCCTCGGACTCGTCGCCCGCTGGCGCAACGCCGACCCCGCCTCCCAGCAGCTCGGATGCGAGATAGATGTTCTCCTTGCCCTGGAAGAGCGCTGCCCGCGCCGCTTCCGCCGGGCCAACCTGCTCTTCCTCCCGGATCGAGACCAGGCGGATGAGCATGGGGAGGTTCACTCCCGTCACGACTTCGACCTGGTTCTCGTTGAGGAGGCTGAGCGCCAGATTGGACGGCGTTCCCCCGAACATGTCCGTGAGGATGACCGCCCCCTCCGTTCCGGACACGCGTTCCACCGCCGTCACGATGGCGCGCTGGGCATCGTCCGGTGCGTCGTGCCAGCCGATGGAAACGCTGGTGGCGTTGGGGATGTCCTCCCCGGTGATCATTTCCGCGGCAGCCACGAGTTCTCTCGCCAGTTGTCCGTGGGTAACCACCACGATTCCGATCATCGCCGGGCAGTATCCGGAAGCCGCCGCTGCCGGTCAACTCCTCGCGGGTCCCCGTTCGGGGGCGCGGTTCCGATAGCGGGCGCGCCGCTCGTTGGAAGACGGGATCCTCAGGGACTTGCGGTACTTGGCCACCGTGCGCCGCGCAATCATGACCCCCTCGCGATCGAGGAGTTGCACGATCTGGTCATCAGCCAGTGGATGCTCGGGATCCTCGCGTTCGACGATCCGCCGGACTCGGTCCCGGACCGCTTCCGATGACACCTGGCGCCCGTCGCGCAGTGAAAGGGCACTGTGGAAGAAACGCCGGAAGGGGATGACTCCGCGGGGGGTCTCCAGGAACTTGTTGCTCACCACTCGCGAAACCGTGGACTCCGCGCGCCCGATGTCCTGCGCAACGTCGTTCAGGACGAGCGGCCGGATGTGGGCGATTCCCCGATTGAGGAACTCGGTCTGCTTGCGCACGATGTCCTCGGCGACCAGGCGAACCGTCTCCTGGCGCTGCTGCACCGATCGCTGGAATCCCTTCGCGCGGACCCAGGCCTCGCGCGCAAAGGCCTGCTCCTGCGGCGTGTGCCGGTCGGGACTCTTCAGCACCAGCCGGTAGGCGGGACTGGTGCGGAGCTTCGGAATCCCGTCGCTCATTTCGACCCGCCACTCGCCGTTGAACAGGTAGACCCGCGCATCCGGCACCACGACCTGCTCCGGACCCGGAGCGAACTGGCTGCCGGGACGAAAGTCCAGCTCCCCGATCCGGCGGACCCAACGCATCACGACGGTAACCTCGGCGCCCATGACGCGGCCGAGTTCGCGAAACCGTTCCCGGATGACGAGGTCCAGGTGTTCACGCACGATCCTGCCGAGCGGGCCACCGGACTGGCCGGCCGCCTCGAGCTGCGCCAGCAGGCACTCCGCCAGATCCAGGGCGGCAACGCCGGTCGGATCAAAATGCAGGATCCGCCTTCGCATCGCCTCGACCTGATCTTCCGGCACCCCCACCGCGGCGGCGATCTCGGCAACGGAGGCATCGAGGTATCCGCGCTCGTCGAGGTTGCCGATGATCTCCAGGCCGATGCTCCGCTCGACTTCGGTTTCGACGGACGGACCGAGCTGCTCGATCAGGTGCTGGGCGAGCGTGCGGCCGGCAGCCAGCGTCCGCTCGAGCGCGGGCGGTTCCTCGCCCAGGGCGAGTCCCGCGGTGTTCTCCTGGTTCTCCTGGAAGAAGTCCTCGGCCTCGATCTCCGCCATCGGGTCGGGGTCGCCGTCCGGCGCGCTGTCGTCCGCTTCGCCCTCCGCCTGCTCCGCGTCCACTTCTTCGGACTCGGACTCCTCTTCCTCCTCTTCGGCGACCTCCTCGAGCGCCGGGTTCTGGAGCAGTTCCTGCTGCACCCGAACCCGGAGTTCGGTGAGCGGCAGCACGAGCATCTCGATGGTCTGCCTCACCTGCGGCGTCAACGTGAGCCGCTGCTGCTGGCGGGCGCCGACCCGCAACTCCGTGCGGGTTCCGGACCTGGTGCTCACTGCCAATCGAAGTCCTCGCCGAGATAGGCCCGGCGCACCTCCGGGCTGCGCACGAGCTCCCCGGGCGTACCCTCGAACAGGATCCGGCCTTCCTCGATGATGTACGCGCGGTCGGTGACCCGGAGGGTCTCGCGAACGCTGTGGTCGGTGACGAGCACGCCGAGTCCCCGGTCGCGCAGGCTGCCGACGATCCTCTGCAACTCGGAGACCGCGATCGGATCGATGGCAGCGAAGGGTTCGTCCAGCAACAGGAACCGGGGATCCGGCGCGAGCGCCCGGGCGATCTCCGCCCGCCGGCGCTCGCCGCCGGAGAGGGAATGTCCCAGGTTGCGCCGGCGCTCCGTCAGGCCGAACTCCGCGAGCAGCGCCCCGGCCCGCTCGCGCCGCTCCCGCCGTCCCATCCGGGGCACCGCTTCGAGGATCGCCAGCACGTTTTCTTCGACCGTGAGACCCCGGAAGATGGATGGCTCCTGCGGGAGGTAACCGATCCCCGACCGTGCCCGGCGGTGCATGGCGAGTCCGGTGAGGTTGCGCTCATCCAGCGAGACGGTGCCGCGATCCGGCTGGATCAATCCGACGATCATGCGAAACGTGGTGGTCTTGCCGGCTCCGTTCGGTCCGAGGAGTCCCACCACCTCGCCGCTTTCCACACGGACGGTCACCTCATCCACGACCCGGCGCATGCCGTAGGTCTTGACCAGATCGTGACAGGCGAGAACGTGCGCCGCGCCGGCTTCCGGACCCGCCGCCGGCAGTTCGCCGCCGCGCGCCGCAACCCGTGGCGATCCGTCAGCCGCATCCTGCGCGGCGGGCAGCCCGGGTGCAGATTCGGTCACGACCCGTTCACCAGCGGGAAGGCCCTTCCCTCCTGGTGATGAGGGCGCGGGTGACCGCCCGCCTCACCCGGGTCGGGTGAATCTCCGTTCGATTGTCTCCCAGACCAAGTTCCAGGAGACCGCCCTCCGAGGTCCTTCCATCCACCGTTACGACAGCCGGCGAACCCCAGGCCAGCAGGAAATCGCCGCCGGGCTCGTAGCGGATCCGGGTTCCACGCACCAGATTGCCACCCCGCTCGAACCGGGCTCCCCGGACCCCGCGCAGGGCTCCGAGCGAGCCCTCCGCCGTCAGGTCAGCCTCGATCCCCCCGGCGACGAGCCGGCTGACCTCTCCCGAAGGTCCCACGCGTTCCAGCTGGGGCGCCCCTCCATAGGACAGTCGCGAGCTCTCCGCTTCGTAGCGGAACCGCTCGGCCCGGGCACTGAAAACGAACGGCGACGCCCCGGACGGCTCGCCGTCCGCGGAAGCGGCCCCGCCCGCCACCGCCGTCCGGACCGCCGGCGTGCTCTCTCCCGCCGGGAGATCGGCATCGCGAACCGGCTGTTCCGCCTCTCCGGCACCCGGAGAGGGCGTTTCGAGTTCGAGCGACGTGACGACCTCACCCGATGCCTCGAGCGTTCTGGCTTCCGCATCCACGCTGACCCTGTCCGACTGCAGGCGGTTCTTGCCGAACAGCAGCCGCACCCCTCCCGTGAAGACGCCTTCTCCGCTGCCCGTCTCCATCACCGCGGAATCTCCGGTGAGCACCACTCCCTCGAACCGGCCCGGGAGCCAATCCAGACGGGCCGGAAGGAACCGGGCGGTTACCGCATCCGCCGCCTCGACGCGGCTTGGCTCCGCGATCACCAGCCGCAGATCGCCGCTCTCCAGTTCCAGCAGCGACGAATCCACCAGCCGCGGATTGCCTTCGAGCACGAGCGTGTCCACGCCGTCCCAACGGGCGCTCTCCGCGGTGGCGGCCGCCCGGCCGTGGCGGGCATCGACCCCCCCGCGGAACGCGGCCCCCACGATCTCCCCCTCCGGATCGAAGTCGACCTCGAGGTCCGAGGACCTGACCGAAATGAGATACCTCGCTCCCGGACCGCCCGGAAGACGCGACCTCACATCGCCGGTCATCCTCAGCCGCTCGGGTGTCCCGGCGGAGTCGAGCTCGAACGTGCCCTCCTCGCCGCGCAGCTCGATTCCCGCACCCCGGTGCAGCGAAGGGTTCTCCGGCACCCAGACGCGGCGCGGAATCCTTCCGTTCTCCAGACGGATCTCGAGTCTGTCTCCGCGCAGTACGAGTCGGTCCGCAGTCGCCTCCTCCAGTGCGAGGTCGCCCGCCGCGCCGGACGGATCCAGAAAGGTGAGCTCCGTTCCGAACCCGGCTTCGATGGAACGCATCCGGCCTCGCTCCCGATCGCGACGGGCGACCACCGATTCCCTCGAAGAGAGGCTGAGCGCATCCGAGGTGATTTCGACGTCCCCGAAGAGCGACGTGTCGGCCGTGTCGCCGTCGAAGCGCACCCGCTCCGCGACGACCGCGAAACCGTCCTCGGCTGCCGGCGCCGCCACCACACCCTGCAGGGACACGTCGCCGGCAGCGACCTCGAACTGCATCCCGGCGGCGATTCCGACGAAATCGTCGCTCCGGAACTGCACCGGATCGCGTGACCAGAGACGGTCCGGCGCGGTCCGGAAGTGCAGGTGAGGTCCCGAGAGCTCAAGACCCTCGACGCTCACCAGGGCATTGCCGATGAACTCCACCGCCTCGGTCTGGGGATCGAGCAGGAGTTCGTCGGCGGCCACCACTGCATCTCCGTCGCCAAGGACCTCGATCAGGCGAACCTCGACCTCGAGAAAGCGCTGCTGTCCGTCGCTCCGGCCGAGAGCCTGCTCCGCCCGGCCCTCGAGGACCAGGCGGCCGTGTTCATCGAAGCGCGTGAACTCGACCTCGGTCGAGACCACCTCCTCCGGCTCGACGGGGACCTCGTCGGCCGATCCGAACCATTCCCCCGCCCGTCTCTCGAAACCCTCCTGAAGCCGCTGGACCAGGAAGACGGTAAAGCCCGCGAACAGCAGCAGGGCGATCGCCGGGCCGATCCATTTCGAGAAGACCGGGGCGCCTCGACGGTGCCCGCGGGAACGGGCGCGAGTCAACACGCGAATCAGCCCGTGCCCGCCGGCCGGTAGCCCGCGGCCCCGCTCCCCGCAGCCCCCTTGTCCTGCGGAGCGGACGGATCGCGGGTTGTCCGGGACGGGGCCTCCTCCAGTCCGAAGTTCCCCATGCTCCGGAACTTCCGATACCGCGCCTCCCGGCGGTCCGCCGGAGGACGTTCCGCGACATCGCGGAGGGCGAGGCGCAACCGCTCCCCGAGGAGCCCCGCCGCGGCATCGTGGTCCGCGTGGGCCCCTCCCGGCGGTTCCGGAACGATCTCGTCGATCAGGCCGTTCCGGAGATGTTCCGGGGCGGTGACGCGCATCCGCGCCGCCGCTTCTTCGGTCGCCGCATAGGCGCGCTCCGGGTCCTTCCAGAGGATCGCGGCGCACCCTTCGGGAGAAATCACCGAGTAGATGGCGTTCTCCATCATCAGAATCCGATCGCCCACGGCGATACCGAGCGCCCCGCCACTGCCTCCCTCGCCGATGATGGCAACCACCACGGGGACGTCGAGCCGGGCCATCTCCCGAAGATTGCGGGCGATGGCCTCGGCCTGGCCGCGCTCCTCGGCTTCGATACCGGGGAACGCTCCCGGAGTGTCGACGAGCGCGATGACCGGTCTGCCGAACTTCTCCGCCATCTTCATGAGGCGGAGGGCCTTGCGGTAGCCCTCCGGCCGGGGCATGCCGTAGTTCCGGTGAATGCGCTCGGCGGTGTCCCGGCCCTTCTGCTGTCCGATCAGCATGACCGGCTTTCCCGCGAGCCACGCCGGCCCGCCGACGACGGCCGGATCGTCCGCGTAGCGGCGGTCCCCGTGGATCTCGGTGAAGCCGGTGAAGATGCGGTCCACGTAGTCCAGCGAATAGGGACGCTCGGGGTGGCGCGCCACCAGAACCCGCTGCCACGGGGTCAGGCCGGCATAGATGCGCTGGCGGCGGCGCAGGAGTTCGCGTTCCAGCCCGGCGATCTCCGCCCGGTGGCTGTCGGGGTATCCGGTAAGCGCTTCGATCCGCTGGACAATCGTCTGAATGTCAGCCTCGAAGTCGAGGAACTCGCGCTGCACGATGTGAAGTGTAGCGAGACGCCGTCAGGCAAATCCCGTACCAGAAGACCGGGAATCGGGACGTAAGGGTCCGAAGCTGCGCCGATTATTGCGCGAACGAGGGAGGCAGCTCTCCGTCGAGGCGCACGGTGTCCGGTCCCAGGAGTTCCCAGGCGGCGCGGGCAAAGGCGCGGCTCGGATGGACCTCCGTCGCGGTCTCGAGCAGGACCTCGATTCCGCGATTCCGTACCCGAAGCAGCAACGGCCGCGTACCGGGATGCCGGACGAACAGTTCCTGCAACCGGTGTCCCAGTCGCTCCGGTTCGGTCACCAGCAGCTCGACGCGGTGGGCGAGCTGGTAGGGCGCTTCGTCGGCGAGCCGGATCTCGGAAGCGGCCAGTTCGCCCCGCTGGCCTCGGCGGCCGCCGCCGCCCGGGGTCCCCGCTGCGTCTCCCCGGAGGTTTCCCTGAACCACCACCACCGGCTCGCCGTCGAGAGAGGGACACGTCTCCCACAGGTCGGGAAAGACCACCACCCCGATCGCTCCGGTCTCGTCCTCGAGGGTGAACTGGCCCATCGGCCGGCCGCCCCTCGTCGTCCGCTTCCGCAATTCGCGCGCGAGGCCGACGACGGTCGCCGCCGCCTTCGGCTTGGCGCCCAGCGCCGCCTTCACCGGGCCCGTGATGATCGGCTCCAGCGCCGCCCGGTACTCCGTTGCCGGATGTCCTTCCCAGTAAAAGCCGAGCGCCTCGCGTTCGCGCCGCAGCCGCTCCGCATCGCTCCACGAGGGCGCCTCCGGAAAGACGTCCACGGGAGGTTCGGACCCGCCCCCGAAGAGCGATTGGACGCCGGCCTCCTTCCGGCCGCGGACCCGGTGCGCGGCTTCGAGAGCCCCCGGGATCGCCGGGAGGATCTGTGAGCGGGGCACGTCGAGAAAGTCCAGCGCTCCGGCACAGCAGAGCGCCTCCACGACGCCGCGGTTGAGCGACTTCGGCTCCACCGCCTCAAGGAAATGGCGAAGCGACTCGAACCGGCCGCTCTCGCGCCGCGCCCGTTCGATTTCCCGCGCCGCCCGGCTGCCGACCTGCTTGACCGCCTCGAGCCCGTAGCGGACGCCCCTCCCCTCCACCACGGCCTCCGCCCCGCTGCGCTGGACGTCCGGGGGCAGCACCGGGATCCCGGCGGCCTCGGCGCCGTGCCGAATCCGCGCGATCCGCTCGTCCTTGTCGCCCGCACGATGTTGTGCGGTCAGCAGCGACGCGAGGAAGTGCAGCGGGAAGTGGGTTTTGAGCCAACCGGCGACGTAGGCGACGAGCGCATAGCCGACCGCGTGGGAGCGGTTGAATCCGTACCCCGCGAACTTCGCGATCTGCTGGAACGTCTCCTGCGCAACCTGACGGGAAAGGCCTCCCGCCACGGCGCCCTCGACAAAGCCCCCCTCCTCCCTGGCCATCCTCTCGGGATCCTTCTTCCCCATGGCCTTCCGCAGCACGTCCGCCCGGTTCAGCGAGAAACCGGCGAGCTGCTGCGCCACGAGCATGACCTGCTCCTGATAGACGATCAGCCCGCGCGTCTCCGGGACGAGCTCGCGCACCCGCGGATCCAGCTTCTCGGAAAGCCGGCCCTTCTTCTTCGCCGCCACGAAGTCGTCCGCCATCCCGCTCTCGAGCGGGCCGGGCCGGTAGAGCGCGTTCATCGCCGCCAGATCGTCCAGGTTCTCGGGTTCGTACCGGGCCAGCAGATCGCGCATCCCGGGACTCTCGAACTGGAAGATCCCGTCGGTATCCGCCCGTGCGAACAGCCGGAAGGTCTCGGGGTCCGGCGGCACCTTCTCGAAGTGCCCGGCGCGGATGAGGGCGAGCGCCTCCACCTCCCCGGCGGTGCGGGAGGTGTTCGGGTCTTCCTGCACCCGGCGGGCGCAGTCCTCGATCTGGGTGAGGTTCCGGAGCCCGAGGAAATCCATCTTGAAGAGCCCCGCGGCCTCGCAGTCGTTCATGTCCCACTGGGTGCGGCGCCGAACGGTCACCGCCTGGCCGGACCCCTTCGAGGCTCTGCCGGAACCCGGCCGCCTTGTCTCCACGTCGCGGTAGAGCGGCAGGATCTCCTCGAGCGGCCCCGGGGCGATGACCACCCCGGCCGCGTGGGTTCCGATGCTGCGCGGCAATCCCTCCAGCCTGCCGGCGAGTTCGAAGAGGCGGTCGAACTCCGGGTTCCGGCGCGCTTCCCGAAGCTCCGGGACGCTCTCGAGCGCCTGCGGGAGGCTCATGCCGTCAGGGATCAGCTTCGCGAGACGATCCACCTGTGGCGGCGGCAGCTCCAGCATCCGGCCCACGTCGCGGACCACCAGCCTGGCCTGCATGGTCCCGAGCGTCATGATCTGGGCCACCCGGTCGTTGCCGTAGTTTTCCGTCACGTAGTCGAGTACTTCCTCGCGCCGGACCTCGCAGAAATCCACGTCGATGTCGGGCGGACTGATCCGTTCCGAATTGAGGAACCGCTCGAACAGCAGCCCGTGGGCGAGCGGGTCGATGTCGGTGATCCCGAGGGCGTAGGCGACGAGGCTGCCGGCCGCCGAACCCCGGCCCGGGCCCACCGGGATGTGGCAGTCCTGGGCGAAACGCACGAAGTCCTGGACGATGAGAAAGTAGGCGGAATAGCCGGTTCGCCGGATCACGTCCAGCTCCATGGCGAGGCGGTCTTCGTAGTCCTGGCGCGGTGGCCGATCGCCGTGCACTTCAGGTGATTCCAGGCGCCGGGCCAGACCGCCACGGGCGCTTTCCTCGAAATGCGCGTCCAGCGTCGTCCCCGCCGGCACTTCGAAATCCGGGAGCAGGTTGCGTCTGTCGAGCAGTTCGAAATCGTCGACCTGCTCCGCGATCTCGAGCGTGTTCCGGTAGGCGTCGGGGCAGTCGTCGAAGACGGCTCTCATCTCTTCGGACGTCTTGAAGAAGAACTGGTCGGAATGGAACTTCAGCCGTCGGGGATCGCGGACCGGCCGGTTGGTGCTGATGCACAAGCGCAGGTCGTGAGCGTCCGCATCCTCGGCCGAGGCATAGTGCGAGTCGTTCGTTCCCACGAGCGGAATCCCGGTCTTCCGGGCGACCTCGACCACTCCGGCGCCGATCCGCTGCTCCAGATCGGAAAGCCGGGCGCCTTCCGGAGTGGCCCCGCCCGGCGGGGTGTGGTCCATGATCTCGAGGTAGTAGTTGTCCTTGCCGAAGACCTCCTGGTAGCGGCCGGCCCACTCGACGGGATCGCCCCCGGTGATCACCTCGCGGGGCACGATCCCCTTGGGACATGCCGAAAGGGCGATGAGCCCGTCGTGATGTTCCGCCAGGAGCTCCAGGTCCATCCGGGGTTTGAAGTAGAACCCCTCGGTGTAGGCGATCGAACTGAGCCGCATGAGGTTGCGGAAACCGGTGCGGTTCTTCGCGAGCAGGACCAGATGCTGGTTTTCCGAGTCGGGGTTCTGCTCGCGCCGGCTTCCGGGCGCGACGTACGCCTCGCACCCCAGGATGGGCTTCACGCCAACCTCCCGGGCCGCCTCGTGGAACTTGAGGGCGCCGATGAGGTTTCCGTGGTCCGTGATCGCCACCGCCGGCATCCCCTCGCGCGCGGCCCGCCCGACGACGTCGGAGAGCCGGCTCATGCCGTCGAGCAGCGAGTACTCGGTGTGGGTGTGGAGATGCACGAAGGGACGGGTTCCCCCGGCCCCGGAAGCGGCGCCGCTCACGGGAGCCTCACTCCCACTCGATCGTGCCGGGGGGCTTGGAGGTGATGTCGAGAACCACCCGGTTCACCCCCCGCACTTCCCCGGTAATCCGGTTCGACACCCGCGCCAGCAGTTCGTGGGGCAAGGAGGCCCAGTCCGCGGTCATCCCGTCGCGGCTCTCCACCGCCCGGATGACCGCCACCCGCTCATACGTCCGGGCGTCTCCCATGACGCCCACCGTGCGCAGCGGCAGGAGCACCACGAACGCCTGCCAGATGTCGTCGTAACAGCCGGCGGACCGGATTTCCTCCTCGAGGATCGCGTCCGCCTCGCGCAGGACGTCGAGGCCGGATTCCTCGACGGCGCCCAGCATCCGGACGGCCAGTCCGGGACCCGGGAAGGGATGTCGGTTCACGAGTCCTTCCGGCGCCCCCAGCTGCCGTCCCAGGACCCGGACCTCGTCCTTGAAGAGTTCGCGAAGCGGTTCGATGAGCTTCAGCCGCATGCGCTTCGGCAAGCCGCCCACGTTGTGGTGGCTCTTGATCACGGCCGAAGGCCCCTTCACCGAGACGCTCTCGATGACGTCGGGATAGAGCGTTCCCTGCGCCAGGAAGCGCACGTCCGGGATGTCCCGGGACGCTTCCTCGAAGACCCGTATGAACTCGCGTCCGATGATCTTCCGTTTCCGTTCGGGACTGCGCACCCCCTTCAGCCGGGTGAGAAAACGCTCCGTCGCGTCCACGACCTGGAGCGGGATCCCCAGACCCTCCTCGAAAGAGGCTCGGACCCGGCGGGCCTCGTCTTTCCGAAGCACCCCGTTGTCCACGAAGATGCAGTGCAGGCGGTCTCCGATCGCCCGGTGGACCAGCATGGCGGTGACCGTCGAGTCCACCCCGCCCGAGGCTCCGCAGACCACCTGCCCCTCGCCCACCTGGGCCCGGATGGCGGCGATCGTCCGTTCCGCGTGCGAGCGGGGTGTCCAGCCGCCCCGGGCTCCGCAGACCTCGAAAGCGAAGTTCCTCAGGATGTCGGCGCCGTGCTCGGTGTGCACGACCTCCGGATGGAACTGCACCCCGTAGAGCCGCCGGCCGGGGTTCTCGAACGCGGCGATCCGCGCCTGCCCGGTCCGGGCGGTGCGGCGGAATCCCTCGGGGAGGGCGTGGACGAGATCTCCGTGGCTCGCCCAGGCGCGAAACCGCTCCGGCACCCCGGAAAAGAGCCGTCCGTTCCCGTTGTGTTCGAGGTCCGCCGGACCGTACGAGCGGCGCGGCGCCGGGCGCACGTCCCCACCGCTCTCGCGCGCCAGGAGCTGCATTCCGTAGCAGACTCCGAGCACCGGAACCGGCGGCGCGAGCACGCCGTCCGGAGCCGCCGGGGCGCCGTCCCCATAGACGCTTTCGGGCCCTCCGGAGAGAACCACGCCGATGGGATCGCGTCCCCAGATCTCCCCGTCGGGCGTCGTGCAGGGCAGGATCTCGCAGTACACCCCCAGCTCGCGGAGCCGCCGGGCGATCAGCTGCGTGTACTGCGAGCCGAAATCAAGGACGAGGAGAGACTCCGCGGAGCCCATCAGGGACAGCCGCCCCGGTCCGGGCGGGCGGTTGTCAACCCTTCTCCGGGTCGCAGAACGGGTCGCGCCATCCGAGCCGAATTGTAAGCGCGGCGACGCGCTCGTGGACCTGCCTTCCGGCGCCGAATCCGGTGCGGCGCCACGGTGCGCGAGCGGTCACCGCCGCTCTGCCCCCGGCTCCCGGACGAGAGGTCAACCGCCCTCGCCGGACGGCTCCGGACGCGGGTCCTCGCCACCGATCCGGGGGCCGAAGACGGCCAGCCGTCCGTCGCGGAGCCCCAGGAACAGTCGGCGGTCCCGCCATCCCTCCTCCCGGGCGCCGTCGCCCAACCGGCGCACCACTCCAGAAACCTCGGCATCGAGATCGCGAGCCCGCCCGATCCGCGCGCCGGTCTCCGCGTTCACTTCCACGAGCAGTCCGTCCCGGGTGACGACCAGGATCGCGCCGGCGATGCGCAGCGGGGCCGCGGCCGGCCGGCCCGGAAGCGCCGCGCGCCAGCGCTCGCCCCCCCGTTTGGCGTCGAAGCAATAGAGGCTGTTCGCCTTGGTGGCCGCGTAGAGCCGCCCCCGGCTCAGGAGCGGCTGGTGGTGGAATCCCTCCGCGAGCTCCCACCGCCAACGCTCCCGGCCGGATTCCAGATCGACCGCGGTGAGGTCGCCGCCCTCGTCTCCGAAGAACGCCAGCCGTTCCGCCGGAAACGGCAGGACCGGACCGGTCACCGGACCGGCTCCCGCCGCCTGCCAGCGGACCGTGCCGGAAGTCGTTCCCCGGGACGCCGCCACCGCGGCCACGCCACCGCTGCCGAGCGAGACCAGGAGAAGCGGCGGAACGTCCGCGGCGGAATCCGCGGGAGCCGGCACCGCGACGAGGCTGGCCGCTTCTCCGTCCGGGAGCGTCGTCTGGAGCACCGGGCTCCCCCCCGGAATCCGGTATCCCCGGAGCGTTCCGGACGAGACCCAGTAGAGGACGCCGGCCGCCAGCGCGGCAGGCGCCGGACGGCGCACCGTCCCGGCCAGGACCCCCCGATCGGGCGCGAAGCCGGTGGAGAATCCTCCCGTCCGGGCCCCGTCGGCGAGCTGCCGCAGCACCACGTCGCCGTTCTCGCCCAGCAGGATCACGGTACCCGCGTCCTCCGCGACGAAAGCCGCGCCGGCCCCCGGCACGCCCCACCGGGTCCGTTCGCCGTCCGGCTCGTAGGCGACGACGTCACCGCCGGCCGTCTGGAGGAGGAATCCGTCGCCTGCCAGGACCATCCCGATGACCGACCCTCCGGGAACGGGAGCGGGGGTGGCCACCAGGCGGCCGGGAAGGATTCCCACCGGCGCGGTAACGACCTCCGGCGCCCGGCGCGCCGGCCCCTCTCCCTCGTCCTCGGGTTCCCCGCCCTCCGTCTCGCCGGGTTCACCTTCCCCCGCCTCACCGCCGGTCTCCCCGGCGGAGGCCTCGTCCGTGGCCGGATTCCCGGCGGAGACCTCTCCTGCCGGCGTGTCCGGCGGTTGCGGCGCGTCTTCTTCGCCCGGCGGTTCCTCAGGAGGCCGTGGTGGCGGTTGCTCGGGGGGTTGCCGAGGATCCGTGGAGGCCGAGCGGACCCCCGGAGGCGGTTCTCGCGTCAGCGCCGCGCCCGCGCCCGGAAGCGACAACGCCGCGAGACACGCCGCGGTGCAGACGAGGGGCCGCGCCAACCCGGTTTTCCCGCTTGAGGGCCGCACGAACCTTTACCCTAGCAGCCTGTGGCGAAACCCCCGTGAACCCCGCGAGCGGCGATCCACGGGCTGCCGACAGCCGGCTATCCGAGGCATGAAGAGCGATCGTCTGCCACCCCTCCTCATGGTCGGGGGCGCGTTCGCCGTCTTCGCGGCCGGACTTGCCGACGCCGCGAACCGGTTCGCCATCTTCCCGGCCGCCGTCCACGCCGCGCTGACGGCGGCCACCGCGCTGCTGCTCCTCCTCGTCCTGTTCCGGCGTGACCTGCTGCCTTCCGGCAGCCGGCAGATCGCCCTGATTCTGGCCGCAGCGGCTCTGGTGGCGCTCTCCTGCCGCATCCCGCTCGGCCGGACGATCACCGCGGGGCCGGAGTCGGCTTCCCGGGCGGCGGATCGGGTGGACACTTTTCTCGCCGACCTGACCCGGGAGGTCGGGGATGCCGCCTACCTGGTCGCGCGGACGGCGCCGGTGGCCGCCGCGCTCGAAGGCTCGGATGCGGGCGGCACGGAGTCCCGCGCCTTCCGCGCCCTGTCCGAGTGGCCGCTTCCCGGCACCGGTATCGGCGAAGGCGGCGCGACCCTCTACGACCGGCAGTTGCGCCCGCTGGCGTGGTCGGGAGGCAATCCGGACTTCGAAGAGGCCCTCTCCGGGGTGTTTCCCGACGGGGTCCGGGAAGAGCACTGCCCCGACCCGGCGTTTCCGCTCTTCGTGTACAGCGAGGGCGGCCGGCGCGACTACCTGGCCGCCGCCGAATGTACCCGGAACCTGCTCGGGGTGGTCACCGTCGAGGTTCCCGTCCGGGAGGCATCACCTCCCTCCTCGGGCGCCGCGCCGCGCTCGGCGCTCGAGCTCGCCGCCGGACGGGGGCTCGAGACGCAGTTTCTGGACGGCGCGGCGGACCTGGAGGCTCTGGCGCAGCTCTTCGAGCGCCGCGGCGATCGTTTCGTGGACGGCGCCGGCGATGCGCAGCGCTACTACTTCGCCCTCCGGGCATACGACGGTCAGTTGCTCGGCGCCGCCAGCACCGCCGTGGCCCCGGCCGCCGCACGCCGCGCGGAACGGGAAGCCGAAGCGGCTCTTTACGCAACCCTGACTCTCCTGCTCGGAATCCTCGTCGCTCTCCCCTATCTCCGGCGCTTCGGCGACCTCGGCACGCTGGTGGCGATCTGGACGCTGCGATTCGCTCTGTCCGCGCTGCTCGGAACCCTCCCGTCGGGTCCCGGCGCCGCGCTTCCGGCTTTCCTCGCGGACACGCCCCTCCTGCCGGTGCTGGGCGACTCACCGCTCATGGCGGTCGTGACCGCGGCGGCCGTGCTGGTTTCGGCGCGCATCGCCGCCATCCGTCTCCGGCCCGGCTCCGGCAGCAGGACGCCCGGAGCGATCCACGCCCTGCTGCGCGGCCTCGGCGCCGGCGGGGCGGCGGTCGTGGCCGCCGCGCTCGTCCAGAGTGCCGGGTTTTCGGGCGGCGCGCCGCTGACCCCAACCTGGGATCTCCACACCCGCTGGCCGGAAGTCCTCGGTTGGGCGGCCCTTCTTCTCGTACTCGCGGGACTCCTCCTCGTCCTCCAGAGCCTCCTCCGGCCGGAAGTGCCGGTGCTGGTGGCCGCCGCCGCGGTCGTTGCCGTTTCGGCCGCGTTTCTGCCCGGAGGTTCCCTCCTGTTCGCCGGGCTTCCCCTGCTGGCCGGCGCGGTAGTGGCCTTCTGGCGCCGCGGACGGCTGTCCCTGCGGCACCTCCGGCAACCGCTGCTCGCCCATGAACCGGGTTTCTCTTTCCTCGTGGCCTTCCTGCTCTTCGCGGTGCCTCCGGTCCTTCTCTACCCGGCGATGGCATGGCACGAGGACAGCGTCCGCCAGCGCTATGCACTGGATGCGGCGCCGGTCCAGGCGCTCCGGCATCGCTTCGCCGTGTGCCACGCGCTGGAGGAGGCGACGCGCACGCTCGACAGTGAAGCCGCTTCCCTGGCGCGCCTTCGTCCGGACAGCGCCTACCGGCTGTGGCTTTCGACCGGGCTCCCCCGTTTGACGGTTGCGAGCGCCCTGGAGGTCCGGGGACCGGGTGGTGGGCGCTCCCGGTTCGGCGTGGGTCTGCCGCGCCGGCCCGATCCACCGTCCTCCGCTCCCTCACCCCCTCGCTGGAGTCCCATTCCCGAGTGCGCGGCGGCGTCCGGCATCGAGGCGGTTCTCGAAACCGAACGCCAATTCCCCTCCGGGGCAGGCGTGACCCTGCGGGTTGCCGACCGCACGTCGGAGATTCCCTTCCTGCCCCGGGCGGCGGGGATCGGAGATCACTTTCTGCTCCGCGGAGACGCCGCCCCCGCCGTGTTTCGCGGTAGAGGCCTCCGGCTCAGCCACCGGGCCTCCCTTCCCGTGGAACGTGACGAAGGGCCGGTGGAGGTGGGCGTCCTGGTGCATGGCGAGCCGTTCGTGATCTCCTGGCGGCGGACGGGACTCGCCGACCACGCCGGCGCACTGCTCGGCTGGGGTTTCCTGGCCGCCCTGATCGCCTTGCTGGTGGCCGTCGCCGCGCGCGCCCGCCTCCTCTTCCCGCATCGGGAGGGCCGTCTTCGGAGACGGAGTTTCCAGATGCAGTTGACGGAAGCGCTGGCCGCCGCCGTCCTCATCGCCATTCTGGGCGTCGCGATCTTCGCGCAGCAGCGTCTGGGCGTCCTGCTCGAGTCCGCCAGCGACCGGGCGGCCATCTCCCGATCGTTCTCCGTGCGGCGCGTGGCGCAGGAACTCGCGGCCCTCGATCCGCTGATTCCGCGGGACGAACTCGCCCTGCGGCTCGCCCAGGCGGCGGACCAGCTCGATACGGATGCCGCGCTCTACAACGGCGGGGAGCTGGTCGCGGTCAGCCGTCCCGAACTGGCGCAGACGGGGCTCCTCCCGCCGCGCCCCCCACCCGCGGCGATCCTGCCCTCCACCTCCCCCGATCCCTTCCTGAGCATCCAGGACGCCGGCTCGCTCCGGTATCGGATCGTCTGGATCCACCTGGACACCCCCGCCCGGCTGCACGGTCCCCTGCTTCTCGCGGTTCCGTTGCCGGCGGACGAGGCCGCCCGCCTCGAGAGCGTCCGGGCCATCCAGCGGACTCTCATTCTGGGTAGCGGGTCGCTGGCGCTGATCTTCGCCATCGTGCTGCCCGCGCTGGTCGCGCGCCGCCTGGCTGCACCGGTCCGGGGCCTGGCGCGCGCGACCGGCCGGATCGCCGACGGCGATCTTCAGGCCCGGGTTCCCGTGCACGGCACGCTGACCGAGCTACGCCTGCTCGCGGCCAGCGTGGAACGGCTGGTGCGGCGGATTCCCGACGTCCGCCGGCAGATGCGCGAGGAAGCCGCGGCCGACCTGGCGAGACGCGTCGCCCACGACATCAAGAACGCCCTCGCTCCGATCGGACTCGCGGCGGACTACATCCGACGGGTGCTCCGGGAGCCCCGCGGCCGGGATCCGCAGGCGGCGGTGGACGAAGGGGTCTCGGAAATCCTCGATCAGGTCGAGCGCCTGCGGCGCATTTCGTCGGAGTTTTCCGCCCTCGGAGCCCCGCTTCGGCTCCAGGAAACCGACGTGACGAAGCTGGTCGAGGACACCGTCGGCCCGCATCGGCGACCCCATGCACGGCCCCGGGTCCGCTTCCAGGGCGCACCGACCCCGGTGGCGCGGGTCGATCCCGAGATCGTGGCGCGGATCGTCGAGAACCTCCTGCAGAACGCGCTCGAGGCGACCCTCGACTTCCCGGAGATTCCACCGGAGGAGGCGGAGGTCTCGGTGCGGGTGCTCCCCGTTCGCCACGGCCGATGGATCCGGATCGAAGTGGAGGACAACGGCCCCGGCGTCCCGAAAGGCCTCCGCGAGCGGATCTTCGACGCGGCATTCTCCACCAGGACCCGGGGGTCCGGGCTCGGGCTCGCGAACGCCCGGCGCTTCACCGAGGCGCACGGCGGGAAAGTCATCGCCCGCGCCCGCGCCGACCGCCGGACCGGCCTGCTGCTGGTCGTGGAGCTTCCGGTGGACGGACCGCGCGAGAAGGAAGTGTCATGAGTGGCGTCTACGGATCGCCGCGCGCGCTCCGGATCGTCCCGCTGCTCGCCGCAACGATCGTCGCGTGCACGATGTGTGCTCCGGTTGAGCCCCCTCCGGACGATCTCGAGGAGATTCTCGGGCGGTTCCGGCTTGCCTTCGACGAGGCCGACGCCGGCCATCTAGAGGGTCTCTATCCGTCGGGTTGGGCGCTCGTGGCGCTCAGCGGGGAAACCCGCCGCAGTGCTTCCGGGGATGAGCTGCGGCGCGGGCTGGAACGGTTCTTCCGGAGCCGCACGCCGATCGGTTACCAGGAGCGGCCGCCCTCCATTCGCCGCTCCGCGGACGGCGGCTACGTTCTGTTCGTTCCCGAGTGGACCAGCATGGCCACCGGTACCGACCGCTACGTGGTGGAAGCCTTTCGGATCGGTCTTGAACGGGTCGCCGCCGGGCCGGCCCCCGGTGCGCACCCGCGCTGGCAGATTCGCGAGTTCACCGCGTGGACGCGGTGAGCGGCGCCGGCGCCCGCGGACGTCCGGAGCCCTTCCGGCCGGCTAGCGAGGGTCCGGCGGACGATCGCCGCTCCCGCGGGAGTCGGCGCGCCCCACGAGGACCTGGTCGGGTTCACGGGAACCGCCGGCGGACGAACGGACGAACCGCCCGCCCAACCCGCGAAACCCGCGGATCAGCGGCGAGGCCGCGTAGCCGAAGGCGAGGACGAGGAACATCGCCACCGGTTCCGCAATCGTGGCCACGATGAACACCGCCAGCACGACGAGCATCCGGTGGGACTGGGGTTTCCGTCCGGTCTGGTTCTTGAAGCTCGGATAGCGCACCGGACTGTTCATCAGCAGAGCGAGCCCGAGCGTCCCGAAGAGACAGGCCGCCGCCGCCAGTGAGCTCGCGGGCGGCGCCGGGTGCCAGTAGGCCACCGCGCCGATCACTGCCGCCGCGGCCGGCGAGGACATCCCCGTGTAGTAGCGGGGATCGGCGCTCAGCCGCCCCACGTTGAACCGGGCGAGCCGTACGGCAGCGCAGATCGTGAACAGTGCGGCCACCAGCCATCCGGTCTGCGGCCAGCGATGCAGGACCCACGCGTACGCCAGCACCGCGGGCGCAACCCCGAAGGAAACCACGTCCGCCAGCGAATCCAGCTCACGGCCGAACTCGCTGGTGGCCCCGGCGAACCGGGCCACCCGGCCGTCCACCACATCCGCGAGGATGGCGAACCCGATGATGAGTCCGGCACTGCCGAACTCCCCGCGGAAGCTCTGCACGATGGAGAAGAAGCCCAGGAAGATGTTGCCGACGGTGAACACGGCCGGAAGCAGGAACACTCCCCGGCGCGTCCGGAGTCGCTGGCGTTTCATTCCCAGGTCCCGATGACGGTCAGCCCGCCGCGCACCCGATCTCCGCGACGTACGGAAAGGGTGACGCCCGCCGGCAGGAGCAGATCGGTCCTCGACCCGAAACGGATGAGTCCGAAACGCTCGCCCGAAGCGAGCCGGTCCCCGGCTCGAACCCGGCAGACGATGCGCCGGGCGACGGCTCCGGCGATCTGGCGTATCCGGATCGTGCCCCGCTCGGTCGACATCTCCAACTCGCTCTGCTCGTTCCGCTCGGCGGCGTCTTTCCGGAACGCCGCCCGGAACGCTCCCTGACGATAGCGCACCGCCCGGACTTCCCCCCCGGCCGGCGCCCGGTTGATGTGCACGTCGAAGATCGAGAGGAAAATGCTCACCCGCTGGGTGCCCGGCTCCCCTTCATCGGCCGGTCCGGCCTCGGTGACCCGGCCGTCGGCGGGAGCCAGGAGCGCCGCCGCATCGCCCGGCGACCGCCTCTCCGGATCCCGGAAGAAGAACGCGCAGAACCCGGCGCCGGCGAGCAGCAGCCAGGCGATCCAGGCGAAGACCTCACCGCCGGCGCCGGCCGCGGCCAGCCCGAGAATCCCCAGGACGAGCGGGACCGCCACGAACACCCGGCCTTCCGGGGCGATCGGCAGTCTCATTCGGCTGCGCGGCGGATGACCGCGTCGTGCGTCAGGTCAGGCGAGCCGGTCGTTCCAGACCGTCACGACGAGGCCGCGAGCGCGGCGATCCGGTCCTTGAGGGCCAGTTTGCGCTTCTTCATGACCGCGGCTTCGTGCTGCTGGAGGGGTGAGAGATGGCCGTGCTTGGTGAGTTCCTCGAGCTTTTCGTCGAGTTCCCGGTGCCGCCGGACCAATTCCTCAAGATCGGGCGCCGCCGCAGCCGGGGCTGCCGGTTCCGGGGCGCCCGACGCGCGGGGTTCCGTCTCGATCTGATCTTCGTGTTTCATGAAGGCCTCCAGAAAGCCATCCGGACGGTGGGTCCGGAACCGCTTCGGACAAACGTCGCCCAGTCGCCCGTGGAGAAAGCGACGCGAGCACCGCGAACGCCGGTTTCCCCGGCGCGGGTGGGACTCGGGGAACGAGCCCCGGCTGGCCAATCCGGCCGGACTGCGTTCCCACCGAAACGCAACGATGAGGGCCGCGTGACTCTGTCCACAGGTTGTTTCTATCTATAGCGTAACGGAACGACCGTGGATATCCGGCTCCCGCAGATAGAGCGGCTCCAGCGTGGTTTTCCGCCGCCGCGCCGCCTGTACTCCCAGACGGAGAGCCGCGGGCGCCAGCGCCCGCCGGGCTTCCACGATCTCGATCTCCGGGCGCCCCCGGCCGATCGCGTCGCGATAACGCAACACCGCGGGTCCGCAGATCCGGGCGGCGCCGTGCTGACCGGCCCACCCCGCAGCGTCCTGCGGGAGCAGGCGGCAAGGTCCCTGGACGAGCGCCTCCGGACCGGCTCCGTCGTAGAGGGCGGCGAAGAGTTCACCTCGGAGCGCGTCCACGACAACCAGGCGGCGCAGCCCGGAACCGCTCGCGGCCGCATCCGCGAGGGCCGCCGCATCGAGGCTCGAAACGCCGGCGGCCCGGACTCCGGCCGCCAGCGCGAACCCCTGTGCGGTGGCGAGACCGATCCGGAGCCCGGTAAACGAACCCGGCCCCCGGGTCGCGACCAGCAGGGCGAGGTCCGAGGTCTCGAGCCCTGCCTGCGCCATGACGCGCCGGATCGCGGGCAGGAGATTCCGTGAGTGGAGGTTCGAGGGTTCGAAACCCTCGACGACGTCCCCGGTCAGGGCGCCCTCCGGGCCGGCGAAACCCAGGGCGACGCTCCCCAGCGTGCCCGTCGTATCGATGGCCAGCACCGGTCCGGAGATCGGTGCGGCCGCCACGGGCTCGGGGTCCGACTGTCGCAATGCGCCCGAAATCCTATGCGGAGCGCCCGCCTCCGGCCGGCATCGCCCGGGAGCGCGAAACCGGCGCCCTGCTCCTTGCCCCTTTCCGGAAGGGCCGACTCCAAGGCACAATCGCGGCGTGACCACGGCCCCGCGGCTCTTCCCGGAAGTTCAGCCGCCGCCGGCCGATCCCGGTGCCCCGGCGCGGCGCCCGAAGCCGAAGACGCGTGGCGTCTCGCCCGTGATGCGGCAGTACCGCGACCTCAAGCGGGAAGCCGGAGACGCGATGCTGTTCTTCCGGATGGGCGACTTCTACGAGGTGTTCTTCGAGGACGCCCGGCAGGCGGGCGAACTCCTCGGGATCGCGGTCACGTCCCGGCAGAACGACGCCGAGGGGAAGGCGATCCCCATGGCGGGGGTTCCGTACCACGCCGCCGAGGGATACATCACCCGCCTCGTCCGGGCCGGCGTCCGGGTGGCCGTCTGCGAACAGGTGGAACCACCCGGCCTCTCCAAGGGCCCCGTCCGGCGGGAGATCGTGCGCGTCGCCACCCCTTCGACCTATCTCGACCCGGCGTATCTGGCGGGATCGGAAGCTGCCTACCTGATGGTGGTGGCCGAGTCCGGATCCCGCGGCAGCCCCCGCCTGGGGGCGGCCTGGGTCGATCTTTCCACCGGGGAGTTCACCGCCACGGAGTTCTCCGGAGGCGACCGCCAGCGCGAGTGCGCCGAAGCGATGGCGGGCTTTCGCCCCCGCGAACTGCTGGTCGCGGAGAGCGACCCGCCCCGGGACCTCCTTCCGGTTCTGGGAGACCTTCCCCTGCTCACCGCCCGGTCCGACCTCTGGTTCGAGTTCGAGCACGCCCGCAACACGCTGCGACGCCACTTCGGGACGCTCTCGCTCGAATCGTTCGGTATCGAGGAGATGCCGGCGGCCGTCTGCGCGGCGGGGGCCGCGATCAGCTATCTGGCCGAGACGCAGCGCGGTCAGCTTCACCACATCGGCAGCCTCAAGCGTCTCGACACCTCCGGGCGCATGCAGATCGACCACCTGACCCAGCGGAACCTGGAACTCTTCCGGCCGCTGTCGGCCGAGTCGGGGGCTCCGCCCGGCGCCACCCTCGTCGAGACTCTCGATCGTACCGCCACCGCGATGGGCGCGCGCCTGCTGCGGCGGCGCCTCGCCCACCCGCTGCTCGACCCGGACCGCATCCGCGAACGCCACCTCGCGGTGGAGGCGTTTACCCGTGACCGGAGTCTGCGGCAGGACGTCGCCGGAGGACTCGCGGGCGCCCCCGACCTCGAGCGGCTCGCCTCCCGCGTGGCGCTCCGGATCGCCGGCCCTCGGGAGTACCTCCGGATCGCCGACGGGCTCCGGACCGCTGGCGCGATGCGGACCTCGCTCCAGGCCGCCGAGGCGCCGACGGTCCGCGATATCGGCGCCCGGATCCGCGAGCTGCCCGCTCTGCTCGAACGGATCCAGGAGACGGTTTCACCGGAAGCCCCGGTCCTCGCGCGCGACGGCGGCGTGATCCGGGAGCGGTTTTCTCCGGAACTCGACGAACTGCGGCAGCTCCGGTTCCACGGCCGCGAGTGCATCCGCAACATGGAGACCAGCGAGAAGCAGCGTACCGGGATCACCTCCCTCCGAATCAGGCACAACCAGGTCTTCGGCTACACGATCGAAGTCCCCAAGGCGCAGGCCGGCCGGGTCCCGGCCGACTACGTGCGCCGGCAGACGCTGGTGGGCGCGGAACGCTACGTCACGGAGGAGTTGAAGGAGTTCGAAGTGCGGGTGGCGCAGGCCGACGAGAAGATCGCCGAACTCGAAGCATCGCTCTTCCGCGCCCTCGAGGACGAGGTCGGGGACGCCGCCCGCGAAATCCTGGACACGGCGGGCGCCCTCGCGGAAGCCGATGTCGCCGCGGGTCTCGCGCAGACCGCCGTCACCCATCGCTACGTGAAGCCCGAGGTGCACGAGGGGTTCGAGATCGAGGTGCGCGGCGGCAGACACCCGGTCGTCGAAGCCTTGTCCGCCGAAGAGTTCGTCCCCAACGACCTCGACCTCGGGGAGGACCGGTTCCTGATGATCCTGACCGGGCCCAACATGGGAGGGAAGTCCACCTTCCTGCGTCAGACGGCGCTCCACGCGGTGATGGCGCAGATGGGCTCGTTCGTTCCCGCGGACTCTGCCCGCCTTCCCGTGGTGGACCGGGTGTTCGCCCGCGTCGGGGCATCCGACGATCTCTCGCGCGGCCGGTCCACGTTCCTCATGGAAATGGAGGAAACGGCCCACATCCTCCACCACGCCACGAGCCGCAGCCTCGTGCTGCTCGACGAAGTGGGCCGCGGCACCGCGACCTACGACGGCCTCTCGCTGGCCTGGGCCATCGTCGAGCACATCGCCCGCGACGCCGGGCTGCGGATGAAGACGCTCTTTGCGACCCACTACCACGAGCTGACCGCACTGGCGAGCGCCGAGGACGGGGTCGTCAACTTCCACGTCGAGGCGCGGGAACATCGCAGCGAGATCGTTTTCCTGCACCGGGTGGCGCCCGGCGGAACGAACCGCAGCTACGGCATCCAGGTGGCGCGCCTCGCCGGGGTTCCGCGCTCGGTGGTCCAGCGGGCGCACGAGGTTCTCGAGGGCCTCACCGGGGGGCTCGACGGACGGGGGGCGCGGCTGCCCGCGCCCGAACCGGGCGGGCCGTACTCCCTGCTCGAACCTGCCGACAGTCAGGTGGCCGAAGCCCTTCGAAGCTGCGATCCGGACAGTCTCACCCCCCGCGAGGCGCTCGATCTCCTCTACCGGCTCCGGCGCCAGCTGGATCCGGCGGCGAGCGTTGGCGAGGACGAGCCGGGCGAGGCCTCCGGGGAGTCCTGAGCGCAGGCCCGCGTCCGGACTCCGCATCCCGACCATAGACTTCGTTCACCGTGTTCCCCAGCTGGCGCCGTTCGCTGGCGCTCGTCGCCTTCGCGGCGGGAGTGGTCCTCCTCGCGGGCTGTGACGGGGAGCGTTCGCGTCCCCTGGCGCTCGCGACCGGGACCACCGCCGGCGTCTACTACCCGCTCGGGGGCGCCCTGGCCAGCCGCTGGACGCGCGACCTCCCCGGCCTCGTGGTCAAGGCGGAGGTCAGCGCCGGCTCGGTGACGAACCTGATTCAGGTAGCCAACGGCGAAAGCGACATCGGCTTCGGCCAGTCCGACGCGGTCGCCGACGCGTTCCGGGGAACGGGACGCTTCCCGGAACCGCTCCCGCTGGCGGTCCTGGGCCGCATCTATCCGAACATCGTCCACCTGTTGAGCGTCGAGGGCCGGGACGTCCATTCGGTGCCCGACCTGCGGGGGAAGCGGGTGTCGCTCGGGCCGCCCGGATCCGGGAACGAGGTGACCGCCCGCAACGTGCTGCGCGCGGTGGGGATCGCCGAAGACGAGTTCCGGGTGCGCCAGATGAACTACAACCAGAGCATCAACGGCCTCAAGGACGGGACCGTGGACGCGGTGTTCCTGGCGGCGGGCCTGGGGGTCTCGTCGGTGGTGGAACTGGGGCTCACCCGCGACCTGGTGCTGGTGCCGTTCACCCCGGAGGAGATCGCCGCCGTCGAGAGCGCCAACGCCGCGTACCAGGGAATCGAGGTCCCGCCCGGGGTCTACCGGGGCGTGGACGTTCCGACGCTGGCCCCCTCGCTCTGGAACATCCTCTTCGTGCATCGCGATCTGCCCGCGGATCTCGCGAAACGGCTGACCGCATCGCTCCTCGCGGGCCGCGACGAGTTCCGTTCGGTGACCCGGAACGCGGACTTCATCCAGGTCGAGAGTCTCGGGGACGTCGGGAGCCTCCCGCTCCATCCGGGAGCGCGAGCCTTCTACGAGGAAGCGCGGGCGCCGGGTGGCGGAACGCCGGGGAGTCTCCCCTGAAGAGCCCCGGAGGTTCCGCCGGGACCGTTGCGCTCCCGGAAGAACCCCGGCCCGCGCTGGCGCTTCCGGTGCTCTTGACCGGAGCCGCCCTCTCCCTCTTTCAGCTCTGGCAGGCCGTCTTCGGCACCCTCGGGGCCACCTGGATGCGGCCGATCCACCTGACCTGGATCCTCGCCCTCGGTTTTCTGGCCAGCGCCGTCGCCCGTCCCCGCCGGGCGCGCGCCGCCGATCTTCTGCTGGCCGGGCTCTCGGTGGCCGCCGGGGTCATGGTCATCCGTTTCGACCGGCAGGGGATCGACCACATCCTCTACGGCCTGGACGCCGCCGACCTGGCCGCCGGCGCCGCCCTGATCGCACTGCTGCTCGAAGCCACCCGCCGGCGGGTGGGCGCGGTGATGACCTCGGTGGTCGTCGTGTTCCTCGCCTACAACGCCTTCGGCGCCTCGCTCCCCGGCATCCTGGCGCACCGCGGGTTCGAACTCGAGCGGATCGTCCGTTTCGAGGTCTTCACCGGGGCGGGACTCTTCGGTCTCCCGATCGGCGTGGCGAGCAGCACGGTGTTCGTCTTCGTGCTCTTCGGAGCCCTGCTCGAGTGCACGGGAGGCGGCCGGTTCTTCATCAACCTGGCCTTCGCCGCCGCCGGCCGGGCGCGGGGCGGTCCGGCGAAGGCGGCGGTGGTGGCCTCGGCGGCGCTCGGTTCGGTTTCCGGCTCCGCGATCGCCAACACCGTGACGACCGGGGCGCTCACCATCCCGATGATGAAGCGGCTCGGCTTCTCGCGCGAGGAAGCCGGCGGCATCGAAGCCGCCGCCTCCACGGGAGGCCAGTTGATGCCGCCGATCATGGGAGCGGGCGCGTTCCTGATGGCGGAACTCACGAACACCCCCTATCCGCGGATCGTCCTCGTTTCGCTCCTCCCCGCGGTCCTGTTCTTCGCGGGAACACTCTTCTTCGTCCACGGGCTCGCGGTCCGGCGCGGGATCGAGGCCATGCCCTCGCGGCCGCGCATCCTCGCCACGCTCGCCGAGGGGGCGCACTTCCTGGCCGCCGTCGCGGTCGTCGTGGCGCTGCTCCTCATGAACTACTCGCCCCCGCTGGTGGGCGCCGCGGGGTGCTTCGCCGTCGTCGTGACCGGCGCCCTCCGGCGCCGCACGCGGGTGGGGCTCCGGCAACTGCTCCACGGGTTGGCGCAGGGCGCCGTGACCGCGGTGCCGGTGTCGCTCGCCTGCGCGGCGGCGGGGATCGTCGTCGGGGTGATCGGACAGACGGGCGTGGGGCTCCAGTTCGCGGAACTCCTCCTCAGCGCTTCGCAGGGGGCCCTCCTCCCTGCCCTGGGGTTGTCCGCGCTGGTCGCGCTGGTGCTCGGAATGGGCCTTCCGGTGACCGCCGCCTACATCGTGGTGGCGGTGGTCGCCGCGCCCGCGCTCACCGGGCTCGGAGTCCCGCTGCTGACGGCCCACCTCATCCTCTTCTGGCTCTCGCAGACCTCGAACGTGACCCCGCCGATCGCGCTGGCGGCCTTCGCCGGAGCGGGCGTCGCGGGCGGACGTCCCATGCCGACCGCCTTCCAGGCGGTGCGGCTCGCCGCCGGACTCTTCATGGTGCCGCTGCTCATGGCCTACACCCCACTGCTCCCGGGTGCGGGAGAACCCCTGGGCTTCGCGCAGGGGGTGGCTTTCATCGGCGGCCTGGTCGCCATGGCGGCGGCCGCGCTCGCGCTCTACGGGCACGGGGTGCGCACCGTGTCCTGGCCCGTCCGGCTGCTGCTGGCCGCGGCGGCGCTCCTGCTGCTGTTCCCGGACCCCCTGCTGCGCCTGGCCGGCGCCGCGCTGGCCGCGCTCGGTTTCCTGCCGCAGTTCCGGTGTCGCGGGTCGTGAGCGGCGACCGCGAAGCCCAGCGTCAGGAGCGCCGGTCTGGACCCGACTTCGCCACTTTCGAAGGAAGAGGCGGTCGTTGGAGCTGAGTAAGGAGCGGAAGGTCGGCGGATTCGTGCCCGAAGTGGGCTGAAGGTGGCGATTTGAGGCCGCGAGAGGCCCCGGAAGAGGCTCTGA
>JAJEIY010000033.1 GCA_022828085.1 Acidobacteriota bacterium | reverse complement strand
TGCTGTTTTTTATCTGTATGGGTCTCCCCTTTTGGCACGGCCGTGCCCCCCCGGGCCGGCGGGGGGTCCCCCCCCCCCCACGTCCCAACCCCATCCGGAAGAGGCGGTTCTCGCCTCGGTGTGAGGTTCACCGGCGGAGGTGTCGCACCGGCCGGGAACGCCGGCCGGTGCTCGCGATAGCAGCCTCCGACCGCTGCTAGCTTGGCTCTTCGCTGAGGGCCAGCACCAGGGTCGCGAACGGCACTTCCCGAACCGCCGCGGGAAGCTCCCGGATGAGGCCGATCGGCTCGTGGGGGGTCACGTCGGCGTCCCGCGCGGTGAACGTCGCCCCGCTGTCGGTTCCGGCGTCGTAGCCGACCAACTCCACCTCGATCCGTTCCTGCCAGCAACCGTCTTCCATCAGGGGCATCCCGCTCACCCCGACGAACCAGTCGGGGCTGGGCGCGATCATCGAGACCAGCGTCATGAGCGGCAGTTCTTCCGTCGCTTCGACGGACAGCCTGGCCGATCCGGGCGACGGGAAAGAAGACTCCGAGCCTCTCACGCAGGTGGTGCTCCCACCGCGATCCGCCTCCGCGTCGATTTCCCGGCAGAGCGAGGACACGCCGCCGGTCTCGGCCATGTTCTCGATGCCGGGCGTGGCAATGCCGCCGGAACTCCAGAACGAAACCTCCGGCGCATGGGCGACCCCCACGACCCGCGAGAAATGCGGATTGGACGGGAAGGGCGGCTGGTTGCCGTGCGAGGACGCATTCCAGACGGCCCGGAACGTCACCGCGTAGGTCGCGGCATCGGGGCACTCGGGTTCGGGTTCCGGCATCGGCGTCGGAGCCGGCGGAGGCGGAGCCGGGGGCGCAGACGCCGGGGGAGGCGTCGGCGCCGGCGTGGAAGGTGCATCGGACCCGCACGCCAGCGCGAACAGAGCGAGGACGAGACAGGCGAACGTCCCACGGCGAGAAACGCCCGTCGCTGAAGGGAGCATTTGCCGCCACGTTAACGCAGCGCCGTCGGACTCGCCGAGCGGGCCCGGCCGGGCGCCGGTCAGCGGATCAGGAAGGGGAGCTCTCCGACTGCCGAGCGATTGCGGCTGGCGTCGGTGACCCGGATCACCGCGGTGTATCTCCCGGCCCGGAGCGGCCCGGTCTGGAGCGGCAGCATGATGGGCGTCCCCTCCAGGCGACGCGGATCGAGATCGAAGTGCCCCGGCCGTTCGGCTTCGACGGCAATGTCGCCGATCGCGTTCCGGATCTCGTAGGCCACCCGAACCTGGGAAACGGGATCCTCGTGCCCCGGAAAGATGAAGAAGGCCACCCGGGCGTCCTCCGCCTGCGCGAACGTGGCGACGGGCCTCACCGGCGGGCCGACCGCTTCCGGTGCGTGAGCCTCGGCGACGAAAGGAAAGACGCTCGACAGCGAGAAGGTCTCGCCGAACCCGGTGGGGATGACCAACGCGGACGACCCCGCGTGCACCCGTTCTCCCCCTCGCTCCACCACCAACTCGAGCCGATGTTCTCCGGACGGCAGCTCGGCGGGCGTTGAGATCCAGAAACGCCGGATGTCCACCTGTCCGGCCGCCTCGCTCAGGACCGCCCCACCGGGCCCCACTACGCGGAGCCGCAGTTCGGAGGGCTCTTCCAGGTACGACTCCGGCAGCGCCGCGGCGAGCACCCCGAAGGCGCCGTGTGGAGTGGGGTTCAACAGGTAGGCGTAGGTGTTCAGATCCTCCGGGAAGGCGTAGTCGTAGTCGCCGCGCGCGGCCGCTTCGACCACGTCGCCGCGGCGCCGCGCGAAATAGCCCGGCCGGGCGATGACCCGCAGGTCGGGACGATCCCTCACCCGGACCTCGATCTGGCGGTACTCGCCGTCCAGTTCCGTCTTCGTCGGTGAAAACGACAGGAGGTAGTAGAGCTGGTTCTGGATGCCGATGCGGTTGAGCGCGACCGCGAAGTTGGTCTGGTTCGGGAAGTAGGTTCCCCCGGTCGCCACCGCGAGGGAGGCGGTGCCGCCCTCCATCGGGACGTTGGCCGCCGCATCCATGCGCGTCAACGGGTGGTCGTCGGGTTCGACCGGGAGCGGGTTCCCCATCACGTCGTAGGCGTTCAGCGCGGGATTCAGGATGTTGTTCTCGTTGCCGTACACCCCCGCGAGATTCACCGCGTACAGCGTCGCGTTGGCGTGGTTCAACTGGAGGATCGCGTCCCGGAGCGAGTTCGTCTCGTCGAGGGCGCGCCGTCCCGGGAACTCATCCACTTCCGTGCCGGCGATCTCACCGACCACCTGGCGCGGGTCCGCAAAGGTCTGAAGGTCCATGGACAGGAACACCACGATCTTGCGTCCCTCCACTCGCTCGAGCGCCTCCGCGAGTGCGTAGAGCATCTGGAAGGAGTCGCGGGCGTCGATTTCAGGACCGACGGGGCTCTGGAAGGTCCCCGGGACGATTCTGCGAACGTTGGCCAGTGTCTCTTCTTTTCCGGAATAGAACTCCTGGAGCACGCGCACCGTGTGGGCGAACTCCAGGATCATGGTTTCGTCGCCGTCTACCATGTGGCTGGTCACGAACTCTTCGAGGCCGCGCTTGGCGCGCCGCAGATTCACGGGGTCGGCGCCGCGGCGATTGAAGACGATCACGAACCGGCGGGGCGAGGCGTTGCCGGCGCCGGCCGCCTCGAGTTCCGCCGCCATGGGCTCGACATCGTCCGGGACAGCTTCCCCGAGTTCATAGCGCTGCCAATCCACGACATCCAGGCTCGCTACCCGCTGCTCCTGGCCGTCCTCGAACAGTTCGAAGTCTCCGGGGCTGAGCCCGGGAACCGGGTTCCCGTCATCGTCGAGCACCAGCACGTCCACGATGACCCGGGTGGCGGCGGCGCGGAACCGAAAGGTCTGGCCGGCGGCCGTGGCGGCCGCGATCACGACCGCGAGGACGATCAACCCGCAGGCGAGTCTCTTCCCTTGGAGGGTCTTTGCCGGGTGAGGATTCCGGAGCATGGGCGGTGTACCCGCGGCCCTATTCCGGGAGGGAACTCGGCGCCGGCAGCACGGTGCGGCCGCTGCATCCCGGAACCCGGACCTGCAGGACTTGGGATTCTCTCTCGCCAGCCTCCGTTTCTCCAACCACTGTCAGGCGGTACCAGACCCGGTGGGCTGGAAGGGCGCCGCGCCGGTTGAGAACAAAGACGAAGCGGCGGGTTTCCGTCTCCGCGGTCGCCATCCGCACACCGGCGACCGGCTTGACGCGGTCCCCCACGATGGTCTCGAAGTCACCCCGGTTCAACCCGGGGATGGGATTCCCGTCTCGATCGATCACGAGCGCGTGCAACATGACGCGGCCATCCTCGGTGGGCGGGGCGGCGAGAACGGGTGACGCTACGAGCACGGCGGCCAGCGAACCAGCGCAACCAGGGGTAGCGCCGGGCTGTCCGCCCGCGGGCGAACATTGGCCAGCGCCAGCAATCTCTTCGGCACGGGAGCGACCTCCGACCAGATCACGACGCGAAGAAGACGTCCGAACCCCGAAGGTCCGGGCGTCACGGGATGTCACGTCTCTGCAATTTCGTTGCCAGGAGCGCCGGACCTCTGGCCGGCATCGCCGAGCGCAGGGAGGCGAAACAAGGGCCGCTACCGATCCAGGTGGCGTGAGCCCGACCGCTCGCCGCCGCCCGGGAGAAGCCGAGCGGCGCCCATCAGGCTGAACGCAGCGCCGCGAGCACTGGTTTCGCGCTCCCGCGCGATGCCGGCCGGAGGCCGGCGCTCCGAGCTCAGATCCTGAACAAGTAGTTCAGCTTGACGGAGAGGCTGCGGTTTCGGACGAAGAACATGTCGGACCACTCGTCGACTTCCGTGTAGACGAGGAAGAAGTCGGTGCCCGGTTTCGGGATCCAGTTGAAGCGGACGTTCGAGGCCAGATCGCCCGTCGTGTTGTTGTACTGGAAGAGGCCGAGGAGGATCAGGTCGTTGCGGAGGGCGAGCTGCATCCGGGTGGAAACGAGATGGGTGTCGAGGTCCCCGCGCGGCAGCCGGATCCGGTTGTAGGCGTAGTTGCCGCGCAGCCCGAAGTTCTTGTTGATCCGGTAGTTGCCCCCGAGCTGCCAGAGGTCCCGCGTGCCGCCCCAGAAACCGCCGAACTCGTAGCTCGCGCGGACCGATGCGTAGCGGCGCCGGTAGGTGTTGAGCGAGAACTGCATCCTTCGGAACGGGTATTCCCCGGCAGGGACGACCACGTCGCTGATCGAGTAGTCGTAGGTGGTGAACTCGTACTGGTCGGTCACTTCCACCGAGATTTCGTCGCCGCTCTCGAAGGTGGCGCGGCTGGTCAGGCTGGCGCGCCGCGTTTCCAGGACGTTCTCGAGGTTCAGGGTGTTGTTCAGGCTCGCCTGCAGGTGGACCTGCCGGAGCCGCGGGATCTCGGGACGGGGCGAGACCCGCGCCTGAAGGTACGTCTTGCGCATCCCCTTCCGCTGCACGAAGCCGATTCCCGGGTCGAAGTTCTCCCCGATCTCGATGAACTTGACCGTGCCGCCGAGCAGGTCGTCGTTGTAGTCGAGCCGCCCGGTGGCGAGCCCCGTACTGCTCTGCCCGGTCTCCTCGAACACTCGGGCCCAGATGCCCTCGAAGCTCCACGCATCGCGAAAATGGAGGCTCGTGTCCAGCCCGGCCACCCGGTTGAAGGCGCCGTCGCTGCTCCGGTCGGTGAAGACGGCGCCGATCGTGGAGCGCGAGAAGATGTCGCGCCGGACCCGGGCCACGGTGAACCGCTCGGCAACCGAGTTCTCGGTGGCGCCGGTCGCCATTCCCATCAGACCCACCGTGTACGCGCCCTGGCGTCCGGAGAGCCGGGCGCCGCCCGTGATCGGGACTGCGTGGCCGTCGTCGGAGAGCCCGATCCGCCGGGTGAACACGATGTCGGCGTCACGCCGCTCGCTGAAGGTGAAGTTGCGCTGGCCCTCCAGGAAGATCTGCCGTTTCTCGGGAAAACGAAGCGAGAACCGGGTGAAGTTGATCTGGAGGTCGTCCACCTCCTCCTGGGCGAAGTCGGTGTTCCAGGTGAAGTCCGCGGTGAGGCCGGGAGTCACGCCCCACTTGAGGTCGAGACCGCCGTCGCTGCGCCCCCGGTCGCCGGTCCACTCCCCGCCTCCGTTCACCTGGCCGAGCGCGTAAGGCCGGATCTCCACGTGGCGGCCGGGCTGGATTCCTTCGATTCCCCGGAGCTTGCCGAGTTCGGCCGGCCGGTACCAGGTGGAGTCGTTGGGGACGAAGGGCCAGTAGACCTCCTCGGTCTTTACGGGGATGTTCCGCTTGAAGCCGACTCCGAACACCACCTCCTGGCCCGGCAGGTGGCGCCGGAAGCGGAGGGACTTGAACGGGATCCGGATTTCGGCTGTCCAGCCGCCGGGGATCGTCTGCCCGCGCGACTCCCAGACCGCGTCCCAGTTCATGTTGCGGGTCTCCGGCCCCTGGCCGTTCTGGCTCATGTCGAACAGGATGCCGTTCGCGTTGGTCGCCAGGAAGATGGCGCTGCGCTGGTCGTTGTAGGCGTCCAGCATGACGGCCACCGCGTCGTCGCTCCCGATGTTCTCGTCGCGGAACATCGTGCGCGGACGGCTGTCCTCGGCGGAGCGCCGCGCGTGCGCCGTCTCGTGCCCCTCGTCCATGTTCTCGCCGACCGTGCAATAGAACCCGAAGTAGAGATTCTCGTCGTCGTAGACGACCCGCACGATGGTCCGTTCCGTGGAAGGCAGCCCCTCGTCGGTTTCCTGTTCGTAGAAGTCGCCGATCGGACGGGCGCGTTCCCAGACCGCCTCGTCCAGCCAGCCGTCCATCTCGATGGGTTCCCGGACCCGTTCGGCGTGGATCTCCCACGTCCGGGCTCTCAGGGCCCGGACCCGTTCCTCCCGGGTCATGCGGCGGAGTTCCGCGCCGCTCGGCGACGTTGCCGGAGGCGCCGGCAGACTGGCGGCGACGGACGAACGGCCAGAGGCGGTACTGCCCTGCAGCCGGTCGCCCTGCGGGTCGTCCCTGTCCTGGCCGGCGCCGGCCGCAGCCAGTCCGAGCGCCACGATTGCCGACGCGCCGGCACGCCGGGTGCGCACCGTTACCGGTCCTTCGTGGGACACCGCACTAGTTGTCGGGCCCGGCGCTCACGTTCCCGGCGCTGCTCGCGAACCGGGTGGCGATCTCGGCGAGCCAGGGCTCGATGGCGCGGTAGAGGGTGTTGCGGCAGTGGAAGCGGTACAGGTAGGTCTTGCCGTCCACCAGGTTGTAGATCACCCACTCCAGATAGTCGGCGAGCTGGGTTTCCACCGAGTAGAGCACCGCGATCCCGCGGCCGTCGTCGAGAATGTCGTGGCGGAGCATCCGGTAGTTCTCGCCGAGGCTCTCGGCGGCGGCGCTGTAGAAGCCCTCGAGCGTCGTCCCGGGTTCCGCGTTGGCGACGGTGACCTCGAGGGTCGCGTGCACCGTGGTGCCGTCGGTATCCACCGCGAGCGGTCCGCTCCGGAAGCCGACGAAGAGCGTTTCGCCGGGTTCGCGGAGAAAGTGGGAGCGCGTCCAGCTCTGCGGGTACCGCAGGGCGAGATCGAACTCCGGATCCTCGTACACGTCGAAATAGTCGGCGGACTCGATGGAAAAGCCCTCGTACATGCGGTCGAGCGTCGGCCCGTAGGCCTGGACGCTCCGCGCCTCGCCGGTGGCGAAGACCCCGTAGAGGAGTCCTTCCCGCTCGATGAGGAGCAGTCGCCCGGATTGCGGCCGCCGTTCCCACTCGAAGGTCCAGAGAAAGCCCTCCTCCGAACCGATCCGCACCGGCTCCTCCGAGAGCACGATCTGTTCGCCGATGTAGAACCGGTCCGCGACCTCCCGGAGCGTCTGGTCCGCCGGGGCCGGACCGGCCATGACCTGCACCTGGATTCCGTCCCGCTCCGGGACGTCCACCGAAGGACCGCTGAAGGTGGTCATCCGGTAGCCGCCCTGCTGGTTGGCGGCCGAGGTCCATCCCTGCGGCAGGGGCAGGGACACGGCGATGTCGGGCACGTACACCGTGATGAGGCGCGGCTGGCCGGTTGGCAGGCAGGAGAGCGAAAGGGTCGTCCCGAGCCCAAGGACCAGGAAACCCGCCACCACTCTCGCGCCGGGCAACCCGGTTCGCGTCGCGTCGAGTGTCACGCGGGGTGCTCTTTCCACGGCGGCTTATTCCAACCGGTAGTTCGGGGCTTCCTTGGTCACCACGATGTCGTGCGCGTGGCTCTCCCGGTGCCCGGCGCCGGTCACCTGGACGAAATCCTCGTACTCCATCAACTCCCGAATGTTGCGGCAGCCGGTGTAGCCCATCCCGGAGCGCAGACCGCCCATGAGCTGTTCCACGACGCCGGCGAGCGGTCCCTTGGTCGGCACCCGGCCCTCGATGCCCTCCGGCACCAGCTTCGAGGCCGGCCGGCCGGCCTGGTAGTAACGGTCGGCCGACTCGCCGCTCATGGCGCCGAGCGACCCCATCCCGCGATAGCTCTTGAAGGTCCGTCCCTGGTAGAGGATCGTCTCGCCCGGGCTCTCGTCGCTGCCGGCGAGCAGGTTGCCGGCCATGACGCATTCCGCCCCGGCGGCGATGGCCTTCACGATGTCCCCGCTGAAACGGATCCCGCCATCCGCGATGACCGGCACTTCGGCAGCCGTGCGCACCTGCCGGATGGCCGAGAACTGAGGCATTCCGGTTCCCGCCACCACCCGCGTGGTGCAGATCGAGCCGGGGCCCATGCCGACCTTGACGCCGTCGGCGCCGGCTTCCATGAGGTCGCGCGCCGCTTCGGGGGTGGCGATGTTTCCGGCCACCACGTCCACCGAACCGGGAAGCGCCGCCTTGAGCCGCCGTACCGTTTCGAGTCCGCTCTCCGTGTGGCCGTGGGCGGTGTCCATCACGATCGCGTCCACCTGGCGCTCGGCCAGCAGCCGGGCGCGGGCGATCGCGCCATCGCCGACGCCCACGGCGGCGGCGCAGCGGAGCCTGCCCAGTTCGTCCTTGGTGGCGTTCGGATACGCCATGGCCTTCTGGATGTCCTTGACGGTCAGGAGTCCGGCCAGCGCTCCCTGCTCGTCCAGCACCGGCAACTTCTCCACCCGGTGCTCGTGGAGAATGGCCTTGGCTTCCTCGAGCGTGGTGCCGAGAGGCGCGGTGTGAAGCGGCGCCCGGGTCATGAGTTCGTGGACCCGGAGGTCGTAGCGGGACTCGAAACGCAGATCCCGGCTGGTCAGGATGCCCACCAGCCGGCCGTCCTCGATCACGGGGAGCCCGGAGATCCCGTGCCGCTGCATCAGCTCGAGAGCGGCCGCGATGGGGGCGTCGGGAGGGACCGTCACCGGATCCACGACCATCCCGCTCTCCGAGCGCTTCACCTTGGCCACCTCGGCGGCCTGCGCCTCCGCCGAGAGGTTGCGGTGGATGACCCCGATGCCTCCGAGCTGCGCGATGGCGATCGCGAGGCGGGCTTCCGTAACCGTGTCCATCGCGGCGCTCACCAGGGGGATCGCGAGGCCGATGTGGCGGCTGAACCGGGTGCCGAGGTCCGCTTCGGCCGGGAGCACGTCCGAATAGCGCGGACGCAGCAGGACGTCGTCGAAGGTCAGGGCCGGGCGCGGCAGGCTGGGCAACTCGGTCATCACGCGGCGTGGCACTTCTTGTACTTCTTCCCGCTGCCGCAGGGACACGGGTCGTTCCTCCCCACCTTCTTCTGGCCGCTCTTCACCTGGACGAGGCGGCCGCCCGCCGGCGCGGCGGCGGGCGCCGGAGCTCCCTCGGGAGCCTGCAGACCGCCGCCGCCGGCCCCCACCGCGGCGAGCCCGGCGCCCGCGTTCGAACCCGCTCCGCTGAACGTAAGCGGCCGCCTCGCCGGCGGGGGCGGTTTCGGGGCGGGGGCGGCCCGGACCGCCTTGAGCACGAACAGGAGGCGGACCGTTTCCCGCTCGATCCGGTCCCACATCTCCTCGAAGAGAACGAAGGACTCCTTCTTGTATTCGATGAGCGGGTTGCGCTGACCGTAGCCGCGGAGGCCGATGCCCTGCTTGAGGTGGTCCATCGCGTAGAGATGGTCCTTCCACTGCGCATCCAGGATGTGGAGCATGATGTAGCGCTCCTGGACCCGCATCAGTTCGGCGCCGATCTCCGCTTCCTTCTCCGCGTAGCGGGCGGGCACCGCCTCCTCGAGCAGCGACTTCATCTCATCCCGGCCCAGTTCATTGAACGCGTGTCCGTCCGGCGACTCCGGGATGAAGCCGTACTGGCCGCGGATGCCTTCCTGGAGACCGGGGTAGTCCCACTCGTCCGGGTCCGTCTCGGTCGAGAGCCAGGTGTCGATGAGCGAATCGGCGGCGACCGCGGCGAGGTCGAGGACGTAGTCGCGCTGGTCCTGCCCTTCGAGGATGCGGCGGCGGAGGCCGTAGATCGCAACCCGCTGCTTGTTCATCACGTCGTCGTATTCGAGGAGGTGCTTGCGGTAGGCGAAGTTCTGCGCCTCGACCTGCTTCTGCGCGCGCTCGATGGCCCGCGTCACCATCCCGGCCTCCACCGGAACGCCTTCCTCCATCCCCAGACGCTGCATCAGTCCGCTCATCCGGTCGCTGCCGAAGATCCGCATCAGGTCGTCCTCGAGCGAGAGGAAGAAGCGGGAACTGCCGGGGTCCCCCTGGCGGCCGGCGCGGCCCCGGAGCTGGTTGTCGATCCGGCGGGCCTCGTGGCGCTCGGTGCCCACGATGTGGAGGCCGCCGAGCGCGACCACGTCGTCGTGGGCCGCCTTCGTTTCGTCCCGCGCCCGGGACACCGCGCCTTCCCAGACCGCGGCCTCGGCCTCGGCCCAGTCCACCCCTTCCTTGCGGAGACGCGCCTTGGCGATTTCGTCCGGGTTCCCGCCGAGCAGGATGTCCGTCCCGCGGCCCGCCATGTTCGTCGAGATCGTCACGGAGCCGCTCCGTCCCGCCTGGGCCACGATCTCGGCCTCTTTCTGGTGGTATTTGGCGTTCAGCACCACGTGCTGCACCTGCTGGCGCTTCAGCACCCGGGAGAGCCGCTCGCTCTTCTCGATCGAAGTGGTGCCGACGAGGATGGGACGGCCGCGCTGCTGCTCGGTCTTGATCTCCTCGGCGATGGCGTTCAGCTTCTCCCGCTCGGTCCGGTACACGACGTCCGCATGCTCCACCCGCACCAGATCGCGGTTCGTCGGAATCGGGACGACTTCGAGGTCGTAGATCTTCTCGAACTCCGCCGCCTCCGTCTCGGCGGTGCCGGTCATGCCCGCCAGCTTTCCGTACATCCGGAAGTAGTTCTGGAAGGTGATGGTGGCGAGCGTCTGGTTCTCCCGCTCGATCTTGACGTTTTCCTTGGCTTCGACCGCCTGGTGGAGGCCGTCGGACCAGCGCCGTCCCGGCATCAGGCGTCCGGTGAACTCGTCCACGATGACGACCTGGCCGTCCTTTACCGTGTAGTCCTTCTCCCGCTTGTAGAGGGCGTGGGCCCGGAGCGCCTGCAGCAGGTGATGGAGAAGCGTCATCTGGGCCGGGTCGTAGAGGTTGTCGACGTGCAGGAGTTCCTCGGCTTTCGGCACTCCCTCCTCGGTCAGGGTGACGGAGCGCGACTTCTCGTCCACCGTGAAGTCGAGCTCGCGGCGGAGTCTCGGAATGATCCGGTCCACCGTGTAGTACAGGTCGGTGGAGTCCTCGGCGGGGCCGCTGATGATGAGGGGAGTCCGCGCCTCGTCGATGAGGATCGAATCCACCTCGTCCACGATCGCGTAGTGGAAGAGCCGCTCCACCTGCTTGCCGTCGCGGTCGCGTTCGGTGCGCGGGTAGGTGCGATGGACGAAGTTCTCGGCGCGGAACTTCATGTTGTCCCGCAGGTAGTCGAAGCCGAACTCGTTGTTGGTCCCGTAGGTGATGTCGGCCCCGTAGGCCGCGCGGCGCTCCTCGTCGCTCAGGTCGTGCTGGATCACGCCGACGCTGAGCCCCAGGAACTTGTAGAGGCGGCCCATCCACTCCGAGTCGCGGCGCGCGAGGTAGTCGTTCACGGTGACCACGTGGACGCCCTTGCCGGAGAGCGCGTTCAGGACCGCCGGGAGGGTCGCCACCAGCGTCTTGCCCTCGCCGGTCTTCATTTCGGCGATGCGGCCCCGGTGCAGGATGGCGCCGCCCAGGAGCTGCACGTCGAAGTGGCGCATTCCCAGCGTACGCCGGGCGCCTTCCCGGCACACGGCGAACACGTCGGCCATCAGCTCCTCAAGGGGCTCGCCGTTCTCCGCGCGGGTGCGGAGCCCCGCGATCCGGCCGGCGAGTTCCGGATCCTCGAGTTCCTTCAGCTCGGGCTCGAGCGCGCCGACTTCGGCGACCCACGACCGGAGCCGTTTCAGTTCCCGGTCGGATTTCTTCCCGACGATCTTGGTCAGGACGTTCTGAAACACGCGTCGGAGCCGGGTAAACCGGATGAATTTAGCAGGAGAGCCGACCTCCCCGGGGCATCGCCTATCGCCGCGGGGCGGATTGCGGATATGCCGCCCGCGGAGCTACGAGCCCCGTGCCGCTCTGAAGAGCGGCGCTCCCTCCGCCAACTGCGAAAGAGAACAAATGGGAGCGAACTGTGTTCGCTCCCCGCAGGTGCGGGGGAAAGTGTGAAAGGGGGTTACCCCCTTTCACAGGAAAGTAACGACGAACCGGAACTCGCCGCCGACCCGGGCAATACTGATGACGTCCCTTGACCCGGAAGAAGGGTGGCGGCGGGAGTTTCGGTTCGCGGCGCGAAGCGCCGGGCGGTTCGGAGCCGGGGCCTCTTCCCTGGTCGACGCGTGGCCGGCTCTCTTCTACCCTGGTCGACGGCCCCGGTTCCGGACCGCTCGACGACTCAAGGGGTGTAGTCCACGATGTAGTTCAGGGGATCCTGGGCGCGTTCGTCGATCCACACCTCGTAGTGGAGGTGGGGCGCCCGGCTGCGTCCGGTGTTCCCGACCAGGCCCAGGACCTGGCCGCGGCGCAGCCGCTGGCTGCGTCGAGCATCGATCCGGGACAGGTGCGCGTACCGGGTCACGGCGCCGAAGCCGTGCGAAACCACGACGTACTTGCCGTAGGTCGGCGAAGTGGCGGTCTCGATGACGAGTCCGTCCGCGGTCACGCGAACCGGAGTTCCGGTCCGCGCGTTGAGGTCCAGCCCATAGTGCCGCTCGATCTCTCCGGTGAACGGATCGTTGCGCATGCCGAACCCGGACGACATGTACCCGCGAATCGGCCAGATGGAAGGGGTCGAAGCGAGCAGCCTGCTCTTCTCCCGCATCGTCCGCTCGAGCGCCACGCTCTGCTGGTCCAGGGTCGCGATCCGGCCGGACAGGTCCTCCAGACGGTCGCTCACGTAGTCGTATCCGGCCGGTGAACTCACCGCGCCACCGATTCCGCCGATCGGAGTGGGAATCGGCTCGGCTCCGGCGATGACCGCCAGCTTGCGCATCTGCATCTCGAGGGATTCGACCCGGGTGGCCATGCGCTCCGTATCGTCGGCGTAATCCCGATTCAACTGCCGGAGAGCGTCGCGTTCCTCGACCAGCGCCACGGAAGCCGGCCCGGGACTCACGAGAAGCCAGCCATAGTGCCCGACGAATCCGAGAGCGACCAGCGCTGCGAGCGCCGCGATCCGTCGAAGTCCCGGCGTGATCCGAACCTCGCGGGGCGTGTGGTTCCGCGCCCCGAAGACGATGATTCGCGTCGGGGTCCGGTTCGAATCCGCGTCCGAATCACGAGACGCAGCCCAGCTACGGAGCCGTCGGAGCATGGGTACATCTCGCCCGAACATGACGTAACGGCTGGATTCTGACCCGGTTGAGTTCGTATTTCAAATCTGCGTCACACGGGAGGAGGGGGTGCGGAACGATGGGAGTCGGTGGGCCGAAGTTGCAGTCGCGGCACGTCGTCTTCGACCCACTCGACGGCCCCGCCGGACTCCAGGGTTTCGAGTTTCTCGAGGCAGCGCGCGACCGGGTCTCGCAAGGGGGAGATCTCGACGCACACCGCGTCCGGCGGCAGGGCGTCGAGCGCCGCCAGCCCGCTCGAAAGCAGGCTCCCGGCGCCCCGGTAGCCGGACGTCTGGAGGTGATACATCCCGGCCGCGAGTTTCACCAGCGCTTTCAGGACCTCGCGCCGCACTCCGCGGGCGCCCGCCCACTCCTCCTCGAGAACGTCGTGGCTCTCGTAGTAGGCCCGCTCGTTGAACAGCCTGGCCGCTTCGACCATGGCGGAGTCCTCACCGGAACGGAGCCCGGCGCTTTCGGTCACGGGCTCCCCTCGACCGTCCGGGCTCCGGCAGTCCGACCGGAGTACCCCGCGGCCCCCGGTTCACTCGGATCGGCGGCCGCCCGGAACTGGATCGCTTCCTCGAAGTGCAGCGGCTCGATCCGGCCGCTTCCCGCAAGGTCGGCGATCGTGCGCGCCACCTGGAACGCGCGGGTGATTCCCCGCGCCGACATTCCGAGCCCGTCCATTGCCCAGGAGACCAGCGAGCGGAACGGGCCGGAGGCCGATACGTCCTTCACTTCGGCGATGGACATCCGGGGCGGCGTCTTCGCGGTGCGGAACCGCTCCGCCTTTGCCTGGCGGGCCGTGCGCACCCGCTCCCGGACCTTGGCGGTGGTGTCTCCGGCGGCCGGTCCCAGAACATCTCCGGAGGTTACCGGCCGGACCGTGAGGTGGAGGTCCACCCGGTCCAGCAGGGGGCCCGAGATCCGCGAGCGGTAGCGCGCCACGAAGGCGGGCGGGCAGCGGCAGGGCCTCCCTCCCTCCCCGAAGTAGCCGCAGGGACACGGATTCATGGCCGCGGCCAGTTGGAACGACGCGGGGAAACGGACCGAGTGGCGGACCCGGCCCACGTGAATGTCGCCGCTCTCCAGGGGTTGGCGGAGGCACTCCAGGACCGGTCGCTGGAACTCGGGAAGCTCGTCCAGGAACAGCACCCCGTGGTGCGCGAGAGTCACTTCTCCCGGGCGGGGTCCCGGTCCCCCGCCCGCCATGCCGGCATAGGAGATGGTGTGGTGCGGCGCCCGGAACGGAGGCCGGCTCGGCGGTTCCGAGAGCGGCTGCCCGATCGCCGAGCGGATACGGGCCACGTCCATCGCCTGCTCGGGCGAGATCCCGGGCAGCAGGTCCGGCAGGATGCCGACCAGCAGTGTCTTCCCGCTTCCCGGAGGCCCGGTGAAGAGGAGGTTGTGGCCGCCGGCCGCGGCGATCTCGAGGGCCCGCCGGGCGCGCGGCTGCCCCCGGACCTGGGCCAGGTCCACGCCGGTGCGCGAAACCGCGCGGGTTTCGGCCGGGGGACGGAAGGATGGAGGCCGTTCGAGGGCGGCGAGCAGATCCGCTGCGGCGTGCAGGCTGGCAGCCGGATACACCCGAATCGCCGGGGCCATGGCCGCCTCGGCGGCGTTTTCCGGATGGACGATGGCGGAGCGCATCCCGGCAGCCGCCGCTTCCCAGGCGATCGGCAGTCCACCCGGCACGGGCCGCAGCGAGCCGTCGAGCGCCAGTTCACCGAGCAGCAGGGTGTCCGCCAGACGGTGGCGGGGCACCACGCCGGTCGCCGCCAGGATCCCGAGCGCAACCGCCAGATCGAATCCCGCTCCCTCCTTGCGGACCCCCGCGGGAGCCAGGTTGACCACCACGTGTCCGGGGGGGACGTGGAAGCCGCTGTTGCGCAGGGCCGCCTTGACCCGCAACTGTGCTTCACGGATGACGGCGTCCGGGAGACCCACGGTGCGGAACGAGCTCTGGTCGGTCCGCTGCAGGTCCACCTCGACCCGGATCAGCAGTCCTTCCACGCCGCGGACCGTCCCCGTGCGGGTGACCGCAAGCCATCGTCCCCCGCGGGTGTTCCGTCTCGCGTCGGAGTCCTCAATCTGTCGCACGGAAACACAGACGCAATTCCGGCCGCTTTTTTCCCGCTGGCGCGGCAATTGTGGAAAAGTCGAAGCGAAGCTGCACTTGAGCGGCCGTTTTCCGCCTCCTTTTTCCCCACGGGATACGATTCAGGGCCGGCGAGCGCTTCGCCGGGCGGCCCGTCCGGGCGGATCACTCGGTCCGGAGGCTCCGCCGGGAGGGCCGGCCCGAGGCCGGCGCTCCGACCGCTCCGTCAACTCATGGATCTAGTCACCCTGCTCTACGCCGTCGGAGCCGGCGTGCTGTCGTTCCTGTCGCCGTGCGTGTTGCCGCTCGTGCCCGGCTACATCTCTTTCGTCTCGGGAACCTCGCTCAGCGAACTGGCGGAGGGAGCGCCCACCGGGGACGCGGCGGCCCGCCGGCGCCGGGTCATCGTGAACACCGTCGCCTTCGTGCTGGGCTTCTCCATCGTCTTCGTGGCCATGGGGGCGTCGGCGACCTACGCCGGGCAGTGGCTCGCCGGGAACCGGGTCTTCCTCGGGCGGATCGCGGGAACGATCATCGTCCTGTTCGGCCTCCACGTGATGGGCGTGCTGAAGATCCCCTTCCTGAACGTGGAGAAGCGCTTCCACTCGAACCGGGAGCCCGTGAGCCTGCTCGGCTCCTTCGTCATCGGGCTCGCCTTCGCCTTCGGCTGGTCCCCCTGCATCGGACCGATTCTGGCGACCGTCCTGGTGGTCGCGGCGAACTACGAGACCGTGAACCAGGGCATCATCCTTCTCAGCGGCTATTCGCTGGGGCTCGGCGTGCCCTTCCTGCTCACCGGGATCGCGGTGGACCGTTTCTTCGCGATATCGAAGAAAATCAAGCGTCACATGCGGGTAGTGGAAGTGGTCGCCGGAGTGCTCCTGGTCGTGATCGGGGTGCTGGTGTTCACCGACAGCCTGCAGGCGCTCTCGCAATACCTCACCTTCCTTCCGGTCCTTGGTTGAAGGCGGAGTACTCCATGCCAACCTTGCTCTTCGTTGTCCTGATGTTCGTGTCCGGCTCGCCGGCCCAGGAGGTCTGGGTGGTTCCGGACGAGGCCCGGGCGGTCGAGAACCCGGTTGCGCTGACCGACGAGGCGCTGGCCGCCGGGGAGAAGTCCTATGGCGCCCGGTGCGCCTCCTGCCACGGCGATACGGGCAAGGGGGACGGCAGGGCTACCCGGTTCATCAAGCCGGCGCCCGCGGACTTCTCGACCCTCGAAGCGCGGGACCGGATGACGGACGGCGAGATCTTCTTCAAGATCACCGAGGGCAAGAAACCGATGCCGGGCATGGCCCGGACGCTCAGCGACGAGGAACGCTGGCAGGTCGTCCACTTCGTGCGGACGCTGCAGCCGCCCCGCTGACCAGACGACGGAGGATGACGATCATGCCCGTTCCCAGGAACCTGCCCGCGCGGTGCACCTTCGGTCTTGCCGTCCTGCTTGCGGGTCTGTTCGCGCTTACCGCGTGCGGCCCGCCCCCGCCGGGCGCCGGCGGGGGAGCCGGGGGGATGGCGGCGACCGCCCCCGACGTCACGCTGCCGCTCGTCGACGGGAGCGGTAATGTGAGCCTCCGGGGCGACGGCGCCGGCAAGGTCGTGCTGGTGGACCTCTGGGCGACCTGGTGTGTCCCCTGCGTCGCCGAACTTCCCCACCTGCAGGAACTGTCGGAGGAGCTGTCCGACGACGACTTCCTGATGCTCGGGATCCTGCTCGAGTCGGGTGATGCGGATGACGTGGCCCCGTTCATCGCGGAAAAGGGCCTCACCTACCCGAACGTGATGGGATCCGGCGAAGTGCGCGATTCGTTCGGTCCGTTCCTCGGTTATCCGACGAAGTACCTCATCGACCGCGACGGCAACCTGGTGAAGCGCTACCTCGGCGCCGTCGGCGAGATCCTGAACGAGGAAATAGGCAAGCTGATCGAAACCGGCTCGCTGGACTAGCGAGGAGCGCCGGCGTCCACACCGGCATCGCAGCCGTAAGCGGCGCTGCGCTCCGGCCGTGCAAGGAGCGCCAGTCTGGACCCGACTTCGCCACTTTCGAAGGAAGAGGCGGTCGTTGGAGCTGAGTAAGGAGCGGAAGGTCGGCGGATTCGTGCCCGAAGTGGGCTGAAGGTGGCGATTTGAGGCCGCGAGAGGCCCCGGAAGAGGCTCTGAGT
>JAJEIY010000051.1 GCA_022828085.1 Acidobacteriota bacterium | reverse complement strand
CGGGCCGTTGAGGAAGTGGCCCCAGACGTGACCTCCATTTTCGGCGGGCGTCTATAATCAACCGCAATAACAATGACTTACGAGGGGTCTGTGGCGGTCCTGCGGGCCGCGTGCCGGTCGGAGACCGGCGTTCCAAGCCGGTGCGCCATCGGGGCGAGTAGCCCTGAGCGCTCGACCTACTCCGTCGTGCGTTCCTGGCCGGGGATGACGCGCCGGCTCTTGACCATCTCCTCGTCGTAGTAGCGGCGATAGAGGATGTCCCAGGTCTCGGTGCCCTGCTGGACCGTGCGGCTCTGGCTGTCGATCTTCCGGCGCACGATCTGGTCGATGCGCTCGTCGTCCTCGAGTTCGGAGTTGATGATCCGCATGATCATGCGGCGGATCTCGGTGTCCTCCGCGTAGAACTCGACCGTCTCGTCGGCACGAAGCAGATCCATGATCTGGTTCGCGAGGTGGTTGATCTTCCCGTTGGTCAGGCGCATGGCTGAACTACAGGATGATCCCCTGCTCGCGGGCGAGCCGCTTCTTGACCAGCTTGAACATTTCGCGGTACTCGACGCCGCCCGTGCGGATCTCCTCGCCGTAACCGTCGAGGAGTTTCCGGACCTCTTCGTTGAGGTCGTCTTCCTGGCGCAGATCCTCCGTGATGAGATCCACGATGGCGTCCATCAGCGCGTTCGGATCTTCCGGATCGATGTAGCCGGCGACCTGCAGGTCGTCGGTGATCCGGTAGCCGAGGAACTGGATCTGGCTCTTGGTGAGGCGCATGAGCAGGCAACCCAAAAGGCTAACACAGGAGGGCTAAGCGCGGCCACCGTCAACCCGAGCCGACGGAACTCCCCTTCTCGGGCACCTGTCAAGACTGCTAGAATTCGCGGCCCTGGCGAGAGATGGGGTCGTAGTTCAGTTGGTCCAGAACGCCGGCCTGTCACGCCGGAGGTCGCGGGTTCGAGTCCCGTCGGCCCCGCCATCATCGCCTTCCCTTCAGCCGCGTTCCGGCGCCCCTTCCCAGCGGAGTCTGTGATGAAGATCACGATCACCTACTGCGTCGTTTGAAACTACCTCCCGAACGCCTCCAGTCTGGCGGCGGCAATCAAGGAGGCCCGGGGCATCGAACCCGAGCTCATCGAAGGCGGCAAGGGCATCTTCGACGTCGCGGTGGACGGCGAACTCGTCTACTCCAAGTACGACACCGGCCGATTTCCCGAGAACGACGAGATCCTCGACAGGATTCCCGTCCTCGCGAGCTGACGCGATCCGGCCGGTAACGGCCGGTTTCGGGCGCGCCTCGACTAGAAGTCGAAGAGACGCGTGTACTTGATGATCAGCGACCGGCCCATCACGTTGGGCACCAGGAAGCCGGTCTCGTCGTCGAAGCGGTCGAAGTTGGCGGTGTTCCTGAGGTCGTTGTAGACGAGGAACAACCCGGTCCCGCTCCGGTTCAGCATCACCAGCCGGATGTTCGAGGAGACCGAGGCGGTCTGGCTGTTGTACTGGATCAGCGCTTCGAGGCGGCGGAGCGGGGTGAAGGAGTAGTTCACCCGGATCGGGATCAGGTTGGTGGTGAATTCGCCTACGGGAAGGTCCACCACGTCGCGGTTCCAGCCGACGCTCGCCTGGAAGGTGGCCCCGATGCGTCCGTTCAGGGTGGCATTGATGCCCAGATAGTCGCCGTCGTAGAACCCGCCGTTGCGGACATAAGCGGTCGGATACAGGCGGGCGCTGGCGTTTCCGATGTAGTTGAAGTTCACCTGCGTCCAGTGGTAGAGACCGGGCGGGATCACCACCCGGTGGCCGTCCACCCCCGAGTACACGACGAAGTCGTGAAGCGGCCGGTCCCGGAAGCGATCGATGAACATCCCGAAGCGGCCCCCGCCGTTCGGCTGGAACTCGATCGGGTGCCAGTGCCCGCGGCCGGATTGCACCTCGCCGTCGAAGCCGTAGTACGCGTTCCAGGTCACGTGCGGGGAGAAGCGGCGCACCCAGGACATGCCGGGGACCTGGGTCGGCTGCCAGTCCAGGTAGTAGCGCCACTGGTACTTCCGGAAGCCGCGGCGGGGCACGAACCCGACCTCGGGATTGAAATCCTCGCCCACCTGGGTGAAGCCGGCGTGTCCCTGATGGAGCTGGTCGGCGTAGTTGAGGAAGGCCCGGCCCGCCAGGGTGTCCTCGGCGCCCGCTTCTGGGTCCGAACCGTCGGAAGCCGTCTTGGCCAGGAAGGTGAAGAAACGCGCGTGCTCGCCGAGCTGGATCGCGGCGTCGGCGCCGAAGGCCCGGTTGTAGTCGCCCTCTCCGGCCCATTCGCCGGTGGATTGCCGGTTCACCAGGATGCCGCCGAAGTTGGACCGCCCGACCTCTCGCTGCACCCTGGCGACGGTGTAGTTGTTGGCCGCCAGCGCCAGGGCGCCCGTCTCCGCGTCGAAGGCGTCGTCGGTCTGCATGTTCATGAGACCGATGTTCGTGGAGCCCACCTTCCCGGAGAGCCGGGCGCCGCCGACGATCCCCACCGGCTGGCCGCCGTAGAGCCCGATGCGGCGGCTGAAGAAGAGGTCCACCTCCTGCGGCGCGCCGAACTGGAAGGTGGAGGCGTTCTCGAGGAAGAAGGGCCGCTTCTCGGGGAAGAAGAGCGGGAAGCGGGTCAGGTTGATCTGCTGGTCGTCGGCCTCCACCTGGGCGAAGTCGGTGTTCGCGGTGAGGTCCACGGTGAGGTTCGGGGTCACGCCCCACTTCACGTCGAGGCCGATGTCGAGGCCTTCCGTTTCGCGGTTCTCCGTCCGGACCGCGAGCGGGTTCCGGTTCGCCTCTCCCAGCGCGAACGGCGTGACCTTGAGGTCGCGCCGGGAGGGGAGGTTCAGGCCGGTGATCTTCCGCGCCAGCGAGACCCGGTAGATGTTGTAGCCGCGCGGAATCGGCGCCAGGAACGACTGTTCGTTCTTGCGGCGGATGTTCCGCATCACGTTGATGCCCCAGGTCCGGTCCCGGCCCGCCTCGTAGCGAAGAGTGCGGAGGGGAATCGCGAACTCGGTCTCCCAGCCGCGGCCGGTCCGCTGTGAGCGCACGACCCAGTCGCCGTCCCAGTTGGCGTTGAAGCCGGCGATCCCGCCGCGCTGGGAGCCGCGCTGGCCGGGGCGGGGGTTGTAGCCGCCGGTCGCGCCCTCGCCGGCGATCTGGCCGTCGTACTCGATGCCCTCCGGGTTCGTGCCGAAGAGGAAGGCGTTCTGGCTGTCGTTGAACGTGTCGAGGATGATCTGGACGGAATCGGATTCGTTCAGGTCGCCGTCCCGCCGGCTCTCGGAAACCAGCACCTGCCCCGGCTCGCTGTCGAAGGCGATGACCCCCACGTAGAGCGTGGTTTCGGAGAGCAGCAGGCGCACTTCGGTGCGTTCCGAGGCCGGATCGCCGTTGTTCGGCTCCTGCTGGGTGAAGCCGGTGAAGGGCTCGACGCCCGACCACTGTTCGTCGGTCACGAGCCCATCCACGACCGGACCTTCCGCGCCCTCGCCGAGTGCCTGCACCGCGCCTTCGTTCGGGGGAATCGGGGCGGCCGCGGCGAGCGGCGCAAGCAGCAGGAGGCCGAAAAACCGACAGGCAAACCGTTGCATGTTGCGCGCGTATCCTACGCGCCCACGAGCATGGCCGAAACCGCGATCCTTCCCAACTTCATCGGCGGGAGCTACCTGCCCCCGTCGGCCTCGGAAACCCTGCCGGTCTTCAACCCGGCGACGGGGGAAGTCCTGTCCCGGATTCCGCTCTCGGGCGCCGAGGACGTGGGCCGGGCGGTGGCCAGCGCGAAGGATGCGCTCCGCGACTGGCGGGAGACGCCGCCGACCGATCGCGTGCAGCCGCTCTTCCGGCTGAAGGCGCTTCTCGAGCGTGATTTCGAGGAACTCTCGCGGTGCGTGACGACCGAGTGCGGGAAGACCCTCGCCGAATCCCGCGGCGAAATGCGGCGGGCCGTCGAGAACGTGGAAGTCGCCTGCGGGATCCCCTCCCTGATGCAGGGCCGCGTGCTCGAGGACATCGCCCGCGGCATCGACGAGCTCATGATCCGCCAGCCCGTCGGCGTGGTGGCGGTGATCGCGCCCTTCAACTTCCCGGCGATGATCCCGTTCTGGTTCCTGCCCTACGCGCTCGCCTGCGGCAACACGGTCGTCATGAAGCCATCGGAAAAGACGCCGTTGACGATGCAGCGGGTCGCGGCGCTGATCGAGGAGGCGGGGTTCCCGGCGGGGGTGGTCCAGGTGACCCACGGCGGGCAGGAGGCCGTGGAGGCGCTCCTCGACCACCCGGACGTCGCCGCGGTCAGCTTCGTGGGCTCCTCGCCGGTGGCGCGCGTCGTCTACGCCCGGGCGGCGGGAAACGGCAAGCGGGTCCAGTGCCAGGGCGGGGCGAAGAACCCGGTGGTGGTGCTCGAGGACGCCGACGTCGAGGCCGCGGTGTCCACCGTGGCCGAGAGCGCCTTCGGATGCGCGGGGCAACGGTGTCTCGCGGCCTCGCTGGCGATCACCGTCGGCGACGCCCACGCGCCCTTCCGCGAACGGGTCAGTGCGGTGGCCGCGAGCCGGGTGGTGGGTTCCGGGCTTGACGAGGCAGTGGACATGGGCCCGGTGATCCGGGACGCGAGCCGGGAGCGGATCGAGAGGCTGATCGGGGTCGCGGTGGACGAGGAGAACGCCCGCGCGGTGGTGGACGGCCGCGGCGTCCAGGTCCCGGGGCACGAGGACGGGTTCTTCGTCCGGCCCACGGTGCTCGACGAACTCCCCGCCGAGGGGGAGATCGCCCGCACCGAGATCTTCGGACCGGTGCTCGGCATCATCCGGGTGGACAGCGTCGAGGACGCGATCTCCTTCGTGAACAGCGGCGATTTCGGGAACATGGCCTGCGTCTTCACGAACGACGGCCGGGCGGCGCGCCGGTTCCGCCACGAGGTCCTCACCGGCAACGTGGGGATCAACGTCGGGGTGGCGGCTCCGATGGCGTTTTTCCCGTTCAGCGGCTGGCGGGGCAGCTTCTTCGGCGATCTGCACGCCCAGGGAGCCCACGCGATCGAGTTCTACACGCAGACCAAGGTCGTCGTGGAGCGCTGGCCCCGGGACGCCTCGAAGCGCTTTTGACGGCTGACCCCCGCGGGGGAACGATCCGGCGGCTGGTTCGCCGCTTCTGGCAGCCGGCGCTCTGGACCCTCTTCGTCCTGAACGTCCTCCTGATGCCGCTGATCTTCGGCGGGGCGGGGGACGAGCCGTTCGTGCCGCCCGCGTGGATCCCGGCGAACCCGGCGGCGCTGGTGACCGTGCACGCCCTGGCGGTCGCGGTGGCGGTGCCGAACACGGTCTTCTGCCTCGCCGCCGGGTTCCTGTTCGGGCTGGGCCCGGGGATGTTCTACGCCACCCTCGGCACCTTCCTCGGTTCGCTCGCGGCGTTCACCGTGGGCCGGCTTTTTCTCCGGCGCTGGCTCACCGGATGGCTCGGCCAGTTCCGCTCGGCCACCCGGGTACTCGCCGCGCTCGGGGACGCGAACGTCAGGACCGTCTGCCTCACCCGCCTTTCCCCTCTCTTCCCGTTCGCCTTCCAGAACTTCGGGTGGTCGGCGACCCCGGTGCGGTTCCGGAACTACGCGCTCGGCTCGTTCCTCGCCGTTCCCGTCGGGGCCTCGTTCTTCGCCCACCTCGGAGCGGCGGCCAAGGCCGGCGCCACCCTCGCCACCGAGAGCTTCTCCTGGTCCGCCGCCCTCACCATCCTCGGCCTCCTCGCCACCTTCTACCTCATCCGCTGGATCTCCCGCGTCGCCAACGCCGCCCTCAAGGACGAACTCCCGTCGGACTGACGGCGGGCACGGCGTGGACCGCCGGTCTCCGACCGGCACCCGTGGCCCTCGGGGCCGCGGGAGGGCGCATCGCCGATCCTCCCGATCGCTGGCCACAGCTATAATGCCCTTTAACAGGTTCTGTTCAGAGTCCTGTTTACAGACCTTCGAAACGACCATGATCACCAAATTCTCCGAGGACGTGATGCCCCTGACCGATCTCAAGACCAACCCGGCCCGCGTGGTTCGTCACACCACCGACGCTGGAAGACCGGTACTGCTGACGCGCCGCGGCCGCGGCGTCGCCGTGGTGCAGTCCGTCGCCGACTTCGACGCGGCCGCCGAGGAACGGGAGTTCATGCGCGCGGTGGTCGCCGGTCTTGCGGACCTGGAGGCTGGCCGGGATCTGTCCATGGCGGAAGCGCTGGATCGACTCGGCATCGATTGACCCCATGCCGAAGGGAGCCATTCGGCTTGCAGAGTCGGCAGTCCGGGACCTCGAGGAAATGGGGCGTTGGTACGCACGGCAGGGTGTTCCAGAGACCGGGGAGCGGACGCTGAGGCGGATCCTGGAGAGCATCGGCCTCCTGGCCGAGCAGCCCGACATGGGACGCGTCGTCCCGGAGTTTGGCCAGAGCTCGCTGCGCGAACTGATCCGGCCTCCCTTCCGGATCGTCTACCGCCGTGAACCGGAAGGCGTGTCCATCGTGCGGGTGTGGCGGAGCGAACGCGTTCTCGAGGTTCCCGAGGCCGAGTCGCGGGACTAGCCGGCTGCGGGGGGGGCGCACGCCGACGCGTCCTCCGGGACGGGTGGGTTGCGACGTGCGCGGCGCAGAGCGCCGCGCGTGCCGACCGGAGGTCGGCAGTATTCTGATTCCGAAGGGTTCCTCTGAGTGCCATGAGTGTCCCCTAACACGCGATTAGTCAATGGGTTATCGTGCTATACTGTTCCTTCTCGGAACGCTGCGAACTCCGCCATTCCCGATCACTTTGTGCTGCCTAGACGCTGCCAGAAGGAGCCCGCATCCATGACCCAACGACCCTACCGACTCTCCGCGCGCTTTGTCGAGACCATAAAGGAACCCGGAACCTACGGCGACGGCCGCGGCTCCGGCGGACTCTCACTCCGCGTCAAGCGGACCGCCCGCGGTCACCTCGCCAAGTCCTGGGGCCAGCGCATCAGCGTCGACGGACGGCCCCGCAACCTCGGACTCGGTACCTGGCCCCACGTCAGCCTCGCCGAGGCCCGACAGAAGTGCGTCCTCAACCTCCTCGCCCGCCAGCGCGGCGAACTCGTCACCGGCCGCAAGCGGACCGTTCCGACGTTCGAGGAAGCGGCCGAGAAGGTAATCGCGGTGCACCGGGCCGGTTGGAAGGACGGCAGCAGGTCCGAAGCGGACTGGCGGGGGACCCTTCGCGACTACGCGATGCCGAAGCTCGGGCGGAGGCCGGTGGACCGGATCACCACCGGGGACGTGATGCGGATCCTGCTCCCGATCTGGAACGAGAAGCGGGTGACGGCGCGTCGGGTTCGGCAGCGGATCGCGGCGGTGATGCGGTGGGCGGTGGCCCAAGGCTACCGCGAGGACAATCCGGCCGGCGAGGCCATCGGGGCGGCGCTCCCCAAGAACGGCGTCCCCGCGCAGCATCTCGCGGCGCTCCCGTATGCGGAGGTCGCCGGAACTCTCGAGCGGGTGCGCGGCTCCGGTGCGTATCCGGGGACGGTGCTGGCGTTCGAGTTCCTGGTGCTGACGGCGTGCCGGAGCGGGGAGGTGCGCGGCGCACGGTGGGAAGAGATGGACCTTGAGGCGCGGGAGTGGCGCATTCCGGCGGAGCGGATGAAGACGCGGCGTGAGCATCGGGTTCCGCTGTCCACGCACGCGCTCGCGGTGCTCCGCGAGGCGAGAGCGTCCGCGGACGGCTCCCGGTGGGTTTTTCCTTCGCCGCGGGGCCGGCCGCTCTCCGGGACGGCGCTGGTGAAGCTGGCGCGGGACCTGAGGATCGGCGCGGTGCCGCACGGGTTCCGTTCGAGCTTCCGGGACTGGGCGGCGGAGCGCTCCGACGCGCCTCGGGAAGTCTGCGAGCTGGCGCTGGCTCACGTGAACACAGACCGGGTGGAGGCCGCCTACCGGCGCACGGACCTGTTCGAGCGGCGGCGGGCGCTCATGGAGCAGTGGAGCGCGTTCCTGGCAGAGTAGGCGAGGACGCCGATCACGCCTTTCCGGACCGACGGTCCGGGCTTCACGGTGAAGAGCACCGGCGCGCTGGAGGCCTCGGGATGGTTCCCATCCGGGGGCTGACTCACGTGCTTTAGGCACGAGGGCCAGCCTACCCTTTGTGTGCACAAAGGGACTGGCGAGGGGACGCTGCGCCCCCCTTCGAACCCCCGACCTCTCGCGCCGCTGCCGGAGCACCGGACGACCGGGGGCGCGGCCCCCGGACCCCTCGCGCCAGTGCGC
>JAJEIY010000022.1 GCA_022828085.1 Acidobacteriota bacterium | reverse complement strand
AGTCCGGCGCGGCAGGGCCGCTCGCGGGGGCGGTGGGGCGGACGCGGCGGCCGAAGGCGCGGGTGGGCATGGCGGCGGCTCTCCTTTCGTTCTTGCGCTTGCGCTTGCGTTTGCGCTTGCTCAGGCTCGGGCGAGGGCCGGGGCGGCCTCCACCGCCGTACCTGCGGCCGAGGCCGCGGTCGCCCGCTCGCCCGCCAGCACCCGGTCCGCGAGGGCCGCGAGGGGCTTGCGGAGCGGCTTCGGCAGCCGATCGTTCGGCCACCCCCGGTCCGTCACCGCAGGGAGGGTGGGCTCGAAGGGCACGACCACGTCGGGCTCCGCTTCCACCCCGGCTTCGAGAAGCGCCTTCGCCCCCGCCTTCGCCTTGAACGCCCGGGTGTGGTTCTGCACCACGAGGGCGGCCCGCTCCGGCGCCGCCATCGGCCCCAGGCGGTCGCGGAGACGGGCGGCGGCGGGCGCGCCGGTGCCGGTCGGCTCGACCACGAGCACCCGACCGTCGGTCACCGCGAGGAGGGAGAAGCGAGTGGCCGGGTCGTCGAGGCCGTCCACGATCACGAGGTGCGAGCGGCGCTGCAGCTCCTCGATGAGCTCGCACACCGCCCACGCCGGCGGCGGGGGCGGCGGGACCGCGCTCCACGGGTAGCCGTACACCGCGATCCGGTCGCCGCGGCTCGCGCGCATCGCATCCACCATCTCCGGGTGGAGCGAGGCCCGCGCGGCGGTGCTCAGAAGCTCGACGAGACCGCTCGCGGGCTCGACGTCGAGGAGGAACGCGAGGGCCGGGAACGTCCGGTCGAGGTCGAGCACCGACACGTAGCGCCCGCGTTCGGCGGCGAGGAGGGCGGTGGCGGCGGCGAGGGTCGTCGCCCCGCTGCCCCCGGTGCCGGTGAAGCCGACCGACCAGCCGGTGGGGAGGGCGCCGGATGCGCCGGCCGCGGACGCGCTGCCGGGGGACGCGCCGGCCGCCGCCCCCACCGCCTCGCGCACCGCCTCCGCGGTGAGGGGCTTGACGAGGTAGTCGCTGACGCCCGCGAGCAGGATCTCCCGGCTGAACCGGGCGGTGGGGTTCGAGCCGAAGGCGATCACCGCGGTGCCGACCTCGCACACCCCGGCGAGCTCGTGGATGGCCCCGGCGGGATAGGCGGTCTCGTCGAGGTCCACGAAGAGGAGGCGCGGGGCGTGCCCGGCGCCTAGGGTCGCGACCGCGGTGCGAAGATCGCCCGGCCACACCTGCGGGAGCGGATGGTCGGATAGCCCCTCGCGGAGCGCGCGCTCGGAATCGGGATCGGTCGCGAAGCCGAAGGGGGCGGGCGTCTCCAGCTCCGTCACCGGGATGATGGGGGGCGATGCGGCGGGGGACGCGGGCGCCGGCTCGGCGGCCGGGAAGCCGGAATCGGTGCCGGAGTCGGCGTCTGCGTCGGTGCCGATGACGGAAGTCGGGAAGCCACCCCCGGCCGCATCCGTGCCTGGCTCCGCCACCGCTTCCGCCACGTCCGGCGCCTCGGCCGATACGGCGTCGACATCGTCGAACGGACCGCCAGGCGCCGCATCTCCGCGGGCGGGTTCCTCGCCGGGGAGGTCCGCGCGGTCGCGCGCGGCCGGGCCTCCGAGTGCCAGCGCCGCCTCGTGGACCGGGCCGCGCACGGCCGCCGGATCGTCTCCGAGCCCCAGCGTGTCCCCGATCTCCACGACGTCGCCGAGCCCCGGCCCGTCATCGCCCCCGTCCGCGTCCGGGAACGCTTCCTCGGCGGCGAACGGCGGAAATGGAGCGTCCGCCGCCGCCGAGTCCACGTCGAGCCCCGCGCGGAGCACGTGCTCCGGGTCTCCACCGGCATTTCGCTCGGCCGCGGCCGGCGGCCGGTCCCGATCTGCGCCCCGGAACCCGGAGACCTCCGGGGAAGGCGCGACGCCGGATGCGTCCGGAGCCGGTGCGGGATCGAGCCGGAGCCTCTCCTCGCCCGGAACCTCGCCCACCCCCGGGTCCACACCCGCGCCGGCGTCGTCGTCGTCCACGAGCCGCGCGAGCAGGTCGTCGATCCCGGTCCCGAGTGCCTCCGGCGCGGGCTCGCGGTCCGGGCCGAAGTCGCTCTCCGCATCGGAGTCGAACCACAGCGGCGGCCCGTCCTCGAACGACCGGGGCTCCGGGCCGTTCGACGGGGGCGGCATCGCGGCGGGCTCCCCGGCTTGCGCCGGCAGTCGCTCGAAACGGGCTGCGTCCTCCGGCTCGGCCGCCGCCTCGCGGGCGGGCGACGGGTCGGGCACCGCCTCCGGGCCGGAAGCGCCGGCCTCCTCCGGGAGCTCGTCCCCCTCCTCCGAGAGCCCGGCAAGAAGCGCGCTCTCGAGGTCCACATCGAGTCCGTCCGGATTCGCCGGCGGCACCGGCTCGACCGCACGCGCGGTGGCACGCGAACTCATCGCAAACCCCTCCTTCCAATCCGGCAAACCACGCCCCCATTCCTGCCCGGTTCGCCCAGGTGGCGCGCCTCTGCGAGTCCTCCGCTGCCGGAGACGGCACCCCACCGATCCGACACCAACGCAAGCGGCGCTGCCGCGCGGCCGTCACCGGCGACCATCCTGGCCGAGCGAGCGCCGTCAGCCACTATCGAAGCGGAGGCGCAAGCGGCGGGCCCGCCTCCGGGGTACGCACGATCGGGGCAAAATCCTACGCACGACGGGTGCAATGCCCGTAGACGCACGGCACCGCGCGGGGCACGCTCCCCGGAGCCATCGACCGGGCGCCGCGACGTCTGCCGCCTCGGAAGGGACGCGCGGGGCGCCGCCGGCGCCCCGGTCGTGGCGCCCGCCACCGCCCGGAGCTCCCGCCCATGACCACCCCGTACGACGCCGCCTGGAGACTGCTGTTCTCCTTCCCGGTCATGCCCCGCGACCTGCTCGCCGGATTCGTACCCCGGACATGGACCGCGAAGCTCGACCCCCGCACACTGGAGCAACGGCCGGGGAGCCAAGTGAGCAACGGACTCAGCCAGCGCCATCAGGATTGCGTCTGGGAGGCACGCTTCCACGATCGCCAAGGGTCGATCCTGGCCGCGCTCGAGTTCCAGTCCACCGTCGACCACACCATGGCGGTGCGCATGCTCGTCTACACCGCGATGATGTATCAGCGCCGGTTGCGAAGCCGGACACCGCCGGGCGAACAGGGCACATCGAGCAAGCCGGAGCCGCCGGAAGAACAGGACGTCACGACCGGTCCCGACCGGCCGGACAACCGGGAATCGCCGCCCCGCGAGGCGCCGGACGGCAGCGCGCCCGAGCCACTCCCCTCGGTGGTCCCCATTGTGCTCTACCACGGAAAGGCGCAGTGGCAGGCCGGGAAGGATATGGCAGGACTGTGCGCCCCGCCCGCCGAGGGCCTTGCCCCCTACCAGCCCGCGCAGCGCTACTTCCTGCTCGACCTCCGCCGTTACCCCGCCCCCCTGCCCGAGGGACGCAATCTCTTCGCGATACTGGTGCGCTTGGTGCAGAGCCGGCGCCTGGAAGACGAAGCGACCGTGGTGGACGAGTTGATCGAGTGGTTGCACGAGGAGACCGCGCCCGAGGACTTGGGACGCGCGTTCTGGGCATGGATGGGATACGCTCACGTTCCGGAATGGCGCCAGGGGATGGACTGGCCGGTGCTCAAAGACTGGAGGGAGGCAGGAACCATGTTGCGCGAATCGGTGAACGAGTGGACGACAAAGTGGATGGCGCAGGGCCGGGCGGAAGGTCTGACGGAAGGTCAAGCCAAGGTCATGCGCCGGCAGGCGGCCCGAAAGTTCGGCCCCGAGTTCGCCGACCGCTTGGACGAGCGGCTGGCGGAGATCGAGGACCCCGAGCGCGCGGTCGAGGTCAGTGATTGGCTCCTCGAGTGCGAGAGCGGGGAGGAACTGCTCGCCCGGGTGGAGGGCCTGTGCGAGTCCTCCGCTCCCGGAGACGGCGCCGCCCCTTCGAGCTGACCCTGACGTCATCGGCGCCGCCGCGCGGCGGCCGGCGCCGATGAGGCGTCCGCCGGGCATCTCCACCGGCATCCCGGGGTTCGCTCCCGTCCCGACTGCGCGCGCCACGGCCCCCTCCTCTACCACCAGCGAAGGATCGGGACGATGCTGGTGTAGTCGTCCGTCCACACCCGCACCCGGCCGGGGTCCCCGAGCGCGACCCAGCCCTCGTCGAGGTCGAGGGCGCGGAGGGTCTCCTCGTCGCGGGCGAGCGCCACCAAGTGGGACGACGTCGACTCCCGAGACTCCATGAGCGCCTCCGGGGCGGCGTAGCGCTTGATGCGGCCGCGGAGCCCGGTGCGCTCGGCGAGCGCCGCGACCACCGGCTCGAGGTCCAGGTGCCGGTTCGAGACGTGGACCGCGAGGACCCCCTCCGGGGCGAGCACCCGGAGGTAGCTCCGGAACGCCTCTTCGGTGAGGAGGTGGACCGGGATCGCGTCGGAGGTGAAGGCGTCGAGAGCGAGGAAATCGAGCGCGGTCTCCTCGCGCTCGAGCAGCAGCCGAGCGTCCCCCACCGCGATGCTCGCGTCCGGCGCGCAGGTGCGAAGGGCCGCGAAGTGCTCGCGCGCAAGACGCACCACCGCGGGGTCGATCTCGTAGATCCGCACCTCGTCGCCGGGGCGGGCGAAGCACGCGAGCGAGCCGGTACCGAGGCCCGCGATGCCGAGCGCAAGCGGGTCGGGGCGGCGCGCGAGGCTCGCGAGCAGCTCCGCGTACGGGGTCCCCGGGCCGTAGTAGGTGATCCGGCTGTCGACGGTGCCGTCCGCGCGCCGCCGCTCCGCGCCGTGCAGGGTGGTGCCATGGTAGAAGGAGCGGAGCCCGTCCGCCTCCACGATCCGGTAGACCCCGAAGAAGGTGCGCTCGCGGGCGACGTGCTCGTCGCCGGCATGGCGCGCGGCGAGAGACGGCACCAGGAACACCGCGAGCAGCGCGCCCGCGAGGAAGGCGGGCCGCGCCCGCAGGATGAGGAGGGCCGGCGCGGCCAGCGCGACCAGCATCAGGCACGCTCCGAAAACGAGCGGCGGCAACGCGTTGCCATGGCCGTTAGCGGCGCCGACGAGCACCGTGGCGAGCCCGGCCATGACGACCCCGAGCGCCACGGCCACCGCGATCCAGTGGCCGCGGCGCAGGGCCACCTGCCGCGCCGGGAGGAGGGCGGCGACGAGCGCGAGCGCGATCGGGTACTCGTAGACGTCGGCGAAGACGAGCGGCGCCACGAGGGCGACGAGCATCCCGCCGACGAGCCCGCCCGTCGACATCAGAAGGTAGAAGCGGGTCAGATGGGCGGCGGGTGGGCGCAGGCGGGCCAGCGCCCCGTGGCACCACAGGGCGGCGAGAACGAAGACGAGGAGATGGACCAGGCCGAACGCGAGTACGGTGCGGTTGACGAGGTACAGGACCACCAGCGCGATGAGGGCGGGGGCGGCCAGGCGCGCGAGGAGCGGCTGCGGAACGAGGGTGCGGCGCGCGAAAGCGTGGACGAAGGTGCCGAGGTAGAGCACCAGGGGTACGATCCAGAGAAGCGGCACCGCCGCCACGTCGGTCGTGAGGTAGCGGGTGACGGCGAGGAGGAGCGCGCTCGGGACCGCGGCGAGGGCGAGGATGCGGACCACCGGCAGCGCCGCCGCACCGGCCTGGACGGCGTCCGCCCCCGAGGCGGCGGCTTCCTCGGTGGCATCCTCGCCGCCGGTCTCCCCGGCCATCCCGGCCGCCCGCCCTCCCCCGACGGCAACGGCACCGTCACCGCCTCCCACCGCCGCGGCCCGCCACAGGACGAGGAGCAGCGGCGCGAGCCCGAGGGCCGCCGCGCTCCACAGCCACGCCTGCCGGTCGAGCCCGAGGAAGGGCTCGAGAAGGAACGGGAACGCGACGAGGGCGCCCGCGGAGCCCGCGTTCGAGGCCGCGTAGAGGAAGTAGGGATCGGCGGACGCGGCCCCCGCCCCCGCCCGCGCAAGCCAGCTCTGGACGAGCGGGGTGAGGGACGAGGCGGCGACGAAGGCGAGGGCGAGCGCGCCCGCGAGGGTCCCGAGCAGCCACAGGGCGGGCGGTACGCCGGCGGCCGGCACCTCGCCGAGGAGTCGCAGCCCGCCGATCGGCGCGGTGAGAGCGATCCCCGCCCACAGGCACCCGAGCACCGCGAGCTGCATCAGGGGCGAGGCGCGGCGCGCGAGCAGGTGGGCGAGCGCGTAGCCGCCGAGGAGCGCCGCCTGGAAGAACACCATCGCGGTATTCCACACCGCGGGCGAGCCGCCGAGCACCGGCAGGACGCCGCGCACCGCGAGGGGCTGCACCCAGAAGACGAGCCACGCCGCGATGAAGACCGCGGCGCCGTAGAGCCACGCCGGCGGCGCCGCGCGCAGCCAGGCCATCGCCCCGCCCGCGGGGGCCTCGCCGGCCGGAGCCGGAGCGCCACCCTGCCCCGCCGCGAGCCCGATGGCGCCACCACGGTCCTGGCCGCGCTCCTGCCGCCCCCCGGAGCGACCACCTGACGGGACACCGGCCCCAGCCACGGCGGACTCGGAAGCCATCCGGACGCTCGCCGTCCGGCGAAAGAACATCTGCCTCATCGGTTTCCCTCCTGGGCCGAAGGTGCGCGCCGCCGGGGCGACGGCTGCCCGGCGGGCGCTCCGCAGCCGGCACCGGCGTTCATCCTGCTCGGGCGGGCGCTGTCGGTCGCCACCGAAGCGGAGGCGCGGGCATCCGGTCCGCCTCCGGCGCCGCCAGACCCGCGGATCTCCCTACCGTCACCGGACGCGCGGGTCTCCGACCCACGCCCAGAGCACCCGCCGCCCTGATGCTCCCGGTCGAGCAACGTCGCCGTCGCAAGTTTGCCACCCGAAAATTCGCAACCATGCGCTTTTGCGCTAGACTGCGGCGCGGAGGTTGTGCTCTCGCGTGGCGGCGACGCATGGAGCGACCAGCGGTGGAAAGCCAGATGGAGGCAAACGCCATGGCGAGCGAGGATGGAAAACATGTGACGGAGAAGTGGCTCGAAGAAGGTCAGGCAGAAGGCCGGGCCGAGAGCCGGGTAAAGGCCCAGGTGGAATTGATTCACGAGATGGCGCTCCTGAAGTTCGGCGTCGTACAGGAGTTCACCGGGCTCCACTGTTACCTGGAGCAGATACCCGAACCGGAGAGGTTGGTCGAAATCGGCGAGTGGATTATCGACCACCGCTCCGTCGAAGAGCTGCTGGAACGACTGGGGCCACTGCCCAAGGGGCTCCCCAGTGACTGGAAGGAACAGCTTCGGGAGACCTGGATAGCGGGTGAGGGGTCGTTGCGCGAAAAAGGCCGAGCGAAAGGCTGGTCCCAAGGCTGGCCGGAAGGTCAAAAGGAAGTGATTCAACGGACGGCGGCTCGAAAGTTCGGGCCGGATACGGCCGAGGAACTTCTTCAGCGTCTCGATTCGAGGGTCAGTCGGGAGCGGTTGTCCGAGATTGGCAAACTCGTCATCACTTGCAAGTACGCCGAAGAGCTGATCGATCGAGGTGGAAAGTTGGCCAAGGAGGAACCGTTCAACGTGATGGCAAGGCACTTCCTGATGGAAGGCTGGGTGGATGGTCGATCGCAAGGTTGGATCAATGGGCGAAAGGAAGGCCGCGACGAAGGCCGGGTGGAAGGCCGAATGGAAGTGATGCGCCGAGTGGCGGAGTGGAAGTTCGGTACCGACACGTCGGAGCGGCTCGCCGAGCGGCTGACGAAGTGGCGGCAGAAAGACGCCACCAATCTGGAGCACACGAGGGTGGTCGGCGAGTGGCTCTTCGAGTGCGAGAGCGGCGAGGAGTTGCTCGACCGGGTGGCGCGCCTCTGCGAGTCCTCGGCCACCGCAGACGGCGCCCCATCGGGCTGACGGCGGCGCGGCGGGCGCTACGCGGCCGGCATTTGCGTTCCTCCTGATCAGTCGGGCGGCTTCGGTTACAACCGAAGAGAAGGCGCAGGCATCCGATCCGCCTCCGGCGTACGCACAATCGGGTGAAAGTCCTGCGCACGACGGACGCAATGGCCGTAGACGCATGGCACCGCGCGGGGCACGCTCCCGGCAGCCGTCGACCAAGCGCGACCGGTTCGCCGTGTCGGGAGCTGCCGCGCGGACCGAACCGGCCGGGAGCAAGATCCGGATGTCAATGTCAGAGGCGGACGCCGACGTGACCGCATCCGCATTCGACCCCCTCGCCGCCATGCAGGCCCTTGAGGCCGCGGGCATCAACCGCAAGCACGCCGAGGCCATTGCCGAGCAGCTACGGGTCGTCACCAATGCCAACCCGGACCCGCTCGCCGCCAGCACCGGCCCTGGCTTATTCCGGAGGGAACTCGAGTCATTCCACAGGGAAGTGCGATACGGCTTGGGGATCGTGACCGCGCTTAGCTTGACCATCGCGGGCCGGCTGTTCGGAATCCTGTGACCCGTCCGCATGGCATCGAGGCGAAGCCGCCGACGCTGACGAATCTGAGGGAGGTCGACTGGCCGATTGCGGACGACTGGAACGAGGGAGAGACCATGCCGAACGAGATCATGAGACAGCAGGTGGACGAGTGGACGGATCGGCAGATCGAAAAATGGGTGGCGGAGTGGAAGGAGAAATGGCGAGCGGAAGGCCGAGCAGAAGGCCGGACGGAAGGCCAGATCGGCATGATGCGCCGGATGGCGGCGTGGAAGTTCGGCCCGGAGACGGCCGAGCGGCTGGCCGGGCGCTTGGCGGAGATCACCGATCCGGAGCGGACGCTCGAGGTCAGTGATTGGCTGCTCGATTGCGAGAGCGGGGAGGAGCTGCTCGCGCGGGCGGCGCGCCTCTGCGAGTCCTCCGCCAACGGAGAGGGCGCCCCGCCGAGCTGACGCCGCTGCGAGGGCCAGCACGCGGCCGGCACGGGCGTTCATCCTGGCCGGGCGGGCGGCGGCGGGCACTATCGAAGCGGGAGTGGGGGCATCCGGTACGCGTCCGGCGTATGCACGATCGGGTGAAAGTCCTACGCACGTCGAGTGAAATGCCCGTAGACGCGCGGCACCGCGCGGGGCACGCTCCCCGGAGCCATCGGCCGGGCGTCGGGGCGGCTGCCGCCTCGGCAGGGACACGGAGGACGGTGCCGGCGCTCCGGTCGTGGCACCCCTCGCCCGGAGCCCCCGCCCATGGCTACCCCGCACGACGCCGCCTGGAAGCTGCTCTTCT
>JAJEIY010000054.1 GCA_022828085.1 Acidobacteriota bacterium | reverse complement strand
GGCCGGCACGCGCGGTGCTCCGCACCGCGCACGTCGTGACGCCGACCCGCAGCATGGCTCTCTCCTTCGGAGCCGACCGGAAGCGAGGGCACGTCCTTGTCCCGGCGTCCCATGGGAGCGAACAGCGACACGTCGCCTGCGGCCCTTCGGGCCGCGTGCCGGTCGGAGACCGGCGTTCCAAGCCGTTTCCGCCATTCTCATGACGGACGGGTGCGTAGGAGGACGCGCGCATGGGCGTTTCGCTTCGCTGGGCTCCGCGATGCCGGACCCCCACCGGGAGAACTGGTGGAGACCGGCGCTCCCGGAGCTCCCCGCTTCCTCTTCCGGTAGCGCTCGTGGTCGGGCAGGTACCGCGTGTGCCGCCGAATCACCTCGACCGAGAGGTCGTCGAAGTGCCGCTCCACGAGCGCGGCTGCGACCCTCGGGTGCGCCTTCGCCAGGTCGCTCACGACCCACCCGATCCCGGTCTGGATGAACCGCTCGCGTTCGCCCGCCAGCGCCGCGATGGTGGCCGCGATGAGCGGGTGGAACGACGCGTCGCCCACTACTGCCCGGAACGGCACGATGGCCGCGCGGCGCTGCCAGAGGTTCCCCGCGGCCCGCCACTCGGCGATCCGTTCGGCCGGCGCCATCCCACCGCGGCGGATCAGCGGCGCCAGCACCCGCACGCTGAACCAGTCGCTTGTGGACCAATCGAAGAAGGCGCCCTCCGCGAAGAGTCCTTCGGCCGCCGCCAGCAGGCGATCCGGCGCGAGCCGCCGGATCAGGTACTTCTGCATGTAGAGGATCCCGGCGAACTTGTCCTCGGCCAGGCTCTCCCGGATCAGCGCTCGGGCCACGCCGAGCTGGTCGTCGTCCGGCAGCCGCTCGAGCCCGTGCTCGCCTCGCCATTCGGCGACGACGCGCGCCACCACCGGCGTCTTCACGCCGCGGTACCCGATCGCGTGCTTCAGGTAGTTCTCGAACCACGCCTTGGTGCCGGGGTCCGCGACCGCATCGAGCCGCGCCTGCAGGTCGGCGACGAGGCTCGCGGCGCTCGGATGGGTCATGGCCGCTCCGCCTCCGCGACCAGTCCGGCGACCAGCGCCGCGCCGTCCGGCAGCCGGGCGGCCAGTTCGTCCCAGACGCGGGGGCGGACGGCGGGCGTGAACGGCGTGAGGTCCGGGCGGGAGATTTCGACGCCGTTCGCGCGCATCTCCTCGAGCGCGTCCGCCTCCATCCGCCGGGCGACCTCGCTCTGGTAGGCGAGCGCGTCCGCCGCCGAGCGGTCCACGAGCTCCCGGATGTCCGGCGGCAGCGACCGGTAGAACGGCTCGTTCACCAGCAGCGTGATCGGGTTGTAGGTGATCGAGGTGAAGCTGTAGAACTTCGCCACCTCGTAGAGGCGGCTGCTCACGAACCCGATGGCGTTCGCCTCGCCGCCGTCGATGACGCCCTGCTGGAGGGCCGAATAGACCTCGCCGTAGTTCATCGGGGTCGCCTGGACCCCCAGCGCCGAATAGGCCGCGAGATAGGTCGCGTTCTGGAGGACGCGGAGCTTGAGGCCGGCGAGGTCCCCGGGCGCCTCGACGGGTCCGCGCCGGTTGTAGACGTGGCGGAACCCGTAGTCGAGGAACCCGAGCGAGCGGACCCCGGTGCGCTCGAGGAGGAGGTCCCGCCACCAGTCCCCGGCGGGACCCTGCATCACCCGGAGCCCGTGGTCCCGGGTCTCGAAGAGGAACGGGAGATCGAACAACTGGGTTTCGGGCACCCAGCCGGAGAGGACCGGGGTGCCGGTGATCGCCACCTGCACCGCGCCGGCCTGGATCTGCTCGAAGGCCACCCGCTCGCCGCCGAGCTGTCCCGACGGATAGATGACGACCCGGAACCGCCCGCCGGTGCGCTCGTCCATGAGGTCCCGGAAGCGTTCCGCCATGAGGTGGAACTCGGAGCTGGTCGAGAGCACGTGGGAGAAGCGGACGGTCCAGGTGGGCGGGTCGGGTGCGGGGCCGCCGCACGACAGCGCGAGGAGCGCCGCCAGCGACCCGAACCTACGCACCCCAGATCGTCTGGCCGGCGTCGATGAACAGGCTGGCGCCGGTCACGAGGCGCGCCTCGTCGTTCGACGCGAGGTACACCACGGCCGCCACCAGGTCGTCGGGGACGCCGATCTCCCCGAGCGGGATGCGGGCGAGCCGGCGCTTCCGGAAGTCCTCCCGCGCGATATCGGCCCGGTTCATGTCGGTCTCGATCAGGCCCGGGGCGATGGCGTTCACGCGGATCCTGTGGGGCGCGAGTTCGAGCGCGAGCTGCTTGGTGAGCATTTCGACACCCGCCTTCGACACGCAGTAGTGGGTGAGGTTCGGGGCGGCCACCGCCTGTCCGGCGGAGGACACGTTGACGATCGCGCCCGGCGTCCCGTCCTCGATCATGCGGCGCGCGGCCGCCTGGCCGACCAGGAAGTAGCCCTTCAGGTTGACGTCCAGGATGGCGTCCCACTCGTCCTCGGTGATCTCGAGCAGGGGCGTCCGCTTCAGGACCCCGGCGTTGTTCACCAGGATGTCGAGGCCGCCCAGGAAGCCGTGCGCCTCGGCGACGATGCGTTCCACGTCCGCCTGGGACTCGGTGGACCCCTGGACGGCGACCGCCCGTTGCCCCAGCGCCTCGATCTCACGGACGACCGTCTCGGCAGCCGCGCGGCTGCCCCGGCAGCCCACCGCCACGTCCGCACCCTCGCGGGCGAGTCCGAGGGCGATGCCCCGGCCGATGCTCCGGGAGCCGCCGGTGACGAGGGCGCGCTTGCCTGCGAGACGCATGGGGATCGGCGGCCTCGCCGCAGGAGACCACGAGCGGACAAACGTAAGGGGACGGGGAGCGATTTGCAATGCGGCCGGGTCGGTCCAACGGGGGTGCGGCGATCCGGGTGAAGGCTCTGCCGATCCGGGAAGCGTCCCTCCCAAGCCGCCTGCGCCGCAGGAGGGCGGACGGGAGCCAGGGGTCCGTCGGACGTGACGGCCAGGAGCGCCGCTCTTCAGAGCGGCATCGTCCCGCGAAGCGGGGCGAAACTCCCCTCCTCGCTTCCCTGCATGACGGAGCGCTGCACGGGGACAGCGTTGTGCCATCCCGGTTCAGATCCCGGGCGACGAGCACCCAGGAAGATGGGAGTTTCGCGGCGCGCTGCGCCGCGATGCCGGCCTGAAGGCCGGCGCTCCTTTCCCCTACCGCGCCCCGATCGCCGCGAGCCCGGCCTCGAGCCGCCGTTCGGCCGCCGCGTCGCCGGCGAACCGGAGCAGCCCCCGCCGGAGCAGCCGCTGTGCTTCGGCGGTGTTGCCGCCCTCCCGGAAGACGCGCGCCACCAGCAGATGACGTTCCGGGTCTTCCGGCGCCTCGATCAGAAAGCGCTGCGCGGCCCGCAGCGCCAGCCCGAAGTCCCGGTTCCCGAGCGCGTGGTTTACGAACGCGGCCACCGCGGGGAAGTCGTCGGGCCGCAGCTCGGCTTCGGCGAGCAGCCGCGTGGACTCGGCGTCCAGCGCGTTACGGCGCTCGAACTCGGCGAACAGCGGTCCCGCTTCCTCCGTCCTGCCGGTCCGGGTGAGCAACTGGGCCAGGCGGAAGCGCGCCTCGTTGAGTGCGTCATCCGCCAGGAGCGCCCGGCGGAACGCCTCCTCGGCTTCCTCTTGCCGTCCGGCGTCCTGGTGGGCCCGGGCCAGGGCGAGCCGGGCCAGGGCGTTGTCCGGCTCGGCCGCGAGGATCGCCTCCAGGATCGGGAGGGCCTCCGGGGACCGCCCGAGCTTCACCAGGATCCGGGCCAGCCGCAGCGCCGCCGGTCCACCGGGGCCGGTCGCGTCCACCAGCGGGCGAAGGATGTCGAGCGCCTCGCTTCCGCGGCCGCCACTGTCCAGGAGTTCGGCCCGGAGCAGGAGCGCCGCCGGATTCTGCGGGTCGCGGCGCAGCAGCGCGTCCGTCACCGCGGCGGCTTCGTCGAAACGGCTGGACCGGGCCAGGACCATGGCCCGCGCGTAGGCCGCCCTCGGGTCCGAGGGGTGGCGTTCGAACCGGGCCAGAGCGCGCTCGTCGGCGTGGAGCTCCATGAACAGCCAGCCGGCCTCGACGTCCGCCAGGGAGTCTCCCGGCGGCCTCGCCCGCGCGCCACGGTCGAAGGCCTCCAGTGCGTCGAGCGGCCGGAGACCGCGCCGCAGCAGCACGCCGGCCGCGATCCAGCCGTCGGAACCGAGTTCGCCGGCGTGCTGGAACAAGGCTTCGACAACCTCGGGATGCGGCGCGGCGCGGCGGGCGACGGTCCACAGGACGTCCCGTCCCTCGGGGGACTCCGGATCGGCGGCGAAGCTCGCGACGAGCGGCCGGACGGCCGCCGCTGCCTCTCCGGCGGCCAGCATCCGTCGTGCCTCGGTGAGCGGCTGCCCGGATGCGGACTGCGGAGCGGGCGTCACCCCGGCAACCAGCACCAACCCCCACGCCGTCAACAGGGGCGCCCGACACATTTTGTTGATGACCCGCCACAGAATACTCTCCAACGATGCGGGACAGGCTGTGGTGCTCGCCATGAGGCCCGCGGCCCGCGCGGTCGTTGCCGGCTCGCTGGTTTGCCTCTCTGTCCACGCGGCGGCCCAGGAGGAGGCCGGCCCGGCTTTCCCCTCCGATGACCCGGTGATCCGGGCGATCTGGGAGGAGGGCGTCGAGCGCTCCCAGGTGATGGAACTCGGTCACGTGATGATGGACGTGATCGGGCCGCGCCTGACCGGCTCCCCGGGAATGGAGGCCGCCAACGAATGGGCGGTGGAGACGTTCGAGGAGTGGGGCATCGAGGCGTATCAGGAGCAGTACGGGACCTGGCGGGGATGGGAGCGGGGGATCAGCCACATCGATCTCGTCGCGCCGCGGGTGCGCACGCTGGAGGGCATGGCGGCCGCCTGGAGCCCGGCCACCGGCGGGCCGGTCGAGGCGGGCGTGGTGATCCTCGCGGACGCGGACACCCCCGAGGCGTTCGAGGCGTGGCTTCCCGAAGCGCGCGGGAAGTTCGTGCTGATCTCGCCGCCGGTGGCGAGCTGCCGCCCGCACGACAACCTGGAGTGGTTCGCCCGGCCCGAGACGCTCGCTCGCATGGCGGAGGAGCAGGAGGCACTGATCGAGGACTGGGGCGACCGCCACGAGAGCGCCGGGGTCGAGGGCCGCAACCTGCCGGAGGCCCTCGACGCCGCCGGGGCCGCCGGGATCATCCGGTCGCAGTGGTCCGAGGGCTGGGGCGTCAACAAGATCTTCGGGACCAACATGGAGCGGACTCCGGTCGTGGACCTGAGTTGCGAGGCCTACGGGCTCGTCTTCCGGCTGGCCGAGAACGGCCAGGAGCCGGTGCTGCGCGTGGATGCGCAGGCCGAGTTCCTCGGCGAGGTGCCGGTCTCTACCGCCTTCGCGAGAATCCCGGGGAGCGCGGAACCCGAGGAGTTCGTGATCCTCGGAGGCCACTACGACTCCTGGGACGGTTCGTCCGGGGCGCTCGACAACGGCACCGGCGCGGTCGCCATCATGGAGGCGATGCGCATCCTGAAGGCGGCGGTCCCGAACCCCCGCCGCACCATCCTGGGCGCGCTCTGGAACGGCGAGGAGCAGGGCCTGAACGGCTCGCGCGCCTTCGTGGAGGACCACCCCGAGATCCTCGAACGCACCCACACGGTCTTCAACATCGATCACGGGACCGGGCCGGTCACCTTCATCCCGATGCAGGGGTTTTCCGGCGCCGCCGGGCGCTTCGGCGAGTGGCTCGCGCAGATCCCGAGCGAGCTGTCAGACCTGGTCACGCTGGAGATTCCGGGGATGCCCGAAGCCGGCGGGACGGACCACGCGTCGTTCCTGTGCGCCGGCGTGCCGGCCTTCAGCTTCCACGTGGGGGACGGCCGGGGCGGCCACCTCCCGATGGGCACGAACCGCTGGGACACGAGCGTCTACACCTGGCACACCAACCGGGACAGCTTCGACAAGATCGTTTTCGAAGACCTGCGCGACGACGCGCTGATGACCGCGCTGTTCGCCTACCTGGCGTCCGAGGATGCGGAGCCGATGCCGCGGGACCGCCGGGCGATGCCGGAGGGCGAGGCGTGGCCGGAGTGCCGCCCGCCGGAGCGGAGCTCGGAGGAAGACGGGCGGTAGGGAACGCTCTTCCTGCGGCGGCTATTGGACCGCGCGTTCCTCGTGCATCCATGCGGGAATGTCCCGATGGCCATGGAGGACGCGCCAGACGTCGATGTGGTCACTGCCTGTCAGGTAGAAGACGAGGTAGGGGTAGCGCTTGAGTGGCCAGGAGCGCAATCCCGGCAGGTTCAGTTCGTGTCCGTAGTGTGGCGATCCGGATTCCGGATTCGCCGAGATGTGGCGGAAAGCAGCTTCCAGCGCCTCGATGAAGCCGAGGGCGACGTCCATGCCACCCTCCGCCTGGTAGTGGGCGACCGCCTCGTCCACATCCCGCCGGGCCGCGGCCCGGAGGACGACCGGCGTCGGCGTCACGTCGACGAGGGTGGATGGACTCGGGCGCGAAGATTCTCGAAGTAAGTTGTATCGGCAGTAACAGAAGGAGCCGATTCTCCACCTGCGAGCAACAGGCTTCTGAGGTGCTGGCGGTCCTGATCGCGACGGATCAGCTCGCGAACGTAGGCACTACTGGTCCCGAATCCCCGGTTCGCCACCTGTGCGTCGACAAACGACTTGAGGGGCGCGGGAAGCGAGATGTTCATCGTGCTCACATGGTCAGAGTAGCAATGTTGACAAAAATTGGCAAACGATGACCCGTGGGAGAATCGTCGGGACTTGGGAACGGGAAAACCGATGAGAAACCTCGTCTTCGCCGGCGCGGTCGCTGCCCTGGCGTCGCTCACCGCGGCCCAGCCCGGGAGCCCGCTCCGGATCCAGGAGCATCAGCTCGACAACGGCTTCACGATCCTGCTCGCCGAGGACCACCGCCGGCCGCGGGTGGCCGCCAACCTGTGGGTGCGCGTCGGCTCCATGATCGAGCCGGTGGGGCAGCACGGCATCACCCACTTCCTCGAGCACGTCATCCATCAGGGGACGACCACCGTCGGCACCCGCGACCTGGCCGCCGAGCTGCCCATCCTCCAGGAGATCCACGACACCGAGCAGGAGCTCATCGCGCTCCGCAACCGGGAGCGCAACCGGCTCCGCGAGCGGGCCGTCTTCTACGACGAACTCGACTGGCCGATGACGCCCGAGATGGAGGCCCTCCGGCAGCGGCTCTACGAGCTCGAGGACCGGGACGACGAGTACCGGGACTTCTGGACCTCGTACAAGTGGTACATGCAGAGCGGCGGCTACGTCCGCCACACGGACCCGGTGCCGGCCAGCACCGAGCAGGACTACATGGAGATGAACATGGCGCTCCCGAAGGAGCACCTGGAGCTCTTCTTCCGGCTTGAGGCGGACCGCCTCGTGAACGCGATCCTGCGGGGTTGGGAGTCGCAGCGCTTTACGGTGGTGGAGCAGATCCTCGGGGGCAAGAGCCGGCCGCAGACCCGCTTCAACGAGTCCATCGACGGCGTCACCGCCCAGATCCACCCGGTCTTCGTCCCCGACGGCGGGCACATCCGCGACTTCGGGAACTTCACCCGGGAGGCGATGCACCGCATCTACGACGACTACTTCGTCCCCAACAACGCGACGCTGGTGCTGGTGGGCGACACGACCATGGAAGAGGTCCTGCCGCTGGCCGAGCGCTACTTCGGCGTGCTGCCCCGCGGGCCCGAGCCCCCGCTCGATCTCGACGTCGAAGCGGAGCCGGTGCCCGGCGGATCCATCCGGCTCGACTGGACGGAGCCGCTCTCGCCGCAGGTCCACCTGCGCTACCGCGTTCCGGGGATGGGCCACCCCGACCGGCCGGTGTTCGACCTCATCGCCGCGCTGCTGGGCGGCCCGCACGGGATTGCCGGGCAAGCGCTGGCGGAGCGGAGGGTTACCGCATCGGTCGCGGCCGACTTCCGGGTCATCCACACCTACCGCTTCGGGTCGCCGGGGGCGTTCAACCTGGTGGCGCACGCGGAAAGCGACGGCGACCTCGCGGCAGTCGAGAGCGCGCTCCTCGACTCGGTCGCCGATCTCCGCGAGGGGCGGATCGACGCCGGGGCCCTCGCGCGGGCGAAGAAGCGCCTCCGCGTCGAGTGGGCGGAGCTCCTCGAAAACACCCAGGAACTCGCCTTCCTGATCGGCCATCACCACACGATGAACCACTGGAGCGTGCTGCCCGAGCTGATCGCGGCGCGCGACGCGGCGACGCCGGAGGACGTGCGGCGGGTCGCGGCGGCCTACTTCGTGCCCTCCAACCGGGTGATCGCGACGGCCCGGGCCGAGCCGCCCGAGGGCAGCGGCCCGAGCTGGCTCGACTTCGCGTGGTCCAGGCTGCGGGGGCAGGACCAATGAGCGGCGCGCCGGCCTGGAACGCCGGTCTCCGACCGGCACGCGGACCGCAGGTCCGCGACGACGCCGCGCCACTCCCGCTCACGGTGCTGCCGGCTTGGAACGCCGGTCTCCGGACCGGCACGCGCGGTGCTCTGCACCGCGCACGGCGCTTCCCCACCCGGAAAGGTGGTTCCCGCCTCGGCGCGAAGCGCAACAGCGCAGGCGACGCGCCGGCTTGGAACGCCGGTCTCCGACCGGCACGCGCTGGCCGCAGGCCAGCGCACGGCGCAGCGCTGTTCGTCCTCACGGTCCTGACCACCGCCGCGCTCACGCTGTCCGCCTGCGGCACAGAAAACACCCTCCCCGGCCGCGCCCGCCCCATCTTCGAGCACGACTGGCCGCCCCCGGGCGAGGTTCTCGGCGGGCCGTCGTCTTTCACCCCACCCGATCCCGCCGAAGCCCTCTTCGAGACATCGAGCGGCGTCCGGGTCTACATCGTTCCCGCGGAATCGGATCCGCTGGTGCGCATCACCGCGGCGCTGTCCCTCGGCCGGCTCCACGAAGCCGACGGCGAGGCCGGCGCTTCGGCGCTCCTGACCCATCTTCTGGCGACGCGCGGGGCGGCGGGGGCGGGAGAGCCCCTTTCGCTGCGCCTCGCCGAACTGGGAACGTCGCTGAGCGTGGTGGCGTCTCTCGACGCCACCCACCTCTCCCTGAACGTGCTGCCGGAGGACTGGCGCGCGGGGCTGGAACTGCTCGCGGCAATCGTCCGGAATCCCGACCTGGACGCCGACGCGATCCGGAGGTACCGGACAGGCGCCGGCTACGACATGCCGATGGCGGGGATCGTCGGCGCCGGCTACCGCCCCAAGGTCGAACTGGAGCGGTTCGTTCACGGATATCCCCTGGCGCCGCCGGCGCCGGGAACCTCGGTCTCGCCGGCCGCGGTGCGGGCGGTGGCGGCCCGGAGCCTGGCCGCCGACCGCGTGGTGTTCGGGATCGGGGGTGCGGTCTCCCGGGCCGAGGTGGAAGAGGCGCTCGAGGCGGCGACGGATGGATGGGCCGCGAGCGGCGGGCCCGAGCCGGAGCCGGCCGTGATCCAACCCGGCGAGCCACCGAGTCGCTTCCACGCCGTGGACGTCGCGAGCCTCGAAGGCTGGATCGCCATCGGCCGCGCCGTCGGGCCCGTCCCCGAGGAGGAACGGGCGCCCCTGGCCGTCCTCAGGTTCATCCTCGCCGAGCGCCTCAACATCGCCGCGCGCGAGAAGCGCGGCCTCGCCAACCGGGACGACTTCGAGATCCCCGAGACGGCGTCGGGCACGGGCCTCTTCTTGGTGCGCACCGGCGGCCGCCCGGAAGCGGTCGGGCCCCTCGTCCGCTACAGCCTGGACGAGATCGCGCGCATGCACGATCCGGGAGAGCCGGTGACCGGCGCCGAGGTCACCCGCGCGCAGGGCTGGCTGCTCGGGGCCGTCTGGCAGCGGTCGCTCGAGCTCGCAGCCGATGCAAGCCGGACCTTCGCCGTCGAACACGTGCGCCGCGGAAGCGCCGACCACCTGATGGGCTGGCCGGCGGCGGTCGGGTCGGTGACGGCGGCGGAGGTAAAGCGGGTTGCGCAGGACTACCTGAACCCGGCGGGTTTCGTGACCGTGGTGGCGGGACCGCTCGACCGGATCAGGGCCGCGCGCCACCCGCGCTGGCCGGTGGCGCTGGACGAGTTGGAAGCGGAGCTTCTGGCCGTCGTCGCCGGTCCCGCCACCGGCCGCGACCAGTAGCAAGGCGAGCGCCGGGCGCGCACGCCGGTCATCGCGGGTGGTCCGGGTCCGGGAACACGCACCTGAGCGCGTCGATGTCGTCAGAGGTGGGGTACTGCGCCCGGTCGCCGTCTCGTCCGCGCGTGAGCTGCTCCGACATGAAGATGCCCTGCGACTCTTTCCGCGCCTGGTCGTCGGAGTGCTTGAAGCCGAACAGGTGGAAAACCTCATGCACGACGGCGGTTCTCGCGTAGGTGGGGAAGTCCATTGCCGGGCCGTCGGTCAGGAAATAGCTGAAGACCGCGCACCGCGGCGTCGCGTAGGACGCACCCCCGCCGGCGTGGTTGGGCGGAGTCGCCGTGTGGTTGATGCCGAGAATCTCACCGCGCTCCCGCCACTGCTCGCAGCCTTTGGGGCCGAAAAGGGTGGGCGCGTTCCAGCCCTCGGGCATGTTCTCCCGCACCGGGATCGCGCCTCCCACTTCGATGATCGGGTAGCCGAGTTGTGCCGTGATCGAGTCCGCAAGATGACGGACCTCTTCCAGTTGGCCCTCCAGGTAGCCGTCTCCCGCAGCCTCCGGGAAGTCGTCGAACAGGTAGAACCGAAAGGGTGTCCCGTCCCACTCGCCCGGCAGGATGGCGTCGAGGTACCCCTGCGCGCGTTGGCGTTCGCCGTCGCACCCCGGCGGCTCGGAAATCGTGGGCGGCTCCGGCTCGGGCGTCGGCGCGGGCGCCGGTGCGGGCGCCGGTGGCGGCGCGGGCCTTGTGGGCGGCGCAACGGGCTGGCTGTCGGTGCAGCCGGCCGCGAGCAGCAGCAGGGCGAGGGCGACGCGCAAAATGCTCAACGGTAGGCCTCCCTCACCACTGCCTCCGCCAGCTTCCCGCGGAAAGCGAAGCTCCTCCTGCCGAGCCAATAATCGGCCCACATCGCGTCGGTGGCGATCCAGTTGTCCCGGAAGAAGGCGCCGTTCACGATCCCGGGATAGCGGGCGGAAGCGTTGAAGAAGGCCTGGAAGATATTGGCCTGGACCTCCTCCCCGTCATCCAGCCCGTTGCGGTTGGCGTCCACCAGGACCTTCATCTCTTCATGGCGCGATCCCGAAGACGGATCCGCGGGAGCCAGGAGGGTGATGACCGCCAAAACGGAGCGCTCGTGCCACCCCGTCGCGTGGTGGAGTTGTGCACCTGGCGCTTCCGGTGGCCTTTGGGTCCCCGATGCGGATTCCCCAGGAGGTCTGCCGGGGGTCTCCCTGATCAGCGTGCGGCCTCGCGGGCCCGCAGACCGGATGGCGGCGGTTGTCCGCTGGGGAAAGCGGAGACGCGAGCGCCAGGGGGGAGACAACGCCGAACCTTGCGTGGTGGCTCGGCCGCGGCAGGCCTGCGTGGTGAGTGGGAACATATGCCGCGCGGCGCTAACGCCTCACCCTTCGCTCCCTCCCGGCATGCGGTACCCGACTCCGCGCTCCGTGAGGATGTAGGCCGGCGCGTCCGCGTCATCGTGGAGTTTGTGGCGGAGCTTCCTCACAAACGCGCGGACGAGTCTCGGGTTGCCGTAGCGCCGTCCACTCCAGACCTGGCGCACCAGTGCGTTGTGCGTCACGACCCGACCGGCGTTCACCGACAGCACCCGCAGCAACTCGTACTCGGTGGCGGTCAACGCTACCGGGTTGCCGGACAGGGTCACCCGCCGCAGGTCGTAGTCGATGGCCAGCTCTTTCAGCAGGAACGGGCCGGGCTCCGTGTGCCGCCGCAGGGCTGCCCGGACCCTTGCCGTGAGTTCGATGCGCGAGAAAGGTTTCACGATGTAGTCGGCGGCGCCGGCCTCCAGAGCTCTGGCGATCGTCTCGTCCCGCCCGTACCCCGAGATGAAGATGACCGGCAATTCAGCCAACGCGGGCACGCTCTCCATGAGCTTGATTCCGTCGGTGCCGGGCAGCATGAGGTCCAGAAGCACCAACTGCGGTTTCTCCGCGGCGATGATGCGGGACAGATCCCGGTGATCCCCGGTGGCCAGCGTGGAGTAGCCCGCCGCGGAGAGCGCATCCCGGACGGAACGCAGCGTCTCCGGGTCGTCGTCCACCACGAGAACACGCGGCTGTCCCGTGCGGCTGCCAAGAGTCCGACGCTGAACCCGCAGCAGGTCGGACCGCGTAGCCTCGTCGCCGCCTTCTCCGGCCATCGGGATCGTGAAGGTGAACCGGGCGCCCCTTCCCGCGCCGGCGCTCCTGGCCCAGATCCGGCCGCCGTGCGCCTCGACCAGACCTCTGCAGATGGCAAGCCCCAGACCACTGCGGACACCCTGCGCTCCGTCACGGGTGCCCGAGTGCTTCTGGAACAGGTGAGCCAGTTGATCCGGCGGAATGCCGGCGCCCAGGTCGGAGACGGAGATCGCGACATGAACGCCGTCCGGTTCCGCGCTGACCCGAATCGGCGACGCTTCGGGCGAGTGTCTGGCGGCGTTCGACAACAGGTTGTTCAGGACCTGCGCAATACGCTGCCGATCGGCCATGACCCGAGGCAGCTCCGGCGGAAGGTCAATTACCACCGTGTGCCTTCCGCCGCCGCTCAGGTACGTGTTCCGTGCCTGGTCCACCAGGGCCGCAATCTCGGAAGGCGCCGGCGAAACCGACAGCGTGCCCGCCTCGATGCGTCCCACGTCGAGCAGGTCCTTGACGATTCCGGTGAGGTGATCGACCTGTTCGTCGATCAGCCGGAAGAACTGGAGCATTTCCGCCGCATCGAAGCCGGCGGAGACGCCGAGCACCGTCGCGGTGGAACCCTTGATGGACGTCAGCGGACTCCGCAACTCGTGACTCACCATGCCGAGAAACTCGGCGCGCATCCGCTCCAGCTCCTGCAGGGGCGCGAGGTCCTGCATGGTGACGACGACCGAAGCAACGGTGCCGTCCTGGGCGGTTATCGGCGTTGCATTGCAGAGCAGCGTGACCTTGCGGCCGTCGGAGGTCGACAGGACGACCTCCTCCGCACGCACCGTCCTGGCGCGAGCCAACTCCATGCTCAGGGGGAAACGATCGAAAGCGATTTCTCTCCCATCGGCCAACCGGCATGTCAGCAGGCGCGGCATGTCCTCGAGCGGACAGTCGGGCGAGCCCAAATGCTCCACGACCCGCTTCGCCTCGCGATTGAGCGAAAGCACGCCGCCGGTGTTCGCGTCGAAGACCACGACTCCCACCGGGGAGGTCTCCACCAACGCCTCGAGGTCGGCGCGGGCGCGCTGTTCGTCCTGGTACGTACGCGCGTTGGCGATCGCCGTCGCGGCCTGGGAGGCGAACAGGACGAGAATCTCTTCGTCTTCACTCGTGAACTCCTGTCCGCCTTCCTTTTCCGCGAGGAAGAAGTGGCCGACATGCACGCCGCGGTGGCGCATCGGGGTGCCCTGCAACGTGTTGGACGGCAGCCGGTCCGGGGAAAAGCCCAGGGAACGCACGAAGGCGGGTACGTCCGCGATCCGGAAGGGTTCGGACAGATCGCGCAAATGCTCGAACAGGCGCGGCCCGTCGGGCCATTCCACCATCCGCCGGCGCCCGTCTTCGGTCAGGCCGGAGGTGACAAAGTCCCGTAGCGCCCCCGTCTCGTCGATGGTGGCGATGACGCCGTAGCGGGCGCCGGTCAGTTCACGAGCGGACTCCACGGTCTCGCGAAGGACCGTGTCGAAGTCGAGACTCGCGCTGATGCGCAGACTCGCCGAACTGAGCCTGGAGAGATGCCGGCGCAACCGGTCGACCTCGCGCAGCGGTGCGTCGCCGCTCTTCACTCGGTCTTCCGTCAGGCGATTCCGGTCTGGGTCGCCGTGGCTGGCACGGAATCGATTCTTCGATTCTGTTCTCGACCCGAAGCCTTGTGACATGTCAATTTACGGCGCCAAGTCAGACTGTATTCACGCAATCGTGACGAATGCAATTCCCTTCTGTGTCGCGTTTTTCACAAAGCGTGCGGGAGAAAATCGCACCCAGACCGTTTTTGTCACTCTTCGGGGGGGTGTGCGGACCGTTCATACATGGATCGACTCGCAGAACGCCGGCTCATGGTTGCATGGTCACGCAAGAGTGATGAAATCGGGTCCTTCTGTGATCCGTCTTCACGGAAGACTGTGCGAAAGTCATCACAACGCGGTGACTCGCGGCGCGAAGGCTGAACGAACCTGCCGATCACGGCGCCGGGTCGGACTGAACGTTCACACAACAGTGACGACTGTGGGTCTTTCTGCAACGTGTTCTTCACAGGAATTGCGCGAGAGTGATGACGCTGCGGAACCGCACGAGATCCGGGTTCGCAGCGCGAGCACCCACGATGAAAGGACGCATCGCTTTCGCAGTCCGCCGCCCCGCGGGTCGTACGGGGGCGATGGCGCCGCGCGCCCTTGCGGCGCTCGCCGCGGTGGTCCTCGCGTCCTGCGGCGGCGGGGGCGGAACCACCACCACCCCGGCGCCCGGCGCGCCGGCCCCGCCGCCACCGCCTTCGCCGCTTGCCTGGGCCGAGTTGCCCGAGGAAATCACGGTCGGAAGGTGGACTGCGGAGACCTTTGTCGCCCGTCTCTCGGAGGCGGTGGAAGGCGCGACCTACGAGATCACCTCCAGCGGCGCCGCCGCGACCGTCGAGGGCGAGAGCCCGGAGCCCGGCGTCTTCGAGGGAACCGTCACCGGCGTCGAGGCCGGGGAAGTGACTCTCACCCTTACGGCGTCCCATCCCCGCTTCGAAACCGCCACCGGCGAGATAGGGATCATCGTGGAGGACCAGCTTGCCGGCTTCGACCCCGAACTGTTCGAGCTCGAGTTCTGGCGGGAGATGGTGTTCGATGCGTTCATCTGCCCGACCGGGAGCAGCAGCCCCGGGTGCGGGTCGCACAGGGGCCTGTCCGTCGAGGAGCGGACGGTCCAGGTGTACCCCGGGCGGCCGGACTTCGTGATCTACACCCCGGTCGTCTTCGAAGACGAGCGCCGGTTTCGGGGCAGCGCGTTCAGCGACAGCCAGATCGAGGAGATCGAGGACGGCATCCGGGACGCGTGGGAGCAACTCACCGGCCTCCCCTTCACGCAGACGATCCGCGTCAGCGCCACCCCCGCGGAACAAGAGGGATGGATCGACGTGTGGGCTGTCAGCGAAGACCGAGGGTTTTGCAGTGGCCTCCTATCCGATGTTGGCGCGCCACTGGGAACTGCGCTCCTCCACGCTGAGAGGATGGCAGAAGGGGGTTGCCCGCCCCGGAACGTGATCCTGTTCGTATTGGGGAGCGCGCTCGGTTTTTACCCGGTAGAAGCCGCGGACCACGCGCTGTCCTACTCAGTGGACGCGCTCGACTTCTCCGAGATGGAGCGGTACCACGCGCGACTGGCGTTCGCGCTCGGCCGCGGCGCGCCCTACACCGACGACCCCCTCGCCGTGCTTGAACGGAGAGCTCGGTAACGACCCGCCCTCTCGACCAAACGAGAACCGCCATGAAGGGACTCACCATCACCCTCGCCACGGTGCTCCTGCTCGGCTGCGGCGCCGACAGCACGCCGCCCACCACGCCGGCTCCCGCGCCTGCCCCACCGCCGCCACCACCCTCGCCCCTTTCCTGGGCCGAGTTGCCCGAGGAAATCACGGTCGGGAGGTGGACCGCCGAAACCTTCGTCGCCCGTCTCTCGGAGGCGGTCGAAGGCGCGACCTACGCGATCACCTCCAGCGGGGCGGCGGCGACCGTCGAGGGCGAGAGTCCGGAGCCCGGGGTCTTTGAGGGAACCGTCACCGGCGTCGAGGCCGGCGAAGTGACGCTCACCCTCACGGCCTCCCATCCCGGCTACGAGACCGCCACCGGCGAGATCGAGGTCGTCGTGCAGAACCTGCTCGCCGGCTTCGATCCCGAGCTGTTCGACCTCGAGTTCTGGCGGCAGATGGTTTTCAACGCGCTCATCTGTCCGACCGGCAGAGAACCCCCCGGCCAGTGCGCCGAGAACCACGCGGGCCTGCCGGTCGAGGAGCGGACGGCCCAGGTGTATTCCGGGCGGCCGGATTTCGTGATCCACACCCCCGTCCCGGGCGAGAACGAGGACGGGGTATGGGGCGGCGCGTTCAGCGAGAGCCAGATCGAGGAGATCGAGGACGGGATCCGGGACGCCTGGGAGCAACTCACCGGACTCCCCTTCACGCAGACGATCCGGGTCAGCGGCACCCCGATGGGGCGAGAGGGCTGGATCGACGTTTGGGCGGTAACCGATAACTATGGCGAACGGTTCTGCAGCGGTCTCGCAACCCATGTTGGCGCCCTGCGAGGAACGGTGATCCTTAACGCTGAGGGGATGGAAGACGGAAGGTGCCCGGGGCGGAGCATGATCCTGCACATGGTGGGGAACGCGCTCGGCTTTCACCAGGTTGAAGCGAGCCCGGGGCACACGATGTCGTTCGTCCTGGACGCGGACGATTTCTCCGAGATGGAGCGATACCACGCCCGGCTGGCGTTCGCGCTCGGCCGCGGCGCGCCCTACACCGACGACCCGCTCGCCGTTCTGGAAGGGAGAGCCCGGTAGGAGCCCGCTCCCTCAACGAGGAGAACGCAGAGGTGAAGAGACTCCTCATCACCCTCGCCACGGTGCTGACGCTCGGCTGCGGCGCGGGGACCGACGGCCAGCCCGCTGCGCCGCCCACCACGCCGGCGCGTCCCTTGGCGCCGCTGCCCCTGCCGGAACCCGAGCCGATGAACCCGGCCGAGGCCGGCAAGGTCGCGCCGGGATCGCTGGTGGTCAACGGACTGCCGCCCGGCACGCCTTACGAGTGGACTACCGACGAGCACTCCGGGTGGGTCTTCCCGGCGTCGGGGCGGACGGCCGCCGACGGCTGGACCGTGGCGACGTGGATTCCGGGCTTCCCCGGCGCCGGGAAGCTGGTCCTGGCCCTGCTGGAACCCGGGGGAAGCCGGAGCATCGAGTTCGACACGGTGAGCGTTGCCCCTCCGCGTCCACCGTGGTCCGCGGCCAGCGTCATCTACAACACCGTTGAAGCGACGGGATTCTCCATCGACATGACTCCCCTGGCGGAGCCGCAGGGCACCTTCTACGTCGCAATCAACCTTGGGTCGTATCTGGGCTACGCGGGGCTCCAGCGCGGCGGCACTCTCGCCGACCGGCAGATGCTGTTCTCGTTCTGGGACGCGCCGGAAGGCGAGGCGACGGTGGTCGAGATGGGCGAGGCAACGGACTGTCTCCGCTTCGATCACGAACAAAGCGGGGTGAAGTGCGAGTTGGTCTACCCGTGGTCGGCGGGGCAGACCTACCGCTTCGAGCTGACCCGGGAGACGGAGGGGGGCGCCAACCTGTTCACCCTGCGGGTGACCGACCTCGATGCGGGCGGCGAGGGGCGGTTCATCGCAACGCTTCGAACGTTTCGGGGACATTTTCTCGACTACTTCACTTCCTTCGTGGAGGATTTCGCCCGCGACCAGCCGACGTGCCTCGACCAGCCGCTCCGGCGCGCCGCGTTCCGCCGGGCGCGGGCGCGCGATGTCGGCATGCGCTGGATCCCGGTGAGGGACGGCGAGCTGTTTCTCTCAGTGGAGGACGCCGCGAATCCCGGAACTCCGGGGTGCGCCAACGTCGACGTGCGGGAACACGCGGCCGGAGCGGAACTCGTCATCGGCGGCACGGCGGTACGGGACCCGAACGCCCCACTGCGGTTCCGGGTGCCCGAATAGCGAGAAGGCGACCGGCGCCGCCGGCGACGGACACTGCGACACCGCGACCGGCGATGAGGACGAACAGCGCCGGACCGGGCTGAACGGTCAGGGATTCCGCGGGGCGGTTTCCTCCCGGGAATCCATCGCGCGCCGGAATGCTTGCGCATCGCCCAGCAGTCCGCTATTCCGCTCGCGCGCCGCCGCGCGCTCCCGGCGCGCCGTGTGCGGCGTCTGGCCGTACACCCGCCGGAACCACCGGATGAAATGAGGCGGGTCCGCGAACCCGCACTCGCGGGCGATGCGGCTTACCGAGTGGCTGGTGTTGAACAGCCTCCAGCGCGCGTGCTGCAGGCGCATGGCGCGCCACACCTCCACCGGGGTGAGTTCCGTATGCGCCCGGAAGGCGCGGCCGAGTTGGCCTGCGGTGAGGTGCAGGGTGTCGGCGAGGTCGCCGATCGAGCGTTGTCCGGACAGGTTCTGGCGCATGAGCCGCGTCGCCATCTCCACCCGCTCGTCGCCGCAGCACTCGAGGTCGTGGAACGGGTGGCTCGGGACATGGAACGTCGCGCGGTGCTCGTCCACGACCAGGTCGGCGAGGCCCTTCGTGGCCCGCGCCCGGCCGCAGTAGCCGGAGACGATGTCCACCGCGAGGTCGATGGCTGCGGTCCCGCCGGGACAGGTCGCGACGTTGCCGTCGATCTGGTAGATCTCGTGGACCGCGACCTCCGCCCTCGGGAACCGCGCCCGGAACTCCCCGGCGTGGCGGAAGTGCACCGAGCAGCGGCGGCCGTTGAGGAGGCCCGCGGCTCCCAGGGTGAAGCAGCCGGCGCCGAGACCCGCGATCAGCCGTCCGGCCTCGTGGGCCCGCCGGAGGAACGTGAGGGTGGCGGACGGGAGCTGTCCGGATCCTGATCGCGGGCCGCCCACCACGACGACGCAGTCGAAGCGATTCGGATCGCCGAGCCGCGCCTGCGGCGTCACCTCGACGCCTCCGCTGGAGACCACCGGGTCCAGCGTCGGCGCGACGATCTGCCACGCGCAGTGAATCTGGCGGCCCCGGTCCGCCTCGTCGGCAGCGTGTCGGAGCACGTCGAGGAATCCCGCGAAGGAGACCAGGGTGAACTCGGGCAGGAGGACGAAACCGACCCGCAGGTCTGGCTGGTTCGAGCGCTGGTGGGTTTCGGCGGGAGGTGGGGGGTTGGCGCCGTTCACTGTCGCTTCGTGATGCGAATCGCCGTCGGCAGTCGGGGCTTCCGCGAGCAGAGCGAAGTCGTGCCTCGGTGCAGAAGGCTCCATGCCGCAGAGATGGCGGCGACGATGCGGTCGAGGGCGCCGTAGACGACGGCGACCACCCGTGGTGGCCGCGTTCTTGCCGGACGTCGTTCCGGTGCAGGTGTGATCAACGCCGTTCCAAGTGGAAACGACGCTAGCCGTGAGGATGTGATCTAGCCGTGCAGAATCGCCGCGAGAAGGTGACCTTTTTGTGAAGGTCCGCCGCGTCCGACGCGTTTGCTCCGTGTGTCAGGGGCCAATCCGTCCCCGTACCGAACGGACGCGTGGCGAACCGGGCAGCAGCAGCGATGACGCCGTGGCAGGCCTGCGCGGGTTCCGCGTGCCTCGGCGAACGCCGCTTGGTGCAACCGTCCAGCCCGGTTGTGTCACCACGAACGGTTACCAATCCCCCGGCTTTGCTCCAGCGAAATATCGGACCCACCGACCGGACTCCAACCCCGTGTTGGACCCGCGGATCAGCCCTGATCCATACGTTGCAAGCCCGTAGAGCATTCCCGGATCGGTGAAGTTGGGATGCGCCTGATCCTGGAGGACATACCCGTCTTCGCCAACGAGTCCGGTCATGAGAAGGCCGCCCTGCGCAGTCGTCGTGAGGAAGAATCTGGACGACCCCGCACTTCGCTATCCCCTGAATGTGTGACGGAAAGTCGTCGGCCGCGCTGAGTCCTTCGCCCGGTGCGTAGAGCCCCTTTACTTCGTGTCGCACGGGGTTCAGGGACGAAAAACTCCTCTCCACGTCGCGCAGCGCCAGGTTGCGATCGTCATTCATCGGCGTCTCGCCCACCCCCACGGAAGGCCCTGTCTTCGCCGGTCCACCCTCGCCTATCTCTTCCCGGCTGTGTCGGAATAGCAACCGATTGTCGTGACGATTCCGCTCCTCTTGAGAACACCTGACCATCCCGGCCGCGGGTCCGGCACTCCCATTCGCCCACGCCCTCGTCGTCCACGACCTGGATTTCACAGATTCTGGAGTTTGGGGCCGGCTCTTCGCGTGTCCATCGGCCCTGTCTCATGCCGGCCCGAAAGGCGCCTCGCTCGACAGCGCCGTCAGGCGGCTTGATCTCCCACCGCCCGTGCCTCTCCCCATCCACGAACGGGCCCTCCTCCACTTGGCCGTCCGCGAAGCTCAGGATCCAGTGCCCGTTCTCTTCGCCGTCCACATATGGGCCTTCAAGAACGGCCCCATCTGCTGTTCTCTCGACCCAGGCGCCGTGTCGCTTCCCGAACCGGAACGGCCCCTCTTCCTCCCAACCCGCACTGTCGCGGATCACCGACTCGCCGTGTGGCTGCCCGTACCGCCGGTTCCCTTTGTGTTCCTGTTCGCCATCTCTGTAAGTCCAGATCACTGTTCCGGGGCCTCCCGCGAAGCCGGCCGAGCACTCGCCCGTCCACGTCGCGGTCTCCGTAGCCTGCGGGGCGGGATTCCACAGATAGCACCCGGGATGGCTGGTGAGTTCCATCCAGCACGCCGCACCCTCCGATAGGGGTGCGCACTCCGGCGCGTCCCGCCGCTCCAGGATCCGGTCCACGTCCTCCAACAGGGCCAGCGCGGCCTCGTAGGACTCGCCTTCCCTTCCGGCGGCGGTCAGGTACCCGGTGACGGAGGCCTTAGCCGCCTCCAAGAGCCCCACGGCGAACGCCACCCGCGCGTGTTCGAAGCGCAGTTCCGACCGTGGCTCTAGCCCGTGTTCCGCCGCGAGCGCGAAAGCCTCCTCCATCGCCACCACGGCCGCGTCGAGCTCGTCGGTCTCGACCAGGCGCTCGGACCGCAGCACAAGCTGGTCGAGCTGGATTTCCGGCGGGAGCTGGAACCCGCCCGTGGGTGTGGCTGCGAGGAGAAGCAGAAGGATCGCCGTGATCCACGTTTGCGCTCTTCTCCCGGTACCGGGGCGCTTGCCGGGTCTTGGTGGGGAATCCCCGCGGGCGGATGTGGACGCCGTCGACCGGTGCGGAATCCCGACCGTGCTGTGCGGAAGGCTCTTCGTTGCGGGGATGGCGGCAACGATCGCGGTCGAAGACGACGTGGACGACGGCGGCTGCCCCTGACGACCGAGTTCCCGCCGGACATGGGTCCGGTGCACTTGCGACCGGCGCAGCACCACAGAATACGACGCTAGCAGTCGGGATGTGACTTGGCTATGCAAGATCGCCGCAAGTCAGTCACTTTTGTGTGAACGCACGCCCGCCGCACTCGAATCGTTTAGTCCGTCTGTAAAGGGAGCCAATCCGTCCCTGTACCGAACGGACGCGTGGCGAACCAGGACCAGCACCGATGAGGCCGTGGCAGGCCGACGCGGGGGCGGAAGGTGTCAATGAGAATGAGACCACTTGGTTCTGTATTTGGGGAGCAGTGCCTGGGTTATCCGGCGTCTCGGGGCTGAGTAACGGCGGGTTGATCCAGACTGCGGTTGGGGGTCGTCCCGCGACGGGTGGGACGCCCTTGAAGCGGTTGGGCTGTTGTCGGAAGGCGGCATCGAGAGTTGTCTGCCGGGCTCGGAGGCGGGGCTCGATGAGCCCGCGGTGGACATCGGCGGGGGTGAACAGGGCGATACCGGAGTGCCGGTGTTCGTGGTTGTACCAGTGGAAGAAGGCCTGGCAGAAGGCGCGGGCGTCTTCGATGGAGCCGAAGCGCTCGGGGAACTCGGGTCGGTATTTGAGGGTTTTGAACTGGGCTTCGGAGTAGGGGTTGTCGTTGGAGACGTGAGGCCGGGAGTGGGTCTTGGTGACGCCGAGGTCGGCGAGGAGCAGGGCGACGGGCTTGGACTTCATGGAGGAGCCGCGATCGGCGTGAAGGGTGAGCTGGCCTGGGGGGATCTGGTGTCGGTGGCAGGTCTGGTCGATGAGCCGGTTGGCCAGTTCCGCGGACTCCCGGTGGGCCACGGTCCAACCGACGACGCAGCGGCTGAAGACGTCGAGGATGACGTAGAGGAGGAAGTGGACCCACTTGGCGGGCCCCTTCAGGGTGGTGATGTCCCAGGACCAGAGCTGGTTGGGGGTGGTGGCCAGGAGTTCGGGGCGTGCGTAGCGGGGGTGGCGGCGCTGGGCGCGGCGCTCCTGGGACTCGCCGCGGGCGGCCAGCAGGCGGTAGAGGGTGCTGACCGAGCCCAGGTAGCGGTTTTCTTCGAGCAGGGTGGCGAAGATGGCGCGGGGCGCGCGATCCGCGAAGCGCGGTGAATGGAGCACGGCGAGGGCGGCCTCGACCTCCTGCGGCTGGAGTGCGAGCGCCGGGCGAGGTTGGGCTCGGGAGGAGGGCCGGGGCTGTTGGGCTCGATACCAGGTGGCGCGGCTGACGCCGAGCGCGTCACAGGCCCTCCGGGTGCCGACTGCCACGGCGAGCCCCGGGACGGCGTTCATGAGCTGGGCCCGTTCCTCGGCGGCGCCGCGTCTGCGTCCAGCAGCGCGGCAACTTTTTTTGGACGTCGATGATCGTCTCCGCCTGCCGGAGCCGGGTGCGGAGGTCTTCGTTCTGGCGTTCGAGTTCGGCGATCCGGGTGCGCTCGGCGGACCGAGGGGCCGGCTTGGGGCCGCGCCTCCGCGGCGCCAGCGCGTCGCGGAGGCCCCGGTCGCGCTGGGCGCGCCAGCGGCAGACTGTCGAGGAGTACAGCCCCTCACGCCGCAGATAGGCGCCGATCTGTCCGGGCTCCCGCAGCTGGTCCGTTTCCTCGAGGACCCGCCGCTTGTAGTCCGCGTTGTATCGGCGCCGGCGGGGACGGGACGGAACCTCGGGGTCGGGAGGCTTCGGCGTCGAGTCGTCGCCCTCTCCGCTCGCCCTCCGGGCTCGCTCCGGGGCCGACGACTCGACGCCCACCTCCTCTCGCTTCGCATTCATCACCAGTTCCTGGCCTCCCCGCCCTCTCTAATCTCTGGTGGGGCAATGGTCTCACCCACATTGACACAGAGGGGGGCGCGCCTTTCCCGAACGGCGGGTGGTGGAACTGTGGAACCGACTCCGCCGCTGCGACCTGTCGGTGATCAGCCGGCTCGGCTCCTGCGACATTTTTCGTGACCTGTGCGTACCCTTCGGACCTCCGATCGAGGAGAACGGCACGGCCGGCTTGGACCCCCTGCCTCTGGCCGGCATCGCGCGGGAGCGCGATGCCCACGTCGACGGCGCCGCAGCGGACCTAATCCAGCACCGCATGCGTTCTCGAAGACCGAGTAGTGGAACTGCCCAGCCCGTGCCGTCCCAGCGACATGTTGGAGCCGCTGACTCCCGCAGGAGGTGGAACGCGGCGGAGCCGAGTGAGTCAGTCAGGAAGGCCAGTGTCGCGGACTACTGCTCTTGGCGCACCCCGCGCACGAACCCGACGTACTCGACTGCGCCGTCCGGGAAGCGCACCCGCCATCGGCCGTGTTGTTCTCCGTCGATGTACGGGCCGCTCTCCACCTACCCGCTCGCGAACTTCCAAACCCAGTGGCCGTTGCGCTTTAGGGACGGCTGCAACTGAAACGAGCCTCATGTTGTTGACTCGGAGCGCATCACCTCCGCATCCGTTCTCGGTTTACGGGCGAATGCGGCAGTCCCATTCACCCACGGCTTCGTCGTTGACGACCTCGATTTCACAGATCCTGGCGTTGGGGGCCGGTTCTTCGCGGATCCATCGGCCCTGTCTCTTTCCGGCCGCAAGAGCGCCTCGTTCAATGGCGCCGTCGGGCCGCTGGATTACCCATTGCCCGTGCTTTTCCCCATTCTCGTACCGGCCGCTCTCAATCTGGTCGTCCGGGTAGGTCCAGGTCCAGCGCCCGTTTCGCCTCCCGTCCACGTAAGACCCTTCGCCAATGTCTCCGTTGGCGAACCTCTGGACCCATGACCGTGCCGCTTGCCATCCACATACGGCCCTTCCCATCGGCCGCCATCCGCAGGCTCGATCAACCAGTGGCCGTGTTGCTTGTCGTCCACATATGGCCCACTTCCTGCCCATCCGGATACTTCCAGAGCCAGTCGCTGAGCCGATTGCCAAAGCGGTAGGGACCTTCCCCGGTGTTGCCGTGCTCGAACCGCATGTTCCAGTGGCCATGGTGTTTCCCTAACCGCATCTCACCCTCGTGTTCCTGCCGGTTTTTGGGCGGCCACTCCCAAGTGAGCGTCCCGGTACCGCTCGCGAACCCCGAGGAGCACGCACCGGTCCAAGTGGCGGTCTCCGGCGGTCGGCGACTTTCGTTCCATACGAAGCAACCGGGCTGGCTTGCGAGTTCCGTCCAGCACGGGGAACCTTCGGGTTGTTTATCGCAGTTGGGCGCATCCCGCCGCTCCAGGATCCCGTCCGTGTCCTCAAGTATCTTGAGCGCGTCCTCGTAGAGTTCCCCCGCCCGGCCGGTTGCCGTCAGGTACTCGGTGACGGACGCCTTCGCAACTCCCACCAAACCCACCGCGAAGGCTGCCTGTGCGTGCTTGAGGCGGAGGCCCGCCGGCAGCTCCAGTTCGTGTCCCGCCCCGAGCGCGAAAGCCTCGTCCATCGCCTCCACGGCTGCGTCGAGATCGTCGGCCTCGACCAGGCGTTCAACCCGCAGCACCAGCTGGCCGAGCAGGATTTCCGGGGGGAGTTGGGCGCTGTCCGCCAAAGCGCCCCCGAAGGACATGAGCAAGCACCAGCCGCGCATGCTACTCATCGTGGTTCGTCTCCTCGCGTCGTTTCCGGTGCTCTAACGCGCGTAACGCCCGCTCGCAGTACAGAGTATTCGGACGCCGTTGGGGTGTCCATTGGGCTTTCCGAACTCGGAGTCCGGGAGGGCGTGGGGGCCGGCCCCGAATTGAGAGGGTCCCGTCCTGGCAGCCCTCAGGCTCGCAGGTGGCGCTGGCCGCTAGGGATCGCCGACGTCCAGGCTAGCGGCTCTGTAAGTCCATGTTCTCCGGGGCGCTGATCGTCAGGACGCCGCTGTCGGGCAGGGAACACCGGCCTTCTGGGCGCTTCAGTCAGCGGACCTCGGGGGCCGGGGTAGCGACCACCAGAAGAGCTAGGTGTTGTTCCTGTTCAATTGTTCACATCTCAACTTCAGTTCTTGACCCGTCGGAATAAGGCATAAACCTGTCCCTGGCTGCTACAGCGAGCGATCAAGGCTCCCGACGAACCGTGGTGACCCAGCTAGGTGATGGGGACGAATGGTTCTTTGACGGAGCAGGGATGAGCTACGTGGCCTTGAACGAGTAGTCACTTACTCGATTCGCAATGTGGAGGTCCACTACGCTCGTGAAGCTTTTGCAAAGGCTCTGCCGTGGACCCGACACAGATTCGAGGGCCGGCGACGCCACGGTAGAGTGCGATCGTCTAGTGGAGTCACAACTCCGACTTCGTCGCATCATCGGGTTATTCGGAGTTTCCCTTCCCTTTTTCGTAGTCTTGGGCGAGATCATTATTGGAAACGCTGAAGGCGTCTTAGGCTCTGTGAGTGAGTACTACGGCAGTACGGTAAGGAACGAATTCGTCGGTATTATGTGCGTCATCGGCATGTTCCTGTTCTCCTACAAGGGGTATGACCACTGGGATGACCGAGTAAGCTACTTGGCCGGTATCGCTGCAGTCGCAGTTGCATGGCTCCCATAACCGACACGAACTCAGCCATTCGAGCGATTCATATCGTGTCGGCAGCGATCCTCTTCTTGACGCTCGCGTACATGTCGCATTGCCGGTTTACGCGCTCTGGACCGGAGCCAACTGAGGAGAAGAAGATAAGAAACAAAGTCTACCGGATCTGCGCGTACGCAATGTACTCTGGTCTTGGGTTGCTACTTGTCCGGTATTGCGTTCTGAGAGCGGGCCTTGTTCCTGAGAGTTGGAACGACGCACCGGCGGTTCTGATCATCGAAGCCCTAATGCTCATCGCGTTCGGTTTCTCATGGCTTGTTAAGGGAGACACCCTATGGCGGGATCACATCGGCAGGAGTTCGCTCTACCGGATGAATGGGGGAAAGTAGCTGAATGCTAGAGCTATTCGAAAGGGACTCCCTTTGCTCCCGTCGCACGTGTCCACGGAAGCGGCGATTGCTCAACCGTCGGAGAGCGTGACCGCTCGTTCGGGATCTGCGGAGCTCCGACGGTGACACCACGAAGCTCCACCGCGAGAACCGACTGCCGCCATTCCGGAGGCCGGACTGTTTCCCGCGACATCTCTGACGAGGTCAGCAACGTGCCCCACTGTTCCCCAATGCTCACGAACCCGCAAGTGCGGTCCGTTGGCCAAGAAGATACTCAGCGGGAGGCCGGTCGTCTTCTGCGCAAATCTCGCTTTCGCGTCGCCGCGTGCCTGATCGGCGCCTTGGTGATGACTGCGACGCCCATTGGGGTGTCCGCCCAGTCTCTCGACCGATGGGTTGCGGACGTGCTCGAGGGCATAAAGGCAGGGATGGCCGAAGGTGGCCGAATTCTGGCCCATGCCCCTTTTACGGGCACCTTGGACGCCGGAGAGTCGGCGAGTATCCAGGTGCATACATGTTCGGGAATCCTGTACACGGCCCAGGGGATATGTGATTTCGATTGCACCGATCTCGACCTGACCGCCTACGACTCGTCCGGCGATGTTCTCGACTCGGACGTTCAACCTGAGGACTTCCCCGTTTTGGCCTTCACCGCGGCCGAATCCGGGATCACAACCCTGTCCATCGAGATGGTGTCGTGCACGGACTCCTGCGACTGGGGAGTGCAACTGTTCATTGAGGTCCCCATAGCCCCCGCCGCACCCGGTTCCGGTGACGGCGACGCGCCAACCTGGGCCTCGGACAGCGGCCGCTACGTCGGGACCTATCGAGGTCCGGACGGCGACACCATGATCCTTCGTCACGAGAACCGACTGACGGTGTTGTTCCCGGCTTCCCAGCGGCACAACGGAGGGATCGGCGTGCTGAGACCCACGGGTTCAACTCATGTCTTTCGACTGGAGAGCGATGGATCCCGCACGGACAGGGATCGGGTGCGTTTCGTGGTCAACGACACCGGTGAGGTGACCGCCGTGTTCGTGGCGGGCCGCGAATCACAGCGCGTGGGGCAGAAACGGCGATCGGAAGAACCGTGACCGCCGGACGGCACCCCATCCCGGAGTCCGGGTCGTACTCTTGCAACCATTCCATGAGGAGGTCGGCGACGTGTCCCACCGTTCCCTGGTGCGTAAGGACCCGGAATCCCGGTCCGTGCCCCACGAAAGAACTCAATGCGATGCTCGTCGCCTTCTGCGAAAGCGTCGTCTACTCGCCCTCGCCTGCCTGATCGGCGGTTTGATGATCGCTACGACGCCAATCCGGGTTTCCGCCCAATCTCTTCACTGGTGGGTTGCGGATATGCTTGAGGGTATAAGAGAAAGCGCGGCTGAAGACGGCAGCGTTTTGGCCCATGCTCCCCTGACGGGTACCTTGGACGCCGGAGAGTCAGCGAGCGTTCAGGTCCATACGTGTTCGGGCCTCCTGTACGTGGCCCAAGGGATATGTGATTTCGGTTGCACCGATCTCGACCTGACCGCCTACGACTCGTCGGGCGATGTTCTCGACTCGGACGTTCAACCTTTGGACTTCCCCATTCTGGCCTTCACCGCGGCCGAATCCGGGATCACGACCCTGTCCATCGAGATGGTGTCGTGCGAGGACTCCTGCGACTGGGGAGTGCAACTGTTCATTGAGGACCCCATAGCTCCCGCCGCACCCGGTTTCGGTGACGGCGGCGCGTCAACCTGGGCCTCTGAGAGCGGCCGCTACGTCGGGACCTATCGAGGGATTGGCGGCGTTACCACGATCCTCCGCCACGACAACCGGTTGGTGGTCTTGTTCCCGCTTTCCCGGCAGCAAGTCGTCGCGACCGGCGTGCTGCAGCCGACGGGCACGACTCATGAGTTCGTGCTGGAGAGCGATGGATCGAGCGTCGACGGGGATCGAGTGCGCTTCGTGGTCAACGACGCCGGCGAGGTGACCTCGGTGTTCGTCGCTGGGCAGGAATCGCGTCGCGTGGGCTAGGGAGGGTCAAGCGTCCGACCGGACCAACCGTCGGACCGCCTCACACGAGTGCACGTCCGCCCTGACCCTCGTCAGCCTGGAGGTTCGCTCTCCACGGGCCCCGTGATCGGGTTCGGTTGGAGCCCACTCCGGTTCGTCTTCGGTTTAGCCGTGGCCACTCCTGCGAACGGCGCGGATAGTGGAGGCCGACGACCTCGACGCGGCGGTGGAGGCCATGGAGGGGCGTTCGTCTTGGCGAAGAAACACGGCCTGGAGTTGGCACCCGGCATGCGCCTCGAGCACGCGCGGGTGGCGTTCGCGGTGGGCCTGCTGGGAGCGGCGAAGGAGTCGCTCACCGTATACCTGATGGCCGCGGGCCGCGAGGCGGAGTCGTACCGGGACGCTGTGACGCTGTGGGAGGACGTGGAGGGGATCTTGGAGCGTCGGGGTGCGCCGGAGTGCCCCATCGGAGCCGACCGAGTCGGCGTGGCGGATGGAACTGGTGAGCCATCCCGTGTGCTACGTGTGGAATCCGAACCCGCAGCCCGACGAGACTGTGACCTGGACGGGTGAGTGTTCCGCCGGTCTTGCCGAGGGCCCGGGAGCCTTGACCTAGACGACTCCGGAGGGCTCGCAGGACTACCAGGGGGCGCTCCGCCTTGGGCGATTCCACGGTGAGTCCGTGGTCTGGGACAGTGAGGGTTGGGTTGATGAGGGTCCGTACCGGTTCCGGAAGCGACACGGAGCCTGGATCGAGAGAACGGTGGAAGGGGCTGTTCTCGAGGGGCCTTACGTGGATGGTGAAGAAAACGGCCACTGGATCCTGAAGTTTGCGGATGGTGGCGTCGAAGCAGGGCCACTTGTGGACTGGGGGCGGCACGGTCACTGGGTGCTGAGATTCGCGAGCGGGAACATCGCCGAAGGGTCCTACGCAGACGGAGAACGGGACGGTCACTGGGTTTGGACGTATGCGGACGGCGGAGGGAGGCGGGCAGGAAGGTCGCTACACCGACGGCGAGCAGAACGGTGAATGGCTCGAGAGGTTCGCCAATGGCGATGTCGGTGAAGGGCCGTATTCGGACGGCAAGCGCCATGGCGAGTGGACCTGGACTTTCCCGAGCGGACACGTGGAGAGCGGCACTTACGTGGATGGGGGCCGACATGGCCGCTGGGTGGTGCGTCCTGCGGTCGGCGATAGCTTCTATGTCACGTTCGTGAGGGGCGTGCGTCAGAAGCGATAGCAGCCGCCGCGATCAGCCGAGGCAATCGCGGGCGCGCCGGAATCGCGTGGACCGTCGGCTTCTTGGTCGGTCCAGTCCTCCCAGTAGGAGCCGCGCGGGAGCGCGAAACCGGCGCCAATGACGCTGCCGTGCGCAACCGGGGAGCGGCTCTCGTGCGACGCGCGAACCGAGGCGCTGAGAGAACGGAACCGCGCTTAACGCGGCCAGTAGGTGGAAACGCGGGCGACGGAGGCGCCATCGCGCCGTGTCCGCTGCCTCGATCAGAGTGCCCCGAGTCTTCGCAATGACCATCGGACAATTGTTCGTGTTCAAAGTTCAGCTCTCTCGGCGTCGCAATGGGCGATAAATCCCAATTCGCCTCTCATGAAAACGAGGTTTGCTCGCGACGATTTCGTCCTTACGCCATACACCTCCCTTGGAACATGATCGGCCCGGAAAGCGACCGAGCGTCCAGCGTCTCTTCGGGTTCAGTACAAGTGGTCTTTGTCTCTAGCCCGGAGGGTCGCGACCCATGACCACACCAGTCAAAACGATCTGGAAAGCCGTTATGGCGGGGCGATATAACGTTGTCTTGCAAGGTCTACAGCTCGTCGCTGTAGGGATTGGTGTCGTTGGATTCTGTGTCGAACTCTCAGATCGAGCGGACGAACGGCGGACGCTAATGTGGGAACGCGCAACGGCTGCGGACAACAGTGTGGGCGCCACACCTGCTCTAGAGTACCTAAACCAAAGGGGCGAGTCCTTCTTTAGGGTCGACCTGTCAAATCGAGTCCTGCTCGGCGTGAACTTCGAGGGTGCGGACCTTGTTTGTGCGCGACTAGATCGCGCAGAGCTCCGACCACGTCCAGACGTTAGGGCTGACTCGCCGAGCGACAAACGTTCCTACCTCCAACACTTTGCCAATTTGTTCGACGCGGCTTCTGATCCTCAGGAGGAAACAAATGCGCTCTATGTCGACAACTGCGCAAGCATAGAGTTACTTACAGGTATCGGAGTTACGGCATCGAGTCTTCGCGATGCAGTTTTGGACGGAGCAAGTTTGAAGGGGACAAGCCTAACGTGTGCCGATCTGGAAGGTGCACGCTTGATCTATACAGACCTTAGGGGCGCTGACCTCAGAGGTGCGAATCTGAGGAATACTGATCTCTCAGGCGCAGACTTGAGGGATGCGGATCTCCGCTTTGCAGATCTAAGGAACGCGAACTTAGCGAATACTAGGAGAGACGGAGATCAACTGTCGAGCAAACAGAAGAGGGAGGCAGCGGGTCTGGACATCAAGATAGATCGATCCGTTAGAACGTGGAACTGTGTTACGACCAGCGCGCACCGGAGCTAGGACATAGTATCGAGTGTTACTCAAATTGGGAGATTTGTTGGAATGATTGAGAATCAGTACAGGATCAAAAAGCAGGACGGCAAGTCCGTTTTCGTTACGACGTCGGTCGTTGTGGTCAGGACCACAACATCAGTCCCGCAAACCGTGTTCGGCGATGGAGTGCCACTACGCGAATGGGCGAAAGGTAAGTGTGTTCTTATGCCGGATGGCGCGAGTTCGGTGCTCACTGTTCAGCCTGACTACGAATGGGATGGGGTCTCTTTTCCCTTTATTGATCTCAATAGAACGGACAGAATGGAGGCGACTCTTCATCATGACGCCATCTACGAGGCATTACGGGAGCTCGCTGTCTTCACACACAATGACGAGAGGCCCGTGCACCCCGGCACACCTCCGTGGAGCCATTTGATCGGCGTAAGGAGATGGGCGGACAGGTGTTTCAGGGAGATTTTGCGGCGGGACAGAGCGCCCAACGCTGACCTTCACTACGAGATCGTTAGGGAATTTTCTGGTGGTGCGGCATGGCCCCAAAACTGGCCGCCGCGCGTGAACTTGCTAAAGAAACTGTACGGCATACCCTGAGGGATGGAATCGGAGCCGTGTCGGATTCCGCGGCTCGGGTCAGCGGCTTCCTGTCCACAGGATCTCCGGTTCTTATGGCGAGAGGGCGACTGAATGACTCGGTGCCCCTCCGCAGCGCCGGACGGCTCGATGGCCTGTGTTGCGGCTTTGTGCCTCGACGCGATGGACACCTTGCTTCGCCGGAAGCGTCTTCGGCCTTGGGGCTGTACCGGGCGATGGCGGACATGTGGCATCGGGATCTGCTCCGACAGTTCGGCGCTGGGGAGTTCGACGTCTTGGTCTGCCGTCGTCTAATTCGTGGTCCCGGCGAGTCGTCCGCGCGAATGCCGGATTGCCGATGAACCGTCAGTGCGTCTGCCCTCAGGCTACTCCCGCGCCCTGCTAGTCCCGCTCTATGCTCATTTCCAGGTTCCAACTGCAGTAAGCGGCGTCACATTCGGTCATGGTGACCTCGACGATCAGGAACTCGCCTTCCTCGGTCGATGCCGAAACAACGGGAACGTAGTCGGGCGCGAAATCGGCGTCCTGCCACTCCGTTTCGGCGAAGGTAGCTCGCCAGACCTCCAGATCAAGGTCCAAGCAGTCGTGGTCGCATCTTCCGCTGATCCAGTACTCTGCACTTTCCGGAACCTGGTACTTGACCCGTGTCGACTCCTCTGGGCTCAGATTTCCGGAAACGGTGTGGATTGCGTCCCGCTCAGGCTGGGTCGACCCGGTCACCAGGGCAAGGATGGTCATCAGCGCGCTCATGGTTCGTTTTCTCCCTTGCAGAGGCGCTCCCGCGCGTACATCGCCATCGGGCGTCGTTCAGTCTTGAGAGGATACCGGCCACTTTCATACCTTCGGTAGGGTGCCATCGCACTAACGGACGGGACGCGCGGCGGGAACAGCGCGATGAGCAATGCGCCCGCGTTCCTGATCACGCTGTGATCTTGGTGCGGGGCGTGCCCGCGGAATGTGGACAAGCGGTACGGAGCTGCTTCAGAGGACGCCTCGCAGCGTCCCGTCCGTGGCCAGGCACTGGCATGACCGCTGGATGATCCGCCGTTGGGACGGTGACACCCATTCCGTCAGCTCTTTTCATGACGACCAGTTCTTCAACGCGACGAATACACCGAGATGGAACAGTGCGGCCCGGAATCCTCGACCCGAGAGGGCTAGTCCGATGCGGAGCGGGGGACGATTGACCGTCCGAGCGGTATGTTCTCGATCGGCTGAGTCCACCACGGAGACATCTTGTACGGCAGAGTCACCCAGGCGGGGTGGCTTTGACTTTCCTTCAATTGTTCGTCTCTCGATTTCAACCTGCGGGCGCCGTGTGACGCAGAGACTGACCGTGCGTTGCCCCTTAGTGGAGCGGAGGCTGTTCCCCATCGCCCGGGTGCACCGTCACAGAGCAACTGTCTCGGAAGCAATTTGAAGCGGCCGAAATCACACCGGGTCCGCACATGGAGAGATGAGGTTGGACTCTTGCATCTAGTCCCTGAGGAGGCCAGCAACGTGCCCCAATGTTCCCCGCGGCGTACGAACCCGCCAATTCGGCCCGTTGCCGACCACAAGACTCGGTGGGAGGCCGCTCGTCGTCTGCGCAAATCTCGCTGTCGCGCCGCGGCTTGCCTGATCGGTGGTCTGATCATGACCGCGACGCCCATTCCGGTGTCCGCCCAATCTCTCGACCGATGGGTTGCCGACGTGCTCGAGGGCATAAGGGAAAGGATGGACGAGGGTGGCAGCTTTCTGTCCCATGGTCCCCTCACAGGTACCTTGGACGCGGGAGACTCGGCGATCGTCCAGGTGCATACATGTTCGGGAATCCGGTACACGGCCCAGGGGATATGCGATCTCGGTTGCACCGATCTCGACCTGACCGCCTACGACTCAACGGATGATGTTCTCGACTCGGACGTTCTGTCTGACGACCTTCCCATTCTGGTCTTCACTCCGGCCGAATCGGGGATCACGACCTTGTTGGTCGAGATGGTGTCGTGCACGGGTACCTGCGACTGGGGAGTTCAACTGTTCATTAACGACGGCGTGGATCCCGCTGCACCCCCTTCTGGTGATGGGGGCGCGTCCTCTGACTGGGGCCGCTACGTCGGGACCTATCGAGGCCCCGGCGGCGACACCACGGTCCTGCGTCACGAGAACCGATTGGTGATCCTTTTCCCGACTTCCCCGCAGCAAGACATCGCGACTGGTGTGTTGCGGCCGACGGGTTCCACTCATGCGTTCGTCCTGGAGAACGATGGATCGAGCGCTGACGGGAAACGCGTGCATTTCGAGGTGAACGAATCCGGCAAGGTGACCTCGGTGTTCGTTGCGGGGCGGGAGTCGCGTCGCGTGGAGTAGCGGGGGCTGCTCGCGCGGGAGTTCCGGGTTTCGCAGCCCTTTCGGCCCGCGGTGCCGGCCTGGAAGCCGGCGGTCCCGGTCCGCTGCTACTGAAGAAGCGGGAGGACCAGGTCCCGGACCGCAAGGGCGACGAGTGGGAGGACCACCGCGCAGAGAACCCGCCAGATGAGGCGCAACTCGCGCTGGATGGCGTCCACCCGTTCCACCAATTGCGCCAGCGAGGCCTGTTGCTGCGCCCAACGCCGGGTTTCGGCTGCCTCGCGCCGCGCCTCGGCGACCTCGAGCCGTGCTTCGATCGTCTGGAAATGCGCCGTGATTTGCGTCATCACGTTGTCGCCCGCCATGGACCGAATCTCCTGGACGGCAGCGTACAGCGCGACGGGGTTTTCCGGCTGGGGCTCGGGCATGAGGGGGTCCTCTCGGTGATGGAGCGGCACTGAAGGAGGGTTGCTGCTCTCTCTTCTCTAGACGAAAAACCGCTCGATTTCTTCCCGCGAGCGAGCCCATTGTGGAAAGTCGAAGCGAAGATGGCCGTCCCGGCTGGGTCGGGGGTACTTGGTTCCGCGCACCTCTCGGCGCGCGGGTGCCGGTCGGAGACCGGCGCTCCAAGCCGTTACTGCCGTGCGGGTTGGTGGCTTGGGCGGTTCCGCTGCGCTCTCGCGCAGCGGGTGCCGGCTGAAGCCGGCGTTCCAAGCCGTGTGGGCTGTGAGGATGGGTGGCGGTGTGCGGTTCCGCTGCGCTGTTGCGCAGCGGGTGCCGGCTGAAGCCGGCGTTCCAAGCCGTTGCCGTTATGGAGGCGGGGGGCGCTCCAGGCCGTTTCCCTTAGCCCGGGACCCAGTACCAGGTGAGCTTGGCTAGGAGTTCGCGGTAGGAGGGCTCGTCGCTGTCCATGCCGAAGGGCTGGCGCTCGTTGTAGACCACGTAGATGTCGCTGCCGGGGCGGTAGTTCCAGCGGAGCTGGACGTTGCCGGAGAAGTTGCCGTCGTCGTCGTTCCACTGGAGGAGGCCGCGGATGAAGGCGTCCGGGGAGAGCGCCACGAGGCCGCGGAGCACGACGAGGTTGGTGTTGAAGTGGCCGTTGTCCTGTGGGAGGCGGACCTCGCTCCGCGAGTAGTTGACCTGGAGCCGGACCCGGGGATGCGGGCGGACGGCCACGCCGGGCGAGTACACCCGGAGCCGGCCGTCGAAGAAGCCGTTGTTCATGGCGAAGAGGTTGAACGAGACCCGCCGGCTTTCCGATGTGTTGGCCATCGTCATGAAGTCGGTGGTCGTGTACTGGCCCTCCTCGATCACGACGCCGTCGCGCAGCTCGAAGGACTCGCTCAGTCCCTCGATGTTCTGCGAGACGTTGAAGAAGAATTGGCTGCCGTCGTCGAAGAGGAAGAAGGGTCCGAGGCTGACGTTTTGGGTCTGGATGGAACCGTCGGGCTCGGTGATGCGGATGATGCCCGGCCCCATGAAGATCTGCCGGATGCCGTAGCGGCCGATCCGCGGGCTCCAGAGCCCGTCCACGCGGACCTTCCGCACCCCGGTCCGCGGCACGAAGCCGAGTTCGGAGCGGAATCCCTCGCCGATGTCGGTGTAGGTCGCGAACATGTTCCAGCGGTCGTCGCCCATCTGTCCGGTCACGCCGAAGGCGCTTTCCCGTCCCTCGACGCCCGGAGTGGCGCTCTGGGCGGCGAATCCGGTGATGGTGGCGGACTCGGTGGGCGCCCACGAGAAGTCCGCGGCGCCGACCCGGTGCGAGTCGCCCCCGGTTTCCGTCCGGTCGAGCGCCATCACCCCGATGGAACTCCGCTCCAGCACGTCCCGCCGGAGGCGCAGCGCGGTGAACCCGGTGGCCGGCGACACCCCCTCGAACTCCTGCTGGCGGATGTGGAAGGCGCCCACGTCGGTGGCGCCCAGCTTGCCGGTGACGCGCGCCCCGCCGACGATGGGGATGATCTCGCCGTCCTCCGAGAGTCCGATCCGGCGGCTGAAGAACAGGAACATCTCCGGCGGCTCGAAGGGCCGGGTCGTCTCGCCGACCTGGAAGAGGCCGGCGTTTTCCAGGAAGAACTCGCGCTGCTCGGGGAAGAAGAGCTCGAAGCGGGTCAGGTTCACCTGCTGCTCGTCGGCCTCCACCTGCGCGAAGTCGGTGTTCAGGGTCACGTCGAGGTTCAGGTTCGACCCGAGCGAGACCTTGGCGTCGAGCCCCAGGTCGGTGGTCCCCGCCCGTTCCTCGCCCTCGCCGGTGATCCCGGCGACCCCGAAGGGCTTCAGCTTGATGCGGCCGCCGGGATTCGCGTGCTCCATCCCGTGCATCACCCCGTAGGCGGAGACCCGCCACATCGCGTTGAAGCCCCAGTCCACCGAGATCGGAGCCCAGAAGCTGATCTCGCGGGTGCGCGCCACCTGCCGGCCGAAGTTCACTCCGAACTCGGGCGTCCCGCGCGGGAAGCGGAGCGTCTCGAAGGGGATCACCATCTCGGTGGCCCAGCCGTCCTCGGTCCGCCGCGACCCCACCCGCCAGACACCGTCCCACTCGTTGTTGATGGCCGCGCCCTCGTTCTGGACGAGGCCGTCCTGCCGGGTCCCCACCGCGTTCGTGCTGAAGAAGACCGCGCTCCGGTGGTCGTGGTAGGTGTCGAGCACGATGAAGAAGTTGTCGTCGCTCTCGATGTTGGCGTCGCGCCGGTACTCGCGGGCGACGATCGCCGCGGGGTCGTCGTCCTCCATCCGGGCGCCGATCAGCAGCGCGTCCCGCGTGTAGGCGACGTAGACCTCCGTGGCGTAGGTCGGCTCGGCGCCGTCCACCGGCTCGGTCTGGATGAAGCCGTCGGCGACCGCCGCGAGCGCCCAGACCTCCTCGTCGAGCCGGCCGTCGGCCACGGGGACCTCCTCCACCAGCGGAACGTCGAGGACCTGGTCGTGCCCTTCCTGGTGCTCCTCCTGGGCGGAGACGGGGCCGGCGGCCAGCAGCAGGAGCCCGAGAAGCGCTACTCCTCGAGCGCGAACTCGAAGCACATCCATGAGACCGAGACGAACGCCACCGCGGCCAGCACCAGGAAGCGGGCGGCCTCCCAGACGGGCTCTCCCGCCATCGCCGCCCGCACTCCGGACACTCCGGCGATCAGCAGCGGAGCCGAGAGCGGGAACAGCAGCAGGGGCAGCAGCACCTCGCGCACCGGGGTCGCGGCGCAGATCGCCGCCACCGTGGTGCCGAGAGCCATGAAACCGAGGGAGAAGCACAGGAGGATCGCGCCGAAGAGCAGCAGACCACTTACGGACTGGCCCCCCAAAAGGTTCGCCCGGAAGAAGAGTTCGTAGAGCAGGACCACCGGAATCTGGACGGCGAGCAGCAGGAGGGTCCCCGAGGCCAGCTTCCCGAAGTAGATCGCCGACCGGTCCACCGGGCCGAGCATCAGCCCGTGGATCGCCATCGCGTCGGTCTCGGGGGCGAAGCTCCGATAAAGCCCCAGCGTCCCGGCGAAGAGGAAGGCCGCCTGGAGCACTCCGGGGGCGAGGTCCCGCCGGTCCGCCGAATCGAGCCCGATCGCGAAGTGCATCACCAGCAGCACGAGCGCCGCGAAGAGGAGCATCGCCGGAAGCCGTTCGCGGGAGCGGGCCTCGCTCAGCAGGTCCTTCCCGGCGATGGCCGCCGCCGCCGAGAAGGTGGTCACGCGGTCCCTCCCGCGGGATAGCCGGCGGCGGCGGTGTCGTAGGTACGGCGGACGGTGTCGGGGTCGGCGGCCGGATCGTCGAGGACCACCCGGCCCCGCTGGAGGACGAGCGCCCGGTCGGCGAGTTCGACCGCCCGGTCCACGTCGTGGCTGGCGAAGAGCACCGCCGCGCCGCGCCCGCGCGCCGCCCGCACCATGCCGGCGAGCCGCTCGCGGGCCGCGCCGTCGAGGCCGGCGAAGGGCTCATCGAGGAGCAGCAGGTCCGGCTCGTGCAGCAGCGCCCGGGCGAGGGTCGCCCGCTGCGCCGTTCCCCGCGAGAGGTGCCGCGCCGGGACGCCGGCGACGGCGGTGAGCCCGTGCCGCTCGAGCAGTTCGCCGATGTCGGTGCGGACCCCGTGGAGGCGCCGGTGAAAGCGCAGGTTCTCGGCGACGGTCAGCTCCGGGTAGAGGAGCGACTGGTGGGAGGCGAAGCCGATCCAGCCGCGCGCCGCCGGAGTGGCCTTCTTCAGTTCCACCCCCCGGTAGCGGAGGGCGCCGGAGGAGGGCCGGGCGAGCGTCGCGGCCATCCGGATGAGAGTGGTCTTTCCCGCGCCGTTCGGGCCCAGCAGGCCGACGATCTCGCCGGCGGCCACCGCGAGGCTCACCTCGTCCACCACCGGGACCTCCCGGTAGCGCCGGGTGACGCGCTCGGCCTCGAAGAGGGGCGTGGTCACGGTTGTCGTCCGTCCAATGGCCTGTGGTGAAACCCGCGCGAGCGCGGAAAACCGGCTGACCTCTGCGCCGTCCGATGGCGTGCCGGCTTGGAACGCCGACCTCCGGTCGGCACGCGGCCCGGAGGGCCGCAACGGCGTACCGACACCCTCGCTCCATGGCGCTGTCGCCCGCCTCCGGCGGGCAATGCCGACCAGAGGTCGGCGTTCCAAGCCGGTGGCGCCATCCCGCCCTGTTACCGGCCGCCGCCGCCGAAGGCGCGGTGGAGCAGCCCGAATCCGAGCGCGGCGGCCATCAGCAGGGCGAGCGCCCACTTGGAGGCGATTGTCGGGTCCGGTAGCCGGCCGATGGTGCCGACGGCGGATCTCTCTTCCTCCGACGGGGCCACGAGTCCGGGAAGCTGGCGCCCTCCCGGAGTCGCCGCGGCCGGGGGCGGCGTGCCCCCGCTGAAGATCATCCCCACCGCCTCCCCGGCGGCAATGTCGAACTTCCGGGCCGCGGTGAGGCGGGCCTCCTGGTCGGGCCCGAGGATCTCCCATCCCGGGAGGGCGCCGGGCGGCAGTTCGAGGTCGATGTCGAGCGGGGAGGCGAGGAGCAGCACCTCGGAGCTCGCGCGGGGCGCGATGAGCCGGGCCTCGTAGCGTTCGCCTTCGTAGGCGACCGCGTAGGAGAGGACGATCTCGGTCTCGCCCGGCTTGAAGGCGGTGCGGATGGCGTAGTCGCCTTCGTCGCCGACCGCGAAGCTGCTCTGCGGCACCGGCATCCCGGTCTCGCCGGTGGAGCTGACGGTGGGGAGTTCGAGCAGCAGGTCCTCCGGAGGCAGCCGGAAGCGCAGGGTCTCGTCGTCGTGGATGAAGGTGCGGGGCGGCTCGGTGCGGTTGTCCACCACGAAGATGTGGTCCACGCGGAGCGCGTCCCGCTCGCCCGGCATCCGCCGGTAGAGCGCGCGCCAGGTCGAGAGGCCGATCTCCGTCTCGTCCCACTCGTCGAAGGGGTCGTAGACGACGATGGCGGCCTCGGTCGTCTCGCCCGGGGCGAGGCGGACCGGGGCGTTGTAGTTGACGCCGCGGTAGGTGGCCTGGAGCAGGAACGGACGGATGCCGCCCGCGGCGGGTCCTTCGTCCGGAGCTTCGAGGGTCACCTGGGCCTCGGGGTTCTCGATCTGGTCCACCGGCTCCATGCCCTGGCCGAGGCGGTAGAGCGTGACGAGGTCCGCCGACGCCGGACCCTGGGTGGTGCCGTTCACGATGGTGACGCGGACGGGCTGCGCGGCGGCGGCGATCGGGAGGGTGAGCGCGGCCGCGGCGAGGAGGAGGGCGGGTCTCATTTCTTCTTGCCCTTTCCCTTCGTCCTGTCGGCGGCGGTCAGTTCATCCAACCGGGCCGTCACTGCCGCGGCTTGGGCGAGTACCTCCGCGCGGCTCGCGGCGTGTTCCCCGGGGGCGATCTTCCCGGCGTCCTTCTCGAAGTCGAGCTCCGCGAGGGTGAGGAGGAGCTGGTCCCGCTTCTCCCGGAGGCGCAGCACGTTGCGGTCGGTCTCGCGGCGGGGCGCGGTCTCCGGTCCCGAGAACACCGGCTGGAGCACGAACGCGGTGGCGGCGGCGGCCAGCACCGCGAGCAGGACGAGGGTCACCCGAACGTCAGCGAATCTGCTCGACGTCCCGTTCGATGCGGGCGAGCACCTCGGGCGAAGCGTCCACGGCAGGCAGGGCCGCGTCTCCGCCGGCGGGGGCGGCGGCCACTGCGCTCCGCCGGCGGCGCAGCACCGCGAAGACCACCGCCGCCCCGCCCAGCAGGAACACCCCCGGGAGGATCCACGCCGAGAGGTGGAAGCCGCTGGTCGGCGGGGCCGAGAGGATCACCAGGCCGTAGCGCTCCGCGAACATGGAGATGATGTCTTCGGCGGCTTCCCCGGCCTGGAGCCGCTCGGCGACCTCCTCCCGGATGGGCTCCGAGGAGGGGCACCGGTCCATCGCGCATTCGCCGACGATCGCGTTGCAGCCGCCGCACTGGCAGGTGAGGGCGTGGGTCACCCGCTGGAAGTCGGCCGAGTTGTAGCGGTCCTGGGACACGGCGGGTCCGGTGAGGAGCGTGGCGGCCGCGGCCATCGCCAGCAGCGATCGGAAACGCATCAGACGGCCTCCAGGGCCGCTCCTTCGGCGGCGGTGACTTCCGCCCGCCGCACCGGCGAGCGGTTCGGCAGCAGCGTGAGCACGGTGCCGAGGAACATCACGAACGCCCCGATCCAGACCCAGCGCACCAGCGGGTTGCGGTAGACGTGGACGGTGGCCCGTCCGTCCTCGGTCATCCCGGAGAAGACGAGGTAGACGTCTTCCTGGAAGGTGGCGTGCCGCCGGACCTCGGAGGTCGCCTGTCCGGTGGCCTTGTCGAGCTGGCGGCGGGGCTGGAAGATGCCGACGGGCTCGTCGTTCTTGGAGAGCAGGACCTGCGCCCCCAGCCAGTTGTAGACCGGCGTCTCACCGCCCGGGAGGTCCTGGAGGGTGACCTTCCAGGGCCCGATGGCGGTGCTCTCGCCGCGGTTCAGGTCGGCTATCACGTCCTTGTTGAAGGCGTTCCCGGCGAACCCGATGAAGAGCAGCACGATCCCGAAGTGGACGATGTAGCCGCCGTAGCGGCGGGTGTTCCGCTGCACGAGGTCAAAGAGCGCGGTCCCGTAGCCGCCGCCGCGGTGGGCGCGGCGGGCGCGCACCCCGCGGTGGAACTCGGAGCCGATGGTCACCACCACGAAGGCGCTCATCGCGAAGCAGAGGATCGCGTAGGGGTGGCGCATCCCGAGGGCGAAGAGGAGCACGCCGGCGGCGACCCCGGAGAGCAGGGGGACCGTGAAGTTGCGCTTGAGGCTGTCGAGCGAGGAGCGCCGCCACGCGAGGAGCGGCCCCACCCCGGTCATCAGCAGGAGCGCGAGTCCCAGCGGGACGTTCACCCGGTTGAAGAAGGGCGCCCCCACGCTGATCTGCTCGCCCTGCACCGCCTCGGAGAGGACCGGGAAGAGCGTCCCCCAGAGCACCGCGAAGCAGGCGGCGAGCAGCAGCAGGTTGTTGAACAGGAAGCCCGACTCGCGCGAGACGACCGCTTCCAGTTCGTTCTCGGTGCGGAGGTCCTTGATCCGGGTGATCAGGAGCGCCGCCGAGAGGATGGCGGCAAAGATGATGAAGACCAGGAAACGCCAGGCGAACTCGGAGGACGCGAAGGCGTGCACCGAGGAGACGATCCCGCTCCGGGTGAGGAAGGTGCCGAAGACGCAGAGCAGGTAGGTCACGATCACCAGTCCCGGGTTCCAGATCTTCAGCATCCCCTTCCGTTCCTGGATCATCACCGAGTGGAGGAAGGCGGTGCCGGTGAGCCAGGGCATGAGCGCGGCGTTCTCCACCGGGTCCCAGCCCCAGTAGCCGCCCCAGCCGAGTTCGACGTAGGCCCAGCGGCCGCCGAGCAGGATGCCGCTGCCGAGGAAGAACCAGGCGATGAGCGTCCAGCGGCGGGTGTTCTGGATCCAGGCGGCGTCGAGCCGCCGGGTCCACAGCGCCGCCACGCAGAACGCGAACGGGATCACGAACCCCACGTATCCGGTGTAGAGGATCGGCGGGTGGATCGCCATGATCGGGTGCTGGAGCAGCGGGTTCAGCCCGTTCCCGTCGCGGGGGGTGAACGGGATGGGCCCGGCGGCGGTGATCTCGGCGAGCTGCCCGAACGGGTTGCACACCCAGTAGTTCATGTAGGCGAAGAACAGGATCACGCCGCCGAGGGTGGCGACCACGTGCGGCATGAGTTCGTCGCGCCGGCGGCTGATCGCGCAGGCCGCCGCGAAGACGAGCATCAGGAACGTCCAGAAGAGGAGCGATCCGTCGTTCCCCGCCCAGAGCGCCGAGACCTTGTAGTACCAGGGCAGCGCGGCCGCCGAGTAGCTCGCGACGTACTCGAAGCGGAAGTCGTCGGCGAGGAAGAGGGCGAGGAGGGCGGCCACCGAGAGCGCCGAGAAGCCCGCGGCGGCGATCAGGGCCCGGCGGGCGCTGTTCACGAGCTGCGAGGACTGCTTTCTGACCCCGAGCAGCGAGGCGACGACGGCGTAGGCGCACATGACCACCACGGCCATGAGCGAGAAGTTGCCGAGGTGGTGCACTGTCTGCCGGCGCCCTCAGCGGCTCACCGGGCGGCGGCTAGCCGTCGGTGGCTTGCCGTCCCGCGGGCGGCTTCGCGGCGGGAGCGGTCTTCGTCTCTTCGTAGGCGGCGTCGTACTTGGAGGCGCACTTCGCCTGCACGTGGTTCGCTTCGAAGGAACCGTCCTGGAGGAGGTGTCCCTCGGCGACGGCCTGCGCCCGGTCCACGAGCGTGTCCGGCAGCGGCTCCCGGCCGGTGTAGAGCACCGCGAGGCGCGAGCCCTCGTGCTCGATCTCGAACCGGACCTTGCCCTCGCCCTCGGAGGCGATCGTCCCGGGAACCACGTCCCCGGCGACCCGGACCCGCCGCCCCTCGGCGCGCGGCCCCATCGCCCGCAGTTCGCCGACGGTCTGGTAGTAGGCCTTCCCCTCCTCGAACCCGGTGACCAGGAGCCCGGCCAGCGCGGCCAGGAACAGCCCTCCACCCACGAAGAACTTGGCCTTGCGCGCCGCCATAACGGGGCAATCCTACCACTTCGGAGCGCCGGCCTCCGGCCGGCATCGCGGCCCGCGAGGGCCGCGAAACTCGCGCCCTCGCCCAGCCCCTATGATCGCGAAAACCGATCACACCCCTGGAGGTCGTCATGAAGACCACCCGCCGCGAGTTCATCGGCAGCGTTTCCGCCGCCGCCGTCATCGCCCAGCCGGGAACGGCCAGCCCGGCCGCGGCCGCCGAGGACCCGCTCGGCGTCCGGGGCGACTTCCCGGTCGTCGAGGAGAGCGTCTATCTCAACTGCGCCTACATCGCGCCCTCGCCGCTGCCCGTGGTGGACGCCGTCCGCGCGTTCCTCGAGCAGAAGACCCGGATCCCCCTGAGCCTGGGCGCCATGGTGGAAGAGACAGGTGTCGTAAGGAGGAAGCTCGCCCGGCTCGTCGGGGCCGGCGAGCACGAAATCGCGCTGCTCTTCACGACCACCGAGGGGGAGAACATCCTGGCCCGGGCGCTCGACCTCGGCCCCGGCGACAACGTCGTGATCGACGACCTGCACTTCCAGTCCACCTACGTCCTCTACCAGCAGCTCGCCGAAACCAGAGGCGTCGAGATCCGCGTCGTGCCCTCCCGGGGCGGCGCGATTGCGGTGGAGGCCTTCGCGGAGCACATCGACGAACGCACGCGGGTCGTCTCGGTGACCTGGGTCTCCAACCAGAACGGCTACTGCCACGACCTCAAGGCGCTTGCCGATCTGGTGCACGCCCGGGGCACGTACCTGTACGCGGACGCCGTCCAGGGACTCGGGATGCTGGATCTCGACGTGAAGGAGGCCGGCATCGACTTCTTCACCGCGGGGACCTACAAGTGGTTGCTGGCCGGGCACGGGGTGGCCCCGTTCTATGTCCGGGAAGAACTGCTGGATCTCGTCCCCCCCGATCGCTTCGGGCACCTGCACGTGGCGGAGTCACTCGGCGACTACCGCTTCCGGCTCCATGACGACGCGCGCAAGTACGAATACGCGTCCCTGACCTTTGAGTCGATCTACGGCTTGGGTGCGGCGCTGGACTATCTGCTCCGGATCGGCGTGAAGAACATCGAACGGCACACGGTGGGACTCGCCCACCGCCTCCACGAAGGGCTCACCGCCCAGGGGCACGCTGTCTGGACGCCGCCGGGCAATCGTTCCTCCATCGTCACCTTCGAGCATGGGCAGGATGTCGAGATGGTGCAGCGCGCCGTGGACGAGGCGGGGATCACGCTGAGCTACCGCGACGAGGGAACGAAGATCCGGGCGTCGCCGGCGCTCTTCAACAACGCCGCCGAGATCGACGCGCTGCTGGATGTGACGGGGGCCTGGGCGTAGGGGGAAGGGAAGGCCAGCCCTCCTCCGCCAAGCGGCACGTACGGCTTGGAACGCCGGTCTCTGACCGGCACGCGCAGCGCGCGTCGGACTTGTGGAGCGGTCCTATACTGATCGAGTTGATGGGACGCGGGAGACGATGAACGAAGCACGGGCGGGAGCGGTCGGCGCGGACCGGCCGCCCTCGGTGGAACGGGCGCTGGTTCCGGCGCTCCTGGGCGGGATCTTCTCGATCGCCGGATGGTTCGCCGTCCACGTCTCCGCTCAGACACGCGAGCTCCGGGCGGAAGTGGGAGATGTCCGGAGCGAGCTGGGAGAGGTCAAGGGTCGGCTCGATGGGGTGGACCAGCGCCTGGACGGCCTGGACCAGCGGATCGACAGCCTGCAAGACGACATGAACGAGCGGTTCGGGCGGATCGAGGAAAGGATGGGACGGATCGAGGCCCTGCTGATGGCGCAGCGCCCCCCGCCGAACTCCGGCCCGTAGACACGTCCTCTACGGCGCGACGCGCCCAGGGCGCGCAGGGCTACCGCGCTCGAGTCACGCTACGGCTTGGAACGCCGGTCTCCGACCGGCACCCGCTGCGCAAAGCGCAGCGGAACGGCGCACCGCTCCAACCCCTGACAGCGCACACGGCTTGGAACGCCGGTCTCTGACCGGCACCCGCTGCGCAAAGCGCAGCGGAACGGCGTACCGCTCCAAGCCCTAACGGCGCACACGGCGACTCCAAAACTGACGTATGCCGGACTCAGCCGACTCTGGGAAAGACGCATGCCTCGGCCAATCGGCTCTGGAACTGACACATGCTGGGCTCCACCGAGTCCGGAATTGACGCATGCTGGTCTCAGCCGGCTCTGGGAATGACGCATGCCACGGTCAGCCGACTCCGGGAATGACGCATGCCTCGGATATCCCGCTCTGGAACCGATACATGATGGGCTCCACCGAGTCCCGAATTGACGTATGCCGGGCTCAGCCGGCTCTCGGATTGACGCATGGCGTGAATAACCGAGTCCGGAATGGACGCATGCTGCGACCACCGAATCGGGAACAGACGCATGCCACGACCGCCCGAATCCGCAATGGACGCATGCCGATCCGTAACGAACGGAACGGTTTCGTAAGTGACTATGTAATGAATCTGTAAGTGACAGATATCCAGATACAAAATCGGTTGATAATCGATTCATAGTCCGTACAGAAACCGAGTAGGGTCGGGTCGCCGTGCAGACCCTGAATCTCAATTCCCGGGAACCCGCTTCCGAGCCAACACACGAACTCGGCCCCGACGAGACCCCGCCCGGACTCGAGGCGATCCGGGCCTGGCTCCGCAAGCATCGTCCCTGGCTGCGCGGCGTCCGGCTCTGGTTCCGACAGTTCGCCAAGTGGTGGCGCGCCTTCCGGACGTGGGCGGCGAAGAACGCCGTTCCCGCTGCCCGCCGGGCAATGGAGCTGGCGGAGCGCGGCGCCCAGGGAGCGCGCAAGGTGGCGCGCGCGGCGGAAGTCGCGGCGGAGATCGGAGGTCATGCCGCGGACATCGGAAGGGAGTGGCGAAAGGGGAACGGCCGAGTCGGCCGGGCGGGCCGAGCCGTCGTTGAGGGCGCCGGGAAGGCCCGTGACTGGAGCGTCCGGACCGCTCGGACGGCGAAGGGCGTGGCGGCCATCGGGGACGCGGTAGCCCGAGTCCGAACGCTGCTCCCGGACCGGGTGCGATCCCGGGCCCGACCCGCGGCGGACGAAGAGGGCGCCGGATCCGGGCGTCGCATCGTGCCTGTCCCGCGCCGGAGACTCCGGAAGCCGCGGGCCGAACCGGAGCCCGAAGCTTCCGTACCGCCACCGGAGCCGCCGGCCGACGAGGCCGAGAAACCAAAGGAACCGATTCCGGAGACCGGGGAAGCTCCGTCACGGCCGGAAACCGATCCCGCCGAGCCCTCCAACGAGGAGAGCCAACCCTCCCTGCCGGGTGGTGGTGAGAGCCGCATGGCAAATCCCGACCACCCGTCTCCCGCGCCTTCGGCCGCCGAGCGTCGCCGCTCTGCGGAACTCCAGAAACTCCCCTGGTACCTGCAGGCGGGGATCAACGCGCTCCGCCCGAAGACACGCAAGAACGTCCTCTGGCCACTCATCCTCGACATCGTCAAGGAACGGGGCTCGACCACGTCCGCCGATCTCGCGCTGCTCCTGGGGGTCGAGCCCCGCAACCTCACGAGGCGCCACCTCAACCCCTTGGTCAAGAACGGCGTTCTGGTGCGCCTGTATCCGGATCGCCCCCGGCACCCCGAGCAGGCGTACCGGGTAAAGGACGCAGCGGACCAGTAAGCACCGCCGAGCGCACGGAACCGGCTGTCCCGGCGGCGCGGATCGCGCGGGGCATTCGATTGCTCCGTGGCCACCGAGTCATGCTCGATCAGGACCTTGCGGTGCTCTACGGGGTGGAGACTCGGGCGCTGGTGCAGGCCGTCAGCCGTAACCCGGGCCGTCCCCCCCCCCGACTTCATGTTCCAACTCACGCGGCAGGAGTTCGACAACTTGAGATCACGATCTGTGATGTCAAGTTGGGGAGGGCGGCGGTCTCTCCCGCTTGCCTTCACGGAGCAGGGCGCGAGCTGATGCGCCACACCATCGTGATTCAGGGGCCGGGAATGCTGACCTCAGATCACATTGCCTTCAGGAATACCCACCCCACCCTCAAACCGCGCCACCGAAAACGCGCTGATATCCAGCGTCCGCGACTCCCCATCCACGATCACTTCGGAAGTCGCCCGGCCCACCGCCGGGGCGTGCTGCATCCCGTGGCCCGAGAACCCGTTTGCCAGCACGAAACGGGGCACCTCCGGGACCGGGCCCAGGATCGCGTTGTGGTCGGGTGACACCTCGTAAAGACCCGCGTGCGCGGCCTTCATGGACGCCTCTTCGACCCGGGGCAGCCGCCAAGCGGCGTTTTCCCACACCTGGGCAAGGTGGTCGAGGTCCGGGGTCTGTGAGAACCCGGGCGGCTCGTTCGGGTCCGAGTCGCCGATCAGCATCCCTCCGCTGTGAAGGTGCATGTACGCCCCGGTCCCCCAATCGATCGTCAGCGGCATGTCCTCGCGCACCCACGACATGGGTTCCGTCGTGAAGAACTGACGCCGCACCGGGGAGACGGGCACGTCCACCCCGAGTAAGTCCCCCACCTGGGCAGCCCACGGACCCGCGGCGTTCACGAGCCAGTCGCACTCCCACCGTTCCCCGCCTGCCACCAGCGAAAACCCTCCTCCCGGAAGCGCCGTCACCGCGGTCACCTCGCACCCGCGCCTGAGCTCCGCGCCGCCCCGGCGCGCCAAGGACCCGTACCCGGACACCAGCGCCGCAGGGGTCGCAACCCCGTCCTCGCCGCAGAAGGTCGCCCCGACCAGGTCCTCCGTCCGGATGCCCGGCAGGATCCGCTCGGCCTCCTCCGGGGTGATCACCTCCACCGGGGCCCCGAGCGCCCGCTGCACCTTCGCGGTCTCGGTGAACCGCCTGAGATCCGCTTCCGAGTTCAGCAGGAACAGGTAGCCGTACTGCACGAAATCCGCGTCCACTCCGGTGCGTTCCTCGAAGTTCCGGATCTCCTCGATGGAGTACCGCGAGAGCGCCACGTTCGCCGCGGTGGTGAACTGAAGCCGCACGCCACCGGCCGCCTTCGCGGTCGAACCCGTGCCGAGGAGGTCCTCGCGCTCGAAGACCACCACCCGGCCGGCCTTCCGTTCCACGAGGTGCGCCGCGATGGATGCGCCCATCACCCCGCCCCCCACGATGGCGACGTCGGCGAACCGCTGCCCGCCCATCACGCTGGTCCCGCGGAAGGCCGCGGCTGGGGCCGTTTTTCCGGCATCGGATTCCGCATGATCACCGATAAAATTACGCCCCCTTGAGCGAGAAGAACGGAACGGAAGCCGACGCCCCCCTTACGGAGGGGGCCCTGACCCTCACCGACAGCCGCACCGGGGCCGACTACCGCCTCGACATCGAACACGGCGCCGTCCGCGCCGCGGGGCTCAGCCAGGTACGCGCCGGCGACGACGATCCCGGGATCGCCGCCTACGATCCGGCGTTCAAGAACACCGCCGCCTGCATCAGCCGGATCACCTACATCGACGGCGACAAGGGCATCCTCCGCTACCGCGGTTACCCCATCGAGCAGCTCGCCGAGGGTTCGAGCTACCTCGACATCGCCTGGCTGGTCCTGAACGGCGAACTGCCGACGCCCGAAGAGAGCGCGGGCTGGCGCGACGAGATCACCGGCCTCCAGGCCGTCCCCGATCCGCTGCCCCGGATGCTCGACGGGTTCAACCGGGACGGCCACCCGATGGCGATGTTCATTGCGCTGCTCTCCGGGCTGGGCGCTCTGCACCCCGATTCGAAGAACGTGACCGACGCCGGGTGCCGGGCGTTTCACATCAAACGGCTCATCGGCGCCGCTCCCACCCTCGCGGCGATGACGTACCGGCGCGGGAAGGGCCTCGCCCCGGTCGCGCCGGACGAGAGCCTGAGCTTCCCCGCGAACTTCCTCCGCATGGTGTTCGGGGAGGACGCCGCGATCGACCCCGTCCTCGAGCGGGCGATGGACGTGCTCTTCATCCTGCACGCCGACCACGAGCAGAACTGTTCCACCTCCGCGATGCGCGGGGTGGGCAGCTCCCACGCCGATCCGTATTCCTCAGCCGCCGCCGCCTCCGCGGCGCTCTACGGCCCGCTCCACGGCGGCGCCAACGAGGCCGTGCTGAAGATGCTCACCGAGATCGGGAGCAAGGACCGCGTGAACGACTTCCTGAAGGAGGTCAAGGGGGGCGGACGCCGGCTCATGGGCTTCGGCCACCGCGTCTACAAGAGCTACGACCCCCGCGCCAAGATCATCAAGCGGACCGCCTACGAGGTCTTCGAGGTCACCGGACGGAATCCGAAGATCGACATCGCGCTCGAGCTGGAGCGGATCGCGCTCCAGGAGGACTACTTCATCCGGCGCCGGCTCTACCCGAACGTGGACTTCTACTCCGGGATCATCTACGAGGCGCTCGGCTTCCCGGTGGGGCTCTTCCCAGTGCTGTTCGCGGTGCCGCGGATGTCCGGCTGGCTCGCCCAGTGGCAGGAGATGCTGGAGGATCCGGAGCAGAAGATCGCGCGGCCGAAGCAGTTGTACCTGGGGTACGACGAGCGGCCGGTTCCGGCGGGGTAGGCGACTTCGGGTTCGGTGTTGCGGCCCTGACTGGCACCCTGGTGACGCTAGAATCCAGGACCGAACCGTCTGGATGAAATGAAAGAAAAGCTAGCGGTCATTCTCAGTGGAATGTCCCGGATACACCTGTGTCCAACGATCTTTGCGGATGAGATCAGGAGATCCGATCGAGACGCCTTCCGAAAGGACCTGGAGAGACTCGGTCGCGATTTTTGGGTAGTGCTGGGGCATGAAGAGAGTAGGCAGGCCAAGGGGCGCGTCGTCCGGAACCCTCAATAGGCCACGGAACCGGACGACAGTCGTTGCCCGGTACGAAGGACCGTTGCCCACGGCGGGGCAACTGGAGAAATACGAGACAGTCCTTCCGGGCGCGGCCGAGAGAATCGTCTCGATGGCCGAAGCCGAGCATCGGAACCGGCACTTTCTGGAAAGAGTGGGGCTCATCGGCGGCTTGCTGGTGTGGATCGCCCTGCTCGTGGCAGCGGTCCTTTTGGCCCACTACGGGGCCCGTACCGCGGCGGCGGTCGTTGGTAGCGGGGTTGGACTGATGATGCTTGATCGGTTCATCAAGGGAAGGGTCAAGTGACGCCTCGGCCGGTCCCCGGTCTGGTTCCTGACTTCCGCTGCAGGCGTTTTTTCGGTTTCGCTGAGTAACGCTACGTAACTGCGGGCTTCCGGCCCGCGTGCCGACCGGAGGTGGGCGGTCCAAGCGGTTGCCGCCGTGCGGCGCGGTGGAGGGGGTGTGGTTGCGGGCCTGTGGCCCGCGTGCCGGTCGGAGACCGGCGTTCCAAGCCGTTTCCGCCGTCGTGCTTGGTGGAGGAGCTGCGGTTGTGGGCTTTCGGCCCTCTATGCGGCGACTGCGGTTTCGGCGGCCACCGTGGCGAGCATGTCGCTGATGATGGCGAGGCTCTCGGTGAGGACCTCGGGTTCGGCGCCGAAGCCGATGCGGAGGAAGCCGTCGAGCTCGAAGTGGTGGGCGGGGACGACGAGGAGGCTGCGCTCGATGCGGAGGCGCTCGATGAGGTCCTCGGAGCCGATGGGGTGGTGGTAGCGGACCGCGGCGATGGCGCCGGCGACCGGTGGGGTCCAGGTCAGGCGCACGGGGTGGCTCTCGTGGGAGCGGATCCAGTCGACGACCACGGGGAGCTGGCGGCGGATGATGCCGCGGGTGCGTTCGAGGATCTGCGGGCGCTTGTCGAGGGCGATCTGGGCCAGCCGGTCGGACATGGCGCTCAGCGCGAGGCTGCTGTAGTCGCGGTGGCCCCAGAGTTCGGTGGCCTTCTCCTCGGTGGTGACGGTCCAGCCCACGCGCAAACCAGGTAGCCCGAACGCCTTGGACAGACCGGCGTTCAGCAGGATCCGGTCGGTCCGGCCCCAGAAGGTCGGGCACTCCTCGCCGCTCAGTTCAGCGCCGCGGTAGACCTCGTCGGCGAGGAGCCAGGCGCCGGAGCGCTCGGCGGCCGCCACGATCCGGTCCATCTCGGACTCGGTCAGCACCGCGCCGCTCGGGTTGTTCGGGTTGCAGACGAGGATCATCTTCGTCCGGTCGCTGACCGCGGCGTCGAGCGCGTCGAGGTCGGGCCGCCAGCCGTTCTCCTCAACCAGCGGGAAGGGGATGACGCGGGCGCCGAGCGAGCGGCACGCCCCGATGATCTGCATGTAGTTCGGGATCATCGCCACCACCTCGTCGCCGGGCGACAGGGTGGTCAGGGCCGAGAGGAAGTTGGCCTCGGCGGTGCCGGTGGTCACCAGGATCTGGTCCACGTTCGATCCCGGGTAGAGCGCCGCGATCCGCTCGCGCAGCGGGATCGTGCCGTTCGACTGGGTGTAGCCGAGCAGGGTGTCTCCGAGGTCCGCACCGTCCGTCAGCTCGGCGAAGGTCAGCGGGTGGACCCCGCTCTCCGAGATGTTCAGCCGGACGGTGTTCTCCCACCGGCAGAGGCAGCGTTCCATCACGAACGGTTCGAACTTCATGGGCGTCGGGCTCCTGAGCGGGCAATCCTACGCCGACCCGCCTAACATTCCACCCATGACGGAGCGGAATCCCACCCGCCGGGTCCGGGTCGGGAACGTCACGGTCGGCGACCACCAGCCGATCGTGGTGCAGAGCATGTGCGCCACCCACACCCAGGACGTGGAGGCGACCTCCGCCCAGGCCGAGGCGCTCCGCGAAGCCGGGGCGGGGATCGTCCGCATCGCGGTGGACAGCAAAAAGGACGTCGAGGCCCTCGCCGAGGTCCGGAAGCGCACCACCGCCAACCTCGCCGTGGACCTCCAGGAGAGCTACCGGCTCGCCGAGACCGTCGCCCCCCACGTGGACAAGATCCGCTACAACCCGGGCCACCTCTGGCACCACGAGACCTCGCGGCCGGTCGCCGACAAGGTGAAGTACCTCGCCGGGGTCGCCGGGGAGCACGACTGCGCGATCCGCATCGGGGTGAACTGCGGCTCCATGGACCCGGCGCACCAGGACCGCTTCCACGACGACCCGGTCGGGGCGATGGTGCAGTCGGCCGCCGAGCACTGCGAGATGCTCGACAGGCTGGGGTTCACCCGCTACGTGGTGTCCCTCAAGGATTCCGATCCCGCCAACGTGATCGAGGGGAACCGCCGCTTCGCCGGCGAACGGCCCGACGTGCCGCTCCACCTCGGGGTCACCGAGGCCGGGATGCCCCCCGAGGGGGTCATCAAGACCCGGATCGCCTTCGAGCAGCTCGTCAGCCGGGGCATCGGCGACACCGTGCGGGTCTCGCTCACCCTCCCGAACCCCCGGAAGCCCGAAGAGGTGACGGCGGGCCACCAGATCCTCACCGACATCGCGAACGGCCGCTTCCGCTCGGTCCCCGAGTTCCCGAAGGACAAGCTGAACATCATCTCCTGCCCCTCCTGCTCGCGCGTCGAGAACGAGAAGTTCATCGAGCTCGCCGAGGACGTCCGGGAGATGACCCGCTACGCCGAGCGGCACGCGATCACCATCGCGGTCATGGGCTGCCGGGTGAACGGCCCCGGCGAGACCGACGACGCCGACCTCGGGCTCTGGTGCGGCCCGGCGTTCGTGAACCTGAAGAAGGGCCCGGAGTCGCTCGGCGCCTACCCCTACGACCGGATCCTCGACCGGCTCAAGGTCGAGGTGGACCGGCTGATCGCGGACCGCGCGCCCGCGAACTAGCCGCTAACCGTCGCGCCGCGCGACGAGGTCCTGCTGCCGGGCGGTGTAGGAGAGCTGGCCTTCCGCGAGCTGCCGGCGCCGGATCCCGGTCCACCAGTGCAGCTGGTCGTCCCGGACTTCCGTCGAGGTGAGGAGTTCCTTCTCGATGAACCCGAGCACGGTCAGCAGGAAGAACTTCTCGTCAGCCGGGTAGCCCTCGTCCGTGGGAATCACCCTCCAGTCGGAGCGCCCGGTGGCGAGCTCCGAAAAACCCGACCCCGGCATGCGGACATGGCCGAGGAGGCGCTCCCCGGCGTAGGGGTCTCCGCCGCGCTCGCCCCCCATGCTCGCGTGGTAACAGTGGAGGAGCTGGCGGTCCAGCTCGTGCGGCGGCGCGAAGCGGGTCCCCCCGCTGAAGGTGAGCGTGGCGTAGAAGAGGCCGCCCGGAGCGAGCAGGTGCCTCCCGAGGGCGGGCGCCGTCCCCGGCGGCACGAGGTCCCAGAAGGACTGGGCGACCATGAGGTCGAACGACCCCTCGTCCTCCCTCGGGAATCCTTCCGGCGCCACGACCCTGCGGAGGCGAAGGTCGATCACCCGCTCGCCGTCTTCGATGCGGAGGCGGTCCGGCTGGTCGCCGGCCACCGGGAATCCCAGCTCGCCGGCCAGCGAGGCGACCGCCTCCCGGTAGGCCTCGAGCAGCTCGCCGTCCCGGTCGGTCGCGGTGAATTCCACCCGCCGGAACGGGACCAGCAGTGACATCCAGTAGCGGAACGCGCCTCCGGCGCCGCCTCCGAGTTCGAGCACCCGCAGCGGGCGGTCCGCCGGAAGCTCGGCGAGCGCGCGTACGCACGCCTCCCGCACCTGCAGATTGACCGACCGCGCGTCGACCGAGCCCTTGGCCTTCAGATAGCGAAGGACGCCGCCCGAGGCGGGCACGCCAACTACTTCTTGCGCCGCTTCGGCCGACGCTTCCCGGTCGTGCCCTGGAAGATCTTGCCGCGCTTGGTTCGGCGATCACCTTTACCCATGGCGTGGGATTGTAACGGGGCTGTACGGGGGATGGGGGTGTTGCTCCGTCTTCGGCCAGGTGGGGCGATGAGGGAGATCGAGGTCGGGAGTTTCGCCTCCCGTTGGTCGGCGATGCCGGTCTGAAGACCGGCGCTCCTGCCGGCGCTCCCTCCTTCCATACAATCGGCCCATGCGCATCGACCTCAACTGCGACATGGGCGAAAGCTTCGGCAATTACGACCTCGGATGCGACGAGGAGATCCTCGAGATCGTCACCTCGGCGAACGTGGCGTGCGGCTTCCACGCCGGCGATCCGGTGATCATGGACCGCACCGTGGGGATGGCGATGGAGAAGGGGGTCGCCGTCGGGGCGCATCCCGGCCACCACGACCTGCGGGGCTTCGGCCGCCGGCCCATCCAGGCGCCGCCGGACGAGGTCGAGGCCGACGTCCTCTACCAGGTGGGGGCGCTCGCCGCCTTCGTCCGCTCCCGGAACGGCCGGATGGTGCACGTGAAGCCGCACGGCGCCCTCTACAACCAGGCGGTCGGCGATCCGAAGCTGTCAGCGGCGCTCGCCCGCGCGGTGGCCCGGGCGGACCGGAGTCTCGTCTTCGTGGGGCTCGCCACCGCGGCCACGATGCGCGCGGCCGCCGAAGCCGAGGGGCTCCGCTTCGCCGGCGAGGCGTTCGCGGACCGGGTCTACAACCCGGACGGCACGCTCCAGTCGCGGCGGATTCCGGGTTCGGTCATCCACGATCCCGAAAAGGCCGCCGCGCAGGCGGTGGCGATCGCGCAGGGAACGGTGATCGCGCACGACGGGACCGAGGTGCCGGTGGCCGCCGAGACCCTCTGCCTCCACGGCGACAACCCGGCGGCGCTCGACAACGCCCGCACCGTCCGGCGCCGGCTCGAAGCGGCCGGAGTCGCCGTCCGCGCGCTGGCCTGACGGGGCTTCCCGGAATCGCCCCCGTGTCCGGCAGCGGGGAGCCCGTCATCCGCAACGCCGGCGAAGCCGCCTTCGCCGTCGAGTTCGGGAACGAGATCTCCATCGAGCTGAACGAGCGGGCCACCGCGTTCGCCGCGCTGCTCGAGCGGGAGCCCTTCGAGGGCTTCCGGGAGGCGATTCCCACCTTCCGCTCGGTGCTGGTCTTCCACGATCCGGAGGCGGACCCGGAAGCGATCCGCCGCGCCGCGCTGGATCTTGCTCGCCGGGCCGGCCGGGAGCCCGCGCGGCCACCGCGCCGCATCGAGTTCCCCTGTGTCTACGACGGGGAGGATCTCCCCGACGTGGCCGCGCAGATCGGCGTGTCCGTCGAGGAGCTGATCCGGATCCACTCCGAGCGCGACTATCGGGTCTTCATCATCGGCTTCACGCCCGGCTTTCCCTATCTGGGGATGGCCGACCCCCGCCTCGACATCCCGCGCCGTCCGATTCCGCGGGTCCGGGTCCCGGCCGGTTCGGTTTCGATGGCGCGCGCCCAGACCGGCATCTACCCCTGGGTCACCCCGGGCGGCTGGCACCTCCTCGGGCGAATGGACCCGGCGCTCCTCTTCGATCCGGGCAAGAGTCCGCCGAGCGGCTGCCTGCCGGGCGACCAGGTGCGGTTCCTCCCGGTGGCGGAGCTTCCCGAACGCCCCGCGGGGGAGACCGCCGCCCCGCCGCCCCCCGAGGGGCCGCCGGCCGTCGAGGTCGAGCGCGGCGGGCTCCTCACCACCGTCCAGGACCTCGGGCGTCCGGGTTACCAGCGCTACGGGGTCCCCTGGTCGGGGGCTGCCGACCCGGCGTCCCTCCTCTTCGCCAACCGGGCGGTCGGGAACCCGGACGGCGCCGCGGGGCTCGAATGCACCCTGATGGGCCCGGTGCTCCGCTTCCGCCGTCCGGTGCTGACCGCTCTCGGGGGCGCCGACCACCGGGCGGTCCTGCACCTGCCGGGCGGCGGCCGCTGGCTGGTCCCGGTGGGGACCTCCTTCCTCGTCCCGGCGGGGAGCGTCCTCCGGGTCGCCGGGCCCCCGGAGGGGATGCGGAGCTACGTCGCCCTTGCCGGCGGCATCGACGTCCCGGAGGTGCTCGGTTCGCGGGCGACCTATCTGACCGCCGAGCTCGGGGGCTTCGAGGGCCGGGCGCTCCGTTCCGGCGACCGCCTCCACCTCGGCCCCGTCCCGGAGGGGGCCCGCGAGAACCGCTTCGAGCCCGACGCCCGCCGTCCGGCGCAGCCGGAGCCGCTCCGCCTCCGGATCAGCCTGGGACCACAGGAGTTCGCCTTCACCGACGGGTGCGTGGAGCGCCTCTCCGAGTTCCGCTTCACGGTCTCGAACGACTCGAACCGGATGGGCGTCCGGCTCGACGGCCCCATCCTCGAACACCGCGAGGGGATGAAGGAGATCGTCTCGGACGCGAACCCGCACGGGACGATCCAGGTGCCGCCCGGCGGCCACCCCATCGTCATGGGCGCCGACCAGGGCATCACCGGCGGCTATCCCAAGATCGGCACTGTCGTCGCCCCGGACCTCGCCCGCCTCGCCCAGGCCCTCCCGGGCGCCGAGGTGGGCCTCGACGCCGTGCCGCTGGAGGAGGCGCGGGAGATCACCCTCGCCGACCTGGCGCGGCTACGGGGCGGGAGATGATGCCGCGAAACCCGGCGCCGGTAGCGCTCTCCACATGAGTTCCGGCACCCGCGACCGACCCGGAAACGGTCGTTCCCCGCTCGGCCCGGGACGGCGGCCACCCGTGACCCATCCCGAAGGGTCCGATGCGGTCCGGCTCAGCATCACCCTGAAGGACATCGAACCCGCGCCGCGGCGGGTGGTGGATGTCCCTTTGTCTCTCACCCTGGCGGCGCTCCACAACGTCATCCAGGTTGCCTTCGGCTGGTGGGACTACCACCTGTGGGAGTTCCAGATCGGAACGTGGCGGATTGCCGTGCCGGACCCGGAGGATGAGGCGTACCCGGATGACCGGCCGTTCGCCGACGCCCGCCGGTTTCCCCTCTCGCGGTGCGTGACCTGGGGGGTGGAGCGCCTGGTCTATCTCTACGACTTCGGGGACTACTGGCAGCACGAGGTCCGGCTGGAGAGGATGTTCAAGGCCGACGATCCCTACGCACTGCCGGCGTTCGTGGAGGGCGCCTGGGCGGCGCCCCGCGAGGACAGCGGAGGCGTTGGCGGTTTCGCCGAGTTCAAGGAGGCGGTCGCCGATCCTTTCCACGAGGAACGGGAGGAACTGCTCGCCTGGTACGGCGGCCCGTTCGATCCCGCGAACATCCACCGGGAGAAGATCCTCGACGGGATAGCGGCGATCCGGGCCTACCGGATGGCCCGCCGGCGCAAGACCCGCCGGCCTGGATCCGGCTGAGCCGCCGGGCTCAGAGGTCGTCCAGCAGCCGCCCGAGGGATACGGCCCGTACCCCGGCCGCGAGCGGGAACGTCTCGGAGCCGGCGTGGATCACATCCAGGCGCGACAGGTCCAGGTCGCTCATGGCGGAGCGCATCGAGCGGGTGAACCGGGGCGCCGTCGTGCGCTTGATCTCGAAGCCGCGCAACCGCCCACCCTGCTGGACCAGCAGGTCCAGCTCGGCGCCCGTGTGCGTGCGCCAGAAGTAGCTGGAGCCAGGCGGGGCGTCGAGCGCCCGGAGTACGCACTCGATGACGAAGCCCTCCCACGACGCACCGACCTTGGGATGGCGCTCCAGTTCGCGGGTTGTCCGGATGTCGAGCAGGCGGTGGAGGAGGCCGGCGTCGCGGACGTAGATCTTTGGCGTCCTGACCTGGCGCTTCTTCAGATTGGCGCTCCACGGTCTCAGGCTGCGGACCATCAAGACGGATTCGAGCGCTTCCAGATAGCGCCGGACCACGTGGTGGGAGACACCGAACGCCCGGGCCAGTTCCGAGCCGTTCCAGACTTGGCCGTGGTAGTGCGCCAGCATTGTCCAGAACCGCTCCATGGTGGTCCCCGGGATGGAAATGCCGAGCGCCCCCAGGTCCCGTGCGAGAAAGGTGTGGACGAAGTCAGCACGCCAGCGGTAGCTGGCAACCCCGCTGCGCGCCGCGAACGACCGGGGAAACCCTCCGCGGATCCACAGACGCCCGGCATCCGCCGGTCCGACTTCGGACAGGTCGAAGCCGGCGAGCTCGTAGTGCGCCACGCGCCCGGCCAGGCTTTCCGAGCTCTGTTGCAGCAGGGCGGGCGATGCACTGCCGAGCAAGAGGAACCGGGCAGGGGTTCGCGGCCGGTCCGCCAGCACCCGCAGCGCCGGGAAGAGATTCGGGCGTCTTTGGACTTCGTCCAGCACCACGAGTCCCCGGAGAGGGTCGAGCGCCAGGAACGGGTCCGCGAGCCTCGCCAGATCGCGGTCGTCCTCAAGATCGAACCGGTGTGATCCGCGGGACCACGACCTGGCGATCTGTTTCGCGAGCGTTGTCTTTCCGACCTGCCGGGCGCCGAGCAGCAGCACCGCCGGGCTCTCGCGGAGGAGCCGGGCGAGGGCCTTGCCATGCGTCTTGCGGGGGATCACAAGTACGAATCGTAGCATTGAAAATTGGACGATCCATGTCCAATTTTCACGGATTCACGGTGAACCGTCAGACGTTCCGGGCCGGCCCGATCGCGGGCGAAACCCCGAACAGCTCTCCGAGCTTTTCCGTGAGCAGGTCGCGGGTCTCGCGGAACCGCTCGAGCATCTCCGCTTCGCCCCAGGCTTCCGCCGGGTCCGGGAGCGGCCAGTGGAGGCGCCGGACACTGCCGGGCACCACCGGGCACACCTCCTCGGCGCAGAGGGTGACCACCAGGCCGGCGCGCTCGATGTGGATCTCGTCGATCCCCTTCGAGCGTGCGCGGCTGATGTCGATGCCGACCTCGTCCAGCACCCGGATCGCCATCGGGTGGACCCGCCAGGGGTTCGATCCGGCGCTCAGCACCATCGTCCCCGGCGGCGCGATCCGGCGGGCGAGCGCCTCGGCGAGCTGGCTGCGGGCCGAGTTGGCGACGCAGAGGAACACGACGGTCCGGGGGACGCTCGGGTCGCGGTTGGCCACGGTCGGCGCGGATTCTACGGACCTTGTCGCGGGCGCGCCGGACAGGGCGGGGAAGGACGCCACGGCAGGGGCTATTCTTCGCGCCTTCCCGGGACCTTGCCGCGCCCCTCCCGGAACCCCGTTCTCCGCGGGAATTCCGGCCGCGCGAAGGCCCGGCGCCCCTTCTTCTCCGATGTTCCGACGAGCGCTCCCGTCCGCCGTCCGGCTGCACCTCCTGATCACCGGATTGGTCCTCGGGTTCGCCGGCTGCGGCGAACCCGACGTCCGGGAGCAGCTCGCCCGGGCGCCCGAGACGGCCCCGCCGCCGGCCGCCGCTCCCGCGGTGGACGACCCCCGGCCTGCCCTCGTCGCCTTCGGGGACAGCCTGACCGCCGGCTACGGCATCGACCTCGACGAGGCCTGGCCCGCGCGCCTGCAGGAGCGCCTCGACGCCGACGGGTTCGCGTACCGCGTCGTGAACGCCGGAGTGTCCGGGGAGACCACTTCCGGCGGGCTGCGGCGCCTCCCGTTCGTGCTCGACCGGAACCCTAACGCCGAACTCGTGGTCATCGCGCTCGGCGGGAACGACGGGCTGCGCGGCGTCCCCGTGGACGTGATGATGGACAACCTCGAGGCCATGATCCGGGAGGCGGAAGGACGCGGCCTCCAGGTGCTGCTGGCCGGGGTCCCCGCGCCCCCCGAACTCGGCCGGGACTACGAGGACGGCTTCGCGGAGACGTTCCGGGACGTGGCCGGCGCCACCGGAGTGCCGCTGCTGCCGAGCCTGCTCGAGGGCGTGGCGGGCGTCGCCGAACTGAACCAGCGCGACGGGATCCACCCCACCGCCGAGGGGGCGCTCCGGCTCGCCGACAACGCCTTCGCCGCCCTGAAACCCCTGCTCGCGGAACCTCCCGCGGCGGCCGGCGTTCCCTGAGAGAAGCGATGATCCAGGCGACCCGCCTCGAGAAGACGGTCAGGAGCGGCGACCGCGACCTCACCATCCTCAGCGGACTCGACCTGTCGGTCCCCGCGGGCGAGATCGTCTGCGTCCGGGGACCCTCCGGGTGCGGCAAGTCCACCCTGCTCGGACTGCTCGCCGGGCTCGACCACCCGACCGCGGGCACGGTGGAGGTCGCCGGCACCGACCTCACCGGCCTCGACGAGGAGAGCCTCGCGCAGTTCCGGTCGAAGAACATCGGCTTCGTCTTCCAGTCGTTCCACCTGCTGCCCAATCTGACCGCGCTCGAGAACGTGGCGGTGCCGCTCGAGATCGCGGGCGCCGGCGATGCGGTGGAGCGGGCGCGGGAACTGCTCGATTCCTTCGGGATCGGCGAACGCGCCCACCACCTGCCGTCCCAGATGTCCGGGGGCGAGCAGCAGCGGGTCGCCGTCGCCCGGGCGGTCTCGAACGAACCTCGCGTGGTGTTCGCGGACGAGCCCACCGGCAACCTCGACGAGGACACCGGGGCCCGGATCGCGGAGCTGCTGGTCGGGGTCCGCGACCGCACCGGCGCCACCGTGCTCGTCGCGACCCATGACACGGAACTCGCGGAGCGCGCCGACCGCCGGCTGCTGCTGCGGGGCGGGCGGCTGCACGATGACGCGCCGGCGCCGGCACCCGTTCGCGAGCCGGCGCTGGCCGGCGTTTAACGCGCAATGCGGTTCGCGGTCCGGATGGCCTTCCGGGAACTCCGTTCCTCGGCCCGCCGGCTCGCGCTCTTCTTCGTCGCCGTCGGCATCGGGGTGGCCGCGATCGTGGTGCTGCGTTCGGCAGCGGACAGCCTGCAGGCGGCGCTGACCAGCGAGTCGCGCTTCCTGATGGCCGCCGACGTGACGGTGTCCACGGGGGAAGGCTTCACCGACGAGACCGAAGTCATCTTCGACGACGTCGCTTCCGGCCACCCGCTCACCGGGGTGTCGCGCTCGGCGCAGATCGCGACGCTCGCACGCTCGGCCGATGACCCGCTCCGCGGCGCGATGGTCGAACTCAAGGGGGTGGACGGCGCCTTCCCCCTCTACGGCGACCTGGAGGCGACCGAAGCGCCCTTCGGGCCGGAGCTGCTCGCCGGGCGGGGGGCGCTGGTGCGGCCGGAAGTCCGGGTCCGGCTGGGCCTCGAGGTCGGGGACCCGATCATCCTCGGCGGCGAACCCTTCGAGGTGCGCGGGGATCTGCTCGCGGAACCGGGCGCGGGGATCGACTTCTTCCGGCGCGGGCCGCGGGTGCTGGTGGCGCTCTCCGACCTGGAGGCGACCGGGCTGCTCGACGTCCCGGAGCGCGCCCGCTGGGAGGTCCTGTTCGCGGTGGCCAACGAGGAGGCGGTCGGCGGACTGGCGGCCGGTCTCCGGGCGGCGCTCGAGGACCAGCCCGTCCGGGTGCGGACGTTCCGGCAGACGGGAGACCGCCTCGCCCGGCGCATCCGGCGCGGCGAGGACTACCTGAGCCTCGCTGGCTTCGTGATCCTGCTGCTCGGCGGCATCGGGGTCTTCAGCGTGGCGCGGGCCTTCACCCGCCAGAGCCTGCCCTCCGCGGCCATCGAGCGTTGTCTCGGGGTGCCCTCGCGGACCATCCTGGGGATCGCGCTCCTCCAGATGGCGGTGCTCGCCGGGCTCGCGAGCGCCTTCGGCATCGCCGCCGGGGCGGCGGCGCTCCAGCTCTTCATCCCCGAGGTGGAGGTGGGGGGCCTGCAGGTGGCCGCGCGGCTCACCCCCGCGGCCGCGCTCCAGGGCGCGCTCACCGGCGGCCTCGTCTCGCTGCTCTCCGCCGTCTTCCCGCTGCTGCCGCTCCGCCGGGTCCGTCCGCTGGGCCTGCTGCGGAGCGGTGACATGTTGGACGAGCGGGGATCCCCGGCCGCCCGGCGGCTCGAGGGAGCGGTGGCGGCGGGGGCGGTGCTCGTCTTCTTCGGATTTGCGGGCTGGCAGTCGGGATCGCTCCGGATCACCCTCGCGGTCACCGGCGGCTTCGTGCTGGTGGCGGTGCTGCTCTGGATCCTGGGCGGCCTGATCCTCCGCGGCCTGGCGCCGCTCGCCTCGGCTCGCGCCTTCGCGGTGCGCCACGCGGTGCGCACCGTGCTCCGGGGCGCGCGCCAGATCCGGGTGGTGCTGGTGGCGCTCGGGGTGGGGGTGTTCCTGGTGCTCGCCACGGTGGGCATCGAACGGAACGTGCAGCGCGAGTTCACCTTCCAGGAGAGCAGCGACGACCCGGACCTCTTCTTCCTGGACATCCAGGCCGACCAGGTGGACGGGGTCCGCGCGAACGCCGCGGCCCGGGGGTTCCCCGACATCAACCTGATCCCGGTGCTCCAGACCCGGATCCACGGGATCTTCGGCCGGGACGTGCACCTCGAGGACCGGGCGGCGGTGCGGCGCGCCGGAGGGCTGTCGCGGGAATACACGGTCAGCTCGCGCGACTGGCTCGAAGACAACGAGGTCGTCACCGAGGGCGAGTTCTGGGGCGGGCGGCCCGCGGAGGGCGCCGAGGTGTCCATCGAGAACTGGGTGCAGGAGGACCGCGGCGTCCAGCTCGGGGACACGATGCGCTTCGAGATCATGGGCGAGACCCTCGACGCGCGGGTCACCTCCATCCGCGACGTGGAGTGGCGGAACGCGCGGAACGGCGGCTTCACTTTCCTCTTCCATCCGGACAGCGTGGCGCACTTCCCCATGTCCTACGCGGGTTTCGTCCGGGGGCCGGACGACGTGGTGGAGCGGGCCCGGTTCCAGGGAGCGGTGGTGGGCGAGTTCCCGAACGTCTCGGTGGTGGACCTCCGCGACGTGCTGGACACCATGCAGCAGGTGGCGGACAGCGTCGCACTCGCGATCCGCATCGTGGGGCTGATCGCGCTGGTCGGCGGCCTGCTGATCCTGATCGGGACCGTGGCGGTCCACATCGGGGCCCGCCGCCGCGAGACCGCGGTGCTCCGCGTGTTCGGCGCGGGACGCAACCGGGTGGTGGCGATCACGCTGCTCGAGCACAGCGTCATCGGCGCGGTGGCCGGCGCCGCCGCGGCGCTCGGGGCCTCGGCCACCGCGTTCTTCGTGGTGCGCGAGATCATGCAGCTCCCCTTCGAGGCGGACCCCTCGCTCATCCTGTTCGCGATCGCGCTCCCGGCGCTCGGCGCCGCCGGCGTGGGGGCGCTCGCCGCCGTGGACATCCTGCGGCGGAAGCCGCTCGGCGTGCTCGCGGACTAGGAGCGCAAAGCGTGACCTTCGATCCTTCCACCCACCTCTCCGCCGTCGAACGCGCCGTCTCCCTGGGAGAGCGTGAGGGCAAGCCGGTCCGGGCGGTCACGCTGTCCCGCTCCTTCCGCGCGACGGCCCCCGACCTCTGGGACGCGGTGACGAACCCTGAACGTCTGCCGTGCTGGTTTGCGCCGGTGAGCGGCGACCTCGAGGCGGGCGGCCGCTACCAGGTCGAGGGGAACGCCGGCGGCGTCATCACGGAGTGCGAACGGCCGTCGCGCATCGCCCTGACCTGGGGGTTCGGCGGGGACCTCAGTTGGGTCGAGGTCTCGGTCTCGGACGAGGGGGCGGGCGCCGCGCGGCTGACGCTCACCCACACCATGCGGCCGTCCGACCACTGGGACACGTACGGGCCCGGAGCGACCGGTGTGGGGTGGGAACTCGGTCTCCTGGGGCTGGCGCTCCACCTCGCCGACCCCGCGGCGCCGAAGCCGGACGAGGCCGCGTTCGCCGCTTCGGCGGACGGCAGGGCGTTCGGCGCCGGGAGCAGCAGGGGATGGGAACGCGCGGCGGTCGCCGCCGGCGCCGACCCCGGCGCCGCGCGGATGGCGGCGAAGCGCGTAACCGCGTTCTTCACGGGCGAATCGGCGTAGGCCCGGGGACGGTGGCTGGTCCGGCCCACGTGGACGGCCAGCAGCACGGGTTGTGGACGGTGATCTTCCCGAACGGCACTCGGGACCAGATGCTGTTCGTAAACGGCGCGCCGAGGTAACCGCCCGGGTCAGACCTGGAAACCGAGTTTGGCCGCGACCGTCCGCTGCCGCTCGTCGAGCGTGAAGAACCCGACCTCGGCCGGCCGGGGGAACGCGTACAGCGCATTGGCGACATGCCACAGGTCGGCGCCGCGGAGGTATCCCGCCGCCAGGACCGCATTCATCTCCGATTCCAGGGGTCGATCCGGGAACAACCACTCAATCCTGTCCAGATAGGTGGGATCCAGGACGAGTTCCTCTCTTGCACATGCCGACCGAAGCTCGGCTTCCAGCAGATTCGACGAGTACAACCGGTCATGGGAGCGCAGGCGATCCGCCACTTCCGCGGCTCCGACCTGGTTGAACGCGACCGCGACGAGCGCGGATGAATCCACGTAGGTGGCGTTCATTCCCGCTCGTCAAGAAACCGCTGTAACGCTCCCGGCCGGTGGGCGATCGGCTCGAGAGGGGCGTTGCGATTCCTGGCCGGCGAGACAATGCCGCGCCGCTCGAGATCGTCGAGATGCTCCTCGAGGGTCTTCTTCTTCCCTTCGATGGGGCGGATCTCGGCTACCGGTTTGCCGTGGTAGGAGATGCGCACGGTGCGTCCCTCGCGGACCAGTCGGATGACTTCGGAAAAGCGGGCTTTCGCCTCGTAGGTGGAAAGGGTCAGGTTCATTGTCAAGATTGGACTAGTCAGACCAGTCAGATCCGAGTTTAGCGGATGCGGCGGAGGCGATGCGGGCCTGGCGTCCGGCGTTGCAAGCAGTACGCGCCGTCAGGATGGGTGGGGTTGCGACGTGCGCGGTGCGGAGCACCGCGCGTGCCGGTCAGAGACCGGCGTTCCAAGCCGTAGCGCTCGGCCTGGGGGTCCGCCCGCCCGCTCAGGCGCCCCCCGCCAGGCTCTCGAGCCACGCCTCGGGGATGCGCACCGCGACCACTTCCCCCTCCGCGGTGACCACCCCGCGGGCCTCCACCTGCACCGCCACCCGTACCTTGCGGTCGCCGATCTCGGTAGCCCGCGCCCGCAGCACCAGCTCCAATCCGAGGGGCGTCGGCTTCCGGTAGCTCACCTGGAGCGAGCCGGTCACGAAGCGGAGCGGCGGGTCGCTGTCCATGGGCCGGCCCGCGGCCCGGTAGGCCTCCCAGGCCGCCGTTCCCGTGCCGTGGCAGTCGATGAGCGATGCGATCAGCCCGCCGTACACCGCCCCCGGAACCGCGGTGTGGGAGGGCTCCGGCGTGAAACGGCAGACGGCTTCGTCTCCTTCGGCGAAGCTCCGGATCCGGTAGCCGTCCGGGTTGCGGGCGCCGCAGCCGTAGCAGTGCTGGGTCGCCGCGGGGTAGTAGTCCTGAAACGCCTTCCGCCGGTCCGGCGCGGTCATGCCGCGCGGACGAGGGCGACGAAGAGGCACCCCCAGGCGGCGATGAGGCAGACACCGCCGAGCGGGGTCACCGGCCCGAGCCACGCCGGCCCGCCAAGGGCCAGCCAGTAGAGGCTGCCGGAAAACAGCACGATCCCGGCCGTCATCAGTGCGCCGGCAAGCCAGGCGGGCGATTCCACCCCCAACGCCGCGAGCGCCCCCACCGCCAGCAGGCCCAGTCCGTGGATCAGGTGGTAGCGGACGGCGGTCTCGAAGGTCTGGAGCGACCGGGCGTCAAGCTGCGGCGCCAGGCCGTGTGCGCCGAACGCGCCGGCGATCACGCCGAGCGCCATCGCGGCGGCGCCGACCGTCATCCACAGCATGCGGAGCCGCGGTCAGCGCGCCGTCTGCCCCATCCGGAGCGCCCGCTGCGGGGTCATCGGCTCATCCGGATAGAGCGACGCGACCTGGTCGGCGTAGCCGTTGAAGAGCGGGGTCGGGAAGGGGGCCCGGTTGTCCAGCCAGTAGGACTCCGCCTGGCTCCAGCGGGGGTGCGGGATGTTCGGGTTGATGTTCGACAAGAACCCGTACTCGTGCTGCTGCATCTCCCAGAAGAAGGGCGGCTGCCGCCGGGTCAGCTCGATCTTCACCACCGCCTTGGGGCCCTTGTAGCCGTACTTCCAGGGGATCGCCATCCGGATCGGCGCGCCGTGCTGGCGGACCAGCGGATCGCCGTAGATCCCGGTGACCACGAACGCCAGCGGGTTCATCGCCTCGTCCATGCGGAGCGCCTCGTGGTAGGGCCACGGATACCAGTTGCTCGACGCGAGGCCCGGCATCTCCTCCGGCCGGTTCAGCGAAGTGAAGGCCACGAAGCGGGCGTTGCCGGTCGGCTCCACCGCGTCCAGCAGCGCCGACAGCGGGAAGCCCGTCCAGGGCACGTTCATCGCCCAGCGCTCCACGCAGCGGAAGTGGTAGATGCGCTCCTCGTGGTCGAACTGGAGCAGGTCGTCGAGATCGAAGGTGCGCGGCTTGTTGCATTCGCCGGTGACCTCGACGGCCCACGGAATGGGCTTGTAGTCGCCGGCGAGCTTCCAGACCGCGCCGCCGCGGCCGGCCAGGAACTCGTAGAAGTTGTTGTGCGAACCCGCCACCTCGCGCGCCGTCAGTTCCTTCCGCTCGATCATCTCGGGGATCTGGTACGCCTCGTTCTTCTTCGCGGGGAACACGTCGGGCCGCGAATACGGGATGTCCAGCATCTCCGCGCCCTCGGCGTTCGATCCGCAGGCGAGGGTGTAGGGCCCGACCAGCGCGGCGCTGCCGAGCGCCTTCACGATGGCCCGGCGGTTGAAGAAGACCTTGGGGTCCGTGGCGGAACCCCCGACGGGGCTCTTTTCGTATCGAATCCGTTTCGAGGTCTTGACGAGATGGCTCATTGGTACGCTCCGCGGGCTCCCGGCCGACGTGCGGGAGCCGGTCCCCAATGGTAGCCCGCCGCCGGGCGCCCTTGCTGACGGCCGCGTTCCCCGGTGCTCCGGGTCTTCGAACCGCTTCAAGCCTCCTCCTTCTTCGCAAGCAGTCAACATGACCTGGAGCTTCTTCAACACCCGCGACGGGAAGCTGTCGGTTCGCCCGCTGGAGACGCTTCCGGAGGAGGAGGCGGCTCCCTGGACCGACCGCGCGCCGCCGGGCGGGCTTGGGGTCACGGGTTCCCTGGGCCGGGAGGATCGGCTGGGCTGGGTGGACCTGCCGCTCACGGCGAGCCGGGAACTGCCCGAGTACGTCCGCCTCCGCGACGAGCTGCTCGCCGAAGGCTTCGAGCGCCTCGTGGTGGTGGCGATCGGCGGCTCGGCCCTCGCGCCCCGGGCGGTCGTCTCGGGACTTCCCCGGGGCCGCGGGCTCGCGGTGGACTTCCTCGACAGCCTCGCGCCGGAAGCGGTGCTGGACACCCTGCGGCCCGACCGCCAGCGCCAGACCATCTTCCTGGTGGCGTCGAAGTCGGGAACCACCGTGGAGACGCGCGCCCTCGAGGCGGTGATCCACGGCACGCTCCGGGACGCCGGAGCTCTCCCAGGAAGGCAGTTCCTCGCAGTGACGGATCCCGGCACGCCACTCCACCGGTGGGCCGACCGGGCCGGGTACCGGGCGCGGTTCGCCGGGAAGGTGGACGTGGGCGGCCGTTTCTCGGCCCTCAGCGCCTTCGGGCTGTCGCCGGCCGCTCTTGCCGGGTGCGAACTGGGAGAGGAACTGTCGGGCGTCCGCCGCGTCCGCGAAGCGCTGGACGCGGGCGGCCTGGCGGAGCCGGCCTTTCGGCTCGGAGCGGTGCTCGCCCGGCTGCGGGCGGAAGGACGCTGGCAGGCGCACCTCACCGCGGCGCCCGGCTGGGAAGGGGTGCTCCCCTGGCTGGAACAGCTCTTCGCCGAGAGCACCGGGAAGCGGGGAACCGGGATCCTGCCGGTGGTCTGCGAGTGGCCGCACCCGGAGCGCCTGGCGGACACGAGCCTGGTGATCCATCTGGGTCCCGCGGAAGACGGGGACCGAGAGCGGCTCGAGGCGGGCGCGGCCGCCGGAGTCCCGGCGATCCACTGCCCCCCGGATCCTTCCGGGCGCCTGGCTTTCCTGTTCCGCTGGCAGATCGCGGTAGCGGTCGCGGCCTTCCGGTTGGGGATGGACCCCTACGATCAGCCGGACGTCGAGGACGCGAAGACTGCCACCCGCCGCCTGGCGGCGAGTCCCGAGTCGGCGCCCCAGCCGCCGGATGTCTCCGATTCGGATGTCCGGGAGTTCCTCACCGAGGGGGCGGCGGGCGGGCTCGTGGTGAACGCCTTCGGCCACCGGACCCGGATGTCCGAAGGACTGGTCCACGCGCTCCAGCGGCAGCTCGCGGCGCGGTTCCGCGTGACGCCCGCGATCGGGTTCGGGTCGGGGCTCCTCCATTCGCTCGGCCAGATCGAAAAGGGCGGGCCTCCGGACCTGGCGGTCCTGATGCTCACCTGGGACCCCGGACCGGACGTCCTGATTCCGCCGAGTCCGGAGCTGCCGTCCGCGCTCGCCGGGCTCGGCATCGGCGAGTTCGCCCGCCTGCAGGCCGCCGCCGACTACTCCGAACTCAAGCGGCGCGGCCGCCGCGTGCTCTGGCTGGACGCTGCCCTCCCGGGTCTGGGCGGCCTCGCGGAACTGACCACGCGGCTGATCACGCTCTCGGCCTGATGTCCGATCCGTGTTCCGCCCCGGCCGGTGAACTGGTCCGGCTCATCGCGAGCCGCGAGGTGTCCGCGGTGGAGGTGATGCGGGCGCATCTGGCGCGGATCGAGGAGGCGAACCCGCGCCTGAACGCCATCGTCACCCTGCTGCCTGAAGAGACGCTGCTCCGAGCGGCGGACACGGCCGACGCGGCGGTGGCCGCGGGCGACCCGCTCGGGCCGCTGCACGGGTTGCCGGTGGCCCACAAGGACCTGACCCTCACCCGCGGCATCCGCACGACCTTCGGGTCGCCGATCTTCGCCGACTTCGTCCCCGAGGAGGACGCGCTGATCGTCGAACGGCTGCGGGCGGCGGGCGCCATCACCATCGGCAAGACGAACACGCCCGAGTTCGGCGCGGGCTCGCAGACGTTCAACCCGGTCTTCGGGCCCACCCGGAACCCGTGGGACGAGTCGAAGACCTGCGGCGGCAGCAGCGGGGGCGCCGCCGCGGCGCTGGCATCCGGGATGGTCCCGATCGCGGACGGCAGCGACTACGGCGGCTCGCTTCGCAATCCCGCCAGCTTCTGCGGAGTGGTGGGGTTCCGGCCCTCGCCCGGCCGGGTGCCGGTCTGGCCGGACGAGACGCCCTGGTTCCCCGTCCCGGTTCAGGGGCCGATGGCGCGGAGCGCCGCCGACGCGGCATTGATGCTGAGCGCCATCGCGGGGCCGGATCCGCGGGCGCCGCTCTCGCTGGCGGATCCCGGCGAGACCTTCCGGAGGCCGCTCGACCGGGACTTCCAGGGCGTCCGGGTGGCCTGGAGCACCGGCTTCGGGGGCGTCCCGTTCGATCCGCGGGTCCGGGCGGCGCTCGCCCCGGCTCGCGGCGGGTTGGAGCGGATCGGGTGCGAGGTCGAAGACGCCGAGCCCGACATGAGCGGCGCCGACGCCGCCTTCGACCGCTGGCGGGCGTGGTACTTCGAACTGAACTGGGGTCCCCTCCTCGACCGCCAGCGAGAGTCCATGAAGGACACGGTCATCTGGAACATCGAGCGGGGCCGGGAACTCGACGCCGCGGCCCTCGCCGAGGCCTCCCGCCGCTGGACGGCGCTCCTGCGGCGGGCGCGGACGTTCTTCGAGCGCTACGAGTTCCTGGCGCTGCCGGTCTCCCAGGTGCCGCCCTTCGATATCGGCATGGAGTATCCGACGGAGATCGCCGGGGTCACGATGCGGAGCTACACGGACTGGATGGCGTCCTGCGCCTGGGTGTCGCTGCTCGACTGCCCGGCGGTGTCCGTCCCCGCCGGCGAGACCCCCGAAGGGTTGCCCGTGGGCCTCCAGATCGTCGGCCGCCCGCGCGACGATTTCGGGGTGCTCCAGCTCGCTCACGCGCTGGAACCTCGCTGGTCCGAGCCGCCGCTGCGCTCCGCAGGGGTCCGGAAATGACGATGGCGCGCCAAATCTGGCGCGCCAGGCGGTTTTGCGACGGGGGCCGGGACTCGCCGCCCCCCGCCGGTCAGGCGCCGGATCGAGTCCGGCGCCCCCTCCCAAGGAATCCGGCGGGTCAGTTCGCTCCCGAACCGAGCTCGACGTGGACGCTCCAGCGGGTGAAGCTCTGCCCGCTGGCGGCGAGCTGAACCGGGTTCGTCTGGCCGGCGTTCAGGGTGACCCGGGCGGTCGGACCGAGCTCGACCCCGTTCGACAGGTGGATCTCGACCCGGACGTTCGAGATGGCTGCCGCCGTTGTGTTCGTCACGGTGCCCGCGAAAGCCTGGGCCACGGCGTCGTAGCTCATGACCAGATCGACCCCGCTCCGGGTTTCGCGCGCCGTGTCGGCAAGCCCGTACTGCGTCCCGGACTCACCCGGCTCACCGGACCCCGAGCTGCCCTCGCTTCCGGATTCCGTTCCGGACTCCGGACCGTGCGCTTCCGGTACCGTTGGACTCTCGCTGCAGGCCATGAGGCCCACGGAAAGGACGACGAAGATCGCGTATGGAAGGGCGACGGATGGCGTCCGGTTGAGGTAGTACCGCGATGGGTTGGCAATCTGGTTGTTTCTCACGATGTTGCTCCTTTGGCCTGCCAGGGTGCTGTTGCTCCGGGTTTTCGCAACGACCGTGCCAACCCCTGCGGGTGGCAAGCATCCGTCAGTGCCGCCCGTTCGGTAGCCTTCACTTTCTGCCGTTTCCCCGCGGGAGGATTCGAGTCATGAAGCACGCCGTTCCTTTCTGGTTGGCCACCGCGGCCCTCTTCGCGCTTGTCGCCTGCGGCGCCCCGCCTCCCCCGGAGGACCCGCCGCCTCCGGGCGCCGCGGCCCACCAGGGGGCGGCGTTCGAGATCACCGAGGTGCGTCCCGGCATCTGGCACGCGGTGGGGACCGGCGCCATGAACGTGGGCGCGAACGCGGCGATCGTGGACCTCGGTGAATCGCTGCTGCTGGTGGACTCCCACATCACCCCGGCGGCGGCGTGGGTGCTGCTCCAGGAGCTTTCGCCGCTGACCCCCAAGCCGGTCCGCTACGTGGTGAACACCCACTTCCACTTCGACCACATCCATGGGAACCAGGTCTTCGGCGACGAGGTGGAGATCCTCGGCCACGAGGCCACCTACGACGTGGTCGCCGGCGGCGGATCGAACTCCGGGACCGCCTGGGATGCGTTCGTGGGAACGCTGCCGGAACAGATCGCGACGCTCGAGAGCCGGCTGGAGGCCGCCGCGGAGGCCGACCGCGCCGAGATCGCGGACGCCCTGGCGAGGACCCGGGCATACCAGGAGGCGACCGCGAGCATCACCCCCGTGCCGCCGACCATCACTCTCGAGCGCCGGATGACCCTCCACCGCGGCGGGCACGAGATCCAGTTGCTGTTCCTCGGGCTCGGCCACACCGCCGGGGATGTCGTGACGTTCCTGCCCGGGCAGAAGGTGCTCGTCACCGGCGACCTGGTCCCCTTCGGCCTGCCCTTCATGGGCGACGGGTACCCGGAATGGGGCGAGACGATCCGCCGCTTCGCCGAGCTGGACTTCGACCTGGTGCTGCCGGGCCACGGCCCGCCCTTCGAGGACAAGGCGAAGCTCGAATACCTGGCCGCCTACCTCGACGACTTCTGGGCGCAGGCCGAGGCGGCCCACGGCGAGGGCGTCTCCGCGGAGGAGGCGGCCGAGAGCATCGATCTCAGCGCCCACGGCGAGCACTTCCCGTCCGTCACCGGACCGGGAGCGCCGCTGATCGCGGTGGAACGCGCCTACCGCCTCTTCGACGCCCGCGCCCTGACTCCCGAGGAGTAGGAACCGCAGCCAGGAGGCAAGGAGCGCCGCTCTTCAGAGCGGCATCGCTGCGCGACAGCGCAGCGAAATTCACGCCACCAATCGTGCCCATGGACTGGACTTGGGCGGGACGGCGTTGCGCTATCCCCGTTTGTGTCCGGCGCCGTGGGGCGGCATGGCCGGGGGAGTTTCGCCCGCTGCGCGGACGATGCCGGTGTGAACACCGGCGCTCCTGCGCGGGCGATGCCGGTGTGAACACCGGCACTCCCGGGGCTGACCTACGGAGCCCTGAACCCCGCTTCCCGGTGCGACCCGTCGCACAGCGGCCGGTTCTTCGAATGCCCGCACCGGCAGAGCTTTCCCTGGTCGAGGGTGACCCGCGCGCCCCCGCGGCCGGAGATGGTGAGGGGGCCGCGGAAGCCCAGCGGGCCGTTCGGAAAGGGCGTGAAACGCACCGCGGCCGCCTCGTCGGCCACCGGCGGCGCCGGTGCGGAGCCCGGGGTGACCGCGGCCTCGCAGCGGAATCCGACGCGCGCGTGCGACTCGTCGCAGAGAGGCTTGTTCTCCGAATGTCCGCACCGGCAGAACGCGACCCGCGTGTCCTGCGCGACCTCCGCGCCCGCCGTCTCCTCGATCTCCAGGTTGCCGCGGACGTAGTACGGCCCATCCGGCGTGATGGACGCGGAGTTCTTCTTCCGCGGTTCCTCGGGCAAGATGGTCGCGGCCGCGGCGGCGCCCTTCTCGATCTTCCGGTCGGTGGGCGGCGCCATGCGGAGCGCCCCGGTGGGACAACCGAGTACCACTCTCTCCAGCCGTTTCGGATCGGCCTCGTCGGGGAGGATCCAGGGACGGCGCGAGACGTCGAACACCTGCGGCAGCCCGCGCACACAGACCTCCGAATGGATGCAGCGGTGGGTATCGAACGTGACCGAGGCCTGATTGCCCCGGTAGTGGCGCACCTGACTCTTCATGGCTAACCGCCGAGGAGCGCCGCGGCCGCCTGCTCCAGGAGCGGCTGAAGCAGCGCGCCGATGACCAGCAGGCTGATTCCGGCGGCGACGGCGGCCAGCACCCGGCGGCGGGTCCAGGCGGCGGCCTCGCTCCGCTCCTGGATTCGGCTGACGATCGCGATGATCTGCCGGTTCGACTCCTCGAGCGCGGCGAACCGGACATTCATCTCCGCCCGGAGTTGATTCTGCGACTCTTCGAGCGCGGCGAACCGGACATTCATCTCCGCCCGGAGTTGATTCTGCGACTCTTCGAGCGCGGCGAACCGAACATTCATCTCGGCCCGGAGTTGATTCTGCGACTCTTCGAGCGCGGCGAATCGCGCCGCCACCTCGGCCCGGAACTGATTCTGCGACTCTCGGAGCCCGGCAAGGTCCGTCGCCAGTCTCCCCCGCTCCCCGGCTGCCTCCTTCAGGCCGTCCCAGACATCCTGCCGGAGCTGCTTGATGTCCCTCCGGTTCTCCCGGACGTCCTCGTGGAGGACGTCGAGCCGTCCGTGGAGCAGGTTCAACCCCTCGGTGAGCCGGCGGTCGAGCGCCAGGATGGACCCGTCCGCCGCCGTCCCGTTCACCGACCTGTCCTTCGCATCGCGGGCCGCAGTGTAGGGCGCTTTGGGAGCCGCGGCAACGGTTCCGGTGATCGCGGGTTTCGTGCTGGGCGGATTCACGTACTGGTCCTCCATGGACTCAGACGTAAACCGCGCCGGTTTTTTCCCACCCGGACCCGGAATGTGGAAAAGTCGAAGCGAAGATGCACTTCGACCGGACGTTGCCTATCCCGCCGCCCCCACCCGCTGCGCCTCCCGCAGCGCGTGGATGTGCTCGTACATGTACCAGACGCCGATGCTCCGGAACGGCCGCCAGCCGTCGCTGATCCGCGCGTATTCCGCGGGCGGCGCATCCTCCGGCAGACGGTAGAGATCCCGCATCGCGAAGAGCACCGCGGCGTCCCCCGGCGCGAAGACGTCGGGCCGGTTCTGCGTGAAGATGAGGTGCATGTCGGCGGTCCAGTCGCCGATGCCCCTGACCGCGGTGAGCGCGGCGCGCACCGCGTCGTCCTCCATCGTCTCGAGCGCCCGGAGATCCAGCTCCCCGCTGCCGACGTGCGAGGCCAGATCCCGCAGGTAGGCGATCTTCTGCCTGGACAGCCCCACGCGCCGGAGCGTCGCCTCCCGGCGCTTAAGGATGTCCCGCGGTGTCGGGGGCTGCCCCCGGGTCAGGGCCCAGAGACGCTTGTGGATCGAGCGGGCCGCCGCCGCCGAGATCTGCTGGGCCACGATGGCGCCCACCAGCGTCCCGAACACGTTGGGACGGGGGGCGAGGGTGCAGGGGCCGATCCGGCCGATCAGGGCGCGGAGTACCGGGTCACGGCCGGACAGGTGGCGGGTCGCCTCGGACCAGTCGGGTCTCGCTTCGCTCCCGGAGGCCCACGGTCCTCCCTCGGTCGTCATGGGCGGCGGAGTCTAGTAGCGGGGGGCGATGCGATACTGCGGAACCATGCGCCGCCGCTGGACCGGCATCCTCCTCGCCCTCGCCGCGGCCTCCTGGACGGCCACCCCGGCGAACGGCTACCGGTTCTTTGACCGCCATGGCGGGCTGCACCGGATCGCTTCGGTGGCGGGGGCGATCCGCTGGGACACCTCGTCCTTTCCGCTGCGTTTCCGGCTCCTCGAGAACCCGAACCTGCCCGACATTCCGGGATTCGACGCTGCGCTCTGGCGGGAGAGCGCGGAACGCGGAATCCGCGCCTGGACGGAGATCGAGACGGCGGACCTGGAGATCCTGCTGGAGGAAGAGACCGTCGCCGCCGATGCGGGCCGGATGGATGACGGGATCAACACCATCGGTTTCTCTTCGCTGGACATCGTCGCCGGCGGGCCGTTCGCAACGGCGGACGTGCAGTACACGCACGGCCGGGTGACCGGCTGCGACGTCCACTTCAGCCCGGATTACCTCGAGGGCCGGTCCCTCGACGCCCCGACCGCGTTCGAAGAGCTCCTCGACTACCTCGCCCGGACGGTGATGCACGAGGTCGGGCACTGCCTCGGTCTCGCCCACAGCGCCATGAACCCCACGTGGCTCGCCCGGCCCGGTACGGTGGAAAGACCGCCGGGGCACCTCCCGGACGGGGTCAGCAGCCTCCAGCCCCACCCCCGGATGTCCTACGGCACCATCCGGACCGTCGTTCTGGAGCCGGACGATGCCGTCGGCGCGTCGCTTCTCTACCCGGCGCCCGGGTTCGTCGAGTCCCGCGGCGCGCTCACCGGCCGGGTGCTGCTCGCGAACGGCCGGCCCGCGCCGTTCGTCTATGTCCAGAGCGTTACCTACGCGGCGGACGGGGCGGTCTTTGGAGTGGGGGCGTTCACGGACTCGTGGGGCCAGTTCCTGCTGGAGGGTCTCGAACCCGGGTTCCGCCACTTCTGGATCCGCCCGCTGCACCAGATCCTCGCCCACTCGTTCATCGCCGACGCGGCGGCCGCCGGCTCGCTCGAACTCCAGCACGAGCAGCGCTGGTTCGAGATCCGCCGCGGCGAAATCACCCGGGCGCCGGACATCACGGTGCATCCCGCCCGCGACCGCCGCCGGGAGGCCGGATCGTGAAGCGCCTCCGGGCAGGGCTGCTCCTCGCCCTCCTGGCCCTCGCCGGGTGCGGGGACGACGCCCCGGTCACGCCGGCTCCGCCCCCGCCGCCGCCCGAACCGCCGCCCCCGGCGCCGAGACCCGACCCTGACGCGATCCCGGTGGGCTTCGGGGGTGTCTTGCCCGCTTCCGGGAGCGCCCTCATCCTTCATCCGGGAACGGAGTTCGTGATCCCGGTGATGGCGGACGGCGACCTCGGCCAGGCAGTCGGCAACCCCGCCTGGACCGGAATCCCGGTCCGGGTGGTCACGGACGCCCCGGCGGCCGTGCTGTCGGTGCCGGGCGCGTTGACGGTCGAGGGTGGGCACGAACCGCACCTCCTCAGAATCCGGGCGCTCGAATCGGCCGAGGTGGCGCCGGAGGTCTATACCGTCCACCTCGAAGCGCCCCCGGGGGGGCTGCCGGAACTCTCCGGGCTGTCGTTCCGGGTGGAGTCGGAACCCGTCCGCTTCCGGCTGGTGGATCGCGGCCTCACGGAACCGCCGGACTGCAGCCGTCTCACACTGGGGCCGCGGGCGGGGGTCCGCGCCGGTGATGGGGGCGCGCTGGGCGAGAATTGGTTCGGTGACCTCGGCAGCGGCTTCCGGTCAGCGGACCTGGTGCTGCGTTCCCCGGGAACGAATGCGGAACTCCGCCTGGTGGACGCGTATCAGCAACTGCCCTACGGGGGCCTCGGAGAGGCCTACAACCTGGTCCCGGTGATGTTCGCCCACGGTCTCGATCTCGAAGCGACGGCCGACGGATTCGAGCAGACCCTCTCGCTCGCCTGGTTCGACGAGCTGACGTTGCGCGCCACCGTCCCCGGCTGCGTCCCGGTCACGCTGCGCTGCGACGACCGCGGCCGCTGCCGCACGCGGTAGGGGAGGGAGCGCCGGTCTCAAGACCGGCGGTCTCGGGCCGGGCCGCAATCCACTGGTGGACAGCAACCCGCATTTCCCCCCTTCTCGGATGGCCGGCCCCGTGCTAAAATATGCGACCTAATTAGTCGGATTTAGGTTGCCTGGCGGACCGCATGGTCTTGTTCTTCGCGCCGCCGCGAGCGGAGCGACCCCCCGGAGCCGGTCCGACGAACCCTCCGCATGATCCGACTCTCCAAGAGCACCGACTACGCCCTCATGGCGCTGGCCGATCTCGCCCTCCTGCCCGAAGGCCAGACCGTGAGCGCCCGGCGGGTCGCTGAGAGCCACAAACTGCCTCCCGAACTCGCCGCCAAGGTCCTCCAGGGCCTCAAGAAGAGCGGGATCGTGGAGACCCGGCAGGGGATCCGGGGCGGCTACCGCCTCGCCCGTCCGCCGGAGGAGATCCCGATCACCGACGTGATCGAGTCGGTGGAGGGGCCGCTCGCCCTCGTCGAGTGCATGCTCGAGGACGGCAACTGCAACCTCACTTCGACCTGCTCGGTGCGCACGCCGCTCACGCGTGTCCACGAGCGGGTCCTTGCCACGCTTGCCGACCTGACCCTGGCCCAGATCGTCGCCCACGCCGACCTGCCCGGCCCGCGCGCCAGCGGACCCCAACTTCCGGTGCTCCAGCAAACCCATGCCTGAACCGCAACGAACCCTCGGCGCCGCCGAGGTCGAACAACTCGTCGAGCGCGAGTACGCCTACGGCTTCGTCACCGACATCGAGACCGAGGTCGTCCCTCCGGGGCTTTCGGAGGACGTGATCCGGCTGATCTCGGAGAAGAAGGAAGAGCCGCAGTGGCTCCTCGACTGGCGGCTCAGGGCCTATGAAATGTGGCAGGGGATGACCGAGCCGAACTGGGCGAAGGTCTCCTACCCGAAGATCGACTACGACGCGATCAGCTACTACGCCGCGCCCAAGAGCGCCGTCGAGGACGGGCCGAAGAGCCTCGACGACATCGACCCCGAGCTCCGCCGCACCTACGAGAAGCTCGGCATTCCGCTCGTCGAGCAGCAGCGCCTCGCCGGGGTCGCGGTGGACGCCGTCTTCGACAGCGTCTCGGTCGCCACCACCTTCAAGGAGAAGCTCGCCGAGCTCGGCGTCATCTTCTGCAGCTTCTCGGAGGCGGTGAAGGAGCACCCCGAGCTCGTCAGGAAGTACCTGGGAACGGTGGTTCCGCACACCGACAACTTCTTCGCGAGCCTCAACTCCGCGGTCTTCTCCGACGGGTCGTTCGTCTATGTCCCGAAGGGCGTGCGCTGCCCGATGGAACTGTCCACCTACTTCCGGATCAACGCCTCCGAGACCGGACAGTTCGAGCGCACCCTGATCATCGCCGACGAGGGCAGCTACGTCAGCTACCTCGAGGGCTGCACCGCGCCGATGCGCGACGAGAACCAGCTCCACGCCGCGGTCGTGGAACTCGTCGCCCTCGAGGACGCCCGTATCAAGTACTCGACGGTCCAGAACTGGTACCCCGGCGACAAGAACGGCGTGGGCGGCATCTACAACTTCGTGACCAAGCGCGGGAAGTGCGCCGGCGCCCGCTCGCACATCTCCTGGACCCAGGTCGAGACCGGTTCCGCGATCACCTGGAAGTACCCGAGCTGCATCCTGCTGGGAGACGACTCGATCGGCGAGTTCTACTCGGTGGCGCTCACCGCGAACCGCCAGCAGGCCGACACCGGGACCAAGATGATCCACATCGGCCAGAACACGAAGAGCACCATCATCTCGAAGGGCATCTCGGCGGGCCACGGCCAGAACACCTACCGGGGCCAGGTGAAGGTGCTCCCGGGCGCCTCGAACGCCCGCAACTTCTCGCAGTGCGACTCGCTGCTCATCGGGCCCGATTCGGGAGCGCACACCGTTCCCTACATCGACGTGGCGAACCCCGAGGCGCAGCTCGAACACGAAGCGTCCACCTCGCGGATCGGCGAGGACCAGCTCTTCTACTGCCGCCAGCGCGGCATCGACCCGGAGGAAGCCGTGTCGCTGATCGTGAACGGGTTCGCCCGCGACGTCCTGTCGGAACTCCCGATGGAGTTCGCGGTGGAAGCCCAGAAACTGCTCGGCGTGAGCCTGGAAGGAGCCGTGGGATGACCCCTCTCCTCGAAATCTGCGGCCTGCACGTCGAGGTCGAGGGACGCGAGATCCTGCGCGGCCTCGATCTCGAGATCCCGCTGGGCGAGACCCACGCGGTGATGGGGCCGAACGGCTCGGGGAAGAGCACCCTGGCGCACGTGATCGCGGGCCGCGAGGGCTACGAGATCACGAAGGGGATCATCCGCTACGGGGGCGAGGACGTCTCGGAGCTCGAGCCCGAGGAGCGCGCCCGCAAGGGCGTCTTCCTCGCCTTCCAGTACCCGGTCGAGATCCCCGGGGTGAACAACACCTACTTCCTGAAGGCAGCGGTGAACGAGATCCGAAAGCACCGCGGCCAGCCCGAACTCGACGCCGTGGACTTCCTGAGCCTGATGCGCGACCGGGTGAAACTGCTCGACTTCGACGAGGACCTCATCAAGCGGCCGGTGAACGAAGGCTTCTCGGGCGGGGAGAAGAAGCGCAACGAGATCCTCCAGATGACGGTCCTCGAGCCCACCCTCGCGGTCCTCGACGAGACCGACTCCGGGCTCGACATCGACGCGCTCCGGATCGTCGCCGAGGGCGTGAACCGGATGCGCTCGCCCGAGCGGTCCTTCCTGGTGATCACCCACTACCAGCGCCTCCTGAACCACATCGTCCCCGACCGGGTGCACGTCCTCCAGGAGGGCCGGATCGTGGAGTCGGGCGGCAGCGGCCTCGCGCTCCGGCTCGAGGCGGAGGGCTACGGCAAGGCGGCGGCCGTCACGGCCTGAGGCGATGAGGGAGACGGCCCCGGTCGAGGCGCACTACCGCGACGAGATCCCCGTTCGCCAGGGCGACCCGTTCGCCGTTCGGCGGACCGAGGCGATCCGGGAGTTCTTCCGGGCCGGGGGCTTTCCGACCGCGACGCTCGAGGACTGGAGGTTCTCGGACCTGGACGGACTGGGCCGGACCGCCTACCGCCGCTACTCCGACGTTCCCACGCTGGCGCCCGCGCAGATCGACGAGCTCCCGGGATGGGTCGGCGACTTCGGTTGCCGGGTCCTGTTGTCGGAAGGACATGCGCTGAACGCCGACGAGTTCCAGAACCGGAACGGGCTCGAGGTCGGGAGTCTTCCAGCAGTCCCGGCCGCGGACGAGCCGCACGACTGGGGTTTCGTGGTCCCCGGGGAGGAGCCCGGCGGGACCGAAGCGGACCTCGACGCCCCGCTCCGGCACCCCCTCGAGATCCTGAACGCGGGACTCTTCGAGTGCGGGTTCCGGGTCCGCGTCGGGCGGAGCCAGGACGCCGGGCCGATCCTCCTCTATTCGCTCCGGCACGACGTCGGCCATCCGGCCATGCTCCATCCCCGTTCGGTCATCGAGCTCGCCGCGGGCAGCCGGCTGACCGTGGTGGAGGCTCACGACGGCGTGTCGGAAACGGCCGGCTGGACGAACCCGAGCACCCTCTGCCGCGTGGGCGAGAACGCCGAACTGTTCTACGTCCGCGTCGAACTCGAGAGCGGGAACATCGCGCACACCGGCCGGGTCACCTTCCAGCTTGCCCGCAACGCGCGGGTCCGCTCGACGGTCCTGTCCCTCACCGACGGGAAATCCCGCACGGATACGGCCGCGATCCTCACCGAGGAAGGCGCCGAAGTGGACCTCGAGGGTCTCTTCCTCGGTGTGGATGCCGCGAAGGCCGACCAGCACACCCTCGCCATCCACGCCGCCCGGCACACCACGAGCCGCCAGCTCTTCAAGAATGTGCTCTCCGACGAGGCGACCGCCGTGTTCGACGGCAAGGTGGTGGTGGCGCCGGGTGCGATCGGCACCGACGCGAGCCAGGCGAACCGGAATCTCCTGCTCTCGCAGAAGGCGGCGGTGCACACCCGGCCCCGGCTGGAGATCAACGCCGACGACGTGAAGTGCGCCCACGGCGCCGCCATCGGCCGGCTGGACGAGGACGCGCTCTTCTACCTGCGCTCCCGCGGGCTCGGCCGCATGGATTCCCACGAGATCCTGGTCCGGGGCTTCGCCGGCGAGGTGGTCGAGAAGGTGCCGGTGGCGGCGGTTCGCGGCCTCGCGAAGGACGGCCTGACCCGCGTCCGGGAGAGCCGGAGTTTCGCCGCATGATCGCCGCGCCCGCCTACGACCTCGAGAAGGTCCGCGCCGACTTCCCCATCCTGTCCGAGGAGGTCCGCGGCCAGCGGATCGCCTACCTCGACAACGCCGCGAGCTCCCAGAAGCCGCGCGCGGTCCTCGACGCCGTGGACCACGTTTACGAGACCGGCTACGCCAACATCCACCGCGGCGTCCACGTCCTCTCGGAACGGGCCACCGAGCACTACGAGCGCTCGCGGCGGCGGATGGCGAAGTTCATCGGGGCGCAGTCCGCCGACGAGGTGATCTTCGTCCGCGGCACCACCGAGGGCCTGAACCTGGTGGCCTCCTCGCTCGGCCGCTACGCCCTCCGCGAGGGGGACGAGGTGCTCCTCACCGGGATGGAGCACCACTCGAACATCGTGCCCTGGCAGATGGTCGCCGACCTGACCGGCGCGAAGGTGCTGGCGGCGCCGGTCACCGACCGCGGCGAACTCGACATGGACGGTTTCGCGGCACTGCTGAGCGACCGGACCCGCATCGTCTCGGTGGTCCACGTCTCGAACGCCCTCGGCACCGTGAATCCGGTGGACGAGATCGCCCGGCTGGCGAAGGAACGCGGCGCCTACCTGGTGCTCGACGGCGCCCAGGCCGCTCCCCATCTCAAGCTCGACGTGCAGGAGCTCGGCTGCGACTTCTACTGCCTCTCCGGCCACAAGATGTACGGCCCCTCGGGCATCGGGGTGCTGTGGGGCAAAAAGCGCCTGCTCGAGGCAATCCCTCCCTACCAGGGCGGCGGCGAGATGATCCGGACGGTCAGCTTCGAGCGCACCACCTACGCCGAACCGCCGGCGAAGTTCGAGGCGGGAACGCCCAACATCGCCGGCCCGGTGGGGCTCGCGGCGGCCGCCGACTACCTCGACGGCCTCGGGATCCCCGAGGTCGCGGAGCACGAGGCGCGGGTCCGCGAGTACGCGGAGTCGCGCCTCTCAGAGATCCCGGGCCTGCGGGTGGTGGGAACGGCGCGGGAGAAAGCCGCGGTGGTCTCCTTCGTGGTGGACGGGGTCCACCCGCACGACCTCGGCACCGTGCTCGATCAGGAGGGCGTCGCGGTGCGCACCGGCCACCACTGCACCCAGCCGCTCATGGAGCGTTTCGGGGTGCCGGCGACGGCGCGGGCTTCCTTCGGCCTCTACAACACCGAGGCCGAGGTGGACCGCCTGGCCGCCGGACTCCGCACCGCGCTCGAGGTCTTCCGCCCGTGAACGACGCGCTCCGCGACCTCTACCGGGAGGTGATCCTCGATCACAGCCGGCGGCCCCGGAACTACGGCGCGATGGATGCCGCGAACCGGCAGTCCGACGGCTTCAACCCGCTCTGCGGCGACCGGCTGCGGCTGTTCCTGCTGGTGGAGGACGGGGCCGTCCGGCAGGCGTCCTTCGTCGGCGACGGCTGCGCGATCTCCACGGCGTCGGCGTCGCTGCTGACCGAGGCCGCGCGCGGCCTCCCCGAGGAGGAGGCGCTCGAGCTCGTCGAGAACTTCCGGGGCATGGTCGCCGGGGAGAGCGAGCCCGACGGGGAATCCCTCGGCAAGCTGACCGTGTTCGCCGGCGTGCGCGACTATCCGACGCGCGTGAAGTGCGCGACGCTCGCCTGGCACACCCTGCGGGCGGCCATCGAGCAGTCCGGCGAGACCGTCAAGACGGAGTAAAGACATGACCGAAGAAGCCGCAAACGGGAACGAGCTCCGCGACAAACTCCGGGAGGGGGTCGTGGACGTCCTGAAGACCTGCTACGACCCCGAGATCCCGGTGGACATCTACGAACTCGGCCTCATCTACAAGATCGACGTCGAGGACGGGGGCAAGGTGGCGGTGGACATGACCCTCACCTCGCCGGCGTGTCCGGTCGCGGGCACCCTGCCTCCCGAGGTGGAGGCGAAGATCAGCCGCCTCGACGGCGTCTCGAACGTGCGCGTGGACCTGGTCTGGGATCCCCCGTGGAACCCGGACCGCATGTCTGAAGCCGCCAAGCTGAAACTGGGCTTCCTCTAGGGGAGGGAGCGCCGGTCTTCAGACCGGCACGCGGCCCGCAGGGCCGCAGAGCGCGTAGAGCCGATCGCTCACATGGCGCCCCCGGCTTGGAACGCCGGCTTCAGCCGGCGCGCGCGGCGCCCCCCCCCCCGGCGAACTGGCGCGCCGCGCACCGCGCAGCGCCACCCCCCCACACGGCGCCCCCCACGGGGAACCCGATCTGGCGGACTCCGGTCATTCCCCGTCGCCCC
>JAJEIY010000074.1 GCA_022828085.1 Acidobacteriota bacterium | reverse complement strand
CTGCGGGATTGTTCTCTCGTTCGGAGCCGACCGGAAAGAGCGGACGTGCTCGTCGCGGCGTCCCGTGGGGGCAAACAGCAACACGTCGCCTGCGGCCCTTCGGGCCGCGTGCCGGTCGGAGACCGGCGTTCCAAGCCGTTTCCGTCATTTCATGCCGAGCGAGGTGCCCAAGAGGACGCGCGCATGAGCGTTTCTCCCGGTGGACGGACCACGGGCGGACCGGCTCGGCTATCGTGTGCTTCGGCGCCGACCCGCCGCCCAGGAGGACGCCATGACCCGCCTGCTGAACCTCCCCACCGTCCTGTCCGCCGCCCTGCTGGCGGCCGGACCGTTCGCACCCGACGTGGCGGCGCAGGAGATCCTCATCCGCGGGGGCACGGTGGTCACCTCGGAGGGGCGGTTCGACGCGGACGTGCGGGTGCGGGGCGGGACCGTCGTCGAGATCGGGACCGGACTGGCCGCGGCGGCCGGCGCCCGCGCGATCGACGCTGGCGGGCTGCTCGTCATGCCGGGCGGGGTGGACCCGCATGTCCACCTGGGGGGCAGGCTCCGCGACGACTACCGCACCGGGTCGCGGGCGGCGCTCGCGGGGGGCATCACCACCATCTCGAACTTCGCCTTCCCGGCCGAGGGGCGGACGCTCGCCCAGGCCATCGAGCGCGAGGCGGCGCTCATCCGTGAGCAGGCGATCGCGGACGTCATCCTGCACGCGGGCATCAACGACCCGGCAACCCAGGAAGACCAGATGACCACCCTGGCCGCCGAAACCGGCCAGACCAGCACCAAGATCTTCATGGTGCGGAGCGGGTTCGACGCCGAAGCGCCCGGCTACCTGGCGACCATGGACGCGGCGGGGCGCGCCGGCATCCTGACCATGGTGCACTGCGAGGACGGACCCATCCTCGCCCGCGCGGTGGCCGAGCTCACCGCCGCGGGACGCACCTCGCTCGAGTACTTCCCCGAAAGCCGTCCGGTGGTCGGCGAAGTGGTGGCCACCCAGCGCGCGGTCGCCATGTCCGAGGCCACCGGTGCGCCCATCTATGCGGTTCACGTCTCCTCCGAAGGCGCGCTGCGGGTGTTGCAGGAGGCCCGGGACCGCGGGCTCGGCGTCTTCGTCGAGACGCGGCCCATCTACCTCCACTTCACCCGGGCGCGCTTCGAGGGTCCGGACCGCGGGTTGTACGTCGGACAGCCGCCGCTGCGCGAGCAGCGTGACCGGGACGCGCTCTGGGCGGGCATCGCGAGCGGATCGGTGCACGTGCTCGGCACGGATCACGTCGCGTATCTCCGCGAAGAGAAGCTGGACCCGTCGCAGACCATCTCCCGTCATCGGGCCGGCCTGAACAACCTCCAGGTGGTGCGGCCCATGCTCTATTCCGAGGGCGTCGTCGAGGGGCGCATCTCCGAGGAGCGTTTCGTGGCGGTGACCTCGACCAACGCCGCGAAACTCTTCGGCCTCTATCCCCGGAAGGGCACGGTCGCGGTGGGCTCCGACGCCGACATCGTCCTCTGGGACCCGGACGAGACGCGCACCATCCGCGACGAGGACATGTTCTCCGGGACCGGCTTCTCGGTCTACTCGGGCTGGGAGGTCACCGGCTGGCCCGTGATGACGCTCCGCCGGGGAGAGGTCGTCTACGAGAACGGCGAAATCCTGGCCGGGGCGGGCAGCGGCGAGCTGCTGCGCCGCGGAAAGTGGCGGGCGCCGTAACGTCCGATCGCCGTCGCGCGCTCTGGAGCGCCGGCCTCTGGCCGGCATCGCTCCCCATCGGGGAGCGAAACATGCCGGGCGGTTCAGCCCGGATGGCGCTCGCGGCGGACTACTCCTCGCTCGGGAACGCGTAGTAGCCGTTCCGGGTTCTGGCCAGGAGGTCGCGGCGCCCCCGGACCGACACCTCGATCTCGCGCCACTCGCCGTCCCTCTCCGCCTCTCGCGGGATGTAGGCGAGCCGGTACTGGGCGTGCATGTCGGCCTCGATCCGCGCGAAGCTGCCGATGAGATCGCCGGTCCGCTCCGGGAAGAGCGCCTGACCGCCGGTCTCCTCCGTGAGCCGGCGCAGGAACCGCTTGTTGACCCGGGCGCCGTTTCCTTCGAACCCGATCGCGTAGACGACGGCATCGGTGAGCCGGGCGGCTTCGATCGCGTCGCCGGCGCTCATCTCGCTTCCAAACCCCATGCTTCGCGAGTCGTCGCCGTCGGTGAAGATCAGCAGCACCTTGCGGTCCCCGTCGGAGAAATGGAGCCGCTCGAGGGCCATGATCGAGGCGTCGTAGAGCGCGGTCGGCCCCAGGGGGTCGAGAGCCATGATGTTCGCCGTGAGCCGGAACCGGTCGTCGGTGAACTCGCCCCCGAACCGGACCCGGTCGTTGAACTCGCCGATCATGGCGACGTCACCCTCCCAGAGCCGATCCACGAAGGTGGCGGCCGCCTCCTTCACGTAGTCGAGGCTCACCCTCATGCTCAGCGAGGCGTCGAGAAGCACCAGGATCGTGAGCGGGGCCGCTTCGGCCGCGAAGAAGCTGATCTGCTGGGGAACCCCGTCCTCGCGAACCACGAAGTCGTCAGCGGTCAGGCCGGAGACGAAGCGGCCGCGCTCGTCGCTGACCGCCACCCCAAGGTTGACCGCCTCCACCTGCACCTGAATGCGGAAGGGGTCCTGAGCGCTCCATCCGCCGGCGAACAGCAGCGCGGCAACGAGGGCCGCTGCCGAAGGAAAGCAACTTCCCGGGCGCCGGGCTCGGCGGAGCGGCGATGCCAGCCGGAGGAACATGATGCGCGTCGGAAGAGCCGGAATCCTACCGCTCGCCCGCGGACCCGGCGGAAGTCCCGGGCCGGTCCTCAGTTCCCATGTCCCCGCTTGCTCCCAGCAGTTCCTCAACGAGAAAGCGGGTCCTGGCCGGCACCCGTTCGAGCGGGTAGTAGCGGGTGATCCGCTCGAACACCTCCTCGGGCGAAACCAGGCCGAGATGCCGGACCAGGAAGGCGACATCGTCTGCATCGTGGGTGTCGTAGCGCGCGGAGACACACTTCATCGCGAGCAGGTACTCGGCCGTCGGGGCCCAGACCCGCAGGTTGGGCAGATCCAGTACGTCAGTACGGGGAGGCGCTGAAAGAACGAAGCCCTTCGCCGCGTCGTTCAGCCAATCCGCCGGCAGCCCGTACGCGCGGGCGACCGCTCCGGCGGCCTGCCGAATCTCGCGGGTCGGTGCGAAGATCGCATCCACGTCCCGGGTGGCCTCCCGTGCCTGAAACACGAGGCACATGACCGCGCCGCCGAGCAACCCGATCTCCCCGACGACCGAACGCCCGGCAAGCTCCTGATCGAGCGCCTCGAACAGCTCTCGAATACGGGTGGCGCCCAGCAACGTCAGGCCCGTTCGAGAAAGTTGGCCAGCACGAACACGTTGCGGGACCGGAAAGCGACCGGGCTCTCCACGATCGCCGCCGCCTTGAGGTTCTCGTAGCCGGCGACGAACCACGGATTGGCAAGCGGCCCGATCGTACGGGTCCATCCGGGGGAGGCGAACCCACGCTCTTTTGCCAGCGTCTCGGCGATGCCCGCCGCCATCGCCCGCAGAGACTCCGGAAGCTCCGGGGCGGCTGGGGTCTTCAGCGCCGCCGCCGACCCCGAACGGCGTACCGCGTCCACGCAGTCCATGAAGTGCCGCCGCCACGACGGTTCCCCGTCCTCCAGAATGCGGACGGAGGCGCAGTAGAGCGAATCCGGCGGTTCGGACAGCGCGCCGGCGACGACGCGGCGGATCTGCGTGCGCGGAAGCCCGAGCGCAAGGGCGACGCGTTCCAGGCTCGACAGGCGTGCATCGTGCCCGCGCGTCTCCAGCAGTTGCACCCCCCGGAACGAAAGTCCCGAGCGTCGCGCCAGCGCTCGCTGGGACACCCCGCGCCGACGGCGGACGGTACCGATCACTTCCATCCGGGGAGTCTATTGACTTACTAAACTAAGTCCAACCGAAGTGCGGCATCGGACCCACCCGCCCCACAACTCCCCGACGGGAGCGGATCACAGCAAGAGCGCCGCCGGGCTCCCCCGCGGCTGCTGCTACAATTCCCGGCTCGAATCGGGGCGAAACCGCCCCGCCGAGTCGGTTTCCCGGCTGTCAGTTGCGGCCCGAGTCTGTCAGGCCGACCGGTTGTGGACCGCAGGTCATTCCCCCGCACACGGAACGGAGGTTCCCCGCAAGATGCTTCACAGAGCCCCTCGCACGCTCATTCTGGTCGCGATTCCCCTTGCCGCCGCCCTGATGGTCGGTTGCGGCGGCGGCGAATCGGACACCGCGATGGAGGCCGTCCCGGCCGCCACCATGACCACCGTGGACCCGGCCACCGCCGGGACCATCAGCGGCAAGATCATGCTCGACGGCGACGCTCCGCCGGCCGACGCCATCCAGATGGCCGCCGACCCGAACTGCGCCCGCATGCACGACAGCCCGGTGATGACCGAGTTCGTGATCACCGACATGGAGGGCGGCCTGCAGAACGCCTTCGTGTACATCAAGGGCGGCCTCGACGGCATGAGCTTTCCCGTCCCGTCCGAGCCGGTCGTCCTGAACCAGGAGGGCTGCGTCTACGTGCCGCACGTGCTGGGCATCCAGGTCGGACAGGAACTCAACATCCTGAACAGCGACGCGACGCTCCACAACATCCACGCCACCCCGACGGCGAACCAGGAGTTCAACATCGGCCAGCCGGTCGCCAACATGAGCACCACCCGGACCTTCGACACCGTCGAGGTCATGGTTCCGTTCAAGTGCGACGTGCACCGCTGGATGAACAGCTACGCGGGCGTCCTCGACCACCCCTACTTCGCGGTGAGCAGCATGGACGGCTCCTTCAGCATTGGCAACGTGCCGCCGGGCGACTACACGGTCGGCGTCTGGCACGAGCGCCTCGGTGAGATGGAGATGGCGGTCACGGTCGGCGAGATGGCCACCGCGGACGCCAGCTTCACCTACAGCGCCGCCGAGTAGCGCCACCGTTCCCGGACCGCTCGACGTCAGTGGGGCCGGGATCCCTCCGGAGCCCCTTCGGGCCAGGGCGTCTTGCGCAGATCCTTGGCCCAGCGTTCGAGCACCTTGTCGCCGCCGAGCTGCCGGACCCGGTTGTAGTCGAAGAGCGCCGGTTGGCGCTGACCCAGGCCGTCGCGGGCATTGCCGCGCCGGAAGTGCAGCATCAGGCGGACATCGGGGGGCGGGGAAGACTGGAGGCCTTGCGAGAAGGCGGCCTCGGCCTCTTCCCAGCTCTCTTCGAACAGCCAGGACTCGCCCAGCCTGAGTTCCGGAATGCCGCGCGTGGTCAGGTGGTAGTTCCCGAAGCCGGCATCCCGCCGTTCGATGAACACCAGCAGCGCGTCGCGCGCTTCGGCAGTTTCTCCGTGGTGCAGGCGGATCCCGATCTCTTCCAGGGCGAAGTCCGGATTCCTCGGGAACTGCTCCCGGAGCGTCCTTACGGCGGTGAGGGCGTCGTCCGGCCGTTCCTCCCGCTGCATGAAGAGTACGAGCGCCCAGAGGGCGCCCCAGCGCGAGCGTTGTCCTTCGCGGGCGGTGCGGGCGACCCAGTCGAGACCCCTCTCCTTCTCGCCCCGCATGCCGAAGAGGAACGCGAGCATGCGGAGGGCGCGCGGCAGGGTGGCGATCGCGTAGTCCTGGGCGCCCGGGGCGTGGTAGGCGTCGGCGAAATCAGGATCCGCTGCCAGGACCTCGCGGTGGAGGCCGGCCGCCCGGCGCATGGCTCGCCCCGCGGAGAAATAGGCGCGTTGCACGGTGCCGTCCCACGCGGCCCTGATTGATTCGACGGCGCCGAGGTAGTAGAGGTTCAGCAGGTCCCCGGGGTCGCGCTGCCGCACCCGTTCACCGCGTCGTTTCGCCTCCTCGAGTTGGTCCTCAAAGAACTGTTCCTCCTCGTCGGTCACCAGCGAGATGCCGCTCTGCTCCCAATACCGGTCGCCCCGGTGCGATGACCCCCGCATCGCTCCCACGCGCTGGGCTACCTTCGTCCAGATGACGGCGGCGTGGCCGTAGGGCCCGGCGGCGAAGTCGGGGAACTGGTCATCGAGGCGCTCGAAGATCTCCTCGGCCGCCTCGAAGTCGTAGTTGAAGAGGTGCTGATACGCCTCCGTCTCCAGCGGCAGCGCTTCATCCCCGTAGGCCCGTGACGATCCCTGGACGATGTCCGGCGGCTGTCCGCGGGCGAGGCCGGGCGCGAGCAGAATCAGCCCCGCCAGGGCTCCGACGCGCGCAGGCGTGGCCAGTGTAATCCTCATCATCATGCTGCGTATTTTTCCACGCCGGCCCGCTTACACTGCCGGTCTGATGCCCGACCCTTCCAGCGCCGTTCCCGCCCAACTGATCGACCGGAGCGTCCCGTTCTCCGGGCGGCTTCTGCGCGTGGAGCTCGATCGGGCGAAGGAGCCCGCGGGACCGGACGAATACGGTCCGGAGGTCCGCCGCGAGGTGGTGCGCCACCCCGGCGCGGTGGCGATCGTCGCCGTGACTCCGGAACGCCGGCTGGTGATGGTTCGCCAGTACCGCTACGCCGCCGGCCGATTCCTGCTCGAGATCCCCGCGGGGACGCTGGAGCCCGGAGAGCATCCGGAAGACACGGCGCGCCGCGAGTTGCGCGAGGAGACCGGCTATTCCGCCGAGACCCTGCGCCCGCTCGGGTCGTTCTTCAGCGCCCCGGGTTTCTGCGACGAGGTGATTCACCTGTTCCGGGCGGAAGGCCTCACTCCGGGCGAGCAGGACACGGATTTCGGAGAGGACATCGACCTGGTCGAGATCCCCGTCGCCGAGGGGCGCCGGCGGCTGGCGGCGGGCGGTTTCGAGGACGCCAAGACGCTTGCCGGACTCGGGCTCTTCTTCCTGGAGGAACGCGGCCGCTCCTGAGCCGGGCCAACCTCTGATGCGATTCCACGGCGACACCGCGAAGCGGCCAGCCTGGCGTGCCGCGTTCTGCCTGATGGTGGCCGCCCTCGCCTGCGCCTGCGCCGAGAAGCCGGACGCCCCCGCGCCGGACGCCACGGCGCCTCCCTTCGAGCTGCTGGACCTCGACGAGCGCACCCACCGGCTCTCCGACTTCGCCGGTCAGGTGGTGGTGCTCAACTTCTGGGCCACCTGGTGTCCGCCGTGCGTCGAGGAGATGCCGTCGCTGCAACTCCTTCAGGACTCTCTGGGCGACGACGGTCTCAAGGTGGTCGCGGTGTCGGTGGACGAGCGGTACTCCGACATCCCGCCGTTCGTCGCCGAACACGGCCTGCGTTTCCTGGTGCTCCACGACCTCGGCAAACGCGTCTCCCGGCGCTACGAGGTGTTCCAGTTTCCCGAGACCTGGATCATCCGCCGCGACGGGACGCTCGCCTCCCACATCATCGGGGCCCGCGACTGGGCGGCGCCCGGATCGCTCGAGATCTTCCGGGAACTTCTGGAATAGAAAGCGCGGCCTGCCGCGTTAGACTCCGCCGCTCGACCGGAGGGGATGCCGGTCCTCGTTGCGGAGGCGATCCACTTGAAGATTGAAGAATCGAGTCAGTTCCTGCAGGCGAACGCCGTGGCGCAGCGGGTGCGCCAGTTGATCCTGGGGTCGGCGCCCAAGGTGAAGACCCCGTCGCGCCGGCCGACCGCGATTGCGCTTGCCGAGTTGAAGGCGGGAAAGCTCGAGGTCTATGACCCGAGGGAAGCCGCCGAACTGCTCGCGGAGGACAGCGAGGACCTCAGCGAGGAAGAGCGGGCCGCCGCCGAAGCGGCGCGGGCCAGCTTCGAGCAGATGTTCGCCGAGGCCGCGGGCGGCGACGTGGATCTCGATGCCTCCCCCGAGGAGTCCGCCGAGCCCGCGCCGGAGCCGGAAGCCGGCCCTGGCGAGACGGCCGCGGCCGAGGCGGGCGGCACCGACGCGCCGGTCGAAGCTCCCGCCGAATAACACTGGCGCTCGCGCGCCTCTCGCGTACCCTTTGGCGCGGGAGGATTTGCATGAGTTCCCGTTTCCTTCGCGGAGCCGCCGTTGCGGTTCTCGCTCTCCTGTTCGTCCCGGCCGAGGCCGCCGCCAAGACCGAAGCCCGCATCCGCTGGGAGCGGATGTGCCAGATCCGGGCTGACAAGTTCGATCTCATCCTGCCCGAGGCCATGCGCGGGAACGGGATCGACATGTGGATCACGGTCATGAAGGAGGGGTATCGCGATCCGCTCTGGCCGGACCTCGGCCACGGCTACGTGGGGAGCACCGGCTACGTCGTCTTCACCGACCGGGGAGGCGACCGGATCGAGCGGGTTGCCATCGGCGTCACGGGCTACAAGATCGCGCGGTGCGGGGTGTACGACCAGGTCATGGGCAGCGCCGATCTCGCCGAGTTCGTGCGGGAGCGGGATCCCGAGCGGATCGGCGTGAACATGTCCCGCAGCATCGGGGCGGCGGACGGGCTCTCGCACACGAGCTGGCTGCACCTCCGGGAGACGCTCGGCGAGCCCTACGCGGACCGCCTGGTCTCGGCCGAGAAACTGATTTCGGACTTCCGTTCGCGCCGGGTGGCGAGCGAGATCGTCGCCTTCGGCGAGGCCGGCGAGTGGTCGCGGAAGATCGCCGAGCGGGCCTTCTCGAACGAGGTCATCACGCCGGGCATCACTGCGCTCGAAGACGTCGCCTGGTGGATCGAGCAGCAACTGCTGGAGAACGGCCTCGACAGTTCGTTCGGGATGCCGTCCATTTACATCACCGGTCCGGCCGGCATCGAGGCCACCTCCAACGAGCGCATCATCCAGCGCGGCGACCTGCTGATGATCGACTGGGGGGTCGGGTACCTGAACTTCTACACCGACATGAAGCGGATCGCCTACGTGCTGAAGGAGGGCGAGATCGCCACCCCGCCGGGCATCCAGAACGCCTTCGACAGGGGCCGCGCCGCCCGCGACGTGATCCGGCGGACCATCAAGCCGGGCCCGACGGCGGGCGCCATGCTGGAGCAGCTCGGCGCCGAACTGACCGCGGCCGGCTTCCAGATGATCGAGTTCAACCAGCCCACCGATGACGACACCACCGACGTTGTGATCGGCTGCCACTCGGTCGGGAACCTCGGGCACGGGATCGGCCCGTCCATCGCCTGGTTCAATCCGACCCGGCTCGAGTACGAGATCGTGCCCTCGAACATGTTTTCCATCGAACTCTTCGCCTACACGAAGGCCGACGAGTTCGGCGGCGCCAAGATCCGCATCCCGCTCGAGGACGACGCCATCGTCACCGAGCGGGGCGTGGAGTGGTTCTATCCCGCCAACGACCGGATCCTGCTGATCCGGTAAGGAGGCCGTCATGAGGCCCGTTTCCGCACTCGCGAAAGCAACGCTGTTTCTCGTCCTTCCCGCGCTGGCCGGCGCGCAGCTCGCCTCCCAGTCGCAGTTGACCGCCGCCGACGCCGACCCCGGCTTCCGCCTGACCCTGGACCACCTCGGCGGCGGGAACCGCGTCTTCGGGCTGGCTCCGCGCGACGTGCGCTGGGCGCCGGATGGGTCGGAGGCCTATTTCCGCTGGCATGAAGACCCCAAGCCGGAACACCTTGCCGACGACGATCCCTGGTTCGCGGTGGACCGGCAGGGAACGACCCTCCGGGAACTGACGGCGGACGAGGTGCGACTCATTCCGGGCTCGAACATGGTCCGCACCGTTTCGGGAGACACCGCGGCCTGGAGCTCGGAGGGATCGCTGCACGTGTGGACCGCGGACGGCGGCACGCGGGCGGTATTCGCCGTTTCCGGCCAGATCGGCCAGCTCCGGCTGCGCCCGGACGGGAGCAGGGTGCTCTTCGCGACCAAGGGTCTCTCGGCGAACGCCCCGGAAAACGGGGATCTCTGGGAACACGACATCGCGTCCCGGACGACCCGCCAGGTGGCGGCGGCGGTCGCGGCCGAGGAAGAGGAAACGAAGCAGCAGGAATGGCTCAAGGCGCAGCAGAACGAACTGGTGGTGGCGGTGCGCGAACGCAGGGAACGCGACGAACGGCGCGACGAACTCCGCCGGCACCACAACGGACTGCTGCCCCAGGAGATTCCGGTTCCGAAGGGCGAGAAGGCGGTGGACATCCGGGTGTCGCCCGACGGGAAGCACCTCGTTTTCCGGTCGCGGAAGGACCCCTCGGACCCGAAGCGCACGAGCTTCATGGAGTTCGTGAACGAGAGCGGACAGGCCACCGAGAAGGATGCCCGCCCCAAGGTGGGGGAGGCGCTCGCGTCGTGGCGGCTAGGCATCGTGGCGGTGGACCGCTCCGTCCGCACCGAGGACATCGAGATCCGCTGGGTGGAGGACGGAATCGAGAAGGACACCGTGATGCACGGCCCCTGGTGGAGCCCGGACGGGAAGCACGGCGTGGTGCAGGTGCTCTCCATGGACCACAAGGAGCGCTGGATCTCGCTGCTCGATATCGAAACGGGAATGCTGCGCCACGTCGATCACCAGCAGGAGGAGGCCTGGATCGGCGGGCCGCTGGTGACCGGCCGCTGGTCGCCGGGGTACCTGGAGTGGCTGGCGGACAGCCAGGCGTTCGCCTTCGGGTCGGTGGCGAGCGGCTGGGCCATGCTGATGCTGGCGAACCTCGAGGGCGAGGTTACGGCGCTCACCGAGGGAACGTTCGAGGTGCGGCGCGCCGAGCTCGCGCCGGGCGGCGACTCGTTCCTCGTCACCACCAGCCGCGAGCATCCCGGGGAGGAACACCTCTACCGGCTGCCGGCGCGCGGCGGGGCGCTCGAGCAGATCACCGGGGGTGAGGGAATGCACTCCTGGGCCGTCTCCCCCGACGGCGGACGGGTCGCGGCGATCAGCCAGTCGCTCACCGAGATGGGCGATCTCTACCTGATGGATCCGGTGGCCGCGGCCGATCCGGTGCGGATCACCAGGAGCGGCACCGACGCCTTCTACCGGACCGCCTGGGCGGGCGGCGAGATCGTCGAGTACGACCTGCCGGACGGAACGACGGCGTGGGCCCGGATCTGGGACGCGCCCGCCGGGGCCACCCCCGGCGCGACGCCGGCGGTGGTCTACGCCCACGGCTGCGGCGAGTGCGCGCAGGCGGTGGTCAAGGGCTGGGCGCGCTCGGGCAGCATCGTCTACGCCAACTACCTGATCCAGCGCGGCTACGCGGCGGCGTCGGTGGACTACCGGGGCAGCTCCGGCTACGGACACCGGAACCGCACCTACGCCTACCGCCAGATGGGGGTCTCGGATATCGACAGCGCGCTGCCGCTGCTCGACATCCTGGTGGACCGCTACGGCGTGGCGCGGGACCGCATCGGGGTCTACGGCGGCTCCTACGGCGGCTTCTTCACCCTGATGTCCCTCTTCCGGAATCCGGGCAAGTACGCCGCGGGGGTGGCGCTCTACCCGGTCACCGACTGGGTCCACTACAACCAGGGCTACACGAGCCGGATCCTGAACGGCGACCAGCTCGACGACGAGGAGGCCTATCGCGTCTCGAGCCCGGTCTACTACGCCGACGGGCTCCAGGACGCGCTCCAGATCCAACACGGGTTGGTGGACGGCAACGTGCAGATCCAGGACTCCTTCCGGCTGGCCCAGATCCTCATCGAGAAGCAGAAGGACTTCGACCTGGTCGTCTACCCGGTGGAGGACCACGGCTGGGACGAGATCCCGACCCGCCGCGACAGCTACCGCCGCATGACCGACTTCTTCGACCGCTACCTCGGCGGCGGCTCCGGAGCCATACCCCCGACCATGGATCCGCGATAGGACGTCTGGGAGCGCCGGTCTTCAGACCGGCACGCGCGGCGCCCCGCGCCGCGCACGTCCCAACCCCAACGGGACAGGGTGACTCCCGCCTCGACGCGGCGTTCAAGAGCGGGATGGCAGGTACGGCTTGGAACGCCGGTCTCCGACCGGCACGCGCGGCGCTCCGCGCCGCGCACGTGACAACTCCAACGAGACCAGGTGGCTCCCCCCTCGACGCGGCGTTCCAGAGAGGAGGTGGCGGGTACGGCTTGGAACGCCGGTCTCCGACCGGCACGCGCGGCGCTCCGGGCCGCGCACGTCCCAACTCCAACGAGACCAGATGGCTCCCCCCCGACGCGGCGTTCCAGAGCGGAGGTGGCGGGTACGGCTTGGAACGCCTGGGACCTCCGGTCGGCACCGCGGCCCCCAGGGCCGCGAGACGCTCGGCCTGAACCAGGGTAGTGACGCTACGGAAGCGCAGCAGCCGTCGCCTGGGCATCCCGGCACGCCTTCGTGCGCCGGTAGCCGATCCACGTCGAGATCGCGGCCGCCGCCGCCGTCAAACTGCCGTCGATCTGGTCGTCCCGGTTGTCGTAGTTCACCGTGAGGGCGAGGACCCACAGCATGAGACCCAGGTCCACCAGGGGCCACATCCGGCTGCTCGTGCACGGGACGCCGCCCGCGTAGGCGCCGGTCGCGTCGTAGTCGCTCTCGCCCGGCTTGGGCGGCCCCTGGGTCAGCACGATGGAACAGCCGCTCGCCAGGATCGCGAACACAAGGCCGCCGGCGATCAGGCTCCGGAGGTGGGGATTGCGGATGCGGCGCATGGTGTCCCTACGCCGACCGGCGGAGCACGCGGCCCGGCAGCGCGCCGGTGAAGCGGCCGTCGTGGATCACGGGTTGTCCGTTCACGAAGGTGGCCCGGATGCCGGTGGCGCGGGCACGGGGTTGCTCCAGGGTGGCGTGGTCCGTCACTGCTTCTCTGTCGAACAGAACGAGATCCGCGGGCAGATCGTTCGCGATCCGGCCGCGGTCCTCGAGCCCGATGATGTCCGCCGGCAGCGAGGTCATCCGGCGAATCGCCTCTTCGAGCGGGATCGTCCCCTCCTCCCGCACGTAGCGCCGGAGCACCCGCGGGAACGCGCCGTAGGCGGCGGGGTGGGGCGAGCCCTTCCCGTAGTCGTTCGCGTCGGTAATGAAGGCCACCTCGGGATCGGACGCCAGCTCGCGAAGGCCATCCTCGCCGCTGATGTCGAGCACGAACTGCCCGACGGCTCCGTCCTCGGCCAGCATGAGATCGGAGATGACTTCGAAGGGCTCCGTTCCCGCCGCGCTTCCCAGTTCGGCGAGCGAGCGTCCGAGCGCGTCGCGGCCGGCTTCGCTCGCCACGCTGGACACCCGGATCCGGTCCCAACCCACCGCCGAGACCAGGTTGTGCGGCCAGCCCTGCGGTTCCCAAGGTGGCCACTCCGGAGTTCGTTCCTCGATGCCCTTCCCGATCCGGGCCCGGGTCTCCGGGTCGCGCAGGCGGGCGAGCAACTCGCCCGGGCCGCCTTCCAGCGCCCACGGCGGATAGATGGCGTACATCATGGTCGCCGCGACCGGGTAGGGGAACATGTCCGCCGAGACCCGCACGCCTTCGCGGCGGGCTTCGCGCTCCATTTCGAGGAACGTGGCGAGCTTCGCCCAGTGGTCCCGGCCGACCGCTTCCGCGTGGCTGTGATGGACCCGGACCCCCGCGCTCCGGCCGATCTCGATCAGTTCCTCCACTGCCGGGAGCAGCGTTTCGCTCGATCCGCGCACGTGGGCGGTGAACACGCCGTCCGAGGGGCGCAGCGAACGCGCCAGTTCGAGCAGTTCCCGGGTCGCGCTGAACATGCCGGGCGGATAGATGAGTCCGACGGAGAGGCCGCAGGCGCCCTCTTCGAGGCTCCGTTGCAGCGCGCCTGCCATCGCGGCCCGTTCCCCGGCGTCGGGCGCTCCCGGCCGCAGTCCCATGGCTCCGAGCCGGAGGAGGCCGTGGGGAACGAGGGCGGCCACGTTGAGCGGCAGGCCGCGCGTCTCCAGCACCGAGAAGTAGTCGGCGAGCGATTCCCAGCGCCAGTCGGCCCCCTCGGGCGTCATCCAGGCATGGACGGCAGGAGCGAGGTCGTGCGCCTCGCCGAACAGCGGCGCCGCGCCGAGTCCGCAGTTCCCGATGACCTCTGTAGTGATGCCCTGGGCGAGGCGGCCGGCGATCAGCGTTGCGCGGTCGGGGCGGGGGCTCGCGAGCACCAGGTCGCCGTGGGAGTGGATGTCCACGAAGCCGGGCGCGGCGACGAGGCCCTCGGCGTCCAGTTCGCGAAGGGCTTCGCCCGCGGGTGGGACGAAGCGGCCGTCACGGATGCCGAGGTCGCCGCGGTAAGCGGGAGCGCCCGTCCCGTCTACGACCAGCGCGTTCCGGATCCGGTAGTCGAGGAAGGTCGCGTGGAAAGGGCGTTCGGGGCCGCAGGCGGCGCCGAGGAGTCCGGCGGCGAGGGTGCCGGTGAACTGGCGGCGGCTGGGAGGGGCGGGTCCGGGTTTCATGAATCGGTTGCAGGGATTCTGGCCGATGCCGGTGGGGAAGCTCCGGTCGATATCGGGGGTCGGTGATGGGAGCTCCGGTCGATATCGGTTGCAGCCGTGCGCGTCGTGGGGGTGGATGGGGGTCGCGCCGTCCGCGGTGCGGAGCACCGCGCGTGCCGGTCGGAGACCGGCGTTCCAAGCCGGTGCGCCACCGGAGGCGCTATTTCGTGCTGACGACCTCGTCGAGGGGGAGGCGCTGGATGTCGGGGACCCGGGCGCCGGGCTTGGGATAGCCGGCCACCAGGAGCAGGAAGGGAACCTCGTTCGCGGGGCGGTCTAGGAGGTCGTTCAGGAATCCCATGGGGCTCGGCGTGTGGGTGAGGGTGGCGAGTCCGGCGTGGTGGAGCGCCGCGATCAGGAACCCGGCGGCGATGCCCACCGATTCGGAGTGGTAGTAGTTCCGGACCCGCTTCCCGTCGGCGCGGGCGATGTACCGCTGCATGAAGATGGCGATGAGCACCGGCGCTTCCACGAGGAACGGCTTGTTGGTGTCGGTGCCCAGGGGCGCGAGGGCGGCGAGCCATTCCGGCGGCGCCTTGCCGCCGTAGAACTCCCGTTCCTCGGCTTCCGCCGCCTCGCGGAGCCGCGCCCTGACCTGGGCGTCCCGCACCACCACGAACCGCCAGGGCTGGAGGTTCGCCCCGCTCGGGGCCGACGCCGCGGTGCGGAGCGCCGCCTCGATCACGCGCTCGGGAACCGGACGGGAGTCGAAGTCCCGGACCGTCCGCCGGCGGACCATGTGCTCCGCGAACCGCCGGGCCCGCTCGACCATCTCCTCCGGGGGAAACCCCGGGAAGTCGAGCTCGACGGCGGTCCACGGGTTGTCCGCCATGCCGGCCTCAGCGCGTCGCGCAGATGTGGCGGACGATGGCTTCCCCGTGGAAGCGGCCGTTCTCGATGAAGACCATGTTGGTGCGGCGTCCGGCGACCACCCCGCCGGCGAGGTAGAGCCCGGGCACCTCGGTGGCGAACGTCTCCGGATCGGTGACCGGCCGCCCGTCCGCGCCTTCGCTTCGCACCCCCAGCGACTCCAGGAACCGGTAGGGCGGCCGGTAACCGAGGAGCGCCAGTACGAAGTCGTTCGGGATGTCGTGCCTCGCACCCTCGCGGTCCCGCAGGACCAGGGAGTCCATCCGGATCTCCTCGACCACCGAGCCGAGCCAGCCGGCGATCTCACGCCGCGCCAGGCGGTTCTCGATGTCCGGCCGCACCCAGTACTTCAGGTGCGAGGAGAGCGTCTCGCCCCGGTGGATGAGCGTGACCTCCACCCCCGCCCGGAAGAGTTCCAGCGCCGCTTCCGCCGCCGAGTTGCCGCCCCCGATGACGGCGACTTTCGACCCGAAGTAGGGATGGGTCTCCACGTAGCGGTAGGAGACCTTGTCGAGCTCCGCTCCGGGGACGTCGAGCCGGTTCGGGTTTTCGTAGTAGCCGATCGCCAGGACCACGTTCCGCGCCTGGACCGGGCCCGGGTCGGGGATCCCCTCCCGCTCGCTCTGCAGGTGGAGCGTGAAGACGTTCCCATCCGAGGCCCCGTCGCGCTCGACCCGCTCCACCCGCGTGAAGAGCCGCGGCTGCAGGCCGTAGCGCTGCGCGACCTTCCGGTAATAGACGAGCGCCTCGTAGCGCGACGGTTTCTCCCGGTGGCAGACGAGCGGCATCCCGCCGATCTCGAGCAGTTCCGGGGTGGTGAAGAAGATCATGTTGACCGGAAAACGGCGGATCGAGTCCACGAGGCTGCCCTTCTCGATCACCTCGTAGCTCAGCCCCGCCCGCTGGCACTCGATCGCGGTCGCGAGTCCGGACGGCCCTCCCCCGACGATCGCCACGTCGAGCACGGCCCCGGCACTCATTCGATCGGCTCCACGCGGGCGCGGAGGATCTCCACGCGCTCGAAGGGCGCCTCGTCCTCGCCGGCGGGCAGAGCCTCGATTGTCTCCACGACCTCGTATCCGGAAACGACCCGCCCGAACACCGAGTACTCGCCGTCGAGTTCCGAAGCCCGGCCGGTCACGATGAAGAAGGAGGTCATGGCGCTGTCGAGCGCGTCCAGCCGCGCCATCGAGACGACGCCCGGTTCGTGGGGGATGTCGCTGAACTCCGGCGCCAGGTTCGTGATGTGCTTCTCGATGCTCTCCGGCACCGGGCGGTCGCGGGTCTCCATCCAGCCGGTCTGGATGACGAAGCCGGGGACGACCCGGTGGAACGCGGTGCCGTCGTAGGCCCCGAGCGCCGAGAGGCGCAGGAAGTTCCGCACGTGATCGGGAGCGGTCTCCGGCAGCATCTCGATCCCGATCTCCCCGTGCGGGGTCTCCAGGACGACACGAAAGTTGGCCAGTTCCGCCGCGGTCTCCTCCGAGAATGGGGGCGGCAGTTCCGGGGGGCGGTCGCGGACGGTGGCGCGGAGCACCTCCACCCGCTCGAGCGGCATCCCGCGCTCGTTCGCGGGGAGCTCGGAGATCACGGTGACCTCATGGATGCCCTCGACCACCCGGGCGAACACGGTGTAGGCGCCGTCGAGCGACGGCTGATCGGTCACCACGAGAAAGAACTGGGAGCCGGCGCTGTCTGGTCGCCTGGGGACCTGGACCGCGGAGACGGCGCCCCGGACGTGGCGTTCGTCGTTGCGCTCGCGGGCGAGCCGCAGCAGCCCCCCGGTTCCGTAGGCCTCGGTCGCTTCCGGGTCCCGCGTCAGCGGGTCCCCGCCCTGGACGATTCCGCGCGCGATGACCCGGTGGAAGGCGGTGCCGTCGTAGTTGCCCTCCTCGGCCTGCAGCAGGAAGAAGGCGGCGTGGTTCGGGGCCTTCTCGGGCAGGACCTCGACGATGAAGCTCCCGTGCGTGGTCTCGAAGACCACCTGCTTGCCCGTCATCTCCTCGACGGAGCGGTCGGCGGTGAAGAGGTCCTCGGGCTGCGCGGCCGCTCCGCACGCCAGGCCAAGGCCCAGAACGAGGACGGCAGCCGTCCCGCTGAACGGGAGGCTTCGGAGGGTCAATCGCCGGGCTATCCGCAAGAAATGGAACGCTGGTGTCAGGAAGAGGGGCAGTATATTCCCGGCCCTTCGTGCCTGATCCGACGTCCTTCGCAGCTTCCCGCGGGCCGGCTGCCGCCGAAATGGCCCGCGACATCTCGGTCCCCGTCAAGGCGCGGACCCTCGGGAACGGACTCCGGGTGCTGCTCCACGAGGACCGGCGCCTGCCGGTCGTGCACGTGGCGCTCTGGTACCACGTCGGGTCCAAGAACGAGCAGCCCTGGCGGACCGGGTTCGCCCACCTCTTCGAGCACCTCATGTTCGAGGGCTCCCGCCACAACAACAGCCACTTCATCCGGCTGATGGAGCGGGCGGGCGCCAGCCTGTCCGCGGGCGGCGTGAACGGCACCACGAGCCACGACCGGACGAACTACTACGAGACGGTGCCGCGGGAGGCGCTCGGCCTCGCGCTCTGGGCCGAATCGGACCGGATGGCGTATCTCCTCGACGTGCTCGACCAGACCAAGCTGGACACCCAGCGCGAAGTGGTCCGGAACGAGCGTTTCCAGCGCATGGACAACGTGCCCTACGGAACCGCGTGGGAGAAGATGTTCCACGCGCTGTTCCCGCCCGGACACCCCTATTCGTGGGACGTGATCGGGGACATGGCGCACCTGGCCGCGTCCGACCTCGGCGAGGTGCACGACTTTTTCCGCACCTGGTACGCGCCGAACAACGCGGTCCTGGTGGTCGCCGGCGACTACGACGAGCGGCGCGCGATGGAACTGGTGCGCCGCTACTTCGGGCCCATCCCGCCGGGCAGGGTCCCCGGCCGTCCGTCGTTCCCGCCGGAGGCGCGGGCCTCCCACCGCCGCATCGTGGTCCCGGAGGCGGTGCCCCACGCGCGCCTCTACTGCGGCTGGTCCACGGTCCCGTTCTTCCACGAGGACGAACCGGCCCTCGACATGCTGTCGGAGATCCTCTCCGACGGCCTGAACTCACGCCTCTATCGGCGCATGGTCTACGAGGACCGGACGGCTTCCGACGTCAGCGCCTTTCACTATTCGCTCGAATCCGGCGGCCTCACCGGGGTGGTGGCGACGGCCCGGCCGCAGGTGCCCCTGTCCCGGCTGCGCGACCAGATGGACGAGGAGCTCGTCCGGATGGCGGACGAGGGGCCGACCGACGAGGAGCTGCAGCGGGTGAAGGCGGCGACCCAGGTCGCCTTCCTGGGGGCGCTCGAGCGGCTCGGGACCAAGGCCGACCTGCTCGCCCGCTACGCGACCTTCGCGGGGGACCCCGAGAAGCTGACGGAGCACTGGATCCGCTACCGGCAAGTGACCCGGGACGACCTGCAGCGGGCAGCGCGGAAGTACCTGCTTACCCCGCGCGTCGAACTGCTCTACGGGGACCCCGAAGCGGAAGGGGAGCCGCCGGTCGTCCCGGCGCGCGTCGGCCCCGGCGAATGGCAGGCGCCCGCCGCCTCCCCGGCGCCCGAGAACCCTCGGCTTGCCCCGGAGCCGGACCGGTCCCGGATGCCGCGTCGCGGCCGGCGGGGGCACTTCGACCCCCCGTTGCCCGAGACCCGCGACCTCGGAAACGGGGTGCGCCTCTACGTGCTCCCGCGCCACGACCTCCCCAAGATCGTCGGCACGATCATGATGAACGGGGGCAAGCAGGAGGAATCCCGGGACCTGGCGGGACTCGCGAGCCTCACCGCGGAGATGCTGAACCGGGGCACGAAGACCCGGACCGCCCGCGAGTTCGAGGCCGAGGCCGACCGGATCGGCGCCGACATCGGGGCGCAGGCCGGCACGGAGTTCGTCTCCGTCTCCTTCTCGAGCCTCTCGGAGCACCTCCATCCCACCCTCGAACTCACGGCCGACCTCCTCCTGAATCCGGCGTTCCCTGACGCGGAGCTCGAACGGATCGTGCCCATCCGGCTCGACGCGCTGAAGGAGTCCCGCGCCGAGCCGACCTCGGTGCTGCGCCGGATCGTCCGCCGGACGGCGTACTCCGACGGGCACCCCTATGGCTGGCGCGGGGACGAACAAACGCTCCCGGGCATTGCGACTTCCGATCTCGCGGACTTCCACCGGGCGCATTTCCGGCCCGACGGTTGCCGGATGATCCTGTGCGGCGATCTGGATCCCGACCGGGCGGTGGAGGTCATGGAGGAGTTCTTCGGCGCCTGGGAAGCGGGGCGTTCGGTGGAGCGCAAGCCGCCGGCCGATCCGCCGGCGGCGGAGACCGGGGTGCTGCTCCACCCGACCGGCAAGGAGAGCCCCCAGGCGGTCGTCGCCTGGCGGAAGCAGGGACCGGCGCGGGACTCCGACGACCGCCTCGCCCTGCGCCTGGCGCTCCAGATCCTGGGCGGCGGGTTCTCCAGCCGGCTCAACCTGAACCTCCGCGAGCGGATGGGCGCCACCTACGGGGCGTTCGCGGGCGTGCGGCAACTCCCGCGCCGGTCGATCCTCTCGGCCTCCGCCTCGCTGAACATGGATCAGGCGGCGCCCGCGATCCGCCAACTCCTGTCCGAGGTGCACGGCCTGGCCTCCGGGAAGCGTCCGGTCCGGTTGCGGGAACTCCGGGAGGCGAAGCTCGCCCTCTCCCGGACCCACGCGCAGCGCTTCGAGACCCTCGCCGGGGTGGGCGCGGTGATCACCGCCGTGCTCCAGCGGGGCGGCCCGCTAACCGATATCCAGGACTATCCGGACCGGATCGAGGCCGTGACCCGCGACCAGGTCGCGGAAGCCGCGGCCCGCCGTCTCGGACCCGAGGGCAGCGCGCTGGTGGCGGTCGGCGACGAGAACCGGCTGGGACCGGCGCTCGAAGGACTCGGCCCGGTGCGCCGGGTGGACGCCGAAGGCGCGCCGCTGTAGCACCCAGCCCGTCAGCGGGTCGCGATGAACTCGCGGACGTTCATGCCGACATCCCGAGCGATACGGCGGAGCAGGATCGGCGACAGATCGCGGCCAGCATGGACAGGCACGGTCGTCGCACGGCCGTCCGGATGGCGAAACCGCTTGTGGGATCCACGCTGACGAACCTCGTCGAAACCGAGTCCGGCCAGGATGGCGATCACCTCACGTGGCTTAACAGCCTGTGGTGAAACTCACGTGAGCGCCGAGACGGGCGAGGCGCCCGGCTGACAAGGCGCGTGAGGGAGGAATACCGGGTGTATTTCGACCGAAACGCAACGCAGAGCGCCTCGGAGAGGCGCGGTTCAGCCGGGATGCATCGCCCGTCGAACGCCGCGTGAGTTTTGCCACAGGCTGTTAAGGACGGGGACCGGCGGCATGCCGGCTCAGGCCACGACGACGGTCTGGGTGCCGACGAACTCCCCCGCCATCGCGGGAACGCCTTCCTCGAGAATCAACGCGATGACTTCCTTCAGGTTCGAGTTGAGTTCCTCTAGCGTTTCCCCCTGGCTGTGCGCGCCCGGAAACCCAGGAACGTAACCTACGTACAAACCGGTATCCGGACACCGCTCCACAATGGCGGTGTAGCTGTTCAGGGAGCGGCCCTCTTGCATGGTCTTGGCAATTCTAGAACTAAGCGTCCTGGAGCAGTCGCCGCGAAGCCGCGCAGTTCGGCAGAGCCAACCGGCAGGCCATCGCCGGGACCATCAATTCCAGAACGACGATTCGTCTGCCGTCCGCCCTCAGTACCCGAGCGCCATCGCCCCCGGCCGGCGCGGGTCGCCGTAGCCGTAGAACAATCCTTCGGCGAACATCACCGTCTGCAGGCTCCCCATGCCGGCGCTGAACTGCACGTCGTGGCCGCGGGCCCGCAGCGCGCGGATCACGTCGGGGCTGAAGCCGCTCTCCACCTCCAGCCGGTCCGGGAACCACTGGTGGTGCATCCGGGGCCGCGCGGTGGCGTCGGCGATGTTCATGCCGTGTTCGAGCACGTTCACCAGCAGTTGCAGGTTGGTGGTGATGATGCGGCTGCCGCCCGGACTTCCGGTGAGCAGGAACGGCCGGCCCTCGCGCAGCACGATGATCGGCGTCATCGAACTGACCGGGCGACGTCCCGCCGCGATCTGGTTGTCCGCGCTTCCCATCAGCCCGAAGGCGTCGGGGATGTCGGGCCTCAGCGTGAAGTTGCCGAGGTTGTTGTTCATGAGGATGCCGGTGCCGTCGATCACGACCCCCGAGCCGTAGGAGAACATCAGCGTGTAGGTGTTGACCAGCGCGTTGCCCTCGCTGTCGAGGACCGAGTAGTGGGTGGTCTCCGGGCTCTCGTAGGGCGCCAGGTTGCCGGGGGCGACCTCCGCTGACGGCCGGGCGCGGCTGAGGGAGATGCCCTTCGCGAGTTCCGCCGCGTAGTCCTTGCTCGTGAGCGCGGCGACCGGGAGATCAAGGTGGTCCGGGTCGCCCAGGTACTTGCTGCGGTCGGCGTAGGCGAGCCGCATCGACTCGGCCATGACGTGCATGGCGTCCGCGCTGCCGTAGCCCATCTCCTTCAGCGGGAAGTTCTCGAAGATGTTCAGCATCTGGACGATGTGCATCCCGCCCGAACTGGGCGCCGACATGGCCGCGATGTCGTATCCCCGGAAGGTGCCGCGCACCGGTTCGCGCTCGACGACGCGGTAGCCCGCCAGGTCTTCCATCGTGATCAGGCCGTTGTGCTTCGCCATGTCGGCGGCGATGCGGCGCGCGATCTCGCCTTGGTAGAACGCGTCGGCGCCCCCCTCGGCGATCTGCTCCAGTGTCCAGGCCAGATCCGGCTGCCGCCAGACGTCGCCCACCTCGTAGTTCGAGCCGTCGGGCTTGTAGAACTTGGCCCGCGAGGCGGCGTTGGCGGTGAGCCGCGCCTTGCTGCGGGCGAGGTTCACGGCCAGGTCCTCCCACACTGGCACGCCGTCGCGCGCCAGCTCGATGGCCGGCGCGGCCACTTCCCGCCAGCTCATCGTGCCGTAGTTCCGCAGCAGGTGATCGAAGCCGGCCACCGACGCGGGAGTCGCGGACGACTTGTGGCTGAAGCGGTACTCGTCCTCATCGACCTCGCCGTCCTCCCCGAAGAACATGTCGGAGTGCGCGGCCGCGGGAGCGGTCTCGCGGAAGTCCACCGCGACCGTGCGGTTCTCCTCGGCGAGGTGCAGCAGGATGAAGCCGCCGCCCCCCACATTGCCGGCGCGCGGCAGGGTCACCGCGAGCGCCAGCCCCACGGCCACCCCCGCGTCGATGGCGTTGCCGCCCTGGCGCAGGATGTCCACGCCGACCCGGGTGGCCAGGAAGTTCTGGCTGGCCACCATCCCGTTCCGCCCCACGACCGGGTGGTGGATGGCGTTGTAGGTGTTGATCGGAGCCTGGGCCGGCGCGGCCTGGGCGAGGGCTCCCCGGGGAACCGCGAGAACTCCCAGGACGAGGGCCGCCGCCAGGGCGGCCGGAAACACGGTCGGTGCGATGCGTCTGCTCATCGGTTTGCTCTCTCTTCGACCTGCGAGTCGCAGGATGTCGCCCGGGTTGCCCTTTGCGGAAGGGTCACTTGTCCAGCATGGTGGGCAACTGACTGCGCATGTCCTGGAGTGCGCCGCGGTCATTCCGCCGACTCATAGAACAGCTCCGCCGACGCCTCGACTTCCTCCCTCATCCACGGACGCAGCCAGGAAGGGGCGTACATCTCCACCGGCCGTCCCACGACCCCCGCGAGTTCCTCCTGCATCGCCATGAGTCCGATGTATCCGAACCGGACGCCGGGCGCGAACTCGACGAGCACGTCCACATCGCTGTCCGGGCCGAAATCGTCGCGCAGCACCGAACCGAAAAGGGAGAGACGCCGTATGCCGTTCCGCTGGCAAAACGCGGCCACCTGATCTCTCTGAATCGGCAGTCGTGGGCTCATGGCGACTCCTGCCTGCGGCCGGGGCCGGCTCAGTGGCGCTCCTTGCCGAACAGGCTGCGGGCGTGGTCGGGCTCGGGTACGGCCAGCGGATAGTTGCCCGAGAAACACGCCGTGCAGTAGCGGTCGCGCTCCTCCTCGACCGAGTCCTGGAGGGACTCGAGCGGCAGGTAGGCCAGGCTGTCCGCGTTGAGGTACTGCCGGATCTCCTCCACGCTCTGCTGCGCGGCGATCAGCTCCGACCGCAGCGGGGTATCGATGCCGTAGTGGCAGGGACCGGTCGTCGGTGGCGACGACACCCGGAAGTGCACCTCGGTGGCGCCGGCGTTTCGCGCCATCTGCACCAGCTTGCGGCTGGTGGTGCCGCGCACGATCGAGTCGTCGATGAGGATGACCCGGCGTCCCCTGAGCACGGCGTGCACGGGATTCAGCTTCACGCGCACCCCGAAGTTGCGGATGGACTGCCGCGGCTCGATGAACGTCCGTCCCACGTAGTGGTTCCGGATGAGCCCCATCTCCAGGGGGATCCCGGTGGCCTGGGCGTAGCCGATGGCGGCGATCAGCCCGGAGTCCGGGACCGGCACCACCACGTCGGCGTCCACCCCGGTGTGTTTCGCGAGGCTCTCCCCCAGCTTGATGCGGGTCTTGTAGACGTCCCGGCCGAAGACGCGGCTGTCGGGCCGCGCGAAATAGACGTGCTCGAAGATGCACTGGGAAACCGGCGCCTCGTCGAAGACCTTGAGCGAGTGGACCCCGTCGCCGTCGATCCGGATCAACTCGCCCGCCTCGATGTCGCGGATGTACTCGCCGTCGAGCAGGTCGAGCGCGCAGGTCTCCGAGCAGACCACGTAGCCGTCGCCGGCCCTGCCGAGCAGCAGCGGCCGGAAACCCCGCGGGTCGCGCACCGCGTAGAGCGCGTCCTCGGTCAGGAACAGGAGCGAGAAGGCCCCCTCGGCCTGGCGCACCGCCTCGGCCACCGCTTCGAGTTCCTCGGTCTGGCCGGACTTGGCGAACAGGTGGACGAGCACCTCGGTATCGCTCGTGGTGCGGAAGATCGAGCCGCGCTGGACCAGCATGTGCCGCAGGATGTGGGCGTTCACCAGGTTGCCGTTGTGGCAGACCGCGATGTGCCCGAACTTGCACTCGATCTGGATCGGCTGGATGTTCTTGGGACTGCTGTCGCCCGCCGTCGAATAGCGGGTGTGCCCGATCGCCGCGCAGCCGGCGAGGGCGTCGAGTTTCTCCACGTCGAAGACGTCCGCCACGTGTCCCGGGCCGTTGACCCCGACGAGGCCGCCCCGATCCGGGGTGGTCGCGACGATCCCGGCCGCCTCCTGCCCGCGGTGCTGCAGCGCGTAGAGCCCCAGGTAGGCGAGGCGCGCCGCTTCCGGGTGGTTCCAGATCCCGACGACCCCGCACTCCTCGTGGAACCGGTCCGCACCGTCCCTGCCGGGAGGACCGGGGCGATCGACCACCGGGAGCTCGATCTGGCTCACCCGCGCATCCTACGCCAGCGCCATGCGGCCGAGGCTGTTCCGGAAGACGTCCGCGAGGCCGTCGAGATCGAGGGAGACGATCCGACTCCCGTTCACCCGGATCCGGAGCGCATCCCCGCCCACGGATCCGACTGCCGCGAGCGGAACCCCCTCGCGGGCGGCGAGCGCGGCCAGGGCCTCGGCGTCGCCGGGCCGGACGCTGAGGAGCGCGCGGGCCGGCCCCTCCCCGAGGAGCGTCCCCTCAAGCCGGCCCGCGCACTCGACCTGTAGCTCGGCGCCGAGCCGGGAGCCGTCCGGCGCGAAGAGGCTCTCGACCGCGGCGGCCGCGAGGCCGCCCTCGGAGAGATCGCGCGCCGAGGCGGCGAGTCCCGCCGCCCCGGCCGCGCGGAGGAAGGCCCCCAGCCGGACCTCCGCATCGAGGTCCGGCTTCGGCGGCCGGCCATCGGTGCGCCCGTGGTGCTCCTTCAGGAAGGCGCTCGCCCCGAGCGCATCCCCGCCCTCGGGCCCCGCCAGGAAGAGGAGGTCCCCCGCTGCCGCAAAGTGCTGCGCGATCCGCCTGGTCGCATCGTCCAGCACCCCGACCACGCCGACCACCGGGGTGGGAAAGATGTTCTGGCCCTCGGTCTCGTTGTAGAAGCTGACGTTGCCGCCGGTGATGGGAACCGCCAGGGCTTCGAGAGCCTCGGTCATCCCGGCGATGGCCTCGGTGAACTCCCACATGATCTCGGGCCGCTCCGGGTTGCCGAAGTTGAGGCAGTTGGTGGCTCCCACCGGGGTGGCCCCCACCGCGGCCAGGTTCCGGCAGGCTTCCGCGACGGCCAGCGCGCCGCCCCGGCGGGGATCCCGGGCCGTGTAGCGGCCGTTGCCGTCGAGGGTCATGGCGATCCCGAGCTCCTTGCCCTTGATCCGGACCACGCCGGCGTCGCCGCCCGGACGGACGACCGTGTCGCTGCGCACCATGTGGTCGTACTGCTCGTAGACGAAGCGGCGGCTCGCCAGCTCCGGGGATCCGGCCAGCTCCCGGACCACGGCGTTCCAGTCGGTGGGTTCGGGAAGGTCGGCCGGGGTGACCTCGGGAGAGGGCCACCACGACGGTCGCGCAGCGGGGCGATCGAACGCCGGGGCGTCGTCGGTCAGCGCCCGGCAGGGCACTTCGGCGGCGACCTGCCCCTGGTGCCGGACCCGGAGGAGGCCGTCGCCGCTCACGCTTCCGATGGGGGCCGCGTCGAGATCCCACTTGTCGAAGATCCGGGTCACCTCCGCCTCGCGGCCGCTCCGGACCACGAGGAGCATGCGCTCCTGGGACTCCGAGAGCATGATCTCGTAGGCGTTCATGCCCGTCTCGCGCTGGGCGACGTGATCGAGGTCGATCTCGACGCCGGCGCCTCCCCGGGACGCCACTTCCGAGGTGGAACAGGTGAGCCCGGCGGCCCCCATGTCCTGGACCGCGATCAGCGCGTCCCCCTGCATGAGTTCGAGGCACGCCTCCATGAGGAGTTTCTCGAGGAAGGGGTCCCCGACCTGCACCGTCGGCCGCTTCGCCTCGGCCTCCTCGTCGAAGGCCGCCGACGCCATGGACGCGCCGTGGATGCCGTCGCGCCCGGTCTTGCTGCCGACGCACCAGACCGGGCTTCCCGGCGCCTCGGCGCGCGCCCGGAAGATGCGGTCCGCGGGTGCGATGCCGAGGGCGAAGGCGTTCACCAGCGGGTTCAGCGAGTAGCAGTCCTCGAAGAAGACCTCGCCGCCGATGGTGGGGATGCCCATGCTGTTCCCGTAGTTGGCGATCCCGGCAACCGCTCCCGTGAAGAGGGCGCGGTTCTTCGGAAGACTCAGGGGACCGAAGCGGAGCGAGTTCATGAGCGCCACCGGCCGGGCGCCCATCGTGAAGATGTCCCGCAGGATGCCGCCCACGCCGGTGGCGGCGCCCTGGAACGGTTCGATGAAGGTCGGGTGGTTGTGCGATTCCACCTTGAAGACCGCGGCGAGGCCGTGACCGATGTCCACCGCGCCGGCGTTTTCCCCGGGTCCCTCGATGACGCGGGGCGACTCGGTGGGGAAGCGGGCGAGATGGCGGCGCGAGGACTTGTACGAGCAGTGCTCCGACCACATCGCGGAGAACATCCCGAGTTCGGTCGGGTTGGGGGGTCTGCCGAGCAGGGTTCCGATCTGCCGGAACTCCTCGGTGGAGAGTCCGGAAGCGAGCGCCGCTTCCAGCGTCGCGGCGTCTCTCACGACTCCGTGAACCGGTGGAGGCTCTCGAAGAGGCGGCAGCCGTCCACGCCGCCGAGCGCCTCCTCGTAGGCGCGGTCGGGGTGGGGCATGAGGGCGGCGACGTTGCCCCGGGCGTTCCGCACTCCGGCGATGTTGTTCCGGGAACCGTTGGGGTTGGCCGCGTCGCTGGCTTCGCCGCCGTCGTCGCAGTAGCGAAAGATCACCTGCTCGTCCGCCTCGAGCGCTTCGAGGACATCGTCGTCGGCCCGGAAGTTCCCCTCGGCATGGCCCACCGGCATCCGGAGCGTGGTGCCCGGTGCGAGCCCGCAGGTCAGGGGAGACGAGTTCGCTTCGACGCGCAGCCGGACGTCACGGCACACGTAGGAGAGCGACACGTTCCGCAGCATGGCCCCGGGGAGGAGGCCGGCTTCCTGGAGGATCTGGAAGCCGTTGCAGATTCCGACCACCGCCCGGCCGCTCTCCGCCATCTCGATGAGCGGCTCCATGACCGGCGAAAAGCGGGCGAGACCGCCGGCCCGCAGGTAGTCGCCGTGCGCGAAACCGCCCGGCACCACGGCGGCGTCGAACCCGTCGAGCGAGCCCTCCTTGTGCCAGACGAGTGCGGCCGGCTGGCCGGTCACCGCCTCGATGGCGTGGAGCACGTCGCCCTCGCAGTTCGTCCCCGGGAAGACGAGGACGGCGAAGCGGGCCATCAGTCGAGCAGGACCTGGACGCTGAAGTCCTCGAGTACCGGGTTGGCCAGCACCCGGGACGCGATCTCCTCGGCGCGCGCCTTCGCCTCGCTTGGCGAACCGGCCTTCACCTCCAGGTCGAACATCTTTCCCTGCCGGACGGATTCGGCGCTCAGGCGCGGGTCGGCCGCGATCGCCTTCCGGATCGCTTGCCCCTGCGGGTCATAGACTGAGGGACGCAGGCGGACGAGAACACGGACCCGGAACTTCATGCGCTGTCTTCCGCGAAGACCCGCTCGAAGACCGTGTCGAGGTGGCAAAGCTGGACATCGAGGTCGAACGCGGCGTCGAGCTCCTCGCGGGTGAGGCGGGACGTGATCCCTTCGTCCTCGTCGAGCCGCTCCCGCAGCGTGCCGCCGTTCTCCCAGAGACGCATGGCGGCGCCCTGCACCATCTTGTAGGCGTCCTCGCGAGAGATCCCCTTGGCGGCGAGGTCGAGCAGCACCTGGCCGCTGAACACCATGCCGTTCATCCGGTTCAGGTTGGCGAGCATGGAGTCCGCGCGCACCACGAGTCCGTCGAGGATCCGGGTCATGCGCAGGAGGATGTGGTCGGCGAGCAGGAAGCTCTGCGGAATCGCCATCCGTTCCGCGGACGAGTGGGAGATGTCCCGTTCGTTCCAGAGCGCGATGTTCTCGATCGCGGGGATCGTGTTGGCGCGGATGATCCGGGCGAGGCCGCACACCTGCTCGCAGCCTACCGGGTTCCGCTTGTGGGGCATCGCCGAGGAGCCCTTCTGGCCCCGGCCGAAGGGCTCCTCCAGTTCGCGGATCTCCGTCCGCTGCAGGTTCCGGATCTCGGTGGCGATCTTCTCGAGCGTGCCCGCGAGGATGGCGAGCGCCGCCGCCAGTTCGGCGTGCCGGTCGCGCTGGACGACCTGGGTGGAGATCGCGGCGGGGCGGAGGCCGAGCGCGTCGCAGACGCGTTGTTCGACGCTCGGCGGCAGGTGGGCGAAGGTGCCGACGGCGCCGCTGAGCTTGCCCACCCGGACGGCTTCCCGGGCCGCGGCGAGGCGGCGGTGGTTGCGCCCCATCTCCGCCCACCAGAGGGCGAGCTTCATCCCGAAGGTCATCGGCTCGGCGTGCACCCCGTGGGTCCGCCCGACCATGACGGTCCGCCGGTGGTCTTCGGCGCGGCGCTTCAGAACTTCGCGGATTCCCTCGACCCGCTCCAGGATCAGGTCCGCCGAACGGACGAGGCGGGTGGCGAGCGCGGTGTCCACGACGTCGGAACTGGTGAGTCCGAAGTGGATCCAGCGTCCCTCGGCTCCCACGTGTTCCGCCATGGACTGGGTGAAGGCCACCACGTCGTGCTGGACGGTCTTTTCGATCTCGTGGATGCGGGCGATGTCGAAGCCGGCCCGCTCCCGAATCGCGGCCGCGGCGGCTGCCGGGACGATCCCCTCGGCCGCCATCGCTTCGGCCGCGGCGACCTCGACCTCCATCCAGGAAGCGAAGAGGGCTTCGTCGGTCCAGATCGCCCCCATCTCGGGGCGGACGTAGCGATCGGTGAGCACCGAATCAGAACAGCGTGGGCGCTCGCAGCGGTACCGGGTTCAGGAACCGGTTGACCCGGGGCATCGGCGGGGCCTTCGGAGCGGTGCGCGCCGGCCGGGTCCAGAGTTCCTCCGTCAGGTCGTGACGCCGGGCAACCAGCAGCCGCACCCCGCGCCGTCCGCCGGCGTCGAGGGCCGTGCGGGCCGTCCGCAGTGCGAGTTCGGGAGTGTTGGTGTTCTCCGAGAGGTGGGCGAGCACCACCGTGTTCACCGAGAGGGGGAGCCGCCTGCGGAGATACATGGCGAGGGCGCCGTTCGAGAGGTGGCCCCGGGTGGAGGCGATCCGTTGCCGGATGGCGAACGGATAGCGGCTCTCGAAGAGCTGCTGCTCGTCGTAGTTGGACTCGATCAGCAACACCGAGGCGCCTTCGATGGCTTCTTCCATCTCTTCGGAGAGGTGGCCGAAATCGGTCGCGTGGACGAGGACGGCGCCGCCGCGCTCGAACCGGAAGCCGATGGGGTCCACCGCGTCGTGCGGGGTCCGGAACGGGGTGGCGGTGATCGTTCCGATGCGGCGGCTCTCCCGCGGGACGAGGGGAAGCCAATCGGGAGTCTCGGCCCCGTTCCGCGAGATCAGGCAGTTCCAGGTGCCTTCGGTGCAGGCGACCGGGATCCCGTGGCGTACCGCGAAGGTGGTGGCGCTCCGGCAGTGGTCCCCGTGTTCGTGGGAGACGAGCACGGCGGCGATGTCGGAGGGCGTGCGTCCGGCCTCCGCGATCCGTTTCTCCAGTGCGCGGCAGGAAAGCCCCGCTTCCACGAGCAGGGTGGTGGGCCCCCCGGAGACCAGCGCCGCATTTCCGGAGCTACCGGAACCAAGGACGCGCAGGCTGATTTCCATGACGAAAACCGGGTCGGAAGAGGGTGGCGGCCACCGTGGCGGGAAGGACCCGAGCGTAGCACCCGCCCGCGCGTTGGGTCAACGCCCGAACCCCAAGATATTGGGGGTGACGGGGACACGCACCACAACGGGTTGTGGCGCACCGGCCTGGAACGCCGGTCTCCAGACCGGCACGCGCGGCGCTCCGCGCCGCGCACGTCCCAACCCCACCTGCCCTCGGGACGCGTACGGCTTGGAACGCCGACCTCTGGTCGGCACGCGCCGGCCGCAGGCCGGCGCAACGGCGCGGCCTCAAACACCCTTGTGTCGATGCCCGTCCCACCTTCCGGCGTTATCGTGATCCCGCAGTGCAAAACCTCTACGGCCTCTCCCACGCCGAGCTGATCCAGCTCACCGAAGACCTCGGTCTCCCGCCCTACCGGGGCCGCCAGCTCTTCCGCCACCTCTACCGGCACGGGCAGGTCGACTTCCGCGAGATGACCGACTTCTCCGCCTCCCTCCGGGCGGAACTCGCCTCGCGCTTCCGGATTGCGCACCCCCGCATCGTGGAGTCCTCGCAGTCCGGCGACGGCGCCGTCAAGCTGCTGATCGAACTCGAGGACGGCCTGCTGGTCGAGACCGTGGCCATCGGCAGCCGGCGGGACGCGGCGGGGGGAAAGTCAGGGAGAGCGCAGGGGGCCGGCGGCGAGGCGTCGGACCTGACGGTCTGTGTCTCCACCCAGGTCGGCTGTCCGCTGGCGTGCACCTTCTGCCGCTCCGGCGCCATTCCGTTCCGCCGGAATCTCACCCCCGGCGAGATCGCGGCCCAGGTACTGCTCGCGGAACGCGCCGCCCCGGAGGCCGCCAGGGGGCGTCGCAACGTCGTCTACATGGGAATGGGCGAACCCCTCCTCAATACCGACGGAGTGACTGTTTCGCTCGCCCTCCTGACCGATCCCGAGGGCTTCGGCATTCCGCCGCGCCGGATCACCGTGTCCACGGTGGGCCTGCCGGAAGAGATTGCCCGCCTGGGCGCCGCGGCGCCGCAGGTGGGGATCGCGATCAGCCTCCACGCCGGCGACGATGAAACGCGCGGCCGCTTCATGCCCATCGGGCGGCGTCACCGCATGCCGGAGATCTTCGAGGCGCTGGAGAACCTGCCGCCCTCGAACCGCCGCGTCACGGTCGAGTACGTCCTCCTCGGTGGCGAGAACGACCGTCCGCGGGACGCCCGGGAACTGCTTCGGCAACTGCGTCGCCTGGCCGCGTCCGGGATCCGTCCTCACGTGAACCTGATCGCTTTCAACCCCTGGGAGGATCCGGCCCCCGGCCCGCCGCACCGCCCGGGCACGGAGGAGGACGCCGAACGTTTCCTGGGGAAGGTCTCGGCCGCGGGGTTCGTCGCCACCCTCCGCCGCAGCCGCGGCCGGGACGTGTTGGCTGCCTGCGGCCAGTTGGCCGCCACGCCCGCCTGAATCGGCCGGGCGGCGAGTGGCGCCGGGGTCAGACCCGATCCGGCGTCCAGCCGCTCAGAACGACGTCGTCACGTTCAGCGAGACCGTGCGCGGGGCGCCCAGGAACGCGGCCTGGCCGCCGATGGTGCCGAGGTAGGCCCGGTCGAGCAGGTTGTTGCCGATCAGGGCCACTTCGAGACCCTGAAAGCGCTGGCTGATCCGGCCGGCCGACCACCGGAAATAGGCGTCCACCAGCCAGTAGGCATCCGCGCTCCACGACCCGTCCAGCGTGATGCCGCGCGGTCCGGTGTACTTCGCCGAGATGCCGGCGGCGACCGGTTCCCCGCTGTGATCGGCGGAGACCACCACCAGGGTGCGGGGGACGCCGACGACCTGGCTGCCGGGCCGGATGCCCTGAGAGGCCGATACGAGCGGATCGCCGGTGCCGACGTAGGTCGCGTCGTTTCGGGTCCAGGCGGTGTAGAACGACGTGGAGGCCGTGACCCGGAGCGTCGCCGACAGCTCCAGCCCGCGGGAGTCGATGCCGCCCGCGTTGAAGTACGAGCCCCCTCCGGCGATCAGGTAGTTCGGGCCGGCAGCCGTCTGGGGTGAGAGGAAGAAGATCCGGTTCTGGAAATCGATCCGGTAGTAGGTGGCGGTGGCCGCCAGGCGATCTCCGGTGTACCGGAGCCCGAAGTCCAGGTTGTCCGCGGTCTCGGGCTCGAGTCCCTCGAGACTCCGGCCCGGCACCTCGAGCAGGCGGTCCGACAGCGACTTGAAGTTCTGTGCATACCCGGCGAAGAGTTCGAGCCCGCTGATGGGCGCGGTGTAGGTGAATCCCCCGGAGAGGAGCAGGTCCGAGTCGGAGGAGACGGACAGTTCCGCCGTCTCTCCGAAATGGTCCCTTCGGCCCACCTCGACCAGGTACTGGCGGACGCCCGCGTTGATCGCCAGCGGACCGGCGAAGAGCGTGTCCTCGACGTACCACTTGATGATCGACTGCGGGAACTCCCAGTCGTACTGGCGCCAGTAGGGGGTGTCGTCGTAGCGATGCGAGACGCGGGCATCCATGATCTTGTGCCAGTCGCGGCCGAGGTCGCGCCGGCCGTCCTCGGCCCAGAGCCCGGCGCGCAGCCGGTTGCCGCCCATCGCCAGTTCGCCGAACCAGTCCCCGTCGAGGGTGAGGCCGACCCGCTCCTTCCCGTAGTGACTGTGCCGGTAGGACTGCACCGGGATCGCCTCTGACGGATAGCACGCGGGGTCGAACTCCGGACCGGCGCCGCCATAGGGGAACTGGAGCGAGGAGACGCATCCGGCCCGGGGCGTCAGCGGGACTCCCTCCGGATCCACGAAATGGACCTGGCCGAGCGGACTGCCACCGAGAGCGGTGAACCCGGACGCCAGTTCGGACTCCGCGCCTCCCCCGTCGGCGGTCACGTCCACCAGGTAGGGGGGCAGCCAGTCGCCGCGGCCCCACTGCCGGTGGTAGTAGGCGCCGCCGGTGATCGACAACACGTCCGTGGCGGCAAAGTCGGCCTTCAGGTAGCCGAAGGCGTTCTGTCGCGGAATGGCCCAACCGAGACGGTACAACTGGTTGATCCAGGGCGTATCGGTCCAGGTGTCGGTCAGGCGGTCCCAGCGGGGGTCGCTGCGGTATTCGGCCTCGGAAGTGAGCCGCTGGTAGGAGGCGTTGTCGGTGTCGTCGTACGAGACGTACGCCGACAGGTCGAGCCGGCCAACCGCGGCCCGGATCTTTCCGGCGAGGTGATCCCGCTCGCTGCGCGCGAAACCCTGCATCCAGTCGCTGCTTTCCTGGCGCACCGCGGAAACCCAGGCGCGGGCCTCCCGGCCGAACAGGTGTCCGGTGTCCATCCGCAGGTAGAAGCGCTGGCCGTCGTCCGATCCGAGGTCCACCGCCGCCGTGAACTTCCGCTCGTGCTCCGGTTCGTCGGTGGTGAAATCGAGCGTCCCGCCGAGCGCCTCGATGGAACGGGACGCGATGTCCGCCGTCCCCTGCGAGACGGTGACTCCTCCCATGTTGGCCGGGTCCACGAAGCGGTTCGCCTTGGAGCCGCTCCAGTAGTCCGAGGTGCCGTTCGGCATGCCGTCGATCGTGGTGCCGATCTGGGCTTCGTCGAGATTGACCTGGAATCCGCGCATGGAGATGCTGGTGGACCAGTCGTCGGTGCCGTAGGCGTCCCCCTCCTGGATGGAGACGCCGGGGACGTTGTCCACCACGGCCAGCACACTCGAGATCGGGGACTGCTGGGCGACCATCGGTTCCGCCACCACGTTGGTGGCGAAGCTGCGCGGCTCCTCGGCCACGACAGTGATGGACTCCATCAGGCGGCTGATCTCGAGCATCAGATCGAGGCGAGCTACCGCGTCCGCCTCGACCGAGACCGGCTCACCGCGAGGTTCGAAGCCGGACAGGGCGGCTTCGACCAGGTACTCGCCGGCCGGGACGTTCTCGAACGCGAAGCTGCCGTCGGCCGCCGTGATCTGTGGTCCTTCGGCCGCCGGCCCGGCCCCGATCAGCGACACCGTCGCCCCGGGAAGCGCGCTGCCGGTCGAGTCCACCACCCGGCCCGCGATCGAACCCGTGGGCTGGGCGGCGAGCAGCGAAGGGAGAAGCGCCAGGAGCGTCGCCAGGCGGGCGCATTGCGGTGGTCGGGCCGGTGCCTTGAGCATTGTTCGTCCTCCTGCCGGGGCTCACGGATCCCCACGACCCATGGCCGGTCGTCCCTGTTGTTCGGGCAGTTGTCCGGATGAACCGTGAGGTGTTGCGCCGCGATTCCGCCGGCGCCATCCCTGTCGAGCCGTCGGAACGCGCAGTGTTGCGCGCCAGAAATCTAACCCGCATCGCTGGCCACCACACGTCACCATCCGGGTCGGGTTCCGCTGGCGGAACCCGGGAGGGGTCCGTGCCGCTCGTGCATCGGACCAGGGCGGCTCTCTCCCCAAGGCGCGATGTATCCCTGAAGATCGGACATCCGATGACCGAACTTCAGGGATACGTGATTCCCGATGGACGTCTTCCAGTGGCTCGCGCTCTTTGTCGGGCCCGACGTTCGTACGGTTTTGCGGCCCTGTCGGGCCGCGGTGCCGGTCTGAAGATCGGCGGTCCCCGCCGTCAGTCTTCGGCTTCGAGTTCGTCGGAGGCGGCTTCGGCGGCGGCGGCCTTGGCGCGGCGCCAGGCGGTGATCTTGTCGGCGACCTCGGGATCGCTGAGCGCCACGATCTGGGCCGCGAAGTGGGCGGCGTTCTGGGCGCCCGCCTTGCCGACCGCCACGGTGCCCACCGGGAACCCGGGGGGCATCTGGACGGTGGCGAGCAGGGCGTCGAGCCCGCTCAGGGACGCCGCCAGCGGAACGCCGATGACCGGCAGGATGGTCCGGGCGGCCATCGCCCCCGCCAGGTGGGCCGCCATCCCGGCGCCGGCGATGATCGCGACGACCCCGCTGTCGCGCGCGCTCTCCGCGAGCGCGGCTGCCCGGCCGGGCGTGCGGTGGGCCGAGTAGATGCCCATCCGGCAGGAAACGCCGAGCGACTGCAGGACCTTCTTGGCCTCCCGCATGACGTCGGTGTCGGAGGGGCTGCCCATCACGATGAGGACTTTGGGGTTGCCGGTGGAAGTCATGTTGTCTCCTTACTGGATGGCGGTGTTTGCAATGTCGCGGCGGAATGCCTTTTTGTCCCAGGTGATCGAATCGGCGCACCGGTAGGCCGCGCTCCGCGCGCCCGCCCAGTCGGCGCCCAGTCCGGTGACGGCGATCACGCGCCCCCCGGCGGTCTCGATCCCGTCCGCGCCGGCGCGGGTGCCGGCGTGGAACACGAAGGCGTCGCCGGTTTCCACCGCGTCGGGCAGACCCCCGATGGGGACGCCCTTCCGGTAGGCCCCCGGATACCCGTCCGATGCCAGGATCACGGTGACGGCGCGCTCGGGCCGGAAGCGGACAGCCTGCTCCGGGAGCCGCCCCGTGGCCGCCCCGAAGAACAGGGGAAGCAGGTCGCAGTCGAGCCGCGGCATCAGGGTCTGCGCCTCGGGGTCGCCGAAGCGCACGTTGAACTCGAGCACCCTGGGCCCGTCCGCGGTCAGCATCAGCCCGGCGTAGAGCACGCCCCGGTACTCGCGGCTCTCGGCGCGGAGTCCGGCGATCGTGGGCTCCACGATCTCGCGGCGCACGCGGTCCATGGTCGCCTCGGTGTCCCCGAGACCCGGGCTCAGGCTCCCCATGCCCCCGGTGTTCGGCCCCTCGTCGTTCTCGAAGCGCCGCTTGTAGTCCTGGGCGGTCCCGCAGGCGACCACCCGGGTCCCGTCGCTGATCGCGAAGACGCTGAGTTCGGGGCCCGCCAGCCGCTCCTCGATGACCACCGCCTTGCCGGCCTCGCCGAGGCCGCCTTCGAGCAACTTCGTTGCGTCCCGCTCGGCCGCGTCCAGATCCCCGGGCAGGAACACGCCCTTGCCGGCGGCGAGGCCGCTCGCCTTGATGACCGGCTGCCCGCCGTAGTCCCCGGACCGAAGGGCCTGGCGCGCCGCCTCCGCGTCCCGGACCACGGTATGCCGGGCCGTCGGAATCCCGTGCCGTCCCATGAAGTCCTTCGCAAACTCCTTGGAGGCCTCGAGGAGGGCGGCGTTCTGCCGCGGCCCGAAACAGGGAATGTTCCGCTCGGCGAGCCGATCGGCCAGCCCCGCGGCGAGCGGCGCCTCCGGGCCGGCGACCACCAGGTCCACAGCTTCGCCGGCCGCAAGGTCGGTCAACCCGCCCACATCCTCCGCGCCCACCGGCGCGAGGCGGGCCAGCCGGCCCATTCCGGGGTTCCCGGGCGCGGCGATCAGTTCCGTGAGTTCAGGACTCCGCGAGATGGCCCACGCCAGCGCGTGTTCCCGTCCGCCGCCGCCGACCAGCAGAACCCGCATGGTCGGTCGGGTGGTTGCCTACCGGGTGCGACGCCGGCGCTTGCGGGCCCGCTTGCGTGCTGCGGCCCGCTTGGCGCGCAGCTTGTCGCCGGGCTTCACATAGAACGAGTGGCGCTTGATTTCCTTGATGATGTCCTCGGCCTGGACCCGCCGCTTGAAGCGGCGGAGGGCCACATCGATCGTTTCGCCTTCCTGGACGACGATTTCCGCCAAGGGATCCTCGGTTGTGACTGCCGGTGTGTCTGCTCTATCGAATTGGGAAAACCCGGGCGCTTCCGGCCCGGGGAGAAGCGGGAACGCTAGTCCCCGCGGCCCCCCGTGTCAAGATGGCGTCGGATTCCGGAAGGCGGGTCAGGATTACTCGTCCAGCAGTCCCGCGTAGGAGTAGAGCACGGTCGCCACCGACTTCTCGCCGCCGATCATGCCGTAGACCTCACCCGCTCCCTCGATCACCCAGAACTCGTTCGCGGCGTGGGCGCCGCCGCCGTGGCCGACCGCTCCGCCCACGATCGGCATCGCGAGATCGGTCCCGCCCGGCAGCGTGCCGTCACGGCCGCTGAAGAGGTAGGCCGGCCAGTAGCCGCCGCCCAGGATGGAATCCTCCGCGACCGGGTCCCGGTAGCGGACCCCGAAGATGGAGAACATCTCCCGGACCGAGTCCGCGAGCGCGTTGTTGTAGTTGCTCTTCGACCAGGGCACGTCGCCGATGATCGTCATCTCGACGTCCTCGTAACCCTGCTCGTCGAGGTAGTCGCGGATCTTCTGGACCATCTCGAGCCCGTCCATGTTCGGGACGTAGCGCATGTTGTGCTTCGAGGTGACCCGGTTCGGCAGGATGGCTCCCGCGCCGCCCGGATACATGTTGCCGGACCAGATGCCGTCCATGTTGAAGGAGATCCCGTAGCGGGCGTTCTTCAGGTGCTGGAGGGGATCGTCGGTCATGAAGCGCGCCACCCCGATGTTCTCGGCGGCGATCGCGAGGTCGAGGTTCTCCGCCGAACTGCGGAACATCTCCTCTTCCGCGGGGGACAGCGGCGCGGCGCCGTCGTAGAAGCCGGGCACCAGCACCCGGTTCCCGTCGTCGGTGATCAGCGAGTCGATCATCTTCATGTGCCGCAGCACCGGCGAATCGGTCGAGCGCTTGTGGATGCCGTGAATGTTCGACGGGACGGGTCCGCGTCCCCAGCTCTCACCGCTGGTGGTCAGCTCGATATAGACGCAGCCCTCGGAGCCTCCGGAAAAACCCGCCGCCCCGCTCCGCGCCTGGCGGCCGGTGCGGTACATCGCGTCCGCGTGCCGGAAGAGTTCCGGGTTCTCGCGGACGAACTGGCGCAGGCCGATGGACATCCGCTCCTCGTCCCCCTCGGCGATGAAGATCAGGTTCACCGGCATGGAACCGGTCACCTCGTAGATCGCGTGCATCCCGTTCCACATGGTCATCTGCGGACCCTTGGAGTTCGTGGTGCCGCGGCCGATCATCACCTTCTTGAAGGGGCCGAACTCGGTGAACTCTCCGTCGAACGGCGGGAAGACCCAGGCCTCCGGCTGGGTGATCGGCATCGTGTCGTACATCCAGTAGATGAGGAGCGTCTGTTCCTTGCCGTAGTCGCAGTCGGCGTACACCACCGGGTTGCCGGGCTGTCCCCACTCGGTCATCGGGACCTCGTACACCTGCGAGTGCTGGCAGCCGAGCTGGTCGAAGAAGCCCTTCACCATCTGGGCGGATTCCGGGATGCCCTCGCCGGAGTTGGAGATGCTCGGCTGCTGGATCCAGCGCCGCAGGTTCATCACGTGCTCGTCGGCGTTGTCGTCGATGTGCTGGAAGACCCGCTGGAGCTCCTCGGGGATCCGGGACAGGTCCGGACTCAGCGTGGTGTCTCCCTCCGGGCGGACGCCGAGATCCACGGTGGTCGGGACCGGGTCCGCTCCCATGTCCGATCCGCCGCCGCAGGCAGTCAGCAGGAGCCCCGCGAGGAGGTACGGGGACAGGGTCAAGACTCTCCGGTTGCGCATCGCCTTCGTCTCCTTCGCCGTCGCGTGGCGGCCAGCCGCGGAAGGGCTCCGCCGGGACAGCGTTCGGAACATACGCGCCCGGCTCGGGCACTGTCAAAGGGTTGGCAGCCGGTGGTGGAACCGGCGTGAACACCGAGACTCCCGCTGGGCCTCGCTGACAAGGCGCGCGAGGGAGGAATACCGGGCGTATTCCGACCGAAGCGCAACGATGAGCGAGCCAGAGGCGAGCGGTTCAGGGAGGATTCAGCGGGTGTCGCTTCCGGAGCGGGGCGAGAGTCGAGCCCCGCGTAGACCCCTTGAGCACGGACCATGGGGGACGGCGAGAGCCGGCCCGCATGGTTCGTAGCTCGGGAATGCCGCGTCAGTTCCACCACCGGCTACCCGCTGCGACGCCCGATTCCGCGCGGCGCGCGCCGTCAGCCGCGCCAGCCGGATGATGTCCGGGACGCTCGCCCCCCGGGAGAGATCGTTCACCGGGGCTGCGAGTCCCTGGAGGATCGGTCCCGTCGCGGAGGCCCCGGCGAGGCGTTCGACCAGCTTGTAGGCGATGTTCCCGGCGGCCAGGTCGGGGAAGATGAGCACGTTCGCGCTTCCCGCTACCGGACTCTCCGGCGCCTTGCTCTTCCCGATGGAAGGGACGACCGCCGCGTCCACCTGGAGCTCCCCGTCCACGGCCAGTTCGGGCCGGAGTTCGCGCACCCGCCGCGCCGCGTCCGCCATCCGCCGGGCGTCGGGGTGATCGGCGCTGCCCCTGGTCGAAAACGACAAGAAGGCGATGCGGGGCTCCATGTCGAGCAGGTCGCTGGCCGTCTCGGCGGACAGGAGCGCGATTTCGACGAGCTCGCCGAGATCAGGCCGCGGGATCACGGCGCCGTCCGCGAACAGGAGCGGAGCCCGGCCGTCCGGAAACTCCATCACGAAGGCGCCGGAAACGCGGGAGACTCCCGGCCGGGTGCCGACGGCGAGCAGGCCGGCGCGGATCACGTCCGCGGTGGTGGTGGCGGCGCCCGCGACCGAGCCGTCCGCCTCTCCGGCGGCGATGAGCAGATTCGCGAAGACCAGGGGGTCGCGGGCGGTTTCGAGCGCCTCGGTCCGTGTCATCCCGCGGGCGCGCCGCTTCCTCCAGAGCAGTTCGGCGGCCTGCTCGAGAGCCGCTCCGCGGGGCTCCACCGTCCGGACGCCCCCCAGGGAGTCGGGTCGCGGATCGTCGGGGGGCGCGGCCGGACGCCCGACCAGCAGCGGCTCCAGTTCCGGGCCGTCCCGAAGCGCCCGGACCGCCTCCGCGACGCGCCGGTCTCGCGATTCCGGGAATGCGATCCGCGGCCGCCGCGTGACTTTTTCCACGGAGTGCTGTGTGTTACGGGATAGGATACCGGGACCAAGCGGCGCCCGGATTCTCGGGACCCGCAACCCCGCAAGCGGGGATTGACCAGGGTCTCGAAGCGGGCGTCATTACGGTTTCCGCGGCCAACGCAGACTCCGGCCGGACAACGGCCCCTGCCCGCCCGCGTGGCGGCATCCCCAACTCCGGGGATCGCGGAGACCCAGACATCCCGGGAGAGGGAGGAAGCAAATGGAGATAACGGAACGAAGCGTAGGTGACGTCACCGTACTGGATCTGGACGGAAAGATCCTGCTCGGTGAAGGCGATGAGGTCCTCAGGCACACGGTGCGCAGTCTGATCGCGGGCGGCACCCGCAAGCTCTTGCTGAATCTGGCGGCCGTCCCGCACGTGGACAGCGCCGGGCTCGGCGAGTTGGTCCGCTGCCACACGCGCATGGTGCAGGCCGGGGGGAGCGTCAAGCTGCTCAACCTGACCGCGCGGATGCAGGACCTGCTCTCGATTACGAAGCTGGCCACCGTATTCGAGTCCTTCGAGTCGGAAGACTCCGCAGTCGGGAGCTTCTGAGGGAGGCGCGGAGGGTCCCGGCGCAAATGGAAAGACGGTCGATTCGTATCGCCCTTCGTTTCTGAACGACGCCTGAAGGGGCCTGTCCGCGCGCTCCGGCTCCCGCTGTGCGTTGCCTCTCCGGGTGACGCGCTCGCGGAAGGGATCGGATTCGGGTGACGGCAAACCTGCGACGCCAGATCGCTCTCGGGCGCGTTGTGCCTGAGACTCGTCCCACCGGCTCCCGCCGGGGGACCCACCGCCGACGAATCCGCTGATCCCTTCCGCGCCCAACAAAGTCCCGCCCCCGCCGGCGGGCGCGAAGGAGAACAATGGCGATTTCCATAGCCAACGAAAAGGCCGGGAAGGGAACTTCCCAGAAGGCCGTGTCCGCTCTCAAGCCGGACGTCGAGAAGATCATGGCGGACATCCGCCGGGTTGCCCGTGAGCGGGCGGAAGAAGGAGCGAAGAGCGAACGTGAATTCAAGGCCGACGTCAAGAAGCGGATGCTGTCGCCGCTCGGATCGCGCGGCTTCAGCGAGGAGTTCGCGGAGCGGATCCGTTCCCGCGACACCTCCCGCTGGAACATCCGGCTCTCGAAGCAGGCGTTTCGCGGTTCTCGGTTCGGTCTCGTGCGGATGGTGCGCTGGCTCCTCACGCCGCTCACCCGCCTGCTCGTCAACATCCACCCCGCCGTGGAACAGGCTGCCCGCCAGGCCGAGATCAACGAATACCACCGCCGGCTCCTGTGGGCCACGAACCGGGATCTCGAACTGACGCGTCTCGAGGTCAACGTGATCAAGTCGGAACTCCGCCGGCTCGGCGTCCACGCCGATTTCTCGTTCAGCTCCGCGGCCGGGAGCTCCGAAGCGGCGCAGCGGAGCGGCGGATCCGGACGGGGACGGTCCGACAACCGGGGCGGCCGTTCGGACCGGGGCCGCGGCGACCGGCGGCGAAGTGACGGCGGCCGCTCGGACCGGGAGAGTGGCGGCCGCCGGGACCGGCAGGGATCCGGTCAGGGGTCCCGCCAGAGCGGGGGAGCGCCGGCGCGTCAGAACTCCCGGCAGGGGTCCCGCCCGAACCGCGGCGGAGGACGCCGGAGCGGGAATGGCGCCTCGGGAGAGAAGTGAGATGCGGCTGGTCTTCGTAACTCCGCGGTTCGGGGCGGGAGACGCCACCCGGCCGGAGTTGCTCGCCGCGGAGTTGGCCCGCCGGGCGCCTGGCGGCTGGCGAACCACGGTGGCTACCACGACCGCGGCGGGAGAATCGGAAGAGACGTTTCGGGAAGGGGAGTTCCAGGATCAGGGAGTCCGGGTGGTCCGATTCCCGGCCGGCGACCCATCGGAGGCGGAAGCCCAGGGCCCGGCCGGCGCCGGCCACCTGACGTCTACCGGCCTGCTCCAGTACCTTCGGGATCGGCCGGGCGACTACGACCTGGTCGTGCTGTTCGGCGCGTCGTCCGTTTGTGCGGAAGCCGCGAAAGTGGACCCGGGACGAACCGTTCTGCTCCCCTTTACCGATGAGGGGGCGGATACCCCCCGAGCGTCGGACATCTTCGAGCACCCCGCCGCCTTCGTGTTCGGCAGCGAGGCCGAGGAGATCCTGGTTCTGAAGCGCTATCAGGTGCACCGCCGCATGCGCGAAACCGTCCCCGGGACACTGCTGCTGCCGCGCACCGCGGATGCGGCGGCCTTTCGGCGGCGCACCGGGTTGACCGGGCCCTATCTGCTGGCAGCCGGACCACTGGAGCCGGGCCGCGGCATCGAAGAACTGCTGCGGTTCTTTTCGACGTTCAAGGACCGCCATGCGGATGCGGCGCTCGAACTCGTCCTGATCGGGCCGGCGGCCCTCAAGATTCCGGAACGCCCGGACATCCGGGTCGTCCGTCCGGCGAGCCCGCGGGAACGCCTCGACGCGGTGGGCGGCGCCGTCGTGGCCGTGATCCCCGAGCGCCTCGCCGCCTTCTCGACAACGGCGGCGGAGCCATTTTCCCTGGGTGTCCCGATTCTGGTGAACGCTTCGGCGACCGAACTCACCGGGGAGTGCCGCGCTTCGGGCGGTGGTCTCTACTACCAGAACTACGACGAGTTCGAACTCATTCTCGAACTCGGCCTGCGGGATCCGTCCCTGTTCCCCCGGATGGGTGCGGCCGGCCGCGAATTCCTGGAGTCCCACCACGATTGGGACTCGGTGCTGGCTCGCTACGACCGGGCCTTTCGCAGCTTCGCCCGTCCCTCGCGGGGCGCCGCCGGCGCGACGCCCGCCGTCGAGGCGGCTCCCCCTCCGGAGCAACCGGCCCTCCCGAGCTCCGCGGACGTTGTCGAAGCGGCGGGTCCTGAAGCCGAGGGAGGGGACTCGTCGGAGACCGGCCCGGAGGCGGGTGCGGAAGTCGTGGCAGAGCCCGGCGAGCCGGAGCCGGCTCAGCCCGAGGCGGCTGCCGAGTCTCCCGAGGAGACAACCGGGGAAGCCGCTGCCGAGCCTTCTCCGGCCGAGGCGTCCGACGACGTTTCCGAGATCGAAGCGGGGCCGGAAACCGAGCCGGAGCCCGAGGCCGGGGAGGAAGCGCCGGCCGTCTCGGCCGAAGAGCCGGAGCCCTCCGAACCCGTTGGCGCGGGCGAGGAGGAGGAGACCGATTCCGGTGAGGAACCGGGCCTCCCCAGCTTCTTCCGCGGCTCGATCCGGGACTGATCCCAACGGCTTGGAACGCCGACCTCGGAGCGCCGGCCTCTGGCCGGCATCGCGGTCGCAGGTTGCGAAACGCGCGCCGCAACCGATTCTCATCGGCGCGAGCCCAGCCGGGACCGGTGCCGCGCCGCCCGCAACGAGCCGAACGTCGCCCGGTTCACGGTGAGGAGCGCCGTCAGCGCGGGTTTCGCGCTCCCGCGCGATGCCAGCCGGAGGCTGGCGCTCCGGGCTACGAACCGAGGGCGCGCGCCGCTCGCCGGAGCGCCGTGATCGCGTCGCGGAAGCGCTTCTGCGCGGTTCCGATGCCCTCCGGCCGATTCGCGCGTAGCCAGAGTTCGCGGAACCGGCGGGCGAGTTCGTGCTGCCGGCCGGCGAGCGCCGCCAGTTCTCCGGCCAGCCGGCGGTCGTCGGGCGAGCCGCTCCGCTCCGACTGACGGAAGCGGAGCGTAGCGAGGCCGCGTTCGGCCGCGAGCAGCGAAGCGTCCAACGCAAAGCGCCACTCGGCGCCCGAGCGCCCCGGGGGCAGGCCGCGAGCCTCGGTCTCGGCGGCGAGGCGGCGCAGCGCTTCGAGCGTCGCTTCCAGCGCTTCGCGCGTCGGCATCCGGGCACCCCTTCGCAGGCGGGTCTCGAAGAACACGGTCTTGAGCGGCGAATGGTTGAAGTGCGGGAACCCGGTGTCGTGCAGCCTTCCGAGCCGGGTGGCGAACTCTCCGGAGAACCCGGACGCGTCCGCCGCGACGTGTTCGGAGAACGCCGCGGCGAGTTCCCCCTCGGGACGGTCCTCGTTGCCCCAGGCCGCTTCGGCGCCCGCCGCGATCGGGAAGAGCGAGCCCCCGAACAGGTTGTAGTGGCCGCCGTCCCCCCAGTCGGTGACGATGAACCCCGAAGCCCCGAAGCGCTTCGCGGCGCGGGCATGTCCCCGAATGTTGGGGAGCGAGGTGTCAAGGCGCGGAAACAGGCTCGTCCAGGACGACGTGCCCGCCACGGTCAGGAAGTCGCGGCCCGCGTCCCGGAAGCGCCGCACCCGGTCGAAGTCGTGATCCGGCTCGTACCACCAGTCGGCCAGCGTGATGGAGGAATCGAGCAGCTCGAGAGCTTCCGGGTGGTCGGCGATGACGTCGGCCCAGATCATGGGGCGTTTCCCGAGCTCGCGCGCCATTCCCGCGACCCGGTTGACGTGCCCCGCGAAGACCGCCGCCGGACCTTCGCGGCCTGCCCGTGCGCTCGAGAGCCCCTTCCCGAGATCGACCGGTTCGTCGCAGTTGAGGTGCGCCCACCCCGAGGCGAAGTTGGGCAGATATTCCCGGAGCAGGTCCCGGAGCAGGGGGTACGTTCCCGGGGCCTCCGGCGAGACGGACCACAGCCGGTCCGATTCCGCGAGGCGCCGGTAGGGAGCCTTCTCCAGGATGCGCCGGAAGTGTCCGAACGTCTGGAGGCAGGGGACGAGCTCAACGCCACACCCGCGGGCCCACGTGTCCAGCTCCCGGATCTCCGCCGCCGAGTACCCCCCCGAATCCGCACCGATCTCCGGATGGTTCTCGAACTGGAAGGTGTGCTCGGTGTAGAGGAACAGTTCGTTGTAGCGGAGGCGGGCCAGTACCTCGAGGAGCCAGCGGATGGTCTCCGGGCGGGGCACCTTCCCGCGCGAGATGTCGAGCAGGAAGCCGCGGCGGCGGAGGGCGGGCGCGTCCCGGAGGTGAACGGCGGGAACCCGGCCGTCGGGGGCGGTGAGCTGGGCCAGCGCTTCGGCCCCGTAGCGGAGTCCGGCGGGGTCACCCTGAAGTCGGGCGCCTGCCGTATTCACCCGGAGCTCGAAGCTCTCCGGATCCGAACCGGCTTCCGCGAGGACCACGTTCCCGACGGGGGTCGCCGGAGCAGCGGTGACGCCCGGATCGAGGGAGACGCGTTCGCCGAGGCGGCCGGCCAGGAACGCCGCCGCCTGCCGTTCCGCGGGGGAGCCGGAATCGAGGACGAGCTGATCGCCGCGGTCCAGTTGAAGGAATCCCGGCAGGCGTTCCACCCGGCGCGGCGAGGGCAGCAGCCGCGCGACGGGATCGTCCAGAGGGGCCATTCACCCACTCTACCGTTGGTATCTTTCCGCCGCCTTGAGCAACTGGGAAATCGCCGTGCGGGCCGCCTCGTGGGCACAGCCCGGCATGGTGATCGGGCTCGGGACCGGCCGGGCGGCGGCCGGCTTCGTGCGGGAGCTCGGGGCACGGGTGCGCAGCGGCTTGCAGGTCCGCGGAATCCCCACCTCCCGCGCCACCGAGTCGCTGGCCCGCTCGCTGGACATCCCGTTGGTCGGATTCGACGAGGTGGCCGCCGTGGATCTGGCGGTGGACGGCGCCGACGAGGTGGACCCGGACCTCAACCTGATCAAGGGCCACGGCGGGGCGCTGGTGCGGGAGCGGGTGGTGGCGGCCGCGGCTTCCCGATTCGTGGTGCTGGTGGGTCCGGAGAAGCTCTCGCACCGGCTCGGCGCGAAACGGTCGGTCCCGGTGGAAGCGATCCCCTTCGCGGCGCCCCAGGTGCGAAGGGCCCTCGAACGGATGGGCGCCGAGTCCGCGATCCGCATCGGGTCCGCAGGGGATCCGTTCGTCACCGACAACCGGAACCTGCTCGTGAACGCCTCCTTCGGCGAGATCGCCGATCCCGCGGCGCTGCACCGGGAGATTCGGGACATCCCGGGGGTCCTCGATTCGGGGCTCTTCGCCGGAATGGCCGACGAAGTCCTGGTCGAGGGTCAGCAGGCGCTTTCGTCCGCGGGCGCGGCAACTTCGTGAAGGGCGTCGCGATCTCGTTTCGCGAGGTCACGAAGAGCTTCGACCAAAAGATCGTTCTGGACCGGGTGTCGCTCGAAGTGTCGCCCGGCGAGGTCCTGGTCCTGCTCGGCCGGAGCGGCTGCGGCAAGACGACCCTCCTCCGGCTCGTCAACCGGCTGGTGGACGCCGATGCCGGCGGGGTGTACGTCGGCGGGCGCGAAGTCGCCGACTGGGACCCGGTCGAGCTCCGGCGGGGGATCGGGTACGCCATCCAGGGAGTGGGGCTGCTGCCCAACCTGAGCGTGGGCGACAACGTCTCCCTCGTGCCGCGGTTGCTCGGCTGGAACGCGGAGCGCCGCCGGGAACGCGCCGCGGAGATGCTGCGGCTCGTCGGCCTCGATCCCCGGGAGCACGGGGGCCGCCGTCCGGACCAGCTCTCGGGCGGACAGCGCCAGCGCGTGGGCGTGGCGCGCGCCCTGGCGGCCGATCCGCAGGCGCTGCTCATGGACGAACCCTTCGGCGCCGTGGACCCGATCGGGCGCCGGAGCCTGCAGGAGGAGTTCCGCTCGCTGTCCCGGGAGCTCGGGAAGACGGTGCTCTTCGTCACCCACGACGTGTCGGAGGCCTTCCGGCTGGCCGACCGGATCGCGGTGGTGGCCGACGGCGGTATCCGCCAGGTCGGCACTCCGGGTGAGATCCGCGACTCCCCCGCCGACGCACTGGTGCGGGGCCTGATCGAAGGCGCCGCATGAGCTTCCTCGAGTTCCTCGCCGGCCGCTGGACCGAGATCCTCGGCCTCACGCTGGAACACGTGGTGCTGGTGGTGATCTCCACGGTCGCCGGAGTGCTGATCGCCGTGCCCCTCGGGCTGGCGATCACCCGCATCCCCGCCCTCGGCCGCCCGGTGCTCGGATTCGCGGGGGTCATCCAGACCGTGCCCTCGCTCGCGCTCTTCGGGCTCCTCATCCCGCTGCCCTTCATCGGCGGCATCGGCAGCCGGACCGCGATCATCGCGCTCGTCCTCTACGCGCTGCTGCCCATCCTCCGGAACACGGTGACCGGGGTGCGCCAGGTGGATCCGGCCATCCTGGACGCGGCGAACGGGATGGGCATGACCGACTGGCAGCGGCTCACGCTCGTCGAGGTCCCCCTTGCGCTGCCGTCCATCTTCTCCGGGATCCGCATCGCGACGGTGGTGGGGGTGGGCCTCGTGACCATCGCCGCCGCGGTCGGCGCCGGCGGGCTCGGATCGCTGATCTTCCGGGGTCTCGCCATGCTCGATTCCCGGCTCCTCTTCGCCGGGGCGATACCCTCGGCGATCCTCGCGCTGCTCGCGGACGCCGGGCTCGCGATGCTCGAGGCGCGGCTCGTGGCGTCACGCGGAGCCCCCACGCCGTGAAGGAAACAATGCGCCGCCGCCGTTTTCTCGCGGGGACCATCGGCGCGCCGGCGGCGTTCCTGGCCTCCGGGCCGGGCGGCGCGGGGTGCGCCCCCGGCGGTCCGTCGGCGGTCCTCGGCGCGAAGACGTATTCGGAACAGATCATCCTGGGCGAACTGCTGGCGCGGCTGCTCCGGGCTTCGGGACTGGCGGTGACCGAGCGGTTCCAGATGCAGACGTTCGTCCTCCACAGCGCCATCGCGAACGGGGATCTCGACTGCTACATCGAGTACACGGGAACGTCCTACTCGGCGATCATGCACGAGACGTTCGTGGCGGGGCAGACCGCGGAAGAGATCTACGAGCGGGTGAAGGAGCTCTACCGGGAGCGCTTCGACCTGCGGCTCGGCCCCCCGATCGGCTTCGCGAACGACTACGTCATCGCCGTCCCGCGCGACTTCGCGAGGGAAAGGAACCTGCGGACGATCTCCGATCTGGCCCGGATCTCGGACTACCTCTTCGTCGCCGGCTACCCGTTCTTCGAAAGGGCCGACGGGCTCCGCGGGATGATGGACCACTACGGTTTCACCGAGATGCCGGAGTCCATCGAGGTCGAGGTGGACATGGTCTTCCAGGTCATGGAGGCCGGTCAGGCGGACGTGGCGGTGGGGAACTCCACCGACGGCCGGATCGCCAAGCTGGACCTGCTCGTCCTCGAGGATGACCTCGGCTGGTTCCCGCCGTACGAGTCCGCCCTGGTCTACCGTCCGGACGCCCACCCCGCGGTGGCGGACCTGGCCGAGCGGCTCGGCGGCGCGATCAGCACCGAGACCATGCGGTCGCTCAACCGCCGCGTGGACGTGGACGGCGAGCAGCCGGCGGACGTCGCCGCCGAGTTCTTCGAGACCCTGGTGGGCTGACGATTACCCCCCCTCGGTGCGCTCCCGCCGCAGGCGCCGCCGTCCCTCCAGCACCAGCAGCGTCAGACCGATCCCGACGATCCCGGCCGCGATGAGCGCGCTGCGCAGAACGATGCGGGTGGTGGCGGCGAAGACGCTGGTCCCGTCCGTCCGGACGCGGACTTCGAGTCCGTCGCCCAGGAACTCATCGAGCGGGCGGCCCCAGGAGATCACGTTGCCGCGCTGGAGGGGACCGTCGCTGTTGTGCTCCATGATCCTGCCTTCGGTGCGCACGCGGATTTCGATGTCTCTTCCGGGTTGCGGCGAAGCGGCCGGCCGCGGCGCGATGGTCATCGCGAGGTCGAAGCCGCCGTCCCCGGTTTCCCGGTAGGTGCAGTCCCGGCGGAGGAGCGGCGCCTCACAGAGCGACGTGACGGCGTCGAACCGGACCTCCGCTTCGACCTGGCTGCGTCGTCTGGCGCGGGTCCGGACCACGGTCAGCCCTTCCGCGGCGAGCTCGTTCGAAAGGGCCAGCGAGGCATCCTCTGCGCCACCGTCCGGAAGCAGGTCCGCCGAAAGACGGATGACCGAAGTCCCCGACCCGTCGAGGGCGAGCCGGTGGTGCTCTTCCCACGCCGCCGGCGCGCACCCGAGGCCGGCCGCCAGGATCAGTGCCGATCCGGCCCGCCCGTAGAATCCGGGCCACTCTCGATGGCGACCCTGCTGCTGGTGGACGGCAACAACCTGCTGTTCCGGTCGTTCTTCGCGATGCCCCGGCTGACCCGCTCGGACGGCCTGCCGAACGGCGCCCTGCACGGCTACGTGGCGACGCTGAGGAAGATCCTGCGCGAGGAGGCTCCCGAGTACGCCGCGGTGGCCTTCGACGCCCCGGGCCCCACCTTCCGTCACAAGGCCTATCCCGAATACAAGGCGAACCGGCCGGAGATGCCGCCGGAACTGGCGCAACAGGTGCCGTTCACGCGGGATCTTTCGCGGGTGCTGGGAGTGACGGTGGTCGAGATCGCCGGGGTGGAAGCGGACGATGTGATCGGAACCCTGGCGCGGGCCGGAAGCGGCAGAGGGTACCGGGTGCTGGTCGTCTCCGGCGACAAGGACCTGCTCCAGCTCGTGGACGACCGGATCAGCGTCGTGCCGCCGGCGGACACCGCCCAGCGGCTCGATCGCGCCGGCGTGGAGGCGAAGCTCAGCGTGCCCCCGGAGCGGGTTCCGGACTACCTCGGGCTCGTCGGCGACTCCGTGGACAACATTCCCGGGGTTCCGGGAATCGGTCCCAAGACCGCCAAGACCCTCATCGCTTCCTTCGGCGGGGTCGAGGACATCCTGGCGCACACGGGCGAGATCGCCCGCAAGCGGACGGCGACCCTGCTCGACGAGCACGCCGCCTCGGCGCGGCTTTCGCGGGAGCTTGCCCTGCTTCGCCTGAACGTGCCGGTTCCCGAAGCGGGAGAGGGACTCCTGGGGCTCCGCTACCGAGGCCCCCGGGTGGAAGACGCCCGCCAGCTCCTCGAGGAGCTCGAACTCCGTACCCACGCCCGGGACCTGTCGCCGGCCCCGGCCGCGCGCCTCCCCGAAGTACGGACGGCCGCCGGCGCCGGCGACGTGATTCGGCTCCTGGACCGCGCCCGCGACGCCGGGCGGCTTGCGGTGCACGCGACGTTCGGTCCCGCGCGCGGCCGCGATCCGGCGCCGCTCGCCGCGCTGGGGCTCGCCTCCACCGCGGGAGAGGGCCTGCTGGTGGCGGTCGGAGAGCGCATCGGCGAGCGGGATCTCGTGGAGGCGCTCCGGCCCGCGCTCGCGGACGGCCCGGCGCTCGTCGGACACGAGGTCCAGCCCTTCGTTCGCTGGTGGCTGGAGCAGGGCGGAACCCTGCCCGCGGTGGCGCATGACTCGCAGGTGGCGGCCTGGCTCCTCAACACCACCCGCCGGGCGCAGGGGTTCGGCGACGTGCTCCGCGACTACGTCGGCCTCTCGCTTCCGGAAGCGGAGGCGTCACCGGCGACCCTGTTCGGGACTGCGGCGCCCGACCGGCGAATCGCGATCGCGGCGGCCTGGCAGCACCGCCTGGCCGAGAAGCTGGACGGCCTCCTCGAAGCCGAGCAGCTCACCGGTGTCTTCCGGGACATCGAAATGCCGCTCCTGCCGGTGCTCGCCCGTATCGAAACGCGCGGCATCCGCCTCGACAGCGAGGCGCTGCGCGGCCTCAGCAGGAACCTCCAGTCCCGGCTCGAGGAGCTGACGGCGCGGATCCACGAGCTGGCGGGGACCCCGTTCGACATCCAGAGTCCCAAGCAGCTCGGGGAGATCCTCTTCGACAAACTGCAGCTCCCCCAGACCGCGAAGACGCAGAAGACCAAGCGCGCTTCGACGAGGGCCGGCGTGCTTGAAGAGCTGGCGGACTACCACGAGGTGCCCCGTCTCGTGCTCGAGTACCGCGAGGTCGCCAAACTGAAGAGCACCTACGTGGACCCGCTGCCGGAACTGGTGGCGCCGGGGACGGGGAGGCTCCACACCCGGCTCCACCAGGCGGTGGCCGCCACCGGGCGGCTCTCGAGTTCGGACCCCAACCTCCAGAACATTCCGGTCCGCTCGGACCTCGGCCGCCAGGTCCGGAAGGCCTTCGTCGCCGCTCCCGGGAAGCGCCTCCTGTCCGCGGACTACTCCCAGATCGAGCTGCGCATCCTGGCGCACCTGAGCGGCGATCCGGTGCTCATCGAGGCGTTCCGGTCCGGGGAAGACATCCATGCCCGGACTGCGAACGAAGTCTTCGCCGACTTCGGACTCAGCCCGGGAGAAGCGCGCCGGCGGGCCAAGATCGTGAACTTCTCGGTCATCTACGGCAAGACCGCATTCACCCTCGCCAAGGAGATCGGCGTTTCCACGGGAGAGGCGAAGGCCTTCATCGACGCGTACTTCGACCGCTACGCCCGGGTCCGGGACCTGATCGAGTCCATCCGGGAGGAGGCGCGCACGACCGGCCGCGTCACCACGCTCTTCGGCCGCCAGCGGCACATCCCCGAGATCCGCACCACCCAGCGCGCCCGCCGCGAGGCCGCCGAGCGCATGGCGGTGAACGCCCCGATCCAGGGGACCGCCGCCGATCTCATCAAGATCGCGATGCTCGGCGTGGACCGGGCGCTCTTGCCGACCTCGGGAGTCGTCCTGCTCCAGGTCCACGACGAACTGCTGATCGAGGTGGAACCGGGCGAGGCGGAAGCCGTCGGCGAACTCGTCCGCCGTGAAATGGAGTCCGTCGCGGAGCTTCGCGTCCCCCTGGTCGCCGATGTCACCATCGCGGACTCCTGGGAACACTGAGGGGGTTCGGGACCGGCAATCCGCTACGCGTACATCGCGCGGAGGACGTCCCGGATGTCCGGCGCGCCGCGGAGGATCCCGGTCTCGGCGAAGGAGACGAAGTCCGGCGGGATTCCGTAGAGGGCTTCCGCCACCGAGCCGGCGATCGCGGCCAGGGTGTCGGCGTCCCCACCCAGGGAGACCGCGTTCCGGACGGCCGCCTCGAAGTCCGCCGCCTCGAGGGCGCAGACGAGCGCCTCCGGCACCGTGCGCTGGCACGTCTCGTTGTACTCGTAGGCCTCGCGGATCGTCGTGACGTCCCGCGAGAGGTCGTATCCGTAGGTCCCGGCGACCGCGGCCGCGATCGATTCGGTCATCTCTCCCTGGAATGCAAGCCAGATCGCGTGGGTGGTCGCCCGGGCGCCCTTCATGCCCTCGGGATGATCGTGGGTGATCCTCGTGACCCGGTCGGCGGCGTCGAGGGCGTTGGCCAGGGGCCGGCGGCGGTTCACGAACGCGGCCGGCGAGACCCGCATGGCCGCTCCGTTCCCGTAGCTTCCGTAGGGGACCGGCGTTTCCTCGTGGATCCACCGGCCGAAGCGGCCGCCCCAACTGCAGTCCGGATAGCGGCGGCACCAGGCCTGCATCGTGGCCGCGGGATCGCGCCCGTTGAGCAGGATGTCGGCAACGGCGGCGGTACAGACCGTGTCGTCGGTGAAACGGCACCCGGGGCCGAAGAAGTCGAACTCCGTGGAACGGAAGTCCCCGAACTCGTAGCGGGAGCCGACGAAGTCGCCGATGACCGCGCCGTACACCCCGTACGTCAGCCCTTCAGATAGATCCGGTCCGGGTCGAGCTCCTCGCGGAGCAGGCGGAGCATCGCCGCGTCCGGAGCCTCCGTGGTTCCAAGCGGCGAACCCACCTTGAGATCCCAGCCGGTCGCCTCCCGCACCTGCTCCAGCGTCACGCCGGGATGAACCGATTCGAGCGTCATCTCCCGGGTCCCGGCGTCGAAGCCGTAGACGCCGAGATCGGTGATGACCCGGGCCGGCCCGCCGCCGGGAGCGCCCATCGCCCGGCGGCTGGTCCCGCCCTCGGCCCACCCCACGGTGGTGCGGAAGTCCAGCCGCTCCACGAACTTCCTCCGGTCCTGCCGGGCGATGACCACGGTCCGGCGCGCGTTCAGGGCGATGTCGGGAGCCCCCCCGGCGCCCGGAAGCCGCACCTTGGGATGGCCGTAGTCACGCCCCACCACCGTCGTGTTGAGGTTTCCGTGGCGGTCGATCTGGGCGGCGCCCAGAAAGCCCAGGTCGGTGCGCCCGCCCTGCAGGAAGTAGAGGAACGTTTCCGCCATGGGGAGCACCTGGGCGGCGCCGCTGACCAGGCACGGATCGCCGATCGAGATCGGCAGCCGGACGGGCCGGGCCCCGAAGACGCCGGACTCGTAGATGAGGTGGCAACGCGGCGCGTGGAGGCGGAGCGCGAGCTGGACCGCGAGGTTGGGAAGTCCGACCCCGACGAACACGCAGTCCCCGTCCCGCACCTCGCGGCACGCAGCGAACACCATGATTTCGGCCCGCGTGGGCGCGCCCGGGCCGCCCGTCACCGGTAGTCCCCGTAGTCCACCGGGCCCGCGAGGCGGGGGCCCGGGCGGAGGCGGCGCTGCGTTTCTTCGCCGAGACGGTCGAGATAGACGGCCCGGTCCGGGAGGCCGTGCACCCACTCGTCGAGGTAGCGCTCGAGCCTCGCCGGATCGCGGGTGATGCGGTCCCACGCCAGGTAGGCGGCGTTGTCGCGGTCGTAGTAGCCCTGGACGAAACTGGGGTGGGCGCTCCACGGCTCTTCCACGACCGCGTCCACCACGACCGAGGGAATCTGGGTGCGGTTGGGATCGGCGCGCACCACGTCCTCCGGGACGACTTCCTCGACCACCACGATCACCCGCCGGGCGGCGAAGGCGGCTTCCCGCTGGGCTCCCACCAGACCCCAGATCTGGGTGTTGCCCTGCGAGTCGGCGCGCTGGGCGTTCACGATGGCGACGTCGGGATGAAGCGCCGAAACCGCGTCGAGCGTTTCCCCGGTGAAGGGACACTTGACCTGCTTCAGGTGCGGATTCACCCGGGGCAGGTCGGTCCCCCGATAACCGCGCAGCGGGAAAAAGGGAAGGCCGGAAGCGGCTGCCTTGTACCGGCAGAGCAGTCCAAAGTGGGAGTACTCCTCGATTGCGAGAGGCCCCGGATAGGCCCGTTCGACCGCCCGCCGCACGGCGTGCAGCGAGCCCACGCCCGGATTGCCGAGCCACCCGAAGATGAGTTTGCGGGCGGTGCCGGCGGCCACCATCTGGTCCATGAGCAGGTCCGGCGTCAGACGGACGAGCGCGAGATCCCGCCGCCGCTGGCGGATGATCTCCTGGCCGGCCGCGAACGGAATCAGGTGCGTGAACCCCTCCAGCACCACGGTGTCCCCGTCGCGCACGAAGCGGCTCACCGCCTCGCGCATGGTCAGGACCTTGGACTCGGACAGGATCGGGACTTCCGGGACCGGATTATCGTCGGAGCGCCGGCCTCCGGCCGGCATCGCCGAGCGTAGCGAGGCGAAACGCCTCGGCTACCCGTGCCGCTTCAGCCATGCCCTCAGTCGGTGCGTCTCTTCGGCGGCGCCGGGGTCGCGCTCCGTCTGCCAGAGCCGGGTCTGGACCACGAAGCGGTCCATGTCGTCCGGCGGAGTTTCCTGTTCGAGGATGCGGCGGACCTGCCGGCGAAAGAACTCGCCCCAGTGCGGCTGGCGGCCGTCGACGTCCGTGAAGCCGTATTCCCGGGCCAGCTCCCAACTGGAGTAGAGCCCGCCGCTCTTCTCTCCCACGTTCGGATCGGCGGCCAGCGCCGCCACCGCGCGGCCGACGAAGGCGGGCGTCTCGGATTCCGCGAAGTAGGGGTCCTTCGCGATGGCGTCCCGCCAGGTCTCCTCGGTCACCCCGAAGTGGTCGAGCACGGCCTCGGAACGAAGGAACCCGGGAGTGAGGGCGAGCGCGGTCACCCGATGCGCGCAGAGGTCGGCCGCCATCGCGTAGGCGAGCCGGATGACCGCGTTCTTCGCGAGGTCGTAGAAGAGATTGCCGCGGTACCCGAGAGTGTCCCCGTCGGTCACCTCGACGATCAGCCCGGAGCCTCGTTCCACCATGAGCGGCGCCCCGTGGCGGCTCGTATTGATGTGGGTGTGGACGGCGAGCTCGAGCAGGGTCTTCCCCCGGGAAGTGGAGAGCTCCCAGAACGGCGTTCCCCACTCGGTGAGGGGGTCGCCGCCCCAGATGTCGTTCACCAGGATGTCGAGGCGGCCGGAATCCGAGCGGACGCGCGCGAAGAGCGCTTCGACCTCCTCCTCGACGGTGTGGTCCGTCCGCACCGCGATCCCGTGGCCGCCCTCGGCTGTGACCAGTTCCGCGGTTTCCTCGAGCGTCTCCGGTCGTCCGGGTGTCGCGGGCCGGCCCCGGACGCTGCGGCCGGTGCAGTACACCGTGGCCCCGGCGGCCCCCAGCATGCGCGCGATCCCGCGTCCGGCGCCGCGGGTGGCGCCGGCCACGACGGCTACCTGGTCGCGGAGGGGTCTGTCGGGCATGCGGCGGAGGAACTAGGAAAACGCGGAGAGCAGGCGGCGGCCGATCTCCGCGAGGTCGTCACGGGGGATTGCGAGCGGGGGAGCGAGCACCACCAGGTCCCCCTGTCCCTCGGGTCCGCCGACCGGGTACACCAGTAGGCCGCGTTCCCAGGCGGATGCGGCGAACTGCCGGGCCGAACGCCCGCCGGCGCCTTCCGGACGAAGCGCGATGCCCGCGAGCAGCCCGCGGACCCACCACCCTTCGACGGCCGGTTCGCCTCCGAGGGGTTCGAGAGCGGTGCGGAACGCGTCCTCCAGCGACGCCGCGCGCGCCACCAGTCCTTCGTCGCGGATGACCCGCAGGACTTCCCGGACGACTGCGGCGACCACCGGATGGTGCGAGAACGTGAACCCGTGCCGGAACTCGGGGGCGACCGCCTCGACCACCTCCGGTTTCGCGACGACCGCGCCCCCGGGGAGGAAGCCGGAGGTCAGGCCCTTGCCGAGCACCACGATGTCCGCGTCCACGCCGGCATGCTCCAACGCCAGGAAGCGCCCGGTCCGGCCGCATCCGCTGAGGACCTCGTCCGCGATGAGAAGGAGGCCCGCTTCGGCGGTCGTGCGGCGGACCGCTCGCAGGTAGTCCGCGGGCGGTGCGAATCCGCCCGCGGAAGCGCCGAGCACCGGTTCCACGAGGACCGCGGCGGCGCTTCCGTCCGTGCGCTCGACCGCCCGGTCCACTTCGGCTGCGCAGGCGATCTCGCATTCCGGATAGCGGAGGCCGAGTGGGCAGCGCGGGCACCAGGGCGCCGCGACGAGCGGCATGTCCGCGAGCAGCGGCAGGTAAGGAGTCCGGAGCGAATCCCGTCCCGAAACTGCCAGCGCCCCGAGGGTGTTGCCGTGGTACCCGGGCGACTGCGAGATGATCCGGTGGCGCTCGGGCCGGCCAATGGCCAGCGCGTGGGCGCGCGCCAGCTTGATCGCGGTCTCGACCGCTTCCGCGCCGCCGGGAGTCAGGTAGACCTTGGCGTCCCGGTAGGCCGGAGGCAGCGAATCGACGAGGAGCGCCGCGGCTTCCTCCATGGCCGCGGTGGTGAACTGGGCGCCGTGCACGTACGCCACGTCGGTGAGCTGGTCTGCGGCGGCCTGGACTACCTCCGGCCGTCCGTGTCCCACGGTGATCGTGAGCGCGCCGCCGCAGGCGTCGAGCCACCGGCTGCCGTCGTCCGCCTCGATCCAGGCGCCGGCCGCGCGCTTCGCGACTCGATAGGCGCGCTCGAGATCCCGGTAGAAGACGGAGCTGTCCGGATACCGGAAGACTGGGGCTTCTTCGGGGGACGCGGTCATGGTGCGGCGCCCGCTTCCAGCAGGAAGGCGGGGAGGTCCCCGATGGTGGGCAGCAACACGTCCGGGGTCGCCGACCGGAGCATCGCCTCGTGACTGAAGTTGCTCACGATGGCGGCGGTCTGCGCGCCGGCGCTCTTTCCCATGGTGACGTCTTCCGGCCGGTCCCCCACGTAGAGCGCGTTCCGCGGCTCCACACCGAGCCGGGAAAGGGCGAGGAGAAGTCCCTCGGGATGGGGCTTCTTGTTCCGCGTGTCCTCGAAAGCCACCAGAGCTCCGAAGCGATCCGCAAGTCCCAGTCGGTCGAGGTCCTCGTGAAACCGCTGCCGGTCGGCGCTCGTGACCACCCCGAGCCGGAGTTCCCGGCGCGCGAGGGCGTCCAGGGTCTCGGAGACGTGCGGCAACAGATCCACCAGGTGGCTGCGCTCGAGGTACTTCTCGCTCCAGATGGCGCCGGCTTCGCCCCAGCGGCTCTCCGGAATCCCGAGCTGCCGGTAGGTCTCGTGCCAGTCGGGCCGGTAGGTGGCCTGGTAGCGCGCTTCGTCCATCCGGATTCCGAAATGCTCGAACACCGAAAGCGAGGCGTAGCGGGTGGTGGCGAAGCTGTCCACCAGGGTGCCGTCCCAGTCGAAGAGGACGGCGGAGACGGTGGGCATGCGACGCGGGAGCGGAGCGAGCCTACCCCAGGAATGAGCGGCCCCGCGTCCCTTCCCGACGGGTAGAATCCGCGCCGATGCTGACGTGCCGCGCCTCCTTCCTGGAGACCGGAATTCCGGCGATCGGCCGCCTGGAATTGCTGAATACCGACCACGGTCTCGCGGCCATCCTGTTCTGCGGCGAACGCCGTTCCCGCGCTTCGGCGGCCTGGCGCGGGCGGAACGTCGGGTCCGCAGTCCCGGCAACCCCCGGGGAACACGACCTCTACGCACGCGAGATTCGCGAATACCTTGCCGGCGACCGCCGCGAGTTCACGATTCCGCTGCACCGGACCGGCACCCCGTTCCAGCACGCTGTCCTGGATGCGGTGGCGAGCGTGCCGTACGGCGCGCGCGCCAGCTACCAGGACATCGCCCGGGCGGTGGGGAGTCCTGCGGCCTGCCGGGCGGTCGGCGCGGCGAACGGCGCGAATCCCCTGCCGCTCGTCATCCCGTGCCACCGGATCGTCGGCGCGTCCAACAAGCTGACCGGATACGGCGGCGGCCTCGACGCCAAGCTCTGGCTGCTCTCCCTGGAATCCCCGGCCCGTCTCGCCCTGGCATCCTGAACGGGTCCACCCTCTCTCCCCCGACTGACATGACTGCGCTTCCAATCTCTCCCACTCCGGCGCACCGCCTGTACCGCTGGGCGGCGCTGACGCTCGCTCTCTTTCTCCCCGCCTGCGGAGGTGGCGGCGATGCGGTTTCGCCCGAGTCCGAACCCGCCGCCGAAACGACCCCGATGGAAACCACCATGCCTCCAACCGATCCCGAGTCCGACCTGCCCACGCCCGGTCCGTCCGCGGTGCTGATGCGCACGAGCGCCGGCGACCTGACCATCGAGCTGTACCCGAACGAAGCGCCGCGGACCGTCGAGAACTTCCTCCAGTACGTGGAAGACGGCTTCTACGACGGCACCATCTTCCACCGGGTGGTCCGCGGGTTCGTGATCCAGGGCGGCGGGTTTACCGCCGAGATGGTGGAAAAGGAGACCCGCGACCCCATCGAGAACGAGGCCCGGAACGGTCTCATGAACCTGAGGGGCACACTGTCGATGGCGCGGACCATGGATCCGCACAGCGCGACCTCGCAGTTCTTCATCAACACGAAGGACAACGCCATGCTGGATCACACGGAACCCACCACGAGGGGATGGGGCTACGCCGTCTACGGCATGGTGATCTCGGGGATGGAAACCGTGGACCAGATCGAAGCTTCCCGGGTGGTGAGCCGGGCCGGGCACAACGACGTGCCGGAGACGCCGATCGTCATCGAGTCGGCGACCGTTGTCGCCCGCTAGACGGGTCCGCAGACGGCGATCAGGACCTCCGGCCAGCCGCCGGCGCCCGCGAGCGGGTAGGGGGCATGCCGCGCCTCGCCCTCGCCGGGAAGGCGAAGGATGTTGCGTACCTGGTGCAGCTTGCGCGCCAGGACGGGAGAGACCGACGCGAACGCCCCCAGTCGCAGCTTGTGCCCCTCGGAAGCCGGTGTCTGGCCGTACCAGGCGAAGCGGTCGAACCCGGTCCGCAGCAGCGCCTCGAACTCGGCGCGGGCGTACTCGCGGACGTGGAACGGATTGTCGGGCCGGTCGGTGAGCGTCCGGCCCGGGCTGATCACCTCCCGTTCCGGCGTCGAACAGAGGAAGATCCCTCCGGGAGCGAGCACGCGCCGGGCCTCCCGGACCACCGCGCGGTCGTCCTCCACGTGTTCGATCGTCTCGAAGGACGCGTAGAGATCGAAGCTCGCGTCCCGGAAGGGAAGGCGCGATGCGTCCGCGAGGGCCCCGCGGAGCGCGCCGGCGCCGGAAGCGGGCAGTTCGGCCTCCCGGAACGCCTCCTCGGAAAGATCGGCCGAGACGACCCACCGAGCGTCCCCGGCGTTGAGGAGACCCGATCCGTAGCCGGCGCCGGACGCCAGATCGAGCACCCGCTTCCCCGCCGCGTAGCCGGCCGCCCAGCGGTAGCGGGCCACGTGCTGGTTGCGGAGCCAGGGCGAGGCGAAACGGTGCAGCGCGAGTCGTTCCACGGGACTTCCTGTTCTATCTTCGCTGACCGGAAGAGGTTCCTGAAGCGGAAATGACCAGCGACGACCGCGGCGTGAGCGCCTGTTTCCCGGCCTTCAACGACGCGGGCTCCATCGCCTGGGTGGCCCGGCGGGCCCGGGCGGCGCTGGAAAGCACTGGAGGCGATTTCGAGATCTTGATTCTGGATGACGGGAGTGTGGATGAGACCGCCGAAGTCCTCGAGCGCCTGACCGGGGAGATTCCGGAGCTGAGGACGCTCCGGCACGAGCGGAACCGGGGTTATGGCGCCACCCTCCGGGACCTCTTCGCTGTTGCCCGCTTCCCTCTCGTCGTCTATACCGACGGTGACGGCCAGTTCGATCCCACCGAGCTCACCCGGCTGCTGGGCGCGTTGTCTCCCGACGTGCAGTTGGTGAACGGTTTTCGCCGGCAGCGGGCGGATGGACCGCTGCGGCGGCTTCTTGGCCCCCGCTTCCATCGGGTGATCGCGGGAACGTTCGGGCTGCCGCCGCTCAGGGACTGGGACTGTGACTTCCGGCTGTTCCGGCGCGACCTGCGGGTCGAGGCCTCGATGACCTTCGACGACGGAACCGCCGTGGTGGAATTCCTCGCCGCGCTCGGAGACCGGGACGTCCGGTTCGCCGAGGTGGAAGTGAGCCACCACGAGCGCCGCGCGGGCGAGAGCCAGTACTTCCGCCCGCACTCCGTCGTCTCAGGCCACCGGAACCTGCTCCGGCTCTGGCGCCGCCGCGGATCGCCTCCGATCCGGCTGCGGGAGTGGTGGAGCGTCGGCGGAGCTTCCTAGCGCAGGACTGCAACCACGCCCGCGCCTTCGCGCACCACGACTACCTGACCGTCCGCCCGGAGGTCCCCGAGACTCTCCGTGCCACCCCCCGGCCAGCGCGCAACCACGCCCAGAACCGTCTCGCCGTCCCCGGCCCCGAGCTGCACCCGCGGATCGTTCGACGACAGGAAGCTTCCGCTGCGGTGCGCTTCGCGGACCCGCCGCACTCCGTCCGCGGTGGAAAACGCCACCCTGGCCCCGGCCCCGTCGCGCGGCGCGCGGGTCCCCACGAGCCGCAGGGTGACCCCGCGGCCCCGGCTCGCGTTCCGGAACAGCGCCGCTTCCTCATCCACGTTCACGACCACCAGGTCGGGTAGCGCGTCCCCGTCGAGGTCCCCGAAGGCGACCCCCCGGCTGGAGCGTTCCGGCCCGTCCCACGCTTCTTCGAGAAACGTCCCGCCGCCCTGGTTCCGGAAGACCTGGTTCTTCATCAGGTAGCGCGTGCCGCTTCCGGCAGCCTCCGCGTCCGGGTAGACGTGCCCGTTGGCGACGAAGAGATCGAGCCACCCGTCGGCGTCCAGATCGGTGAACCGGGTCCCCCAGCCGAGATAGAACCAGCCCGGCATCCGCAGCTCGTTCCGGGTGGTGCTGTCTTCGAAGAAACCGCTCCCCGCGTTCCGGTAGGCGGTGTTCGTGTCGTGCGAGAAGTTCGTCACGAAGAGATCGAGCTGGCCGTCCTCGTCGAAATCGCCGGCATCCACCCCCATGCCCGCCTGGGCGAGGCCGTCCACGTTGTAGGCGGTCCCGGAGAGCAGCGCCTGCTCGCTGAACCTCCCGTGGCCGTCATTGACGAAGAGGTGGTTCGGCACCGAATCGTTCGCGACGTAGAAGTCGGTGTCCCCGTCCGCGTCCAGGTCTCCCGCTACCACGCCCAATCCGTAGCCGGGTTCGGCGGCGCCAATCCCCGATCCTGCGGTGAAGTCCTCGAACGTCCCGTCTCCCCGGTTGCGGAAGAACCCGTCTTCCGCCGGAATCAGCCCCGAGGGACCGCAAAAGACCGGCAGTCCGAACCAGACGCAGCTCGCCCCGGCGCCCGGGAGCGGGAGGGACTCGATGGAATCCTCGGTGTAGCCCAGCACCACCAGGTCCAGGTGGCCGTCGTTCTCGGCGTCGAGGAAGGCGGCGGAGGTGGAGTAACCGGGGTGCGAAGCGCCGCCGGCGGCGGGAACGCGCGCGAAGGTGCCGTCACCCCGGTTTCGGTAGAGGACGTTTTCGCCCAGATTCGTGACGTAGAGATCCGGAAAGCCGTCGTTGTCGACATCCGCCGCCGCGACTCCGTACCCCCAGCCGGTGTCGTCGACGCCCGCGGCCTCGGTCTGGTCCGTGAACCGGAATCCCCCCTCGTTCCGGAAGAGCCGGTTCGGCAGTCCGGGGCCGGGGGTCCGGTCTTCCAGCGGGGCGCCGTTGACGAGGTAGAGGTCCAGGTCGCCGTCCTGGTCATAGTCGAGCAGGCCGGCGCCCGCCCCCAGGGACGAGACGATGAACCGCTTTTCCGGCTCTCCGCTCACGTTCCGGTAGTCGATTCCGCTGGCTCCGGTCACTTCCTCGAGACGGATCTGGCTGCCGGCGGCGCTGAAGCCGGCCGGTCCCGGCAGGAGGAAGAGGGCCGCGAGCGCGGCGGGGGCTCTCCGCCGGCCGCGTGCCCGCCCGACTGTCACCGGTTCCGGCCGAGGCGCGCCGCCGCTTCCCGGAGTTCGACGTTGTCCGGCCAGTCTGAGAGCGCGGCTTCGAGCACGCCGAGTGCCTCCTCCGGCCGGCCGCTCGCGGCCAGCGACTCGGCGTAGAGCAGGTGGTGCACGGGTTCCGCGGCAGCCAGGGTCAGCAGCCGGCCGGATTCCTCGACCGCGAGGCCGGGCGCTCCCCCGACGATGAGATGGGCGATCAGCGCCGTCTTGGGCTCGCGGGCGCCCGGGTTCGCGTTGACCATCGCCTTCAGTTCGTTCGTCCGATCGGAGAACTGCCGGAGATCGGCGAATCGCCGGAGGTGTCCGCGGCCCCTCTCCGCCCGGGCGGGATCGCCGCTTCGCGCGAGCAGGTTCCCGAGGTGGAGGTGGGGTTCCGGCAGGGTGGGGGCGGCCGCGATGGCCGCTTCCAGCCGCCGGGCGGCTTCGTCCGGATCGTCGACGGCCGCCAGAGCCTGCCCGAGCGTCGTCAAACCGCCCGCGAGTTGCTCCGGGTCCGGGGCGGCGCCGGCCTCATCGACCGCCGGCGTCAGCACCGGGATCGCCTCGCTGCTGCGGCCCGCCTCGTGGAGCAGCAGGCCGAGGCGGAACCGGGCCCCGGAGTGGTGCGGGTCCAGTCGGATCGCCTCCCGGTAGGCCCGCTCCGCTTCCTCTCCCTGCTGGAGGTAGTGCAGGACGTCGCCGTTCGCAAACTGCGCCTCCGCGTTCTCGGGAGCTGTCCGGGCGGCTTCGCCGCACGCCTCCCGGGCCTCCTCGAGCCGCTCCTCCCGCGAACGCAGGAGGCAGGTCTCGAACAGCGTGCCGGGATTGCCCGGCTGGAGCCTCAGCGCGGCGGCCAGATGGGGTTCGGCCATCTCGTACTGTCCGAGTTCCGAGTAGAGCGCGCCCAGATGGTGACGCGCCTCGAAGGAATCGGGATTCGCCTGCGCCGCCTGCTGCAGCGCCGAAATCCCCTCCGGCCTGCGCCCGGCCTGCACCAGGAGCACGCCGAGGGGCGCCAGCACCTCGGGTCGTCCCGGATACTCGCTCCGAAGCTCCTCCAAACGTCGAATCGCTTCCTCCCGTTCTCCCATCCTGCCGAGCAGGACGGCCAGGTCCCGGCGCGCCTCGGGGTGCCGGGGATCGAGCGCCAGGACCTCGCGGAGGGCGGCTTCGGCTTCGGGAAACCGCCCGAGGGCGGTCAACGCGCCCGCGCGGAGCAGCGGTCCCGTCGTGTTTTCCGGAACCAGCCGGCCGAACTCTTCGGCAAGGGCCGCGGCCTCCGGGAAATCGCCGAGCCGCAGCCGGGCCACCGCGAGCATCCAGAGTGCCTGCGGATTCGTGGGATCGGCGCTCCGCGCCCGCTCGAGATGCGGGACCGCTTCCTCGATGCGTCCCTCTTCGACGAGTTCCCGGGCGATGACGAGAGGATCCGTCTGGGCGCCGGCGGCCGCCGCGAGGACGGAGACGAGGAGCAGGGCTGCTCCAGCGAGATGGCGGCGGCAGGGCGCCTCCCGTCCGGTTCTCATGGGTTCAGCGGCCGAATTATCGCAAGACCGCATTGCGGGCCGCGGAGTCCCGAAGACGGCGGGCTGTTGCGGGACGGGTTCGCTCTTGCCGCTTTGCGCGCCGGTTTCGCGGGCACTACCATGAACCGGCAATGTTCTCGAAGTTCGCTGGAGTTTCGCCACGCCTTGCGGCGCTCGTCGTTGTCGGCCTCTTCGCGGTCGTTCCCGCAGCAGCCCAGGAGGAACTCAGCGAGAAGGAAAGGATCGCCGCTCTCCCGGAGCCTTGGCGGCTGTGGTTCGAGGAAGAGGTGCCCTACCTCATCACGGATCGCGAGAAGCGCGTGTTCCTGAACCTGACCTCCGAAACCCAGCGCAACGCGTTTCGAGACGCCTTCTGGCGCAAACGCGACCACAACCCCTCCACGCCGGAGAACGAGTTCCAGATCGAGCACTACGAACGGCTCGACTACGTGAACAACTGGTTCGGCCGCTCGACCTTCCGCGAGGGCTGGCAGACCGACCGCGGCCGCTACTACATTCTGCTCGGGCCGCCCCGTTCCATCCAGAACTACGAGGCCCGCGACGAGATCTACCCGACCGAACTCTGGTTCTACAACAACTCGGAGTTGAAGCGGTTCGGGCTTCCCGCCTTCTTCTACCTGCTCTTCTGGAGGCGCCACGGAGTCGGGGAGTTGCAGCTCTACGACCCCATATCGGACGGACCAACGGCGCTCCTGACCGGCTACCAGCCGGAGCGGCGCGACTTCCGGGACGAGGTGGAGCGCGCCTACGAAATCCTCTACGAGTTCGACCCCGAGATCGCGAACGCCGCCATGTCCTTCCGCACCGACGAGCAGGACATCACCCGGTTCCAGGCGGTGCCGTTCGGCTCGCTGTCCTTGCTCGGGGACATCCACGAGGTGCCGTTCCGGGGGCTGGATGACAGCTACGCCGACCGGCTCGACTTCGAACGAGGCGCCATCGAGGCCGACTACCTGTTCACCTACGTGCCCGGGTACGGGGCGGTGGCGGTGCTTCCCGGTCCCGAGAACGCCTCCTTCCTGCACTGGGTGGTCCAGGTGGACGCCCAGTACACCGCCTTCATCCGCAACGAGGATCGCGGCAGCTACGACACCTCGTTCATCGGCACCGTCGAAGCCGTCCTCCGCGACGATCCGGAACAGGTGGTGACCGAGTTCCGGAAGGAGTCCTTCGTCTCCCTGACCGACGAACAGGCCCGCGGGACCCTGCAGCGCCCCTTCTCCTGGTCCGGCGTGCTGCCCCTGATCCCGGGGGATCACACGATCCGGATCGTGCTCCGGAACCGGGCGTGCGGCTCGCGGGACGAAGAGGACTGCGCGAAGAGCTACACCCTGGTGGAAACGGACGTCAGCGTGCCTCCCCGCGACGGCACCCCGCGCCTCAGCGATCTGGTCCTCGGACGGCGCATCGAGGCCGGCCGGGCACAGTACCGCCCATTCCGGCTCGGCTTCTCGGGCGTGGTGCCGAATCCGCAGGCGGTGTACACGGTGGGCGACAATTTCGTCGCCGCGGTGGCGCCCGAAAGCGCGCCCGACGGCGCATCCGTCCGTTTCCGGATCGTGAGCCGCGAACCGCTGAGCGACGGCGACGTGATCTACACGAGCGACCTGCCGGCGGAGCCGGACGCGGCGACGGGCCTCGTAGCCCTCGACTTCTCGCTTCTGGATATCGGAGCGGGCCGCTACGAACTTCAGGCGGAGTTGCTCGACCGGGCCGGGGGCACGCTGTCTTCACGCCGGGCGGAGTTCTCGGTATCTCCCCGGGGAGACCTGCTCGAAGCGGGCTTCCACGGCACCATGCTTCCGTTCGGTCCGGAGAACCCCGGCTTCACCAGCCTTGCCGTCGCCGAGCAGTTGATGGCGCTCGAACGGAAGGACGAAGCCCGGCCGGTGGTCGAGCGGGCGGTCGCCATGGCGCCCCGTCTCGGACGCGCGCGGGAACTCCTTGCCCAGCTCGAGGTCGAGGCGGGCAATCCGGCGAGGGTCGTGGAGTTGCTCGAGCCGGTGTACGAGCATGTCCAGGACCGCTACGGCCTGCTCCGGGTGCTCGGAGAGGCGTACTTCCACCTCGCCCGCTACGAAGAAGCGGAAGACCTGCTCGCGCGGGCCATCCTGCTGGAGAACCCGGACACCCGGAGCCTCAACCTGCTGGGACTCGCCCGCTTCCAGGTCTCCGACTTCGAGGGCGCCCGGGAGGTGTTCCAGCGGTCGCTGGCGCTGGACGCGGAGCAACCGCAGGTCGAGGAAGCATTGACCCGAGTTACCGAAGCGGAACGGGGCGCGCAGCCGCGCCAGGAACGGGAGAAGTAGGGCGCGGAGCGGAGTGCAAGGAGCGCCGCTCTTTGGAGCGGCATCGTCCGCCACCGGTGGACGAAACTCCCAGCGCCATGTGCCCCAGGAGCGCCGGTGTTCACACCGGCATCGCCCGCGCAGCGGGCGAACTCCCATCGCCTGTCGCCTCGCGGCGCAGCGCCACACGGAATGGCGCGACGCCATGCAGCGGAGCAACGGTGGGAGTTTCGCGGCCTTGGGCCGCGATGCCGGTCTGAACCCGACTTCGCCACTTTGGACGTATCGGGATCTGCAAGCCGTTGACAGGTCGCCTGTTAGAAGAACGGGCGCCGGCAGCTTGGCACTACGTTTGTGTGTCTTGTTCTGATCTTCGCCGGGTGCGG
>JAJEIY010000059.1 GCA_022828085.1 Acidobacteriota bacterium | reverse complement strand
TCCGGCCGGCACGCGCGTGGCTCCGCACCGCGCACGTCGTGACGCCGACCCGCGGGATGGTTCTCTCCCTCGGCGCCGACCGGAAGCGAGGGCACCTGCTTGTCCCGGCGTCCCGTGGGAGCAAACAGCGACGCGTCGCCTGCGGCCCTGCGGGCCGCGTGCCGGTCGGAGACCGGCGTTCCAAGCCGGCACGTCGCCTCCGCCGTTGAGCTCTACGCCGAGATGGGAGCCACTCGTTCCCCGTGGCGTTACGACGGGCGCGGTGCAGAGCATCGCGCGTGCCGGTCGGAGACCGGCGTTCCAAGCCGTATGCGTCGTGCGATAGGGTGCGGCGCGATGCGTGTCTGGCTGTTCCTTTCCTGTCTCGCTGTCCTGATCGCGCTCGCCGGGTGTAGCGCCCGGTCCGGCGCGACCACCTCCGCACAGCCCGCGGCGGCGCCCGCGCCACCCCCGCCCCCGCCACCCCCGCCCGAGCCGGCGCCGCCGCCGCGGGGGCTGCCGGAGGCGCCGGGAGACACCTGCGTGACCATCCACAGCGGGGAGTGCGTGCCCGCTCCGCAGTTCAACGCCATGGCGACGGACCTGTCGGAGACACACGCGGAGGATCCGCACTTCCGGAACCAGTGGGGCCTTTCGCACATCAACGCCCATCTCGCCTACAGCCACGTGAACCTGCTGGAGGGTCCGGACACCGCTCCGGGCGAGGGGATCACGATCGGCATCTTCGACACCGGGATTGATGTGGACCACCCGATGTTCGACGGGAAGTACGTCTATGAGGAGTTCCTGCCGGGCGCCGAGGACGAACTCGGCGACGAGGACTCCCACGGCACCGCGGTGGCCAGCGTTGCCGCAGGTGGCAGGACGGGGGACCCGAACGCCCCGCTCGGGGTCGCCTGGGGCGCCGACCTGGCGGTGTGGGCCATCCCGCTCGGCGAGGGCGACGGGGTGTATCGGCCGATCTCGCTGGAGGTACTCGCGAGAGTGGACGAAGAAACCGCGGAGGAGTTCAGCCACATCATCAACTGGCGGGACGGCGACCGGAAGCTCGACATCCTGAACATGAGCTTCGGCTACCAGGGCATCATCTCCCAGTACAGCGAAGAGGACCTGCGGGCGAACCTCAGCCAGACGATCGCCGCGCTGGCCCAGGAGGGCAGGGAAGACAAGACCATCATGGTCTGGTCGGCAGGGAACTCGAACAACAACCGTTGCGGGTTCGGCACCGAGAACTGCGTCGACGGCCGGTTCGAGGCCATCTCCGCCTCGCTCATGTCGGGGCTCGTCACCTACATGGAGGAACTCCAGGGGCATACCGTCGCGGTGGTGGCGATCCGGGAGTCGGACGGGGCGCTCGCGAGCTTCTCGAACGCCTGCGGCATCGCCGCCGACTACTGCATCGCCGCGCCGGGACAGGACATCGCCGTGGCCTATTTCGGTCCCTTCGAAGGCGAGGACGGGGTGCGGGGTTATGCGGACTGGAGCGGGACCTCGTTCGCCTCGCCCATGGTTGCCGGCGGGCTCGCGATCATGAAGCAGCTCTTCCGCGACCAGGTCTCGAACCAGGAACTCGTCGGACGGCTCTTCCTGACCGCCGACAGCAGCGGCATCTACGCCGACCGCGACCTCTACGGGAACGGCCGGCTGGACCTCGGCGCCGCCACCTCGCCGGTGGGGCTCCTCGACGTGCCCATCACGACCGGGATGGCCACGATGGCGTCCGCCTCACTCGGTTCCACCACGCTGCGCCTCGGGGCGGCGTTCGGGGACGGGGTGGCGGCGGCCTTCGACGGGGACGAACTCATGGCGCTCGACGACTACGGGTCGCCCTTCTGGTACGAGCTGGACAGCTTCACGGTGACCACCGACGGGCCGTCCATGGCGGCGCGCCTCCGGACGTTCATGGGTCCGGGATCCGGTCTGGCCGTCCTGGGCGGCGGGTCGGGGCGGGCGGTCCACGGGGTCTCGGGCTCGGTCCTCCGGATGCCTACAGCGGCGGGGAACGGGCACCTGGCGCTCGCCGAGGGCGCGGTGGCGGCGACTGGCGCTCACGGGGGCGGCTTCTCGGCGATGGCGTTCACCACCGGGCCGCTCCGCCCCGTCATGCCGGCGGCCGGGGCGGCGCTGGCCTGGCAGCCCGGTGACCTGCCGGTGGGCTTCCGGGCCGGGTGGATCTCGGAACGCGAGACGATGCTCGGGAGCCTGGGGCAGGGGGCCTTCGGCAACCTCTCGGCGGGGACCGCGTTCGTCGGCTTCGACGGCAGCGTGGGCCTCGGCGGCTGGCGGTTCGGGGCGGGCGGCGAGTTCGGGATGGCGAACCCGGTCGCTCACGGCGGAATGATCCAGGAGATCTCGGCGCTGATGACCAGCACCTTCGCGGTCCACGCAACCCGGGGCTTCGAACGCGCGGGGTTGCTGAGCTTCTCGCTGTCGCAGCCGCTCCGGGTGGAAAAAGGCTGGGCGGCGCTGACCGTCCCCTCGGCGCGGACGAAGGCGCGCGAGGTGGTCCACAGCGCGCTCCGGGCCGACCTGGCGCCGGGCGAGCGGCAGCTCGACCTCGCGGCGCAGTGGAACCGGGCGCTTCCGTTCGGCGAGCTGCGGCTGGGGGCGATCTGGAGCCACTGGCCGGGACACCGGGAGGTGCCGGGGCCGCAGGTGGCGTTGCTGTCAGGGTGGCGCTGGACCTTCTGAGCTGGGGCCGCGCTGTCGCCCGGGGCCTCGCCGCGCTGCTGGCGCTCGGCGCCTGTTCCGGGAGGCCGGGGCCGCCCCCCGCGCCGCCCGCGCCGGTTCCCGACTGCGTTCCCACCCACGGCGGCGGCTGCCTGACCGCCCCGGAGTTCCGGGCCGCCGCGGAGGAACTTGCGGCGGGGCGCCGTGCGGACCCGGGTTTCGGCGCCCAGTGGGGGCTCGAGGCCATCGGGGCGCACCGCGCCTATGCCCACGTGGACCTGCTGGAAGGCCCCGGCGCGGAGCCGGGAGCGGGGGTGACCGTCGGGGTGATCGACAGCGGGATCGATCCCGAGCACCCGGCGTTCGCGGGCCGGACGGTCCACCGGGGTTTCGTCTTCGGTGCCGGGCCGGAGACCGGTGAGACCTACTCCCATGGGACCGCGGTGGCGAGCATCGCCGCGGGCGGCCGCACCGGTGATCCCGAAGCCCCCCACGGCGTCGCCTGGGGGGCGGACCTCGCGGTGTGGGCGATCCCGCTCGGGACCGCCGACAACATCTACGAGCCGATCTCGCTTGAGGCGCTCGCCGCGGGGGACGCCGGGTTCGCCGAGATCTTCCGGCAGGTGTTCGCGTGGCGCGACGCGGGGAACCGGCTCGACGTCCTGAACCTCAGCTTCGGCTACGACGGGATCATCGACGACTACCCCGCCGAGGACCTCCGGGCGAGCCTGCCGGAGGTGATCGCGGCGCTCGGTCAGGCGGGCGCGGCCGAGAAGACGATCCTGGTGTGGGCGGCGGGGAACATGAACGGGGACCGCTGCGAGGCGGGCATCCCGAACTGCGTGGGCGGGGAGGTCGAGGCGGTGTCGGTCGGCGTCTCCCCCGGGCTCGCCGCCTACGCCGCGGAACTGCAGGGCCATTCCGTCGTGGTGGCCGCGCTCGGCGCCGATGGCGGGGCGATCGCGGACTTCTCCAACCGCTGCGGGATCGCCGCCGACTACTGCATCGCGGCGCCGGGCGAGCGGGTCGCCCTCGCCTACTTCGGGCCGACCGAGGAGGGGGACGTCATCCGGGGCTACAGCGACGGGCGCGGGACCTCCTTCGCCGCCCCGTTCGTCTCCGGGGGGCTCGCGGTCATGAAGCAGCTCTTCCGGGACCAGCTCTCGAACGAGGACCTGGTGAGCCGGCTCTTCGCGACCGCCGACAAGACGGGGATCTACGCGGAGCGGGAGATCTACGGCCAGGGCCGGATGGACCTCGGGGCCGCGACCTCGCCGGTGGGAGTGCTGGACGTGCCGCTCGGCGCCGGGCTGGCCACGGCGGCGTCCGCGTCGCTCGGGTCCACGGGGCTGCGGCTCGGGGCGGCCTTCGGGGACGGGCTGGCGGCGTCGTTCGACGGGGACGAGATCATGGCGCTCGACGACTACGGGGCGCCGTTCTGGTACGAGATGGGGGACTTCGCGGCGACCACGGAGGGGCCGGCGCTGTCGGCGCGCCTCCGGAGCTTCCTGGGCCCGGGGTCCGGCGGTTTGACGGTGGGAGGTGGTTCGGGCGGGATGCCCACCGCGCTCGGGACGACAGCGGGCATCGTCCGGATGCCGACGGCGGTCGGGAACGGGCACCTCGCGCTCGCGGAGAGAGCGGTGCAGGTGGGCGCCTTCGAGCGGGCCGGGGTCTCCGCGACCGCCTTCACGACCGGCCCGCTGCGCCCGGCGATGCCGGCGACGGGGGCGGCGCTCGCCTGGCGGCCGGGGGCGCTGCCGGTGGGGTTCCGCGCGGGCTGGATCTCGGAGCGAGAGACCATGCTCGGGAGCTTGGGGACCGGCGCGTTCGGCGGCCTGTCGGCGGGGACGGCGTTCTTCGGCTTCGACGGAGGCGTGGACTTCGCGGGGTGGAACCTCGGAGCGGCCGGGGAGTTCGGCGTCGTCAATCCGGCGGCCACGGGCGGGCTGATCCAGGAGATCACGCCGCTCGCGACGAGCACTTTCGCGGTGCACGCGAGCCGGGGGTTCGCGCGGGCGGGATCGGTGAGCTTCTCGGTCTCGCAGCCGCTCCGGGTGGAGAACGGCTGGGCGGCGCTGACGGCGCCGTCGGCGCGGACGAAGCAGGGCGAGGTGCTCTACCGGTCGTTCCGGGCCGATCTAGCCCCCGGGGAGCGGCAACTCGACCTCGCGGCGCAGTGGAACCGGGCGCTCCCGCTCGGGGAGTTCCGGCTCGGGGCGGTCTGGAGCCACTGGCCGGGGCACCGTGAGGTGCTGGGGCCGCAGGCGGCGGCGCTGGCCGGTTGGCGCTGGGTCTTCTGAGACGGGAGTTTCATCCGCGCAAGGAGCGCCGCTCTTCAGAGCGGCATCGCGGCCGCAGGCCGCGAAACGCCCATGCGTGTCCTCCTACGCACCCCGCCCGTCATGAAAATGGCGGAAACGGCTTGGAACGCCGGTCTCCGACCGGCACGCGGCCCGAAGGACCGCCGCAAGCCCCTCGTAAGTCGTTGTCATTGCAGGCCAGTATATACGTCCGCCGAAAACGGAGGTCACATCTGGGGCCACTTCCTCAACAGCCCGGAAGTCCCGAATCCGAGAGGGCAACGGCGGGAACTTCGGTAAGCGTTCGGTCGTGGGTGTATGGACATGGGGTTGACCGAGCGGAGCGCGCCCTCGGCGTCCGGCGGAAACCGGCGCAGGCTGACTAGCGCGCCCTCCACGGCCAGCGCATTCTTCGCCTCCCGCATCGCGGCCAACTCCTTGCGCCACAACGCTTTGTGCAGCGACCCCAAGCGCCCGCACTGGTGCGGGCGGCCGGCTCCGCCCACTGCAACTCGTCCCCGCTCCTTTTCTCTGTTGCGCGGGTTCAAGCGCCAGCCGTTCCGTTGTCGCTCCCAATACACCCACGACCGAACGCTTACGAACTTCGACCACTCTCGAGCGCACCCGGCGGCTGGATCCAAGACCGCGACCCGCACCGAGCGGAGCAGCCGCAGGAACATACAACACCTTCGGACCGCTGCCCGGCGCGCCGCCTCCGGAGCACGACCGCCGCCGTGACGCGGACGAACGGCCCCTTTCCGACGATCACGGCCGTCGGCGGATCGGGAAACGGCGCGCCGCCGACCCGAATCGCCGTCTCGCCGGGAGTCCCCTGGCCGGAGTGCGGTTCCGGGCCGGTTCCGGCGAGGAATGCACGGCTGCGGGGCCACGCCGGGAGCCGTTCTCCACGCAACTAGAGCCACCCCCCCTTTTACTAGGGCTTTTGCGCCTCCCCGTGGGGCACGATCCCGTTCTCCCCGTCGCGATTGGGCTCCGGCGCCCCTGCCATTCGGGGTCAGGGTCTGGGCTGCAAGGACCCCCCCTTTCGTGGCGAAAAACGGCCCCGTCGTGGAGTGCTTGTCGCACTCTCCTCCCAGGGCCGGGGGTCGCTTGCAGCCCGCGCCTGCGGCGCGAGTGATCCCTGCGGGAAGGCATCCGGCCCCGCCTGCGGCGGGTCCAGCCGGCGGCGGCGGAGCCTCCGCAGGCGGCGCGGTCCTCGTCGGGGAGGCCCGGAGGTCGGGCGACAGCCCGCGGACGGCGCTCACGGCCTCGTGTGCCCGCTTCCCGGCTTCTTGGAGCCGGAGGGCCTCCGCCGCCTGGTCGAAGGCGACCTGCTCCGTCTGGGCGAGGTGGGCGGCGACCACAGCGGTGCGCCGCTGCGCATTGCGCGCACTGGCGCGGGGGTCCGGGGGCTGCGTCCCAGGTCGTCCGGTGCTCCGGCAGCGGCGCGAGAGGCCGGGGGTTCGAAGGGGAGCGCAGCGTGCCCTCGCCAGCCAAGTGTGTACGCACACTGGGTATGCTGGCCCAACCGCCGTAGCAGGTGGCCAGCCCCAGTGTTCAACACTGGGTCGGCTGGCTCTCTCTGCCTTGGCAGATGAGCCAGACGCCGCGCCAGCGCCCGGGGAGACCCCGGATCGTCGGTCCGGAACGGCGGGATCGAGGTGCAAGGCTACGCCGCCAGGAACGCGCTCCACTGCTCCATGAGCGCCCGCCGCCGCTCGAACAGATCGGTCCGCCGGTACGCCGCCTCGATGGCGTTCGTGTTCACGTGCGCCAGCGCCAGCTCGCACACCTCCCGAGGGGCGTCGGAGCACTCCGCCGCCCAGTCACGGAAGCTCGAGCGGAACCCGTGCGGCACCGCGCCGATCTTGAGCTGGCGGACCAGCGCCGAGATCGCCACCTCGGACAGCGGGCCGCCGCGGGCCGAAGGGAACACCAGCGGGGAGCCGTGAGCGAACTCCCGCGCCTCGCGGAGCACCGCGAGCGCGCGTGTGGACAAAGGCACCCGGTGTTCCCGATCCGTCTTCATCCGCTCGGGCGGGATGCGCCATTCCCGGCCCGCAAGGTCCATCTCCTTCCACTCAGCGCCGCGAACCTCCCCGCTCCGGCACGCCGTCAGCACCAGGAACTCGAACGCCAGCACCGTGGCCGGATACGCCCCGGACCCCCGCACGACCTCGACGGCGCCGGCCACCTCCGCATACGGCAGGGCGGGATGGTGCCTGGGCCGGACGCCGTTCCGGGGCAGCGCCGCCCCGATGGCCTCACCCGCCGGGTTGTCCTCCCGGTAGCCCTGGGCCACCGCCCACCGCATCACGGCCGAGATCCGCCGCCGCACCCGCTGCGCCGTCACCCGCTTCCCGTTCCAGATCGGCTGCAGGACCGCCATCACGTCCGCCGTGTGGATCCGGTGCACCGGGAGCCCGCCGAGCCTGGGCATCGCGTAGTCCCGAAGAGTCGAGCGCCAGAGCTTCTCCTGCCGCCCGCCGCCCTTCCAGCCGGCCCGGTGCACCGCGATCACCTTCTCCACGGCCTCCTCGAAGGTGGGGACCGTCCGCCGGCGGCCGGTCACGAGCTCGCCGTGCTGCCGCGCCACGAGGTTGAGCACGCACTTCTGTCGCGCCTCGGCGA
>JAJEIY010000038.1 GCA_022828085.1 Acidobacteriota bacterium | reverse complement strand
ACACCCCCGCGGTTTAACCACACACCGTGGCTATAACCGCCTCTTCGGGTGGGGGTTGGGCGGGGGGGGGTGCCGACCCCCGCGCGTGCCGGTCGGAGACCGGCGTTCCAAGCGGTTACGCCGATTCCGTAGAAAACCCGTGACCCAGGCGGTCGCGGGGGTCCAGCGGGAACTGGTGGAAACCGGTGACGTGCGCGGAACCCGTGATTTCCGGCACGATGCCACGCTGGTCGCCGACCCGGGTCTCCCCGAGCATCCGCGCCACGAACATCCCGCCGGTCACGCTCTCGATGCGCACCGAGCGGTCCGGGCCAAGCTCGCCTTGCCGGTGGAGCACCGCCAGGCGGGCGCAGTTGCCGGTGCCGCCGGGGGAGCGGTCGAACTGCCGCGGTCCGAAGACGTGCACGTTCCGATAGGTTGCCGCGGGATCTTCGGGCCGCGCCAGCACGGTGGCGATGTTGATGTGATCGCTCCCGGGGATCTCCGGATGGCGGACCGGCAGGGTCCGGTTCGCGGCTTCCCGCACCCGCATCCCCAGATCCACGACCTCGCGGATGTTCCCGAGTGACACCTCGAGTCCCAGCTCGCCGGCGTCCACATAGACGAACCAGTTGCCGCCGTAGGCGACGTCCACCTTCAGATCGCCGATCCCGGGCACCGTCAGGCCGGCGTTCAGGTGCGCCGCGAACGAGGGAACGCCGCGGAAGGTGACGGAGACGGCCCGGCCGTCTTCGACCGCCACGACGGATTCGACGGGTCCGGCCGGAGTCTCGAACCGGATGCGGCGGCGCGGGCCCTCTCCGGGAGCCATCCCCAGCTCGACGAGCGCCGTCGAAACCCCGATGGTGGCGTGGCCGCACATGTCCTGGTAGCCGCCGTTGTCCATGAAGAACATGCCGAACTCGGCGTCCGGACCCGCGGGCTCGGTGAGCACGCACCCGAACATGTCCTTGTGTCCGCGGGGCTCCGAGACAAGCGCGGTGCGCAGATGGTCGAGGTGGCGCCGGAAGGTGTCCCGCTTCGCGGAAACCGAGTCGCCGGCCAGATGGCCGACTCCCCCGGTGATGATCCGGGTGGGTTCACCCTCGGTATGGGTGTCCACCGCGTTCAGCCAGCGGGACGCCTGCATGTCAGTCCTCCAGGTCCGTTGCCGCGCGCAGCGGCCGGTGGCTCCAGAGCAGCGCGTTCAGGACGGTCGCCGCCGAAGCCATCGCCACGATGATGCCAAACGCGCCGTCCCAGCCATGGCCGTCGATCAGATACCCCATCCCGACGCCCGCGAAGATGGCGCCCGCCGCCCCGACCCCATCCACGATCCCTGACGCCGAAGCCGACGCCTCCTTCCCCCCGAAATCCATGACCATGGCCCCCGACATCAGCGAATACGGGCCGTAGAGCGTGAAGCCCACGAGCCCGAGGGCGGCCGCGAGCCAGGGCCCCTCGGCGACCGGCAGGCGGCTGAAGACGTAGATGGAAAGGGTCAGCACCGCGCACATGACGGCAAGCACCGGCCCCCGGCGCGCGCCCAGCCGGTCCGAGACCCACCCCGCGGTGATCGAGCCGGCCGAGCCGAGCAGCGGGAAGAGGGCGGAGGTCGCGGCCGCCGCGCCGATCCCGGCGCCGGCCTGCACCAGGTAGTCCACGGACCAGCCCCAGAAGCTGTAGCGGACGACGGAAAGGAGGACGTAGCTCGCGCAGAGGATCCCGAAGGCCGGACTCCGGAGCATCCGGCGGCGCAATCGCCTCCGTTCGGCTTGGGGAGGCGCCGGTTCCGGCTGCGTCGCCGGCGAGCCGGACGGACTGGCTGCCGGCGGCGGCTCGGGTTTGATGAGACGGTAGAGCGCCAGGCCGAACAGGGCGAGCAGGGCGGCGTGCGCCCAGAAGAGTCCCGACCACCCGAGCGCCACGATCAGAACCGCTGCCGAGGCGCGGGCGAGGAAGTCGCCGAGCTGATAGCTGATGGACATGAAGCCCATCACGCGGCCGCTCTCCCGGCTGGGGTACCAGCGGGCCATGATCGGCATGACGCCGAGCCAGCCCATCGTCTGGAAGTACGCGTTGACCCCCCAGACCGCCACGAAGACGAACAGTTCCCGGCCGAACCCGAAGGCGGCATTCATCAGCACGGACCCGAACAGCCCGATGAAGAACATCGCCTTGCCACCGATGCGGTCGCCGAGGAAACCGTTCACGAGCTTGGAGGCCGCGTACACCGCGAAGTACACGGAGAGGATCAGGCCGACCTGGGTGTTCGAGTAGTCGAAGCCTTCGCCGATGAGCGGCAGCGCCACCGGAACCGTGACCCGGCCGAGGTAGTAGCCCGCGTAGCCGACGAACAGGAGCGCCGTCAGGAGCAGCCGCTGCCGGTCGAAGCTCGGTGAGGCGGCGGGCATCTCAGCAGCCGCCGAGGCCGATCAGTACTTCCACCCGCGAGTGTCGGCGCCGGGCGGCGCGTACCTCGTGAGGTGCGCCGCCATCTCCCGGAACAGCTCCGCGTTCGTGACCGGCGTCCAGCCGTGTCCCTTGTTGGGCCGTCCGTAGCGGAACGACCCCCCGTAGTAGGGGCTCTCGGTGGCCTCCAGGAACTCCTCGATGAGATAGACGGGGTGGTTGAAGTAGTAGTTGTCCATGTCTCCGCAGATGAAGTGGAGTTTGCCCACCAGGCCGGGGCCGATCTCTCCCCAGTTCGTCTCGAGGTAGTGGCGCAGGTCGTAGCCGTTCTCCCGCCAGTAGCGCGCCACCTCGTGGTCAATGACACCGGTCCGCTTGTCCCAGAGCGGACGGGGATAGCCGTCGTCGCCGACAGGCCCGAACGACGCTTCCCACGCCTCCAGATAGTCGGTGGACCTGCCGCGGCTGCCCAGCACGGACGCCAGCCGGCTGAGCTCGCGAATGCTCTGGAGGGGCTGACCGTCGTCGCCGCGGAACGCGTAGCGCTCGGGTGCGAGCTGTCCGTCGCGCCAGCCTGGCGCCCGGAAGGCGTTGTCGTCCTCGTAGATGTTGATGAGGAAGAAACGGCGGAAGTCGATGGGATCCGGGTAGAAGACCCAGGCGCCCCCGAATTCGTTCGGGCGGTGCGCCTGGAGGGCGAGCGCCTCGTAGCCACCGGTGGATCCGCCCGTCAGCAGGCGCGCCCAACCCCCGGGGATCATCCGGAACCGCTCCTCGAGATACGGGATCAACTCGGTCATGAGGGCGTCCTGGTAGGGACCGTTGTTCGCCGAATTCACGGCGTAGGAGTCGTCGAAATAAGGGGTCGGGTGCTGGAAGGTGACCGCGATCATCCGCGGGAAGCCCGGAGAGCGCCAGGACTCGAAGAACTCGAATCCGTTCTCGACGCCGCGCGCCTGCCGGGCGGCGCGGGCCGCCGGGGTTTCGTCCAGGGGCTCCGATGAGAAACCGAACGGCGGATCAAGGCTGAAATGGCCCTGCTGGTAGACCGTCGGGTACCGGGTGTCCGGATGGGAGTCGTACCCCTCAGGCAGCAGCACGGTGGCCCCGAGAAAGACCGGCTGACCCCAGAACTCGGTGAGCAGCGGGCTCTGGAACTTCACCCGGCGAACCCACTCGTCGTCCGGCGGCACTTCGATCGGCGGCAACTCCTCGACCACCTGGAGCCGGACGGAGAACCCGCTCGCCGGATCGAGCCGGACCTGCTGCGCGTCGCTGAGCAGGGTGCCCGGCGCCCAGTTGAAGTGCTGCCCCTCCCACTCGTCCCGGTGCGCCCAGATCACGTGGCCGTCGGCCCGGTGGAACTCGGTGTACGGGACGAGGAGGGCCTGGGCGTAGTAGTCGCCGGCGGGGAGTTCGCGCAGACTCGCCACCGGATAGCCAAGCGTCGAACCGTCGATCACCGCCGGCTCGTCGGGCCCGAGCTCCACAACGTCCATCGCGAAGAACGGGACGCCGCGGGCGCTGGAAACCGGCTGGTGACCGAGGCTCCGCTGCCGGACCGCCCCAATGTCCGGCTCCGTCCCGATGACCACGTAGGCCCGGCCGGTGATCGGTCCTTCGTGAAGCTCCGCCGGGAAGGAGATCTCGAAGCGTGTCTCCGCCGGGCCCGAAGCGCAGCCAGCGGACCCGATGAGGCCGGCGACCAGGAGAAGGGGACGGGTCACCAGCCGGGGCCGGCTCCTTCACGGCGATGACCAGAGCCTCCGGAGAGCGCCCCGGATCCGGAGGGCTCGTCGTAGCGCGCCAGAATCAGAGAGGTTCGGCGTTTCATGCGCATCCGTCCATCTCCTTCGGCGTGCTTCCGGGGTCCGCAACGCGCCACTAGACTATCCACTGTCTTGGGGGGGAGGGAAGTCCGGGCTCCGGCTGACGTGGCGGCGGTGCGCCCTCCGTCTCCGCGACCACCTACGGCTACGCGACGCGCTGGTCCCTGTCTTCGTCTGCCCCCGGCGCGAACCGCCGGTCTCGCGAGTCCGGCTGGCCGAGATCCGGAAGCGGGTCAGGACTCGCCATGAAGCTCACGAGGGAAATCCGTGAACTGTCCGACGGGCTGAAAACCGCGTTCGACGGATCGGACGTCACGAACCGGGTGCGGGACTTCGAAGGATGGACCGACAGGGCATCCCGGGAGGACGAAGCCGACAAGAGGTACGACCACACGCGGACCGTCCAGGAGTACTACGACCTCTGTACCGGGTTCATGGTCTGGGGTTGGGGAGAATCCCTGCACTTTGCGCCGCTGTCGCCCGACGAAAGTCTGGAGGACTCCAAGATTCGGCTCCAGCGACTCATGATCTCCAAACTCGACCTGCGTCCGGGCATGACCGTCGTGGATATCGGCTGCGGGATCGGCGGTCCGATGCGCCGCGTCGCCCGGGAGGCTGGAGTCCGGGTTGTCGGGATCAACGCCAGTGACGTCCAGTGCAACCGCGCCCGGCGTTTGAACGCGGCTGCGGGGCTCGCTGACATGACCGACTGTCTTCAGTGCAGTTTCATGGACATGAGCGCCATCGCGGACCAGACGTTCGACCGCGGCTACGCCATCGAATCAACCTGCCACGCGGACGACAAGGCGGCCGCGTTCGCCGAGATCTACCGTGTCCTGAAGCCTGGAGCCCTCTTCTGGGGCCACGAAATGTGCATGACGGACGAGTACGACCCCGGGAGCGGCCGGCACCGCGCCATCAAGCAGGAGCTCATGCACGGCATCGCGCTCAAGGAAATTGCCACGTTCGGGGAGGTCGACCAGGCGCTCGCAACCGCAGGATTCGAAGTTCTGGAGAGTGGCGACCTCGCTGCCCACGAGTACCGCCTGGACACGCCGTGGTATCAACCGATGGAAACCCCGCGCGGGTTGCCCGGCGGCGCTCTCCGCCGGATTCCGCTGGTGCGCAGGGCGATGCGTTGGGGAGTCCGGATGGCCGAGTTCTTCGGTGCGTTCCCGAGGGGCTCGGCGGAGGTGGTCGCGCTCCTGGACCGGACCGGGAACGCCTATGTCGCGGGGGGCAAGGCGGGGGTCTTCACGCCCCTCTACTGTTTCCTGGCGCGCCGGCCTCTTTCGGGTTAGCAGCGGCCCCGAGACACCTGGAGGCTTTCGGCTCGAACGGCCGTCAACCGGAACCTTCGGCGGCCAGTTATCGCCGGGCCGAAGTGAGGCGCAGATGGATCGAGGAAAGCGCTGGCACCAGAAACATGATGATCGCCGTGGTGAAGAGGATGCCGCAGCCGATCGAGGCGGAGAAGGGAACAAAGAACTGCGCCTGAATCGCGTCCTCGAGAATCAGGGGGGTGAAGCCCAGGAAGGTCGTCAGGGAAGTCAGCATGATCGGCCGAAAGCGTCCCTTCGCGCCCTCGATGATCGCGGTTCGCACCGGGACTCCGCCCCGGAGCTTCTGGTCGGTGAAATCGATCATCACCAGGGAGTCGTTGACGACCACGCCGGCGAGCCCGAAGATCCCGACGAAGGACTCCGCGCTGACGGCGACCCCCAGCATCCAGTGACCCAGGATCACGCCGACGAACCCGAACGGGATGATGGCCATGACGATGAACGGCTTGGTATAGGAGCGCAGCGGAATGGCCAGCAGCGCGAAGATCAGCAGCAGCGCGATCACGAATCCGCGATAGAGACCGCCCAGGGAGTCGAGTTGCTGCTGTTGTTCCCCTCCGAACGTGTACGTGAGTTCCGGATTCTCGGCGATGAGCCCCGCCAGGATGGTGTTCTCCAGAATGTCGTTGGCGGTCGCGGCGGAAGTCACACTTGGATCGACATCAGCGGTAACCGTGACAATCCGCTGGCCGTCCTGGCGCCGGATGGCCGGCGGCGAGGTGCCCGAACTCAGCGAGGCCACGCGGCTGACCGGCACGTCGGCGCCGGTTGGCGTGCGGAGCCGGTAGCTCTCGACGTCGGTGATCGCGTTCCGCTGCTCCTCGGGTAGCCGTACGTAGACCCGAACTTCGTCACGTCCCCGCTGTACCCGCACGGCCTCCTCACCGAAGAAGGCAGCGCGCGTCTGCCGGGCAAGATCATCCAGCGTGAGGCCCAGGGTGCGCGCTTCGGGAAGCAGTCCCACCTGAACTTCCGGGATACCGGGAGTGTGATCCGAGCGTATGTCGAAGACGCCTCCGACTCCGCCGAGGCCGGCGACGGTGGAATTCGCGATCTCGTTGAGGCGTTCGGGATCCGGGTGGGACAGCGCCGCCTCGACGGGGTTGCCCAATGTGTAGATCTCGCTGATGAAGGTGACCGCGCGTACCTGAGGCAGGACACCCACCTCCTCACGCCATGCCTGCACGACATCTCCCGAAGTGATGCTCCGCTCCTGGGCGCTCAGGAGCTTGAACTCAATGGTGGCGACATTGGCTTCCGGGTTCAAGGTAGGCGAGGGGTTGAGGCCCCCGGTTTCGATCCGCGACCGCTGACCGACTACGACCGTAACGCCGGACAGTAGAGGAGGCGCATCCTCGGGCCGGCCTTCGGAAAGCCGCTCCATGGCCCGGCGACCGGCTGATTCCAGTTGTTGTGCCACTGCGTACGTCTGCTGCGCGGTCGTTCCGTCCGGCATCTCGAGGGTGGCGATTGCGAAGTCGCCTTCGACCGCTGTTGCGAAGGTGGTCGCGACGATGCCGGCCGGAAGGAGGGAAATGCTCAGGATGAGCAGCGCGACAGCCAACGAGACCGTCACCCCGGGCCAGTCCGTCGCGAGCTGTATCCCGCGATCCAGAGGCCCCTGTACAAAGCTGTTCAACCAGGAATCGACACGATTCTGGATCCGGGCGACGAATCGTTGCATGCCCGTGCCGGGCGCCCAATCC
>JAJEIY010000072.1 GCA_022828085.1 Acidobacteriota bacterium | reverse complement strand
GGCGAACCGCGACACGCCGCCTGCGGCCCTGCGGGCCGCGTGCCGGTCGGAGACCGGCGTTCCAAGCCGTTGCGCCCTTTTTCATCACCGGCGGGGTGTGCGGGAGGCCCCGATCGTGGGAGTTTCGCCCACCTGGAAGCGGGCGACGCAGGTCTGAAGACCGGCGCTCCTCGCGCTCCTGGCTCATCGGTAGTAGAGCCAGAGCGGCCCCGGGAAGAGCCAGGAGAGGCCCACCCGGAGCCGGTCGCGCCAGTTGTCCCAGTTGTGGCCGTCGGGAGCCTCGACGTAGCGGACCTCCATGCCGCTCTCCCGGAGCAGCGGCACGAGCGACCGGTTCTCGTAGATGAGGGGCTCGTAGATCCCGCAACTCACGAACACCCGGCTGCTCACCCGGCGCGGTTCCGCGCGGTAGGCGTTCACGAAGTCCACCACCGGGTCCAGAAGCGCCGTACGCGTGCTTGGCCCCGCGTCCGTGAACGTGAACGATCCCGACGAGAGCAGAAGCTTCCCGAAGAAGCCCGGATAGCGCCAGGCGGCGGTCAGGGCCGCCACCGCGCCCAGTCCGGCGCCCACCAGCCCGCGGTCGTCCGGACGGAGCCGGATCGGGAACTCGGTCTGGAGATGCGACACCAGGTCCGAGGTCAGGAACTCCGCGTGGGCCGGGTTGTCCGCGTATTCCCGGATGCGCTTCTCGGGCGTCACGAAAGCGGCGATCAGCGGCGGGATTTCCCGCCGGTAGATCAGGTTGTCGAGGACGGTCCGGCAGGCGGCGTGGCGGAGATAGTCATCCCCGTCGAGCACCACCAGCAGGGGATACCGGCGCCGGTTCCGGAAGCCGAACGGCGTATAGACCGATACCGGGCGGGTTCCCAGGGCGCGACTCCGTACTTGCGTTACGGAGAGTTCGCCCCGGCCGACCTGGGGGTCTTCCTCGGTCCATTCGGGGCGCTCGTATCCCTCGCCGTGACAGACCGACCAGACACCGAAGGGATCGCGCACCGTCCGTTCGTTCAGGGGATCCAGAATCCACTCCGCGTCCGTCCCCCGGACCCGCTGGAACCGATACTCGACCCTCGATTCCGCCGGCAGGTCGAGGGTCAGGAACCACAGGTCCGAGTCGGGCACCCGTTCCATTTCCCGGGCGGCAGCCGTCCCGAAAAGCCAGTGTCCGAGCAGGACGGACGTCGCCTCGCCCCGGTACACGAAGGTGGTGTGGGGCCCCTCCCGAATGGGGAAGTCGTGCGTTTCGATGAATACGTCCACCGCGTCCCCGGTGGGACGGGCCAGGAGCAGTTCCTGGATCGCGAGCTCGGATGCAGCGCTCACGTTGCGGCTCCTTCGCCGGAAGCCGCCGCCCCGGCCGCTGCCGGGACGAACGAGGCGACGGTCTCGACGTCGCCGTCACCCGTGAGCAGCCGGATTCCGTCCGGCGCACTCCACGCCCGGCCGTCCCACTGGACCATGTCTCCCCGGTCCAGCAACACCGCCCGGTCCGGGTGCACCCGCCCGGACAACTCGGCGACGCTCTGCCGGTCCCCGAGGTCGAGCCGGATCCGGGCATCCGGGAAGAGGGCGATTCCGGGAAGCCGCGAGAGTCCGTATCCGAGGATCTCCGGACGCGCCGACCCTCCCGGCAGCCGGTCGTGGAAGAGGACCACGCGCGGCGTCAGCACCATCGCGCCCGCCGACCAGGCGAGGACCGGAAGCGGCGCCAGCGCGTCCGCCAGCCCAAGGAGCAGCAGCCGGTTCCGGATGACCGCCACGTGCCCTCCCGTCAGCACCACCGCAACGGCGCCCGCCAGCAGACCCTCGAGTTCCTCCCGCTGCTCGCGGATCGCCGGACGCGCGCCGAGACCCACGGCCTCCCGGAACTCCTGCCAGAGCTCCGCATGGCGCTCCACGTGGAACCGGTCCGCCGCCAGGATCGCGTGCCACGCCTGCTCGGCGTAGGGATCCCGATACCGTTCGGCAACGCTGAGCCGCACCACTTCGTGCGCGGTCTCCACCGCCCGCCGGAGCCGCGCGCCATAGAGCCGCTCCTCGGCGAGCAGCCCCTCCTGGAGGGCCCGATGCGCCTCGGCGAGCGGTGCGTCCCGCTCGAAGACGCGGCCGACCCGCTCGCCGATGTGGAGCGGGACGGCCTCGCGGCCGCAACGCCCGAGTTCCTGCTCCACTTCTTTCAGGACGGGTTCCGTCTCCCGCCAGCCCACCGTGATGGCCGCCACCGGACCGGGCGGCAGCTCGAGCGCCTCAAGGCCGGGACCGAGGCTGATCCGGCCCGGCTGGGGCCCGAGGACGACCGCGCGCGGGACGGTGGCGGGCATGCTAGAACCGGATGACCAAGGCAGCGAGGATGAGGAGGTCAAATCGGCGCCGGGGCGCCACCACGGTGCCCAACGCAGGCTGTCCGGGAACGGGAAACAGGCTTAGCCGCTCCAGCGAGGGACGCGAATCGAACAGGGTCTGCACGCTGGTGCGGAAGGCGAGCCGCTGCGACAGCGGGAGCGACGCCGAGCCGGTGACGTCCAGACGGAGGTCGTCGGTGTTCCGCAGGTTCCAGGTCGAAGCGGCGACCAGCGCGAGGTCGGCGGCGCGGTAGCGGGCCTGGGCGCGCACGTCCAGCCGCAGGCCGAGCGAAGCCGACTCGACGTCGGGGTCGGCGACCTGATCGCTCTGGTGAATCGCGGAAAGCCCCAGGCTGGTTTCGAAGGGACGCCGTCCTCCGGCGCGCGTTCGTCCCCAGGCGGTGCCCATGCCGACGGTCAGGTCGAAACGGGAGCGCACCCCCGCCGGGGCGTCCCGCTCCCAGCCGGCGGCGGCGAAGAACCGGGGACTCGTGTCGCCGTCCTCCGGGGACGGCTCGGAAAACCGCGCCCGGAGATGGGTGCGGTCCGCCGAGGTCTGGCTCTCCACCGTCCGCCGTACCGAAAAGTCGTCCGGGCTGCCGAAGGCCTCCCGGGTCACGGTATCGGTGCTCGTCCGCAGGAGGCCGCCCTCGAGCGCCACGCGCAGCCAACCGGCCTGCCGCGCCGCCGCCGCGCTCATGCCGAGCGAACCCGAGCCGGCGTTCCCGTAGGAACCCGCGAGGTTCAGGTTGGCCTGGCCGGTCCAGCGGTCCCTCGCGCTGGCGGGGGCATTCGCAGTCTGGGCAAATGCGGGGGGGACGGCCCCGAGCAGCGGCAGCGCGAGGACAAGGCGCAGAATTCCGTCGCGCCCGGCGCGGGTACACATGAGCGCCGGGAGAATACCCACCGCATGCCGCGAACCACGAGCAACAGCCGCCGCCTGGCGCTCGCCGCCGCGGGTGTCCTGGCCGCGGCGCTGCTCCTGACGCTCGCGGCCGGCTGGTACGTCCAGGACCGGCTACGCGCCAGCCAGCCGCTGCTGAGCGGCGCCGTGACGCTCCCGGGCCTCTCGGCCCCGGTCGCGGTGGAGCGGGACCGGCTGGGCATCCCGCGTATCCGGGCGGAGACGATGCGCGACGCCCTGCGCACGCTCGGCTATCTCCACGCGCAGGAACGGTTCTTCCAGATGGACCTGCAGCGGCGGCAGCCGGCGGGCGAGCTGGCCGCGTTGGTGGGAGGGGCGGCCGTCGGGGCGGACCGGGAGGCGCGCCTTCACCGGATGCGGACCCGGACCGAACGGGCTGCCCGGGCGCTTCCTGCCGAAGCGCGGGGGGCCTTCGACGCGTATCGGGACGGGATCGCCGCCGGCCTCGCCGATCTCTCGGCGCCGCCGTTCGAATACCTGCTGCTCGGGCAGGATCCGGCGCCCTGGCGGATCAGCGACTCCCTGCTGACGGTGGTGGCGATGTACTTCGTCCTGAACGACGCGGAGGGGGCTCGCGAGGCGAGGACCGCGGCGCTCGAGGCGGCGCTGCCGCCCGAGCTCGCGGCGTTCCTGAGTCCGCCGGGAACCGACCGGGACGCCCCGCTTCAGGGCGGCGCGTTCGCGGTCCCCGACATTCCCGGTCCGGCGGCTTTCAGCGGCGTCCCTCGCGGCGATTTCGTTCTTCCGGGCGAACCTCCCCCGGTTTCCGGAAGCAACTCCTGGGCGGTGGCGGCCGAGCGGACGGCGGGCGGGGTGGCGCTGATGGCGAGCGACATGCACCTGCCGCTCCGGGTCCCCAACATCTGGTACCGCGCCGAACTGCACGTCGGTGACCTGCGCCTCCGGGGACTGACCCTGCCCGGTGTTCCCGCGGTGATCGCCGGCAGCAACGGCAAGGTCGCCTGGGGATTCACGAACTCCGGAGGGGACTGGACCGACCTCGTGGAACTGGAGACCGACCCCGCCGACCCGCTCCGTTACCGCACCCCGGACGGCTGGCGGCAGATGGATGTGTTCGAGGAGGAGGTTTCCGTGGCCGGGGCTCCTTCCGAGACCGTGGAAGTCCGCGAAACGATCTGGGGCCCGGTCACCGAGCGCTGGGGACGCTCGCTGGCGATCCGCTGGATCGCGCACGACCCGGAGGGCCACCGGACTGCCTACCTGCGGTTCTGGGAGGCGTCCAACATCGAAGACGCGTTCCGGGCCGGCTGGGGCAGCGGGATGCCTCCCCAGAATCTGGTCGCCGCGGATCGGGAAGGCTCGATCGGTTGGAGCATCGCCGGACCGATCCCGCGGCGGCGGGGTTTCGACGGGAGGATCCCGGAGTCCTGGGCCGACGGGGCGCGGAGCTGGGACGGGTACCTGGAGCCCGGGGAGATTCCGGTGATCCGGAATCCGGACTCCGGACTCATCTGGACGGCGAACAACCGGCTGGTGGACGGGGCGTTCCTGGACCGGATCGGGCGAGGCGGCAGCTACGACCACGGCGAGCGGGCGCGCCTCATCCGCGACCGGCTCCACGCGGTGGAGGCCGCCGACGAGGCGGCGATGCTGGACATCCAGCTCGAGGACCGCGCCGACGAGCTGGCGGTATGGCGCGCGTTGTTCCTCGCCGCTCTGGAGGGCGCGGACGAGCCCCTGGCGGTGGAAGCCCGGCGGGTCCTCGAGGAAGGATGGACCGGCCGGGCGAGCGTGGACAGCGCCGCCTACCCGCTGGTGCGGAACGCGCGCCTCCATCTCTTCGGCCGGGTATACGGCCCGCTCACCGCACCGGCGGCCGCACTGTTGCCCGACTTCTCCCCGGGGGTCGCTACTCATTGGCCCGGACCGCTGCTCCGGCTGGCGCGGGAAGCGCCGGCGCACTTCGTTCCCCACGGGACGGCGGACTGGAACGACGCGCTCCGGCAGGCGGTGGTCGGGGCGGCGGAGCGGATGGGCGCCGGCGGGCCGCTGGCCGAGCGCACCTGGGGCCAGGAGAACGTCGTCCACGTCCGGCATCCATTGAGCCCGGGTCTGCCGCCGCTGCTTGCGCGTTTCGTTTCGCCCCTGCTCGACGCGCCACCGCGCGGCCTTCCCGGCGACGAGGGGCTGCCCCGGAAACAGGTCGGCGACCACGGGCCGTCGAACCGCTTCGTGGTGGCCCCGGGCCGGGAGGAAACGGGAATCCTCCATATGCCGGGAGGGCAATCGGGGCATCCGGGGATGCCGTATTACCTCTCCGGCCACCGGGACTGGGAGGAAGGCCGCGCGACTCCCTTCCTCGCCGGTCCCGCCGAGTGGACCCTGACGCTGGTCCCCGAATAGGCGGTTTCTCCGTTCGGCAACCGGCCGGCAGGGCCTCAGAGGACGCGGCGCTGACCGGAGGGATGGCGCCTCCGGCTTGGAACGCCGGCCTCTGGCCGGCACGCGCGGTGCTCGACACCGCGCACGTCGTAACGCTGGTCACTCTCAGGGAGCCAGTCGAATCCGGGCATGTGTCGGTTTCGGGTCCGGAAGGCGAGGCATGTGTCCATTTGGAAGTCGGCTGAATCCGGGCATGTGTCTATTGCGGACCCGGAAAGCCAGGCATGTGTCTATTTGGAAGCCGGCGGAATCCGGGCATGTGTCTATCTCGGGTCCGGAGGACCAAGCATGTGTCTATTTGGAAGCCGGCGGAATCCGGGCATGTGTCTATTTCGGGTCCGGAGGACCAAGCATGTGTCCATTTGGAAGCCGGCTGAGCCCGAGCATGTGTCTATTTCGGGTCCGGAAAGGCAGGCATGTGTCTATTCCGGAGCCGGCTGAATCCGAGCATGTGTTATTTCGGACCCGGAAGGCCCGACGAGCGGATCAGCGGAGGTAGGGAATCGTCACCGGGCCGTGCGGCAGCACGGCGAGCCGCGCCCCCTCCCCCGCCGCCCCCAGCGCCTCCCGGCAGGCGAGCGACAGGTCCGCTACGGGCTCGAGGTGCGCGGCCCGCACGGTGTCCTCGGAGAGCGACGAATAGAGCCCTACGCTCGCCCGCTCCAGGATGCGGCAGTGCACCTGGATCTGCCAGTCGTCCGGACGCCGGACCGGGGCGGCGGCGAGCGCCGCCCGGACTTCGGCCAGGGTGCCGCCCGCCCGGAGCGCCCGGGCGTAGGCCCCTTCGTCCGGAATGCCGTCCCGGCACTCGGCGGCGCAGAGAATCGTCCCGCCAGTCCGGACGATCCGTTCCGCGGCGGACATCCCCTTGACGGCCTGGTAGAGGTTCTGGTCGAGCGGGTAGCCGGAGTTCGTGGCCACCACGACCTCGAACGGCTGATCCACCGGACACATCGCTTCTTCGTGGGATCGGACGCACGCCCGGGCGTGCTCTTCGAGCAGGTCGCCGCCGAAGACCCCGGTGATCCGCTTGTCGCCGTCGAGCAGCACGTCGAGCCCGAAGTCCACGCCGACCTGGCGCGCAATCGCCCGCACGTCGTCGTGGACGGGATTGCCCTCGGTGATCCCGAAGACCGCGCTCGGGTGGCCGATGCGCGCCTCGTCGTGGAGCACCAGGATCGTCTCCATGCCGGCGAGTCCGGGCGCCACCATCTTCGGCCCGCCGGAGAAGCCGGCGAAGAAGTGCGGTTCGACGAAGCCGGTGGTGATCCGGACGTCGGCTTCGAGGAAGCGGCGGTTGAGCAGCACCGGAACGCCGGCTTCGGTGTCCGGAAGCCGGACGAGTTCGGACGCGTCCCGGCAGCGGTGGTTCACGACCTCGCAGGCCGCGAGCAGTTCGCTTCCGAACATGGCCTCGAGCTCGGCGGGCGTCGCGGGCCGGTGGGTGCCGGTGGCGACCAGCAGCGTCACCCGTTCCGGAGGGGTCGGGATCTCTTCGAGGATGGCCCGCAGCATCGGCACCCGGGGCTGCGCGCGGGTGGGATCGCACACCGAGATGGCCACCGTGGCGCCCGCCGGGACGCGCTCCGCGAGCGGCGGGCCGGCGTCCGGCGCCCGGAGCGCCCGCACGATCGCCGCCTCCGCGGACGGAACCGGAGCGGGGAAACGGGGCCGGATGACGGTCGTTCGTTCTTCGGCGGCGGCGGGGAGCGCGAGGTCGAGCCCGGTCTCTCCGTAGTCGAGTGGGATCCGCACGGCTTCCGCGTATTCTCGCCGGATGCGCCTTTACCGATACGCCACTCCCTCCGGAGCGGAGGCCGGAGTCCTCATCGGGGGCCGGCTGGTGCCGATCCGGGCCCTGGCCCCCGAGCTCGCCCCGGCCGACCCCGGGGACCTCGACGAGGTGGTGCAGAGCGGCCGGCTCCCGGCGCTCGCCGCTGCCGCCGCGGGGACGGACGCCTCCGGCGGACTCCGGCTGGAGGACGCGGACCTGCTGGCGCCCCTGGTGCGTCCCCCCAAGATCTGGTGCATCGGACTCAACTACAGCGCCCACGCCGCCGACCTCGACGCGAAGACGACGCCGACGCCCGTCGGATTCATGCGGCCGAACGCCACCATCATCGGCCCGGGCGACACGGTCCGCTTGCCGCGGGCCTCGCGGCGGGTCACCGGAGAGGGCGAACTGGTGATCGTCCTCGGCCGGTCGGGGCAGGACATCGCGCCGGAAGACGCGTGGTCGGCGATCGGCGCCTGCACGCTGGCGGTGGACATGACCGCCGAGGACATCCTCCGGCAGAACCCGCGGTTCCTGACCCGGGCGAAGAGCTTCGACACCTTCCTGAGCCTCGGCCCCTGCCTCGTCACCCCCGACGAGGTCGCGACGCGCGAATCGCTCCCGGCGGTCCGGACGTCGACCCTGCTGAACGGAGAGCGGGCCCGGAGCGCTCGCGTCGAGGCGATGACCCACCCGCCGGAGAAGCTCATCTCCTTCTTCTCGGAGGACATGACCTGGAAGGCGGGCGACATCCTGCTGACCGGAACGCCGGGAGCGATGGTCATCGAGGACGGCGACACGGTGGGCGCCGAGGTGGAAGCGATCGGGCGGCTGGAGAACCCGGTCCGCCGGGTTCGGTAGCGAACCGCGACCGGACACGCGCTTCGGCGCAGGCCCGGAATCGGCTAATATGGAGTGACTCTCCATATCTGCCGGAACCCCATGTACAAGCAGCGAACGCTGGCAAGCGCCATCGAACGGGTCTCCGGGATGTTCCCCGTCGTGTTGTTGACGGGGCCGCGGCAGGTCGGCAAGACGACCCTGCTGGAGCATTGCGGCTCGGGCGAACGGCGCTACGTGTCGCTCGACGATCTCGACCAGCGGGATCTCGCGCAGAACGATCCGGCGCTCTTCCTCCAGGCTCATCCGCCGCCGGCCACGATCGACGAGGTGCAGTACGCCCCGCAGTTGTTCAGCCGCCTCAAACTGGAGGTGGACCGCGCGCGCCGCCCGGGCATGTACTGGCTGACCGGTTCGCAGAAGTTCCATCTCATGCGGGGCGTCTCGGAGACGCTCGCCGGCCGCGTGGCAATCCTGGACCTCCTGGGTTTCTCGCAGGCGGAAGCGGACGGACGGGCCGACCGTGCCGCGCCCTTCCTTCCGACTGCGGAGTGGATCGCGGACGCCCGCGCCTCCGGTACGCAGGCCGGCGGACTGATGGATCTGTACCGCCGCATCTGGGTCGGTGCGTTCCCGGGCGCCGTCCTCGCGGGCGCCGAACTGCGCGATGACTTCTACCGCTCCTACCTCCAGACGTATGTCCAGCGGGATGTCCGCGACCTCGCCCGGGTGGGCGATGAAACGGCCTTCACCCGGCTGCTGCGCGCGGCCGCGGCCCGCACCGGCCAGCTCGTCAACCACGCGGACCTGGCGCGCGACGTCGGAGTGGACCAGAAGACCGTGAAGACCTGGCTCTCGGTCCTTGAGACCTCCGGCCTGATCCATCTCCTGCAGCCGTACCACACGAACGTCACCAAACGGCTCGTCAAGACGCCGAAGCTTTATTTCCTGGACACCGGGTTGTGCGCTTATCTCACGCGCTGGTCCTCACCCGAGACGCTTGAGGCGGGAGCCATGTCCGGCGCGATTCTCGAGACCTGGATGTTCGCCGAGATCCTCAAGAGTTACTGGCATCACGGCCGGGAGGCGCATTTCTGGTTCTACCGAGACCGCGACCAGCGCGAGGTGGACCTGCTGATCGAACGCGATCACCGCCTCCATCCGGTCGAGTTCAAGAAGACCGCATCGCCCGGCCGGTCCGCGGCGGCGCATTTCAGAGCGATCGGAAAGCTGGACCGGGAGCGCGGGCCGGGGGCGGTGGTCTGTCTCCGGGAGAGGGACGTGCCGCTCACCGAGGACGTCACGGCGATCCCGGCGGGGTATCTGTGAGGCCGTTCGACATCCACGCACTGCTTGAGGGCTTGGCCGAGAAGCGGCCCCTGTTCTGCTCCGAGGCGGACTTCCAGTTCGCGCTGGCGTGGGAGATCCGGAAGAAGACGGAACGGGAGGTCCGGCTGGAGTTCCCGCCCCTCCCCAGGAGCAGAAAACGGATGTATCTCGACCTATGGCTGCCACGGGACAAAGTCGCGATTGAGTTGAAGTACTTCACGAAGGCACTCGAGATCAATGTCAGCGGCGAACTGTTCGTGATCCGCGAACAGGGCGCACAGGACCTGAGTCGATATGACTTCCTGAAAGACCTCGTGAGGTTGGAACAGGTGGTCCTAAAGTCCGCACTCGCGCGGCGCGGGATGGCCGTTCTGCTCACCAACGACCCACTTTTCTGGAAGCCGCCTACGAGGAAGACCATCGACGCCGCCTTCCGACTCCATCGTGGCCGTCCGCTCTCCGGCGCGATGGCTTGGTCCGAGACAGCGAGCCCGGGATCAACGCGAGGTCGGGAAGATCCGCTCGTCCTCACGGACTCATATCGCTGCGAATGGAGAAACTACGGTCCCCCCATCAGAGAGGCGCCGGGAAGAAACAACAAGCAGTTCCGATACCTCGCGGTCGAGGTAGGGCGGTGAGGCAGCGAGCGGATCCGCCGGGTTGACGTCAGAAGTGACGCACCCGGCGTAGCAGTTCGGCGTCCGGACGGCCCGCTGCGGCGGCTTGCCAGCCGACGAGATCGGGCCTGGCCCCGAAAAACACGATCGTCACGCCGTCACGCGGGGGACCCGGCCGCTGGCCGCCTTCGACCCGGAATCCGTGGGCGCCGCCCGGAGCGAGCGCTGCGGAGGGGGCGGTCAAGCCGGCCTCTCCAGCCCCCCGAAGACGGGCCGCCTCCCGCTGACAGGCCGCCCAGGTGCTCCGGCCGCCCGTCAGGGTGTCGGTTGCGAGCCGGGGTCGGGCCGGCGGCGGATCGCCTACCTCAACTGCCCAGAGCGCCCGGCGGATGTCGGAGAAATCCTCCGGGTCGGTGATCTCCTCGTGCCGGAGGAACTCGGCCCAGGCGCCGTCGGGCGTATCCGAAAAGCAGTGCGCGAGTTCCCCCGAGCGGTTCCAGCGTCCTGCGGTCGTTCCGGCCGACTCGCGCAGGAACGGGAAGCGGGGATCGGCGTGGCGGAACGCGATCACGTCGCGGGGGAGAAGCCGAGCGCCGCCGCGAGTTCCCGTACCCGCTCCGCGCCGTCGTCCTCGGGCGTCCAGTCGCCCGCGAGAACTTGCGCCGGGGCTTTCCCGCCGAGCGCGGTCCGCTTGCGATCGAACCAGCGCCGGACCCCGATCTCGTTGTAGGCCCCCGCGAGATCCCCGGCCACCAGGGCGAGAAAGTGGAGCCGGGCGGCGATCTCGTCCGGCGTCTTTCGCGCCCCCGACAGGTAGCGGCGGGCGCTGGAGTGGGAGATACCCAGGAGCCGCGAGAGCAGGTCGAGGCCCAGGGATCGGGACAGCGCCGGCCACTCGGTGCGCGGTACGGGGGAGCCGGCGAGGGCTTCGTGAAGGGCTCTCAGCCATCCGGCAGTCTCGGCCGGATCCGCGCCGGCCGGACGCCGGACCAGACGGGCGATTCCGGCCTCGGCCAAGCGGGCCTCGAGCGCGTCCATCGCTCCGCTGTCGAGCTGGACGGCCGCGGAGGGGCCGAGTCCCATCGCTTCCGCCCGACTCAGGGCCGAAGCCGCCAGGGGAGCGACCCGAGGGTCGTCATACGGACTCTCTACGGACGTGATATGGAGTTTGGACACAGTCCGCATTGTATCCATTCGTTCTCCGGCGGGCGGAGTGGAGGTGGGCGGTCCGTTCTCCCCGGCCGGGGACCCGAGCGTTCCGCGCGGAATGCGCCATCCCGCACGGCAGCGCCGAACCGCCTGCGGCCCTGCGGGCCGCGTGCCGGCCGGAGGCCGGCGTTCCAAGCCGGCGCGTCACGGCGCCGGTCGAAGGTTGGTGGCCCTTCTCCTACAGCTCCACCACGGTGCCGAGGCCGTGTTCCTCGGAGCGGGCGAGGGCGGCCGCGCCGACCGCGACGTCCTGGACGGCGGTGCCGACCGTCTTGAAGAGCGTGGGGCCGTGTTCGGGACGGGGGGCGGTGCCGGCGGAGATCTCCCCGATCTCCGCCAGGATGTGGTCCTCGGTGATTGCGCCCCGGTCACGGGGCTGGATCAGGTCGCCGGTCTCTTCCCAGCAGGATTCCCGATGATCCACCACCACCGCGGAACGGACGACGGTCGCTTCCGGAATGATCTGCATGTCGGGCGTGAAGGAGCCGATCGCGTTCAGGTGCGCGTCGTCCCGGAGCGCGCTGTCGGAGAAGACCGGGGTGTCGGAGGTGGTCGCCTCGGCGATCACCTCCGACCCGGCGACCACCGCGTCGGCGGACGGGGCAGCGCGCACCGGAATGCCGAGCGCCTCGGTCATGTCCGCAGCGAACGCCTGCGCCACCGCGGTGCGGGGATCGAACACGGTCGCGCTCTCGATCCCGGGGCGCGCCGTGACCATGGCCTCGAGCTGGGTACGCGCCTGGACTCCGGCGCCGAGCACGCCCGCGGTCCGGACGTCGTCGCGCGCGAGCTCCTCGGTCGCCACCCCCGAAGCCGCGCCGGTACGGATCGCGGTGAGCACTCCGCCGTGCATCGCTCCGGCGGGCATCCCGGTGTCGGGGTCGAGCACCACCACCAGCGCGTTGATCGTGGGAAGCGGCGGGGTGCGGGTCAGGTTCCCGGGGAAGATCCCGACGATCTTGGTGGCGAGCTGGTGGGCGCCAGCCAGATAACCCGGCATGTAGAGGCTGATCCCGGATCGGCTCGGCACGTCCACGCGAGCCCGAACGGGCATCGTGGCCCGTCCGGCGGAGAGCTCCACGAAGGCCTGCCGGACGGCCCGGATCGCCTCGGCCATGGGCATGGCGGCCCGAACTTCGCCGGCGGACAGAAGGCGCAATTTCATGCGCCGTCTTGTACCAGACGAGCGGTCCCCCTGTGCGAGAATCGCGGCATGCAAGGCGTCTATTCGGTCCTTCCGACCCCCTTCGCTCCGGACGGGAGCTTCGATTCTCCGAGTCTCGGCCGCGTGATCGACCTGTTCCTCGAGGACGGCGTTTCCGGCTTCACCGCCCTCGGGGTGACGAGCGAGGTCGCACGGATCTCCGACCGGGAACGCGATGAGATTCTCGACGCCAGCATGGCCCACGCGGACGGCCGGGCGCCGGTGATCGTGGGCGCCACCGGGCCGGGGCTCGACGTCTGCCTCGAGCGCTGCCGCGCCGCCGAACGCGCCGGCGCCGCCGGGGTCATGGTTTCCCCGCCCCGCGCTCCGAAGTGCAACTCCGAGGCGATCTTCCGGCACTTCGCCCGGATCGCCGAAACGATCTCGATCCCCGTCGTGATCCAGGACTTCCCGCCGATCTCGGGCTTCCACATGGAACCCGATCTCCTCGCGCGCATCTGCCGGGAGATCCCCTCGGCGCGCACGATCAAGCTCGAGGACGCGCCCACCCCTTACAAGGCGGCGCGGATCCGGGAACGCACTGAGGGGCTCGACATCGGGATCTTCGGCGGCCTCGGGGGCGCCTACCTCATCGAGGAGCTCATCTCCGGCGCCACCGGCGCCATGACCGGTTTCGCCTATCCCAAGCTGCTGGTGGCGGTCGTCTCGCGCTGGGACGCCGGTGACCGCGACGGGGCGGCGGCGGCCTTCTACCAGTACGCGCCGGTGATGCGGTTCGAGTTCCAGGAAGGCATCGGAATGGCCATCCGCAAGGAAATGCTCCGGAGGAGGGGAGCGATCGCCCATACGGGCATTCGCGCACCCGCCGCCCTGCTCGACCGGGCCACCGAGGAGGCGCTCGACCGCATCCTGGCCCACTTCGAGCTCTAGCCGCCCGGCGGACGGGCACCACCATGAGCCTGCTGAACCGGGCCATCGCCGGCGCCCTGCCGCTCCTGCCGAGGGCGGTCGTCGAGCCGTTCGCCCGGCCGTACATCGCGGGCGAGACCGTCGCGGATCTCGTCCGCGAGGCCGAGGCGCTGAACCGCCAGGGCTACCTGGTGGCGACAAGCCAGCTCGGCGAGTTCGTCACCGACCGCGCCGAGGCGGAGGGGGCCACCGAGGTGTACCGGCAGCTCCTCGACGAGGTCCACGAGCGGCGACTTGCGGCCTATGTCCACGTGAAGGTGACGCAGCTCGGCCTCATGATCGACCGCGACTTCTGCCGCGACCAGATCCGTTCCCTGCTGGAGCACGCGGCGAAGCGCGGCGGCACCTTCCTGCGCATGGACATGGAGGACAGCCCGCGGATCGACGCGACGCTCGGCCTGCATCGCGAACTCCATCCCGACTATCCGAACTTCGGGGTGGTCCTCCAGGCCCGGATGCGCCGGAGCCTCGACGACGCCCGGGAACTCGCCAAGGTGAAGGCGAACGTCCGCGTCTGCAAGGGCGTCTACCTGGAGCCCCCGGAGATCGCCTATACCGATCCGCAGGAGATCCGCGATCACTACGTGGCCATCCTCCGCGTCCTGCTGTCCGCCGGGTGCACCGTCGGCATCGCCACCCACGACGAGTGGCTCATCGCCGAGGCCTCCGGAATCGTTCAGGAACTCGGACTCTCGGCCGCGGACTACGAGTTCCAGATGCTTCACGGGGTCCGGCCCCGCCTTCGGGAGAACGTGAAGCAGGCCGGCCACCGGGTGCGGGTGGGGGTGCCGTTCGGCCCCGACTGGATGCCCTATTCCTTGCGCCGGCTGCGGAAGAACCCCGAAATCGCCCGCCATGTGCTGCGGGCCGTCTTCTCCAAGGGCTGACCAAGGCCGTCCCTCGATACACTCGCGCGCCGTGGCACTCATTCTCACGGAGCGGGAGGTCGCGGAGATCCTCTCGATGAAGGAGGCCGTGAGGCTTCTCGAAGAGTCGTTCCGGCTCCACGCGGAGGGACGGACCCAGCTCGCGCCGCGCCTCGTGATGCCCCTCACCGGGGTCGCCGGGAACTTCCGGATCATGGCGGCGGTGATCCCGGACATGGGCGGCTTCGGCCTCAAGACCCTGACCGGAACTCCCGGGAAGCGGGCGCCCGAAGACACCTACTTCGCGCTCCTCTACTTCGACACCGAAACCGGAGCGCTCCGTTCGGTCATGCCGGGGACCCACATCACCGGAACCCGGACCGGCGCCGCCAGCGGGGTGGCGACCCGGCATCTGGCCCGGGCCGACGCCGCGTCGGTCGGCCTCATCGGGGCCGGTTTCCAGGGCCGGAACCAGGTGGCGGCGGTGCGCGAGGTGCGGGACATCCGCACCGTGCGCATCTTCGACGTGTTCCCCGATGCAGCGGTCCAGTACGCGGCGGCGCTCACCGCGGAGGGCCTCGACGCGCAACCGGTGGGAAGCGCCGAAGCCGCGGTCCGGGGCCTCGACGTGGTCTGCGCGGCCACTACCGCGAAGGAACCGGTCATCCTCGCCGACTGGCTCGAGGCCGGGATGCACGTGAACTCGGTGGGGGCCAACGCCCCCGTGAAGCGGGAGATCGAAGCGGCCGCGTTCTCACGGTGCCGCGTCGTCCTCGACTTCCGCGAGCAGGTCCTCGGCGAAGCCGGCGACATCATGGCGGCCATCCGGGACGGCGTCTTCCCCGAGGACCGGATCCACGCGGAGCTCGGCGACATCGTGGCGGGCCGGATCGCCGGCCGGGAGTCCGCGGACGACATCACCCTGTTCAAGTCGGTCGGCGTGGCCATCGAGGACGTCGCCTGCGCCGCCTTCGTCTACGACGAGGCGCGAAAGCGCGGGCTCGGCCAGCCGATGCGGCTTCAGGACGCGGGATAGGGCCGAGTCAACCCGAGGTCGCACATGCACCACACCACCGAACGGTTCACCTCGCGCTGGGGCGTGCTCCTGGCGACGATCGGAATGGCGGTCGGCACCGGAAACATCTGGCGCTTCCCGCGGATCGCGGCGCAGAACGGCGGCGGCGAGTTCCTGATCCCGTGGGTGATCTTCCTGTTCCTGTGGGCGATTCCGCTGGTGCTGGCCGAGTTCGCGCTGGGGAAGAGTTCGCGCCGGGGGCCGGCCGCCGCCATCGGGGTCGCGACCGGCGGACGCCACAACTGGATGGGGATCTTCATCGGGCTGGTCACCACCTTCATCACCTTCTACTACACGGTGGTCACCGGGTGGTGCCTGAAGTACCTGGTCAGCTCGTCGCTCGGGGAACTGGGCGGGGCCGACCCGCAGGCGTTTTGGGACAACTTCACCAGCGGTTCCAGCCAGCCGGTGCTTTTCCACGGGCTCGCGCTCGTGATCGCGTCGTTCATCATCTATCGGGGGGTCGCCGCCGGGATCGAGCGGGTGAACCGCTACCTGATCCCCACGCTCTTCATCCTGCTGGCGGTCGCCGCCGTTCGCGCGGTGACGCTCCCGGGCGCCGCCGAGGGGCTCCGTTTCCTGTTCGTGCCCGACGTGGGCAATCTCGGCGATTACCGGATCTGGCTCGCGGCGCTGACCCAAACCGCCTGGAGCACGGGCGCCGGCTGGGGTCTCATCACCGTCCTCGGGGCCTACGTGGCCGAGGGCCAGGGATTCGTCAAGACCGGCATCACCGCGGTGTTGGCCAACAACTTCGCGTCGCTGCTCGCCGGGATCGCGGTGATTTGCACCGTCTTCGCGCTCAGCACCTCTGCCGACCGCGAGGCGGCCCTCGGCGCTGGCAACGAGGGGTTGACCTTCATCTGGCTGCCGCGGTTGTTCGTCGACATGCCCGGCGGCAGCGTCCTCCTGCCGCTCTTTTTCCTCACGCTCTGCTGCGCCGCCATCTCCTCGCTCATCACCCAGCTCGAACTGGTGAACCGGATGGTGATGGACCTCGGTGTCGAGCGCCGCCGTTCCGTCCCCATGGTGGCGGCGGTCGCCTTCGTGATGGGGCTGCCTTCCGCATTCGCGCTCGGCTTCTTCCGCAACCAGGACTGGGCCTGGGGAGTCGCGCTGATGGTCTCCGGACTCTTCGTCGCGATCACCGTGATCCGCCGGGGCGCGCGCAAGTTCCGCGAGGAGCACCTGCTGGGGCCCGAAGAGGAGTGGCGCGTCGGCGCCTGGTTCGAGCGGCTCATCACCTGGATCATCCCCATCGAGTTCGTGGCGCTGGTGGCGTGGTGGATGTGGCAGGCGGCATCCGTCGAGGGCGGCTGGGACCCCTTCGGCGAGTTCACCGCCGGAACGGTGGTCTTCCAGGTCGGCCTGCTGATCCTCCTCTGTCTGGCGATCAACCGGTTCGTTTGGAAGCGCGCCAGCGCCGCCTCGAATCGCGACTGACCGGAACACCGGCAGTTTCTTTCCCATGAGCGGGGAGTCGGGCGCCGTCCGGCTCAGCGCGTTCGACCGCGCGCTGCTCGCGGGCGAGGAGGGCGAGGCGCCGAAGCTGGCGATGCGCATCCTGGCGCGGATGGCGGAGGTCCGCGGCGCCGAGTCGATGCTGGACATCGAGGCCGCGCACATCGACAGCACGATCTACGTCGGGGACGCCGGCCTCGAGTTCGCCGAGCGCCTCGCCGGCCTCGGCGCGCGGGTGCGGGTCCCCTCGACGCTCAACGTGAGCGGACTGGACGAGTTCCACTGGCAGGAATGGTCGGTTCCCCCCGAGTGGGCGGAGAAGTCCGCACGTCAGATGCGGGCCTACGACTCGATGGGGACGATTCCCACCTGGACCTGTGCGCCCTACCAGGGCCGCCAGACGCCGAGGTTCGGGCAGCAGATCGCGTGGGGCGAGTCGAACGCCGTCGCTTTCGCCAATTCGGTCATCGGGGCGCGCACCGAGCGCTACCCCGACCTCCTGGACATCTGCTGCGCGATCACCGGCCGGGCGCCCGCGGTGGGCCTCCACCTCGACGAGAACCGCCTGGCCACCCGCGTTCTGCGCCTGCGGGACGTTCCCGAGGAACTCGCGGCCGCGGACGACTTCTACCCCGTTCTCGGACACCTGCTGGGCCCCTTCGCCGAGGACGACCCGGTCGCGATCTCCGGGCTTCCGGTCATCCCGGAAGAGGACCAGCTCAAGGCTCTCGGAGCGGCGGCGGCTTCCTCCGGAGCGGTCGCCCTCTTTCACATTCCCGGAGTGACCCCGGAGGCTCCCACCCTCGCGGACGCGCTCGGCGGCCGGGAACCGGCCGCGATCCTCGACGTCGGCCTCCCGGAACTGCGGGCGGCGCGCCGGGAGCTGACGACCCACGCCGAGGGCACCCTGGACATGGTGGTGCTGGGGAGCCCGCACTTCTCGTTCGCCGAGTTCGGAAAGCTCGCCGCCCTGCTCCGCGAGCGGGGTCCGGAACGGGCCCTCCCCGACGAAGGCGGGTGCGAACTGGTGGTGACCACGAGCCGGGCGGTGCGGGACCTCGCGGAACGCGCCGGACTGCTCGAGCCGCTTCACGCCTTCGGGGGCCGGCTGATGGTGGACACCTGCGTCCTGGCGACCCCGATGACCCCCGGGACCACCCGCCGCCTCATGACGAACTCGGCCAAGTACGCGTGGTACTCGCCGGGCCTCCTCGGGTCGGCGGTCGCCTTCGGCAGCCTTGCCGAGTGCGTGGAGTCGGCCCGCCGGGGGCGCGTGGTCCGCGAACCGGGACCCTGGGACCCATGACGGTGTCCGACGGCGGCGCGCGCCTTCACGGACAGGTGGTCGTCGCCGGCAACGCCTCGGGCGCCGTTCTCTACGCGACCCAGCCGCTCAGCTTCTGGGGCGGATACGACGCCGCGTCGGGCCGGATCACCGATACGCACCACCCCCTGGCGGGCGCGACGGCGGCGGGAACGGCGCTCGTCCTTCCGGCGACCCGCGGGTCCTCCACCACCACGGCCGTTCTCCTGGAGGCCATCCGGCGGGAAACCGCGCCGGCGGCGCTGATTACCTGCGGAGTGGACGCCTTTCTCGCCCTCGCCTGCGTCGTGGGACTGGAGATGTACGGCCGCTCCCCGGTGCTCGTCTCGGTCGGTGAGGACGACTTCCGCCGCCTGGCCGACTGGCCGCGGCTGGAAGTGGCGGACAGGGCGCTGACGCGCGTGGACGGCTGATCCGGCCGGTTCCCGCCGACCGTCGGTCGCCGCCGCTCGCCCCGGCGGCCCAGCGGGGGTTCGCCTACTGGCCAGACAGGGCGTCGCGCAAGAGCAACAGCAGGATCGCCACGTTGATCGTCAGCAACACGTTCAGTTTGACCTCGACACGGGTAACTCTGAGTTCCAGGCGGGTGATCCGGTCCCCAAGGTCGCGAATGAGGTCGTAAGGCTCTCGCGCGGCGGCCTCAGCAATTTCCTCGGGCACTCCGGCCTCGCGAAACGCGGCGAGCGTCCGTGAAAGGAGAATGGCCATGGCGCCGACGACTTCACCTCATGCTAACAGTGTCGGGCGAGCAGAACGGACCACCCGGCGAACAGAAGCGGAATGAGCCGTCACATCGGAATCCAGCGGCCGCCGGCATGGCGCTCGACCCGGATACGGGAGCTGCCGCCGTGAATCACGATCGCGAAGACACTGCCCTCGCCGCTCACCGTGATGCGTCCCGAGCCGGAGCCGCCGAGGGGCGAGAACGAGATCATGCCGGCGACCCCGACCTCGTGACCGGGGATCGCGGCCGCACCCGCTTCTCCGGCGGGGGCTCCCCACACGACGCCGGGGAAACGCGCCCCGAACCTCCAGGGATTCTCCAACAGGCGCTCGTCGCCGCTCGCGATCTCGGCCCGCCGAACGCCGTTGTGGTTGGTGTCCAGGACCAGGGCCACCACGGGTGAGTCGGCCGGCCCGGGAACCTCGATGTCGTGCCCGCCGAGGGGTGGATCGAAGACGACCGCGACATTCGCGGCGCGGGAAGCCGCTTCCGCCCGCGCTTTCTGGAGCAGCGAGCGCATGGCGAGGGCCGCCCCCCGAACGCGCTCCGTCCGCAGATGCCCGGCGAGCGGCGGAATGGCCGTCCCCGCCATCACCAGGAGCAGGGCGAGCGCCACCAGCAGCTCGACGAGGCTGAAGCCCCGCGACCGCGGCCGCCCGGCCACGGCGCCGGGAACCGGAAGGCGGCGGTCAGGCCGCTTCGGGAACCGCATCCGGGCCACCGCGCCGGTCCGCGTCGCCGACCGTCACGTGGGGCCGGATCCGCTCGTAGACGCGCTCGCCGATGCCCTGAACGTTCATGAGTTCCTCGGTCGAGGCGAAGGGGCCGTTCTCTTCGCGCCATTCGACGATGCGCGCCGCCGTCACGTCGCCAATCCGGGGCAACGCGGTGAGTTCCTCCGCGGTGGCGGTGTTGATGTTGATGGGCTCCTCCGGCTGCATGGCGGAGACCCCGAGCATCGCCGAAGCGACGAGGGCGACCAGGGCCAGAAAAGGGACGCGGAACTGGGTCATGTGGTTCTCCTTGTGTTGACGTGAAGCGTCGGGAGCACGTTGTTCCGCAACGGACGGGCCAGTTCCGCGCGCCGCCCCTCCGCGCCTCCCGCCGGCACCCGGGACCTTCGCCCTCCGCACAGGGATCACCCTTGAATCAATGAGTTAGCGCTGCTCGAAGAAGACCGGCACCGCGGTCCGGCCGCCGGACTGCGCTTCGCGACCCCGGCTGAGGGGTCCCGGCGTCAACTCAAGTTGACCAAGAGCGTCAGCCAGCGTTGTCGCGCATCAAGATCGCATTGCCCTCGGAGAGCCTGGAGGGAGGCAGGAACGGCGGTGCCGGAGGGCCGAACGGATCAGCAACCCTCGGTCCCGCCGACGACGGTCACCGGGGTCCGCGCGGGCGGCCGCCGGGCGGGCCGCTCGAAGGAGCCCATGAGTTCGTCCCGCCACGCCTCGAAAAGGGCCAGGTGCTCCGCCGGGATGGGAGGGCCTGGGGGAAGGACGTGGGTGCGCGGATTCAGGGGCTTCCCGTGGCGATAGAGCCGATAGTCGAGGTGGGCGCCCGTCGAGACGCCCGTGGAGCCCACGAAGCCGATGACATCCCGCTGGCTCACGCGGCGCCCGGGACGGATTTCGGGTGGAAACCCCGAGAGATGGAGGTACTTCGTCATGTAGCCCCCCGCGTGGCGCAGCGTGACCATGATGCCGTTCGGGCCCCGCCTGCCGGCATCCGTGACCACCCCGTCGGCGGTCGATCTGACCGGCGTCCCCAGGGGCGCCACGTAATCGACCCCGTAGTGCGGCCGGTACACCCGGTGGATCGGGTGGAGCCTGCGGCTGGTAAAGACCCCCGAGATCCGCGTGTATTCCACCGGACTCATCAGAAAGGTGCGCTGGATGGAGTTCCCGTCGTAGTCGTAGTAGCCGGATTCACCGGACGGCAGCTCGAAGCGGAACGCATAGATGGGCCGGCCGGCGTTGAGGTAGCGAACGCCGTGAACCTCGCCGTAGTCCTTCCAGTCACCCGCATCGTCGTAGCGCTTGTCCACGACCACCGAGTAGCTGTCTCCGGCCCGCGTGTCGCGGTGGAAGTCGATGTCGTACTCGAGGACCCTGGCGATCCGGCCCGCCAGGTCAGCCCGTTCGCCCGCGCGGACCAGGCTCTCATAGAGACTGCTGTCCACCTCTCCCTGAACCACCGTCCGGCGATCGAGCGGCTCCCTGCTGAACTCGCGCGCGTCCCATGACGTGCCGGCGCGGAAGACCGCCACCTCGCGGAAATCGTCGAGCGGCAGCTCGATCCGGGCGAGGTCGCCCCGCTCGTCCCGGTGCAGCCAGACGGTCTGTCCGACCTTGAGGCGCCGGACGTTCGCGACCGTCGTCAGGGCCGCGCTGACCGAGCCCACTTCCCGGTGGGTCAGGCCGTTTCGCACCAGCACGTCGGACAGCGAGTCCCCGCGCGCGAACCGGTCGGGCACGGAGAAGAGTCCCACCTGGGGCCCGTCCGGGACCGTGGCGGCCGCTGCCGCCGGCATCCCGGGCGCCTCCGGCAGCGGGCCGTTCCAGGACTTCAGGACGCCCGCCCCGAAAAGGACGATTCCCCCGAGAAGACCGCCGATCACCGCGGTCGCCGAGGCGAAATGGGGAGCTTGGCGCACGCCGGAATTCTTCAGTATGCCACAGCGGGCACTAGATGCCCTGAACGGCCGAAGCGTCCGCCGGGTTCCCCGCGGCCGGGCGCAGGAGTCGTGAAACCCCTTCCCGCAGGGGTACCCGAGCCCTGAAACCGAGGAGCTCGGCCGCCTGGCGGATATCCGCCGCGGCATGCCGCATGTCGCCGGCCCGAACCGGCCCGAAGGTCGGAGTCAGCGCCGGTCCGGCCGCGTCCGCCACCAGGCGCCAGATTTCGCGCACCGACACCGAGCGCCCCGTTCCGACGTTGAAGACCTGACCTCCGGGCCCGCCGGAGGCTCCTTCGAGGGCGAGAACCAGAGCGTCCACAACGTCGGCGACGAAGACGAAATCCCGGGTCTGGCCGCCGTCCCCGTGGATTTCGGACCGCTCGCCGGCGAGGGCCTGCGCCGTGAAGCGCGCCAGGACGCCGGAATAGGGGGAATCGGCCGGCTGGCCGGGCCCGTACACGTTGAAAAAGCGCAGCGCGATGGCTGGCGGCCCTCCGGTGCGGTGGTGCAGCAGGACGTGGCGTTCCCCGGCCAGCTTGGTGACGGCGTACACCGAACGGGGCTTCAGCGGCGCCGATTCCGTGATCGGCCGTTCACCGGCGTCGCCGTAGACGGAGCAGGACGAGGCGTACGCCAGAGCGGAGACGCCGGCCCGCCGGGACTCGCCGAGCACCACGAGGGTTCCTTCCACATTCACCCGGGCGGCGGCCTCCGGGTCCAGCTCCGCGCGGGGGACCGAGGCGAGCGCCGCCAGGTGCGCTACCCGGCCGACGCCCTCAAGAGCGCCGCGAACGGCGGCCGGGTCCCGGATGTCTCCCTCGCGAACCTCGATCAGCGGGTTCCCCGAGACGCGGTCGCGCCGGCCGGTCGAGAAATCATCGAGAACCCGGACCCGCTCTCCGGCCGCGGCGCGCTCGCGAGCCAGCGCGGAGCCGATGAAACCCGCGCCGCCGGTAATGAGGATCACGGAGGATCGCCGTGCGGGTCAGGAGCGCCGCTCTTCAGAGCGGTATCGCGGCCGCAGGCCGCGAAACTCTCCCGATCAGAGAGGCCCGGTGGACTGGACCTGAGCGGGGACGGCGTTGCGCCATACCCGTGTTGTCCTGCGCCATGCGGCGAAATGGATGAGGGAGTGCCGCCCGCCGCGCGGACGATGCCGGTGTGAACACCGGCGCTCCCGCGCGGGCGATGCCGGTCCGGAGACCGGCGCTCCTTGGGTCCGAGCCGCTCGTAAGCCGAATTCTGTTCCCCGGCGCGGTCGCCCGCGACGGGGTGACGGTCATGCATCTAGCCCGGCGGTTGCCCGACGGGTCGAGCGACCTACCCGGAAGCTCGGACAGGCGGCCCTTCGGCGCTTCCCTATTTGGTCTTGCTCCATGCGGGGTTTACCGTGCCCCGGACATCACTGCCCGGGCGGTGCGCTCTTACCGCACCTTTTCACCCTTACCGCTCCCCGGAGGGAGAGGCGGTCTGTTTTCTGTGGCACTTTCCTTCCGGTCACCCGGACTGGGCGTTACCCAGCGCACTGCCTTGTGGAGTTCGGACTTTCCTCCCGCTCCCGGAGGAGCCGGCGACCGTCTGAACGACTCGAACCACTTCGAATTGTACCGGCCCGGACAACCCGATGCCCCCGGCGGCCGGCGGGCGACGATGCCTAAAGGTGCTCCCGCACGTCCGCTTCGCCGATCTCCTCTCCCGGACTGAGGATCAGGATCCGCTCCACCAGATTGCGCAGTTCGCGAACGTTCCCGGGAAACGGTTGCCGGGCGAGGAGTTCGAGCGCATCCCCGGTGAACGAGCGAGGCTGTCCCCCCACCTCGAGTTGCTCCACGAAGTGAGCCACCAGCAGCCGGACGTCTCCGGGACGATCCCGCAGGGGCGGCATCTCGATCGGGATCACGTTCAGCCGGTGGAGCAGGTCGCTGCGGAAGCCCTCCTTCTCCAGGTCCTGGTTCGTCGCCGAGAGCACGCGGACATCGACTTCGACCGACTTCGAGCCGCCGACCCGGGTGATGCGGTTCTCCTCGAGGGCGCGCAGCACCTTGGCCTGCGTCCGGGCGCTCATGTCCCCGACCTCGTCGAGGAAGAGCGTGCCCCCGTCGGCCTGCTCGAACTTGCCGACCATCTGCCGGTGCGCCCCCGTATAGGAGCCGCGTTCGGCGCCGAACAGCTCGCTCTCGATGAGTTCCTCGGGGATCGCCGCGCAGTTGACCTCGATGAACGGTCCGGACGCCCGGCGGCTGGCCTGGTGGATCAACCGGGCGGCCACTTCCTTGCCGGTTCCGGACTCGCCGGTGATGAGCACGCGGACGTCGCTCGGCGCAACGCGCTCGATGCGTTCCCGCACGACGGCGAGGGCCGGGGATTCCCCCACCAGCTGCCGGCCGCCGCCCTCGCGGCTGCGGTGCATTTCCACCTCGGCGGCCAGGCGGCGGTTCTCGTTCTCGAGCCGCTTCCGTTCGAGCGTCCTCGTCTTGTCGATCGCCATCCGGAGACAGGCGCCGATGTCCCCTCCCCCGCCTTTCTCCAGAAAATGCGCCGCCCCCTCCTGGATCGCCCGCACCGCGGTCTCGATGTCCCCGTGGCCGGTGTGCATCACCACCGCCACCGAGGGCTTCTCGGCGCGGATGCGCCGGAGGACCTCCATCCCGTCCATGCCCGGCATCTTGATGTCCAGAACGACCAGATCGCAGGGATTGCGGTCCAGCGCCGCGAGGGCGTCCGGACCCGAGGCCGCCTCGAAGACGGTCCACCCCTCGTAGCGAAGCCGGCGGCGGAGCGACCGCCGGATCACCGCCTCGTCGTCGACGACCAGTACCGCGATGTCCTCGTCGCCGGAGGCAGGGAGCGGCATACGGCTCATGCTAGCCCGGCGTGAGCCCGGAGCGCCTCGAACCGCTGCGCCAATGCTCCCGCCGCTCGGGCGCCGCCGGCCCGTTCCATGCCGGAAAGCGCGGCGTCCAGCAGCTTCCGGCTTCCGCGAAGCCCCCCGAGTTCCTGCCTGAGCGCGGCGGCGGCGAGCTGGATGAACGCCCGCAGCGCCTCCCGCTCGGGCGTCTCACCGCCCTCTCCGCGGGGCGCCGCCCGCCACAGTTCCTCCCACACCGCGTGGGCCTCCCACCAGTAGCGGGCGCGGAACAGCTCTTCGCCGTACCGGAACAGCCGGGCATCCGGGAGGGTGGCCAGCGGGACCTGGTCCGCCGGGAGGAGGCCCGGCGGAAGCTGCTCGAAGAAGCGGTGCCCGTCGGGATGCCGTTCCGGATGGGGCGTCCGTCCGGGGCGGTGCCGGTAGGGAGGAAACGGGAGCCGGGATCGCGGCGGACCTGTCAACGGTCGCGCCAGATCACGAACTCGGCGAGCGCTTCCATGCCGTCCCGGTAGGACGAAGGCGGCACCGCCGCCAGGGCTTCCCGCGAGGCGGCCGCGAAGCCTTCCGCCACCCGGCGCGCCTCGTCGAGACCTCCCTGGCGCTCGACCAGCGCGAGGATCTCGTCCTGCTGCCCGGGGGTGAGTTCGCCGCTGTCGAGCACTTCCTCGACGAGCGGGACGGCCTCGGGTTCGCGCTCGAGGGCATGCAGGATCGGCAGCGTCAGGTGCCCTTCCTTGAGGTCGCTGAGCACGGGTTTGCCCACCATGGCGGCGCTCGCGGTGAAGTCGAAGAGGTCGTCCGCCACCTGAAACGCCATGCCGAGGTTCATGCAGGTATCGCCGAGCGCGCGCTCGACCTCGGGGGGCGCCGCGACCATCATTGCGCCCATCTTCCCGCAGCCGTGGAAGAGGTACGCGGTCTTGAGACGCAGGATCCGCAGGTGCTCCTCGCGGGTCAGGCCGATCGTCCCGCCCCGCGCCTTCTCGAGGAGCATGCCCTCGATCATGCGCATGGTGAGGTCGCACATCGTGGCGACGACCTGGGGGTTTCGCTGCTCCACCGCCAGCGCCATGGACTGGATGTAGAGGAAATCGCCGATCAGGACGGTGAGGTCGTTGCCCAGCAGGCTGTTCAGCGAAGCCTGGCCGCGCCGCGTATCGGCCTCGTCGACGATGTCGTCGTGGACCAGCGTCGCGGTGTGCATGATCTCGACCATCGCCCCGTAGGAGGGTGCGCTGGGATGCGTTCGGCCCTTGACCCCGTCGGCGGCGCGCGCCGCGATGAGCAGCAGCAGCGGACGGAGGCGCTTGCCGCCGCTCCGGTAGAGGTACTGGCTGGTCAGCTTCACCAGTTCGAGGTCGCTCTCGACCCGGGCGGCCAGAATGCGTTCGACCTCGGCGAGGTCCGGAGCCAGTTCGGCCTCCAACTCGGAGAGCAGGCTCCCGGGACTCGAAACGGACAGCATTTACTGAATTCGGCCGACGATTATCTCACGCGGAGAGTGCCGGATTCGCAGCGGATCCCGGTGGCCGGGGCGTCGCCGTCCCGAAGAAAAAGCGACGGAAGTTGGCGTCGGTCGCCGCCTCGATTTCCCCGAGGTCGGCCGACCGCGCGGCAGCGAGAGCGCGGGCCGTCTCGACCACCATGGCGGGTTCGGCCCGCTTTCCCCGGTGGGGCACCGGCGCCAGATAGGGGCTGTCGGTTTCCACCAGCAGGTGGTCGAGGGGCACGAGCGCGGCGGTGCGACGGAGGTCCTCCGCGTTCCTGAAGGTGAGAATCCCGGAGAACGAGATCAGGAAACCGCGTTCCCAGCCCGCCCGGGCGAGCCGTTCGCTCGCGGTGAAGCAGTGAAGGATGGCCCCGCAGCCGGCGAGGTCCTCCTCGTCCGCGATGCGGAGGAAGTCGTCCTCGGCGTCGCGGTGGTGTACGACGACCGGCAGTCCCAGCTCGCGGGCCATCCGGATCTGGCGGCGGAACACGTCCCGCTGCTCGGCGCGCGGGCTCAGGTCGTAGTGGTAGTCGAGCCCCACTTCGCCGATGGCGAGCAGGCGCGGGCGGCGCGCGAGTTCGGCGAGCCGTTCCTCCGCCCCGAGTTCCTCGAACAGCCGGGCGTCGTGGGGATGACAGCCGAGCGTCGTGAAGAGCTGCGGCGCTTCCGCATCTCCGTGATCCGCCCCGTCCGGATGGAGCGCGTCTACCAGTGAAAAGGTGTCCGCCCACGAGCCCTCACCATCGAGCATGCCGATGGAAACGACCGTGGAAACCCCCGCGCGCGCGGCCCGGGCCAGCACGGCCGCCCGATCGGGACCGAACGCCGGCATGTCCAGGTGGGCGTGCGAGTCGGTCATCGGGAACCGCGCCCGGCGGCGTCGGGAAGCGGCGCCGCCAGCGCCTGCCGGTAGACCTCCTTCAGGGGGACGCCGGCTTCCTCCGCGACCCGGCGGCAGTCCTCGAACTCGGGAGCGCGGTTCACCACCGCCCCGCCGCGCATCCCCAGCTTGAGCCCCACCGTTCCCCAGGGGGTCTTGACCGAGACCACCCGGCGCTCCAGCGTTTCCCGCTCGGCCTCGGTGATCCGGACCCCCAGCGTGGTGCTCTCCGAGAACAGCACCGACACGACCTCCTCCCGGCGGGGAGGATCCACGAGCGCCGTCAGCACGAGCCCCGGCCGGCCCTTCTTCATTTGCACAGGAGTGAAGAAGGCGTCCCGCGCGCCCGCCGCCAGCAGGCGCTCGAGCAGGTGCGGCGCGATCTCGGGCTGCAGGTCGTCGAGCGTCGCCTCGATGACGCTCACCAGCTTGCCGAGACGGTCGGGTGCGGTCCCGATCACCGCCCGGAGCGCGTTCGGGCGTCCCTCCCGGGGGTCCGCGGAGCCGAGGCCGTAGCCGATGCGTTCCGGGGTCATCGCGGGCCAGCCGCCGAAGGAATCGGCGAGCCCGGTCAGGACCGCCCCGGTCGGCGTGGTGCGCTCGAAGCCCGACCCGTCGGAGAAGGTGGGAACGCCGCGGAGCAGCAGCCCGGTGGCCGGCGCGGGGATCTCGAGGGTGCCGTGCTCGGCCTCGACCGAGCCGCTGCCGAGATTGACGGCCGACGCGACGACGCGGTCCGGGGCGAGGTGGGCGACCCCGGCGACCGCGCCCACGATGTCCACGAGCGTGTCGAGGGAGCCGAGTTCGTGAAGGTGCACGGACTCGGCGGTCATGCCGTGGATCTGGCCCTCCGCCTCGAAAATGCGCCGCAGGAGGAGAGCCGCCCGCTCCCGGACATCGCCGCCGAGGCCGCTCCCGTCCAGCACGGCGAGGAAATCATGGAGGTAGCGGTGCCCGCGGTCGTCGGGCGCCTCCACATGCGCCTTGATCCCGCGGAGTCCGCCGCGCGAGTCCTCCTCGAACGAGACCGAGACGGGAGAGCGCAGTGCGGCGACGGTCTCGGAGAGGACCTCGGGCGGCACTCCCACGTCCACGAGCGCGCCGAGCAGCATGTCCCCCGAGATACCGGCGGACAGGTCGAGGTAAAGGACGCGCAAGGGGCGCGGCGGATTCTAGAAGCGCGGCGACCGGCCCCGGTGTCCCGGGACTCCGGAGCGGATAGTCTTGCCAGTGCGGTTCGCCCGGTTGCCGGACCGAAAAGACCGCCGCCGGCGGCCGCTTCCGCGCATGAGCACGTTCGTCCCCACTCCGCCGAGCGCCTCCTCGATGCGCGAGGAGGCGTTCCGCCGCCTCGAGGAGTTCACGCGGGAACGCGGGCTCAAGAAATCCCGCCAACGCGAACTCATTCTGGACCGTTTCCTCGGCATGGGCGGGCACGTCTCGGCCGACGATCTGCACAGCGACGTGCGGGAAGCGGACGCCTCGATCGGCCGTACCACCGTGTATCGCGCCCTCCGGCTCTTCTGCGAAGCGCACATCGCCTCCTCGATCGACCTGAAAGACGGGCTGACCCGCTTCGAGCCGGCCCTCTCCCGGGGTCACCACGACCACCTCATCTGCGTCCGCTGCGGCCGGATCGACGAGTTCCTCTCGGCGGAGGTGGAGCGGCGGCAGGAGGAGATCGCGGCGGAGCACGGCTACCGGCTGGTGTGGCACCGCCACCAGCTCTACGGGGTGTGCGGCGACTGCGAAGAACGAGCCTGACAGCGGCTCACAGTTCGCCGGCTTCGCTGAAGCTGTGCCACTTTCCGGCTCCGATCACCACGTGATCGAGCACCGGGATCCCCATGATCGCTCCCGCTTCCTGCAGGCGCCGGGTGAGTTGCCGGTCCGCTTCCGAGGGCTCGGGATCTCCGGACGGGTGATTGTGGAAGAGGATCAGTGACACCGCCTGGTAGGCCGCCGCGAGCCGGAACAGGTCGCGGGGGTGGACCGGAGCGCCGGTCAGCGAGCCGCGCGAGATGATCTCGGCCCGCCGCAGGCAACCGCGGCTGTCGAGCATCAGGATGCCGAACTCCTCGACTTCGCGGTTCCCGAAGCGGGCGATGAGGTAGCGCGCCACCTCGGCGGGACCGCGAAAGCAGGGTACGTGCTCGTCGCCGGGATAGCCGGCGCGGCGGCCCAGCTCGAGGGCCGCCGCCAGCCGGATGAGCCGCGCCGGCGAAAGCCCCGCCCGGTGCGCCAATTGGCCCAGCGGCGCCTGGCTGAGCGGCGCCACGCCGCCCAGATCGTCGAGAAGGCGGCGGGCCAGGCCGTCCCCACCGGGCCCGAGCACGAGGCCGAGCAGTTCGCCGCTGGTCAGGGATCGCGCCCCGTGCTCGAGGAGCCGGTTGCCGGGCGTGTCCGCCGGGACGCGCCGGCGGCGCACCGGAACGCGGTCCGGATATCGCGGCGCCCTCCGGCGCAGGGTTCCGGGAACGGCGGGCCGGCGGACAGCGGCCGGAACCTTCAAGCCGGCGGCCGGCTGCGCTGGCGGAAGACGCGGGCGGTGGAACACACCCCCGTCATCCACGTGGCGTAGGGGGAAGCGTCCAGAGCCGGCGTGAACCCGGCGCGGAGGAGAACCCGCTCCGAGGCAGGGTTGCCGGGTGTCACCAGACCGAACAGGTCGGCCCCCGGGAAGCGGACCCCGGCGAACCGAACGGCGCTTCGGACCGCCTCGGTGGCGTAGCCGAGCCCCCAGACCGGACGGGCGAAGCAGTAGCCGATCTCCACGAGGCCGGGCGCCCGCTCCAGCAGGCTGAGCCCCCCGCGCACCCGGGCGCTCTTCCGCTCGACAACCGCGAGATGGAACTGCGAGGTGTCGGCCGTCCGGACCCCGGCGATGGCGTGCCGGAGAAAGGAGAGGGTCTCCTGCGCGGCGCTCGGCCCCCAGCGGAGGTGCCGGGTCACTTCGGGATCACTCGCGTACTCGTGTACGTCGGCGAAGTCCGATTCCCGAAACGGCCGGAGGACGAGCCGCTCGGTGTCGAGCGGAAGGCCGGGGGGCCAGTCTCCGGCGGCCACCGGAGACGGCGCGTTCGTCCGGGCGGACTTCACGGGAGCGGGTGCGGTTCCACGGGAGGCCGCTAACCGGCCGACTCCGCCGCTCGCTTCAGATCTTCAAGGTCCTGTTCGAGCGCCTTCCTGACGCTCTTCATCATCAGCCCGCTGAAGACCGAGAAAAGCCGGGCGAAGAAGCTCAGCGGCCGGGCCCCGAACACGAACGTGACCCGGGTCCCGTCTTCCTCGGGAACGAACGTGATCCCGGTCCGGTAGTGCGCCCCGTGCGATTCGGCCTCGACCACGTACGACCGGGGCGGATCGAGGCCGGTCACCCACATCTCCTCGGTGGCCTGCTTGCCGTAGAGCGTGCGGGTCTCGCGCCAGCGGGTTCCCTCTCCGAAGGGCCCGTCGGTCAGCACCTCGGCGCTGTCGATGCCGGACATCGTTTCCGGCAGGCTCGCGAGATCCGTCGCGATCTCGAAGACGCGCTCGGCGGGCGCCGCGATCGTCGTGGTGACCTCTACGCTCGGCATGGGCCGGGGAGTCTAAGCCGGAGGCGCCGACCGGCCCAGGTCAGTCGGAAACCCGGGGATAGCGGGTGGTTACCCCGCCGGACGTGAGGGTCAGCGCCGGCGCGCTGTCGTCCGGCCCGGACTCGCACACGATCCGGGTGAAAGGGTCGTCGTCCGGATGGAAGACCCCGCCGCCCACGGGCACGAGCCGCGCTCCGAAGCCGAACAGCGACCCGTCTTCGAAACGGACGGTGACCGGCGACCGGCCGGGATCGTAGGTGCCCGCGCAGCGCCGGAGGTCCGGCTCGGGAACCTCGACCTCGTTTACCGCGGGTTGTTCCATGCCGAGCGCCGCCCGGGCGATCCGGTTCGCGAGAACGCCGGGCCGCCCGGAGCCGGCGTTGATGAGGACCGCGATACCCAGTTCCGCCTCGGGGTAGTACGCAAGCTGCGCGCGGAAGCCATTGATTCCCCCGCCGTGGGACACCCGGGCGAGCCCGTGTTCCTCCCCGAGCGAGAGTCCGTAGCCGTAGTGCACGGGATCGCCGTTCACGAGACTCCCGCGCGCCGTCATGCGCTCATAGCCGGCGGAACTCACCGCCCGGCCCGCGGCCAGCGCCCGCTGCCAGGCGAGCAGATCCAGCACGCTCGCGCCGAGCGACCCCGCCGCGTAGGGCAGTTCCATGCTCAGCGGCTCGTCGTTTACGAAACCGCCGTCCTCGCCGACTTCGTACCCTTCGGCGCGGCCGGGAACGAGGGGGCCGTTCCTGAGATAGTGGGTGCGCTCCAGCCCGAGGGGTTCGAAGAGCCGCGCCTCCAGGAACTCGGTGTAGCTCATCCCCGAGAGGCGTTCGATCAGGACTCCGAGCAGGTAGTAGCCCGAGTTGTTGTACTGGTAGCGGTCGCCGGGCTCGAACTCGAACGGGGGCTCGGAGAACAGCTCCAGCATGGCCTCGTGGCCGAGATCGAGGCGGGACCGCTCCCAGAACTCCGGCATCTCCGTGTAGCCCTTGATCCCCGAGGTGTGGTTCAGCAGCCGTTCGACCGGCACCTCGAAACCCTGGGTGTCGTAGTCCGGCAGGTACTCGCGCAGATCGGCGGACAGGTCCAGCTTTCCCTCCTCGACCAGCAGCATGGCGGCGGCCGCCGTGAACTGCTTGGTGACCGAACCGATGCGGTACACGGTGTCCGCGGTCGCGGGAATCTCGTTTTCGAGATCCGCGTAGCCGAAACCGCCCGCGAAGACGACCTCGCCGCCCTGCTGCACGCCGATCGAGATCCCGGCGGCCGGATGCTCGCGGAGCGCGTTCCGGGCGAGGTCGTGGATCTGACCCGCGAGCGGTCCTTCCGCCCGCCCATCGTGCGCGGGGGAATCGGCCGGAGGTGATCCGCAGGCAAGGAGCAGAGCGGGGATCAGCAGGTCCGGCATTCGGCGCCAGAGCGGGTTTCGGTACATGGCCGCGATCATAGGATCTTTCTGAGATTCCCCACCCGGACCGTCACCCGCTCCCGGTCGAGCCATTCGAGCAGCGGAATCGCGTGTTTGCGGCTGAGCCCGAAGCGCTCCTTGAACCAGGCGACGTCGATCTGCGGGTTGGCGGCGGCCCGCTCCGCAACCGCGCGCCGCAACTCGGCAATACACCCGGCATCGAAGTAGAGATCGGGGCTCACGTCCACCACCCGGCCCTCGCTCAGGAGCAGGCGCCGCAGATCATCCACGAGTTCCGGGGACGCCTTGAGCCGCTCCGCGGCTTCACCGAGGGTCGGAGGCGTGAATCCCCCCTCGGCAAGCAGGCTGGCGAAGCCGTCGGAGGCGCGCTGCTCCCCGCCGGTCAGCTCGATCCGGCGGCCCGCCGTTCCCACCGTGTGCCGGGTGAGTTCCACGGCGCCCGCCTCGGCGAGACCCCGGAGCGCTCCGTCCGCCACCACGGCGGGAACGCCGGTCTGTTCCCGGAGCTGCTCGAGCGGCATTCCCGCGCGCAGCCGGTGGTCCGACTCCCAGGCGGCAAGCCGGGCGAGCACGCGGTCCCTGAGGGCTCGAACGTTCGCCGCCGACAGGAAGACCCGCCCGCTCCCGCCGGATCGCGCGCCCTCGCCGAGCGCCTCGATTTCTCCGCGCCCGGCGAGCTCGGCAACCAGCCGTTCCGCATCCGGCGCCCGGATCCCCAGCCGGCGGCGCAGCATCCGCTCGCCGAGGCCGCGGATGCCGGCCTCCTCGATGAAGGCGGCGGCGGCCTGGGCGTCGGTCACCCCGTCGAGCGCCGCCACCCGGTCGCGAGCCGCCGGGTTCCGGGGAGAACGCTTCGGCGGCAGGGCGTCCAGGATCCGGCCGCCGCCGATGGTGATCACCGGCGAATACCGCCGGATGATGAAGCGGTCCCCCCGCACGGCGGTGAGCGGTGTCTCGAGACGCATCTGCACGAGTCCGGAGTCTCCCGGGGCCAGCGCGCCGACGCCCCCGAGGAGCCGCACCCGCGCGAGGGAGGTGGCGGTCCCGACGTGGAGGTGGACCCGGTCCTCATCCTGGACCGGCCCGGAGGCCCATCCGAGCACTTCGAGCCGGGCATCGAGCATCCGGGTCGCCCCGAGCTCTCCGGGCGAGGCAACCACGGACCCGCGATCGACCTGGAGGCGTCCGCCCGCGGCCAGGTTCAGGGCGGCCCGCTGCCCGGCGTGCGCCGACTCGACGGAGGTTCCGTGGACCTGGAGCCCCCGGACCCGGGCGCGCACGGCCTCGGGAAGGACTTCGACCTCGCTTCCGGCCGCGAGGCTGCCCGACACCAGCGTCCCGGTGACCACGGAGCCGAAACCGCGCATGGTGAAGGCTCGGTCCACCGGCAGCCGGAAGGAGCCCGAGGCGTCGCGGGCCCCGGCCGCGCCGGCCGCCGCCGCGAGTGCGCCGCGGAGTTCGTCGAGCCCCGCCCCGGTCTTCGAGGAGACCGGGACGAGGGGCGCTTCCGACATCGCCGAGCCGGAGAGCAGCTCGCGCACCTCGAGGGCGGCGATCTCGATGAACTCGGGATCCTCCACCAGGTCGATCCGGGTCAGCGCCACCACCGCCGACCGGACGCCGAGCAGGCGGCAGATCTCGATGTGTTCGCGGGTCTGGGGCATCACCGACTCGTCCGCGGCCACCACCAGCAGCACCACGTCGAAACCCGAGGCGCCGGCGAGCATGTTGCGCACGAACCGCTCGTGGCCGGGAACGTCCACGAAGCCGTAGTTCACGCCCTCGTGCTCGAGGTGCGCGAAGCCGAGGTCAACGGTGATGCCGCGGGCCTTCTCTTCCTTCAGCCGGTCCGGGTCGGTGCCGGTCAGCGCCAGCACCAGCGAACTCTTCCCGTGGTCGATGTGGCCGGCCGTCCCGACCACCACGTTTCGCATGCCGCGGGAGTGTAGGGAACCCGACCGCTCCCACCGTCAGCGCCGCGAGGCCGGATAATGGTCCATTCCAGCGATCCGCAAGGAGGATCACGGCATGCGTTCCCCGATCTCGAAGTCGATTCCGCCCGCCCTCGCGCTCGCGCTCCTGCTTCCCGCCGCGGCGTTCGCCCAGCAGGGCCCCGAGAAGGGCTCGTTGGTCATCGTCGGCGGGGCGCTCCGCGACGACGCGATCCTCGAGCGCTTCATCGGCCTCGCCGGGGGACCGGAAGCCCCCATCGTGATCATTCCCACCGCCGGCGGCGAGGACGACTACGACGCGTGGTACGCCGGCGCCCGGCGTTTCCGCAACCTCGGGGTGAAGAACATCACCGTCCTCCACACCTGGGACCGGGAAGAGGCCGAGAGCGAGGAGTTCGCGGCGCCGATCACGAAGGCGCGGGGCGTGTGGTTCCCCGGCGGACGGCAGTGGCGGTTGGTGGACGCCTACGCCGACACCCGCACCGAGCGCGAACTGCACGCGCTGCTCGCCCGGGGCGGCGTCATCGGCGGGTCCTCGGCCGGGGCCACCATCCAGGGCGAGTACCTCGCGCGCGGGGACACCAGCGGCAACACCATCATGATGGGCGACCACGAGGAGGGCTTCGCGTTCTTCCGGGGAACGGCGATCGACCAGCACCTGCTGGTGCGGAACCGCCACTTCGACCTCCTGGAAATCGTCGCGGCCAGACCCGAGTTGCTGGGCATCGGCATCGACGAGGACACCGCCATCGTGGTCCGCGGGAACGGTTTCGAAGTGATCGGACAGGGCTACGTCGCGATCTACGACAACACGCGGGAGCTGCCGAACGGCGGGACCTTCTACTTCCTGATGCCGGGCGACCGCTACAACATCGAGACCCGGGAGCCGCTCCGGCTCCAGTACGGGGAAAACGCCTTCACCACCACCGTCAAGAAGAAGCGCTAGTCAACAGCCCGTGGAGGACGCCGGCGTCACGGTTGAGGGTCAGGTGTGTTCGGATCGCGTTTTGTAAACGTAACAGAGATGTAATATTTCGTTCACATGGACCCGAGACACGGACTTCGGAAACCTCGGATGCAGAAACGCGGTGCGCCCCTGGCTGCGTGCGTGCTTGCCGGGAGCGCCTTCGCCCTGCCCGCCGCGGGGGAAGGAGAACCGGAGGTCCTGCCCCGCAGCATCTATGTCCCGGTCCGCTTCGAAGTGGCTTCCTGCCTGCGTGATGTGGTCGTTCGCACCGAAGACGGCGACGTTCGCGCCACGGCGCCAGGGCGTCTCGTGAGCCAGTTCACCTTCTACGACTCCCAGCCCGGCGCGAACCCGGCATGGGAGCGGTTGACCGTGGAAGGCCGGGTGGAAGGAACGCGGGGTGACGGCGATCCCGAACGCTTCCGCGCCGCCATCGTGATCACCCCGGCGAGCATCTACATCGGCCGCAAGCGCCTCGACCTGGAGCTCGAGGAGCGGGTGCAGGGGTTCCGCTGGCGGACCGACCTGCGGTTTCCGGAGCGGACGCTCCGTCTCCGGCCGGCGGGGAAATGTGACGGAAAGGTCACAGAGCCTGGCCGTCTCCCTCCGCCGCCGGCTGGATCCTGAGCTCGCCGTCTTCCAGGCGAAGCGCCGTCAGCGAGCCGTTCCAGACACAGCCCGAGTCGAGGCCGACCGCCCGTCCCGCAACCATGAGGCCGAGCGCCGCCCAGTGGCCGAAGAGCACGGTCAGCTCGTCCGGGAGAGATAGACCTTCGAACCACGGACGGTGACCCGGCGGAATGGACTCGGGAGCGCCGTCGAACTCGAAGGACGGGGTTCCCTCGCCGTCCACGATCCGGACCCGGGTGAAGACCGAAGCCGCCGCGACCGCCCTGTCCGGGTCGTCTCCGGGTGACTTCCGGTCGTGTTCGGGAAGGATGTCCCCGCGGAGCGAATAGAGCGCCCGCAGGAAACCGCGGCGGTCCCGCGCCAGGGCTTCGCGCGCGGCGGCGCCGGCAGCTTCCACCGCGGCAAGGTCCCACCGGGGGAGCAGACCCGCATGCACGAGCAGGAACCCGTTCTCGCGATGAACGAAGGGAAGCCCGGCCACCCAGTCGCACAGCTCGTCGGCGTCCGGGGCCGCGAGCAGCGGCGCCAGCGTGTCCCGCCGCCGGGCCGGAATCACCCCCTCGCGCTGGGCCAGCAGGTGCAGCTCGTGGTTTCCGAGCACGCACACCAGCGAGTCCCGGTGCCGGTACGCCCAGCGCAGCATGCCCAGCGAGTCCGGTCCCCGGTTGACGAGGTCCCCGACGAACCACAGGCGGTCCCGTCCCGGCCGGAATTCCAGGCGGTCGAGGAGCGCCTGGAACGTGCTAAAACACCCCTGCACATCGCCGACGACCCAGGTTGCCACGCCGCGGGGATGCTAACGGGGCGCCCGGAAAGGACCTTGAATCGATGAACACCGGAAGGTCCAGCGTGCGCCCCGAGGTCCGTCCGCACGACGCGGACGGGGACCGCCGCCGTCTCCGGGCATGACCGCCAGGCGAAACCTCCCGATGGGCCTGTTCGCCGCGGTGGACCTCGGGTCCCGCAGCTTCCACCTCACCGTGGCCCGGGTCCACGGCGAGAACACCGAGGTCGTGGACCGGGTGAAGGAGCCGGTGCGCCTTGCCGCCGGGATCCGGGACAAGGCCATCGAACCTGCCACCTGGGAGCGGGCGGAGGCCGCGCTGGCGCGGATCGGGGAGCGCATCCGGGACATTCCCCCCGGCCAGGCGCGCGCCGTGGGAACGAACGCGTTCCGGCAGGTGAAGAACCGGAAGGCGCTCCTCGGCAAGGCGGCGAAGGCGCTGGGGCACCGCGTCGAGGTCATCTCGGGGGCGGAGGAAGCCCGGCTCATCTATCTCGGGGTCAGTCATCTGCTGCCGGACGAGAACGGCCGCCGGCTGGTCGTGGACATCGGGGGCGGAAGCACCGAACTCGTGATCGGGCAGCACCACGAGCCGCTGCGCGCCGCCAGCCTCTACATGGGATGCGTTTCCTTTACGCGGCGTTTCTTTCCGGGCGGCGTCATCACGAAACAGGCTTTCACGGCCGCGGAGACCGAGGTCCGCCGCGAACTCGAGACGGTGGAGGAGAGATTCCTGGAGCTCGGCTGGTCGAGCGCCTTCGGTTCCTCGGGAACGGTGCTGGCCGCCGCAGAACTTCTGCGGGCGAACGGCGGTCTCACCCGGCCGGGGTTGAAGGGCCTTCGCAGCCGGATGATCCGCGCCGCCCACGTCGAGGCCCTCGCCGAGGGACCGGACGCCATCCCCGGCTTTCCGGCCGACCGCGCCTGGGATTTTCCCGGCGGCGTGGCCATCCTCCGGGCGGCCATGAAGGCCCTCGACATCGTCAGGATCGAACCCGCCGACGGGGCGCTTCGCGAGGGGGTCCTCTTCGACCTGATCGGCCGGCGGCGGCGAGAGGACGTCCGGGAAGCCACGATCCGGAACCTCGTGAGCCAGTACCGCGTGGACCGCGAACAGGCCGAGCGGGTGAAGGCCACCGCGCTGGTCGGACTCCGGCAGCTACGCGAGTCGTGGGGGCTCGGGCACGAGTCGCACGAACGGTTCCTGCGCTGGGCCGCCGACCTCCACGAGGTGGGCCTCTCGGTCTCGTTCAGCGGGTACCACCGCCACGGCGCCTACATCGTGAGGAATTCGGAAATGCCGGGGTTTTCCCGGGACGACCAGGAACTGCTGGCGGCGCTCATCGAGACCCACCGCCAGAAGCTCCGCTACGGGCGCTTCGACGAGATGACGGCGGCGGATGCGGTGACCACGGGGCGGCTGGCCGCCATCCTGCGTATCGCGGTGCTCCTCTGCCGCCGGCGGAGCCGGGAGCCGCTGCCCCTGATCGAAGCGGCCGCCGAGGACGGCCGGCTCGAACTCTCCTTCCCCCCCGGGTGGCTCGACCACCATCCCCTGACCCGCGCCGGGATCGCCCAGGAGGCCACCGAACTCGCCGCGATCGGACTCGCGCTCCGGGTCGGCGAGCCCGGCCAGGACCAGGACTAGTCGGTCACGTAGCTGAAGATCTGGTAGCGGCCGTCCTGCTCCAGCATCGAGCCGAAGATCCGCAGCGTGCCCCGCTCGCCGTCCGGGGTTTCCACGGTCAGGACCGTCTCCCGATGCACCTGGAACGGGCCGTAGTCGGTGGTCTCGCCCACGAAGTCCACCGCGATCAACTCGTAACGCTGCCCCCGATGGCGGTCCAGGGTGAAGGCCAGGGCGTGCCGGCTTCGCTGGTGGAGCATTCCCCAGAGGAACTCGGCCGAGGTGTTCCGCTCCGGACGGCTGGCCGGCAGCCGGGGATAGACGGCCTCCCGGAAGTCGGTCTCGCTGAGGGCGAGCCGCGACAGCCTCTCGGCGTCGCCCGCGGCTACGAGCTCCAGCGCCTGGCGAGCCGCTTCTTCCGGCGAATCGAAGAGGATGCCATCGACCGACGGGGTCACAGGGGAGGTGGCGGAAGGGGCTTCCGAAACAGCGTCAAACTTTTCCGCCGGAGGCGCATCGCCGCGTCCACCGCCGCAAACGAAGAGGACGGCCGCCACCAGGACCGCCGCCACTCCCGGGAACACGGAGCCGCACCGGAAGCGCCGCGGCTCCTTGTTCATGGTGCGCAGAGCGTCAGTTCTGGGCGAAGGTAGTCCAGCCCAGGAACCAGTCGTCGTCCGGCCCGCAGGCGCCCGCGTAGGTGACCGGGTCGAAGAACCCGTCCGCCGGCGGGACGGCCGCGCCCGCGCTGATGAGCGCCGGGGATCCGGCCATGGGGCGGCAGTCGAGCGCTTCGTGGTTGTATGGATCCGCGAGCATGGGGTCCACTTCGACGAGCAGCGTGGAGGCCGCCGCGAAGTCCCGCGTGGAGAAGGCGGGCGCCGGATCCTCTCCGGAGTCGTCGTCGAAGTTGCCCTCGAGGTTGTTGTAGAAGATCGAGTTCTTCACCACCAGCGTTCCGTCCTGGGCCAGGGCGTAGGTGGCGGCGTTGTCGATGTCCAGTCCGGTCTCCTTGAAGCCGATCACGATGGAGTTCGCGATCTCGGCCGAGGTGCCTTCCCGCAGGAGGATGCCGATGTCGCTCTCGTCCCCCTGGTCGGTATCCGGATCGCCGATCAGGGTGAGGTTGTAGAGCGTCGGGCTGGACCGCGGGGTGAGGTCGTTGTTCTCGCCGTTGTTGTCGGCTTCGATCCCCTGGTCGGCGTCGTCGCCGCGCTGCTGGGCGATCCAGAACTGGCCGCGGCCGGTCCAGCCGTCCGTCCAGTCGAAGCTGTCGTCGGCGATGCCCGTGCAGATGACGTGTTTCGCATCCACGGTACCGCCGAAGAACTCCACGCCGTCGTCCTTGTTGAAGTGCACCTGGACGTAGTCCACTTCGGTGCCGTTGCCGACGCCCTGGAAGGCGATGCCGTTCAACTCGTTGTCCGGACTGAACTCGGTGCCGGCGAACTCGACGCGGACGTAATTCAGGACGCCGCTGCTGTCGGCGGGGCTGTCGCCGCCGTAGGCGCCGGTGTCTCCCTCGCCTTCACCTTCGCCGGGAATGTTCAGGGGGGCGTTCCCGTTGATGATGAGGCCGCCCCAGTCGCCGCGGGCCCGCTCGCCCTCCGCCTGGTCGCTCGTCATCACGATGGGCGCCTCGGCAGTGCCCAAGGCCATCAGGGTGCCGCCGCGCTCCACAATCAGGGTGCCGTTCGTGGCGCTGTCCCCGTAGATCCGGGTGCCGGCCTCGATCGTCAGGGTCACGCCCTCCTGCACAAAGACCGCGCCCTTGAGGATGACCTCGGTGGCGGCCACCCAGGTGGTGTCCTCGGTGATCTCGCCTTCCACCTCCATGGTGGCCGGCGGCCCCTCTGGCTCAGGCGATGGCGCCGGAGCCGGGGCGGGCGCCGGGGTGGTGCCGGATCCGCCGTCGTCGCAGGCGGCGAGGCCGAGCAGGGACGCCGCCAGGAGGACGGCAAGGAAAGCGAGTTGTCTGCGCATGAGGGAAGCCTCCTTCCGTTGTGCTTGCGCGTGAGAGCCCGGGCTCCGGCGGTGTCCTGCCTGCCGAACGGGACCGTGTTTTCCTGGACTGGGAAACGGTCAGCGGACCGCGTAGGAAACGCTCAGCGAGAACGAGCGGCCCAGGCTGAAGACCCGTTGGACCAGGCCGCCCTGGGTGAACTCGTGCTCCGAATCGAGGACGTTGTCGAAGGCGGCGCGCAGGCTCCAGGTGGCGAACCGCTTCTGGAACACGGCATCGAGGACGCCGCGCCCCGACTCGTAGATGTCCGGCATGCCCAGCGATCCCACGTCCACGATCCGGTCTCCGAAGAAGTTGTAGAGGACCCGGACACTGCCCGCGATCTCGGGGAGGTCCATGTCCACGCTGGCGTTGAAGACGTGGGCGGACTGCCCCGCCAGGGGACGGTCGAGGCTGGTCTGGACCTGGCCGGCGACCGCCTCGAGCTCGATCTCCGAATGGACGAAGGTGTAGTTCGCCGAGCCCATGAACCGGCCGAGCCGGCGCCGGCCCTCGACTTCGACCCCGGTATTGCGGGCGCCGCGGGCGTTCGCGTACGACGTCCTGAGTTGCGCGGTGGGCTGGACGATCCGTTCGATGGGGTTCGTGAAGTCCTTGTAGAAGCCGCTGATGGCGAGCACCTCGCCAGCGCCCGTGAAGGTCTCGACCCGCAGGTCCACGTTCTTGATGAGGGCGCGTTCGAGGTCCGGGTTGCCGACCACCGCGCGGCCGCCCACCACGTCGGTGAACTCGAATGGCGCCAGTTCCCGGAACTCGGGACGGTTCACGGTGTGGCTGTAGCCGCCCCGGAGGTTCGTGCGCTCGGAAAGGGCGTACACCATGTTGAAGCCGGGGAGCACGTCGGTGTTGTTGAGCGCCGCCGTGATGGTTTCGCCCGCCGTCGAGAAGGGGTCGAAGGTGTCCACAACCTGTTCGGAGCGTTCCACCCGCGCGCCTCCGATGAACCGGAGGTTGCGGCTGATCGGCAGGTCCAGCAGTCCGTAGAGCGCCGATACCGTCTGTTCCGCCGCGTAGGTATCGGTCGGGCGCGTCTCTTCGCGCAACTCGTAGGACGTCCCGATGTTCTCGGAAGTGAAGATCTGCTCCGGCGCCAGCGTGAGGTTCGCCGGTCTGCCCCGCGGCGTCATCCGGAAGCGGCGGGAATTGAAGTCGCGTTCCCGGACGGTGATCTGGGGACCGATCTTGACCATCGCCGGGAGATCGCCCCACTGGGTGAAGAAGGAACTCCAGTCGAGCCCCAGGTCGACGACCTCGTCGTCGAGTTCGTTGAACATGCGGAACCCGCTCTGCGACTCGTCGGCGAGGACGAACGCGCTCACGGACGGGCTGTACTCGTAGAGCGTCTCCCGGAGGTCCGGTTCGTCTCGCGTCGCCCGGGAGAGGTTCGCGTTCCACTCCAGCTTGCCGGAGCCCAGGGAAACGAAGAGGTGCTCACCCGAAAGCCGCGACGAGAAGATGCTCTCCTCCACCCAGAAGAGCCGCGTGTTCCGGATCTCCTCGCCGACGTCGTTGTTGTAGCCCTGGAAGATCCGGGCTTCGTTCTTCGAACTGTGGGTGTAGAAGTTCTCGAGGGCGACCCGGTGATTCCCCGTGAACTTGTAGGCGAGGTTCCCCACCAGACCGGTCGAGGTCTTCGAGGTCGTTACGTCGAAGTCGTAATCGTTCTGGACCTCCAGGTCGCCCCGGGATACCGCGAAGAACGTCCGGTCCTCACTCCGGTTCTGATGGTCCTGGGACCAGGTCGCGCTGAAGATCGCCCCGAGACGGTCCCAACTGTTCCCGGCCACGAAGCTGCCGGACTGGCTCTGGCCGATCGGCCCGGTTTCGGGAGACCAGACATTCGAAAACGACTCGCCCATGGTCTCGAGTTCGGCGGGCGTGAAACCGGCCGAGGTGAAGCGGCTGGTCCTCACTACCTTGGAATCGGGGATCGCCGGGGGAAGGCTCCGGGTGCCGTCGTCGAATCCCAGCCAATCCCGTCCGCCGCCCGGATAGATGAGGCCGTCCTCGAACGTCGTCCGGGTGTTGTAACCCTGGGACATGGAGAAGTTCATGACCGGCTCGGTCGGGAACGAAAGCGGATCGATCTCCACCAGCCCGCCCGAAAAGTCCGCCGGCTTGTCGGGGAGGTAGGACTTCACCACCGAGACGCTCTCGATGAGCCCGGTCGGGAACAGGTCCAGCGGAACCACCCGTTTGTCCGGTTCGGTGGTGGGCAGCACCGCCCCGTTCAGGGTGGTGTTCGAGTAGCGCTCTCCGAGGCCGCGGACGAACACGTACTGGTTGTCCACCACGGTGAGCCCCGTGACCCGCTTCATGGCGGAGGCGGCGTTCGAGTCCGCGTTCTCCTTCATCTCCTCGGAGGCGAGGTTGTCGGTGATGGTCGCCGCCTTCTGCCGCTCGACCAGTTGGGCTTCGGCGGTGAAGAGTTCGGGCTCGATCGCCTCTCCGGTCACCACCACCTCTTCCGCGAAGCGCTCCATGGTGAGCGCGACGTCGACGCGGGTGGTGGCGCCGGCCTGAACTTCCACCGGAACGACGACTTCTTCGTACCCGGAGAAGCTCACCCGGATCTCGTGGGAGCCGGCCGGGAGTGACAGCGAGAACGCGCCGTCGAGTTCCGAGTAGACCACCTCGTTCGTGGACACCACCGTGACCGGGGCGCCGGGCAGCGTCATCGCGTTGAAGCTGTCGCGGACCACGCCGGCCACCTGGCCGGTGTCGTCCTGCGCGGCGGCGCCGGATACAGGCAGCAACCCGAGCCAGAGGCTCAGGAGCGCTGGCTGCAGGTTCAACCGCTGCCGGCCGCCGCCGGAAGGACGCTTCAGTGAGACAGGACGGCGAACGCCGTCCCGGATACAGGAATGCGGCTCTGACATCGAGGCCGGATTGTCGGAATCCCGTGTTGCTCCGGCTTGACGGCCAGAAAAACTCCACCGCAAAATCCCGCAACCGGGCATGAACCGGTGTTGAACCGGCTGTGAATGCCGGCGCGCCCGGACGGGATCCCTCTGCCTCGGTCCCCGGAGTGGCTAGCGCCCCTCGGCGCTGACGACGGCGCCGGCCGGAAACCGCCCGGCCTCAGTTACGCCGGGGGTTCTGGAAGTCGAAGAGCCACTGGAAGAGAAGCAGCAGTTCGTGGTCGGCCACTGCGCCGAAACGGAACCGGTAGTCGGCGGACAGGTGCGTCATGTTCCACGGGAGTTCGTACCGGGTGCCGGCGGTGAGGTAGCTGGAATGGCCGGGGGCCTCCACCGGACCGTGGTTCGTTTCCATTCCGAATTCCCCGTGGGCCCAGATGCCCTGGGGGAACCGCTGGCGAAATCGGGCGAACCCGCCGAAGTGTTCCCGCCCGAACTGCTCCCGGCGGAAGGCCGCGCCCCGAAAGTCGCGGCTGCCGTCCAGTTCGCCTTCGAGATAGAAGCCGGTCTGACGCCGCGGAATGAGGGCGTCGTCGGGGCCGTCCCGCCCCTCGTAGTGGCCGACGTCGAGGAGCACGGCCGCTCCCGCGACGTCGAACGTGCGGCCGACGCTCCCCAGCACGTCCTTGTGCGAGTTGTCTTCCGCCTCGTAGCCGCTGCCTTGCACCACGTGGAGGCGCGCGTTGTAGGCCCCGCGGTCATAGAACATGAAGACCCCGCTTTCCCGTGACCGGGTCAGCTTGGTGCCGACGGCCGCCTGGATCGTCTGGCGGGAGTGCGACGACTCGGTGAACTCACCGAACCAGGCGAGCGAGCTGCGGCCCGCCCGGATCTGAAACCCGCCGCCCACGTCGAACTGCGCCCAGAAGTCGTGCATCCGGGTCTTGCCGAGGTCATACGTGACGTTGGTGACGATCCGGTTCCCGATCTTCGTCTTGCTCCAGAGGGAGAAACTGCTGATCGAAGGGTCACCGAGATCCCCGGCCTCGTCGAGTACCCGGCCGCGGAACCGGACATTCATGTCGACGAAGAGGGACGCTCCCATCCCACTCTGCGCCGTTCCCGAGGAGTCGTCAGCGGACGTCCTTTCGTCGGCCGCCGGCTCTTCGGCGACGGCTGCGTCCTCTTCGCTGCCGCGTTCCTCCGCGGCGAGCTGCGCCTCACCGGTGAGTGGCGTCGCGGCTGCCATCTCCGCAGCCAGCTTCGCCTGCACGGTTTCTTCCTGGGCGGCCCATCCGGAAGACGCCCCCCCGGCAACGGCCGTGCCGGCCATGGCCCAGGCTGTCAGGACGAAGCAGAGCGTGCGGAAGAGCGGTCCGTTTCGCAGCGCCAGACAAAGGGGCGATCTCTGGCCGCGAGCGCAACCGCGGCCGCCCCGGGAATCCGAGCCCAGCATGGGATGAGATTCTGTTTCTCGGGAGTTACGTCTGTTTGAACGATTCTTGATGTGCTGGTCACGATCCAATGAACATCAGGGAACAAAACATGAAGAATCCGTGAATTCCGATTTCGAGTTGGTGACGCCGTTCTCGGACCGATAACACCGCTGACACTTGCGGAGCTCGCGCCGGCCGGGCGGCGCCGGACCGGTCAGTGGCGGTCCCGTATCGGATCCGCCGGATAGACGCCCAGAATCCTGACCGACCGGGAGAAGAATCGGAGTTCTTCGAGCGCCTTCGCCACCCCCGAGTCCTCGGGATGACCGGCCACGTCACAGTAGAACTGCGTCGAGGTGAACGAGCCGTCCAGCATGTAGCTTTCGAGCTTCTGCATGTTCACTCCGTTGGTCGCGAACCCGCCGAGCGCCTTGTAGAGCGCGCCCGGAAGATTTCGCACCTGGAACACGAACGTGGTGATCGCATCGACGTCGCGGGGAACCCTGACCGGCTCCCGGGCCATGACGAGGAACCGGGTGATGTTCCGGGAGACGTCCGCGATGTCCGGCGCCAGCACGGAGAGTCCGTGAAGCCCGGCGGCGAGCGCCGAAGCGATGGCCGCCTTGGTGGTATCTCCGCTTCCGGCGATCAGGATCGCAGCCCCGGCGGTATCCGCTTCCGCGACGGGGCGAAGGCGTCGGCTGCGGATGAACTCCCGGCACTGGGCCAGCGCGTGCGGGTGGCTGTGGACGGTGCGGAGTGCGGCAAGCCTGGCTCCGGGCAGCCCGAGAAGCTGGTGCCGTACCCGGTGAAAGGCTTCCGCGACGATCTGCAGCTCGGATTCCGGCAGCAGGTGGTGGATGTCCGCCACGCGCCCGGCAACCGAATTCTCGATGGGGATCATCGCGAACTCCGCGCTTCCGTCCGCCACTGCCGCGAACGCGTCCTCGAAAGCTTCGCACGCCAGGGGCTCATGATCCGGATAGCGGTCCCGGCAGGCCATGTCCGAGTAGGACCCCGGATGCCCCTGGAACGCGATCTTCAGCTCAGACATCGGACGGGGGAGCATACGCCCGGACTGTGTGTACGATCTTGGCGGCCGTGAAGCACATCCTGGTCATCGAGGACGATCCCGACATCGTCGAGCTCCTCCGGTTCAACCTGGAGCGGGAGTCCTATCGGGTGACGTCGGCCACGACGGGTTCCGAGGGATGGTCGGAGCTGCAGCGCGAGCAACCGGATCTGGTGATCCTGGATCTGATGCTGCCGGAGATCAGCGGGTTCGATCTTTGCCGCCGCCTTCGGAGGGACGCCCGGTTCCAGCAGCTTCCGGTCATCATGCTCACTGCCCGAAGCGAAGAGGCCGATGTCATCGCCGGTATCGAGCTCGGAGCCGACGACTACATCACGAAACCCTTCAGTCCCCGCGAATTGGTCGCGAGGGTGGGAGCGGTGCTTCGCCGAGCCGGACGGGCCGCACGGCATCCGCCCGCGGCCATCGACGAGACCCTCCAGTTCGGGGACCTCTCGATCGATCCCGCCTCCCATCGCGTGCAGCGGGGGGGAAACGACCTGCCGGTGACGCACCTCGAATTCAAGCTGCTGCACCACCTGGCGTCCCACCCGCGACGGGTGTTCTCGCGGGAACAACTCCTCGACCGGGTGTGGGGGCGCGAGAAGTACATCACGCTGCGCAGCGTGGATGTCTACGTGCGCCGGCTACGCCAGAAGATTGACGTCTCGGGGGATCCTTCGCTGCTGAAGACGGTTCGGGGCGCCGGGTATCGCTTCGAGCCCCCGCCTTGAAGCCGGGTACGACCGGCGAGCCGATGCGGCGCTGGCGGTTCCGCCGACCCTCGCGGCTGGCGCTGCGGTTGACCGCGGCGAGCCTGCTGGTTGCCCTGGGAACCCTGTTCGCAGTGCTCGCGACCACCGCCCAGGTCGTGAGGGAAAGCGCCGTCACCTCCACCTTCGCCGATCTGGACGGAGTCGTGGAGGTGGGACTCGCGAATGCGCCGACGGGAACTTCCGCGGCAGCTCTTCGGGCCTGGGCCATGGCGCTCGCCTCGTTCGAAGCGGGCGGCGAAGAAGGCGCTACCCCTACCCGGCGCGAGCGCCGCGTGACGCTCATCACGAGCGACGGGGCCGTACTCGCGGACTCCCACGAGGACGCGCAAACGATGGACAACCACCGGGACCGTCCCGAGATCAGGGAGGCCTTCACCACCGGGTACGGCCGCTCGCAGCGGTTCAGCGACACCCGCGGCGAGGATCTCACCTACGTGGCGGTCAGGCTCCCGTGGCGGGACGACACCGTGCTGCGACTGTCGGAGCCGGTGGTCCAACTCGAGGAGACGGTGCGGGCGATCCTGACTCCGGTGATCGTCGTGACCGCGCTCGCCTTCCTCGTCGCCGCCGTGCTGTCCCTGTGGTACTCAGCCCTGTTCGGAGAGCGGATCGCGCGGCTCGTCCGATTTTCGGAGCGGGTGGCCCGGGGGGATTTCACGCCGGAGACCTCGCCGCTGCGGATGGACGAACTCGACCAGCTTCTCGCATCGCTGAATCGCACGGCGCAGGAACTGCAGAGCAGTTTCCAGTCCCTGACCGCAGAGAAGAACCAGGGCGCCACCATCCTCTCCAGCGTCGCGGAAGGCGTCGCGGTGGTCGACGAGGACCTGCGCATCCAGTACGTGAACGGCGCCTTCCGTGAGGTGCTTTCCCTTCCGGGCGAGTCCTGGCGGGACTATCGGGGGCGGCACGTACGGAACGTCCTGGAGAAGAAGCGCCTTCTGAAGATGGTGCGGGCGGCGATGCGAGGCACATCCGAGGAGCGCGAAATCTCGCTCAACGAGCGGGAGGTGCTGGTCCGCGCCGCCCCGATCCGTTCGGTCGTGTCCGAACGACCGTCGGCCACGCCCCCGGCAGAGAACGGTTCTCACCATTCCGGGCCGGCGGGCGCGGTGCTGGTACTCATGGACGTGACCCAGCTCCACGCGCTGGAACGGGTGCGGCGCGACTTCGTGGCCAACCTCTCCCACGAGATGAAGACGCCGTTGACCGCGATCCGCGGTTTCTCGGAGACGCTCCTCGACGGCGACCTCGAAGGACCGCCGGAGCAGCGGCGCTTCCTCGGGATCATCCGCCAGCACGCGGTCCGTCTGTCCCATCTGACGGACGAGTTGATGCGGCTCGCCCGGATCGAAGCGGGCAAGCTGGAGGCCGAGCCGGTGCCGGTCCGGATCGAAACCGTCGTCGAGTCCGTCCTCGAGTCGGCGCGCCTGAAGGCGGGCGACCGCAGCCTCGCGGCCCGCGTGGCGGACGATGCCCGGGTCGTCCCGACCGATCCCACCCTGCTCACCGAAATCCTCCAGAACCTGGTGGACAACGCCATCCAGTACTCCGCCTCCGACGGGCGGATCAAGGTCGTGACCAGGTTCAGCGACGCGGAAGTGCGCGTCTCGGTCAGCGACAACGGAGTGGGCATCCCGAAGGCGCACCTGGGCCGCATCTTCGAGCGGTTCTACCGGGTGGACCCGGCCCGGTCCCGGGAGGTCGGCGGGACCGGACTCGGTCTGGCGATCGCCAAGCACACCGTGGAGGTCCTCGGCGGGCGCATCGAGGTGGAGAGCACCCCGAAGGAGGGCTCGAAGTTCACGGTGGCCCTTCCGGCGCCGCGGCCGGACGCTCCAGCCGCCGAGATCAGCGCCTCCGGGGACGCGGTCCTCGACCTGGCTTCCCCGGCCTAGCGACGCGGATCGGTTCCGCCAGCAAGCCAAACTCCAGGTCACCCCGCAGCGGGTCCACGCGGACAAGCTGCGCTTCGAGCGCGTCGCCGATCCGGAAGCTGCGACCGGTCGCCGGACACCGGAGCGAATGGTCCTGGCGATGGAAACGGAACCGTCCCCCGGTGAGCAACGCCATGGGCACGGTCCCGCGAGCGGGAATCTCGTCGAGTTCGATGGCCAGACCGAAACGGCCCGTCTCGGAAACCCGGGCGGCGAAGGCGTCGCCGAGCCGGCCAGCGAGAAGGCGCGCGATGCGCCGTTCGACCAGAGTCCGTTCCGCCGCCTCGGCGTTCCGCTCGGTCTCGGAGCAGGCCGCGGCGATCGCCGGCAGCGTCTGGGGATCCGCGTCCTGGGATGGCCCGCCTTCCGCCGCGGCGATCGCGCGATGCGCGAGGAGGTCCGGGTACCGGCGGATCGGCGAGGTGAAGTGCGTGTAGTCCGGCAGCGCGAGCGCAAAGTGTCCCCGCGCACGGGGCGAGTACACCGCCTTCTGCATGGCGCGGAGCAGCTTGCGCCGCAGGAAGGGCGCCTCGGGCCGGGGCTCGATGCGGGCGAGCAGCCGGGCGCAGTGGATCGGACGGAGGGGCCCCGAGGGAACGCGCAGCCGTTCGCCGAAGCCGGCCAACAGGTCCTCGAAGGAATCGATCCGGGTCTCGTCGGGAGCTTCGTGCACCCGGTGGAGCGCCGGAGTGCCGGTACTTCGCAGCCGTTCGGCGACCGCCTGGTTCGCGAGCAGCATGAAGTCCTCGACGAGCCGGTGGGCGTCGTTTCTCTCCCCATAGCGGGCATCCAACAGGTTGCCCTCGGCGTCGGCGGCGACCACGGGCTCGGGCAGATCGAGGTCCACAGCTCCCCGCTCGGCGCGCGCCCGGGCGAGGAGCGCGGCGGCGCGTCCCATGGTCCGGACGGCCGTGCCGATCGGCCCGGAGTCGGCGGCGGCAAGGAAACGGGCACCGTCCTCATACGACAGCCGGGCGGCGCTCCGGATCACTCCGCGGGAGAAGCGGGCTTCCCGCAGCCGTCCATCCGGGCCGATTCGCAGGCGGACTGACTGGACCAGCCGGTCCACGTCCGGGAAGAGCGAGCAGATGCCCGAGGACAACGCCTGGGGCAACATCGGTACGGCGCGCTCCGGGAAGTAGGCCGAGGTTCCCCGCCGGGCGGCCTCCTCGTCGACGGGGCTGCCGGGCGGGACATAGTGGCTGACGTCGGCGATGTGGACCCCGATCTCGTAGCCGCCGTCCGGCAGCTCTTTCGCTTCGATCGCGTCGTCGTGATCGCGGGCGTCCTCGGGATCCATGGTCAGGATCAGACGGCCGCGAAGATCCTCGCGCCCCTCGATCTCGCGGGCCGATACCGCCGTCGGGGCCGCCGCGGCCTGGGCGAGCGCGGCGGGCGGGAAGTCATCCTGAATCCCGTACCTCGCGAGGACGGCGAGCAGTTCCGCGTGCGGCTCGTCCGCGGCGCCGAAGACCGACGCGATTTCCCCGATGACCGGCCTTCCCGGAGCGGGGAAACCCCGAATGCGTACCGCCACGAGATCTCCGGGGCTGGCGCCACCGGAGGGGATCACGATCTCGCGCGCCCACTGGCGATCCCAGACGGCAACCGTCCGCTCGGGGGTCATCAGCCCGACGACGTTCGCGGTCCGCCGGCTGACGACGCGGACGACCGCACCCTCCAGCCGACCGCGCCGGGTGCGGAAGGACGGTTCGACCTCCACCAGATCCCCGGGCAGGGCTCCACCCAGCCGGCTGCGGGTGATGTGGATGTCCTCGGAGGCCCCCGAACCCTCCGGGATGACCCATCCGTCACCCTGCGATCGGCCCTCGAAACGCCCCCTCACCAGCAAGGACCGGGAGGGCGCGGCGGAGGGATTGCGCCCGCGCTGACGGCCTCTTTCGCGCCGGCTGATCCTGCCCACGGACTGTTAGAATCGCACGCTCCGCGGGCCGAAGTGGCGGAACGGCAGACGCGCTGCGTTCAGGGCGCAGTACTCCTTGCGAGTGTCAGGGTTCAAATCCCTGCTTCGGCACCGCGCGCTGGTCGGGCTGGGGGTGGAGCCCATCAGACAGTTTGAGGTTTGGAAACCGAGTCTCGGCAAGGGAGGGGCCCCACCCCCAGCCCGAACGGCACTTCGTGCCTCGAATCGGAACTCGCCGCATCGTGCTTCTACAGGGCCGAACCATAAAGCCCGATGCAACGAGGCAGGCGAGTTCCGATTCGCGCTGTCTTCTTTGTGAAAGGGGGGGCGCGCCCCCCCTTTCACACTTTCCCCCCCGATTGGCACGTACGGCTTGGAACGCCGGTCTCCACCCGACTTCGCCACTTTGGACGTATCGGGATCTGCAAGCCGTTGACAGGTCGCCTGTTAGAAGAACGGGCGCCGGCAGCTTGGCACTACGTTTGTGTGTCTTGTTCTGATCTTCGCCGG
>JAJEIY010000007.1 GCA_022828085.1 Acidobacteriota bacterium | reverse complement strand
ACCCACTCAGAGCCTCTTCCGGGGCCTCTCGCGGCCTCAAATCGCCACCTTCAGCCCACTTCGGGCACGAATCCGCCGACCTTCCGCTCCTTACTCAGCTCCAACGACCGCCTCTTCCTTCGAAAGTGGCGAAGTCGGGTGGAGACCGGCGTTCCAAGCCGGTGCGCGCTCCGGTCCGAATGGAGACCGCTACTGCGAGAACCGGAACGGCGTTCCCTAGGGTTCCGTGAGATCGTCGAGGTCGAACGCCGCGGCGTAGGGGACGCCGGCGCCGGCAAGCAGCGGACCGGCCCCCATCCCGCGATCCACGAGGGCCACCGCTCCCACCACCTCGAAGCCGGCCTCGCGGGCGGCTTCCACCGCCGCGAGGGTCGATTTCCCCGTGGTGGCGGTGTCTTCGAGGATGACCGCCGCGCCGTGCGGGCGCTCGACTCCCTCGATGCGCCGGCCGCGGCCGTGGTCCTTCGCCTCCTTGCGCACGAAGAACCCGGCGAGCTGCCGGCCGGCGGCGCCCGCTTCCATGACGACCGCCGTCGTCAGCGGGATCGCCCCGGCCGCCATCCCGCCCACCGCGGAGGCCTGGAAGCCCGAGCGGTCCATGGTGTCGAGCAGGACCCGGCCGACCAGCGCCGCCGCGTCGGAACGCAGCACCGTGAGCCTGGCGTCCACGTACACGTTGGAGGTCCCGCCGTGCGCGAGCTGGAACTCGCCGAACCTGACGGACTCCCGGCGGAGGATGGCGAGCAGGGCCGTTCGGGCGTCGCCGCTCACGGGGAGGAGGCGTCGTCCGTGGTCGGCTCGATGGCGGCGATGATCCAGCGCGCGGGCACGTCGGCGCCCTGCTGGTTCTGGAGGTCGTAGCGGATGAGAATGAAGCGGTATTCGCGCGCCGCCCCTTCCTCCACGGTCCGCACCAGCAGCTCCTGCTCCGAGATGTTCCCCGCGAGGTAGTCCACGGGCGCCTCGCGAAGCAGGCTCCGCTGGGCGCGGCGGCGTTCCTCCTCGAGCGCCATCTGCACCTCGCTCAGCGAGGTAACCAGCCGGCGCCGTTCGGCCGCGTGGGCGTCCCACTCGGCGGCGGTCTCCCCCAGGCGTCCCCCGATGGCGACATCGGGGTTCCCGTCCCGGCGGTCCACGATCCTCGCGAGGGCCTCCTGGTTCGCCTGACGAAAGTCGTAGAAGATCTTGAACTGCTCGTCCCGGGCGCGCTCCGCGTCCGTCTCCTCCCGGCGAAGCTCCGGCACCCGATACGGGCCCTCCGTCACCATCCCGGTCTCGAGGATCTCCCACGATTCGACCGGGCCCCCGGGGAAGCCGGCCACCGAGAGCCCGCCGACGCTCACCCGGTCCTCCGCCGCGATGGCGCGAAAGAACTGCGACAGGAGCGCCTCTTCGGGCGGGGAGGAACAACCGGCCCCGAACGCCGCCACCGCGAACCCAACCAGAGCGGTGCGGAAGCAGGAGCGAGCGGCGCGGAGGGACGCGTTCATCGCGGCTACGTGGCCGTCGGTTCCTCGGGTCCGGCGACGGGCTCGCCGTCCGACGAGACCGCTTCTTCGTCGGGCGTGTCGTCCGCGTCTTCTTCGGGAGGCGCCGGCGGGATGCGCGTGATGGCGACGACCTCGTCGCCGTCCCGCACCCGGATGACGCGGACGCCCTTCGTGTCCCTCCCGAGGTCCCGGAAGTCCTCCACCGGAATGCGCACCGCCTTGCCGGCGGCGGTGATCGCGATCAGGTCCTCGCCGCCGCGCACCGCGACCGTCCCCACCGTGGTGCCCCTCCGCTCGGAGGCCTTGATGTTCCGGACCCCCTGGCCGCCCCGGTTTCGCAACGGGTAGAGATCGAGGGGACTCATCTTCCCGTAGCCGTGCTGCGTGACGGTGAGCAGGGAACCGCCCCCGTTCGCGTCCTCGTCGACCGTAACCAGGCTCACGACCTCATCGTCACCCCGCAGCCGGATCCCCCGCACGCCGGCCGACACCCGGCCCATGGACCGGACGTCGCTCTCCTGGAAGCGAATGGCCTTCCCGTTCCGGGTGGTGAGGACGACCTGGCTTCCGCCGCTCGTCAGCGTCGCGGCCAGCAGGGTGTCCCCCTCATTGATCCGGACCGCGCGCAGCCCGCCCGCCCGAACGTTCCGGTATTGGGAGAAGGACGTTCGCTTGACCCGGCCGCGGCGGGTTGCAGTGAAGAGCTGGAGTGAATCGGAGGACTCATCCGCATCGGGAAGCGGCACGATGGCGACGACCTGCCGTTCCTTGGGGAGGCGCAGCAGATTGACGATGGCGCGGCCGGTGCCTGCCTTGCCGGCTTCCGGAATCTCGTAGCCCTTGAGCCGGTACGCCACCCCCTCGTCGGTGAGGAACAGGAACCGGCTGTGGGTGTTCCCGATCAACACGTCGTGGATCGCGTCGCCGGAGCGGATGCCGGCGCCGGAGTGCCCCGTGCCGCCCCGGGACTGGGCGCGGTAGTCGCTGAGCGGAGTCCGCTTGATGTAACCGGCCTGGGTCACCGAAATCACGATGTCCTCGACCGGGATCAACTCCTCGATGGACAGATCGCCGGCGTCCTCGACGATCTCGGTGCGGCGGTCGTTTCCGTGCTTGCGGGCCGCCGCCTGCGCCTCGTCCCGGATGATCCCGTCCACCCGCTCGGGGCGCTGCAGGAGATCGCGGAGATCGTGGATCTTCTCGCCGAGTTCGGCCATCTCGGCCTCGATCCGCTCCCGCTCCATCTGGGTCAGACGCTGGAGCCGCAGATCCAGGATCGCCTGGGCCTGCGCCTCGGACAGCCCTTCCCGATCCGGCTCCGCCCGGCCATTCCCGGCGCGGGCGAGGAGTTCGCGATCGGTGCCGAAACGCCGCGGCTGAAGTTCGCGCATCAGGCGCGCCCGGGCGCTCGCCGGGTCCTTCGAACGCCGGATCCACTCAATGACTTCATCGAGGCGGTCCACCGCGGCGGCGAGCCCCTCGAGGATGTGCATGCGCTGCTCGGCGCGGTCGAGCTCGAAGCGGGTGCGACGGCGAACCACCTGCCGCCGGAACTGGAGGAACTCGCGCAGCATTCCGAGCAGGGAGAACAGGCGTGGCCGGTTCTGCGAGATCGCGAGGAGGTTCATGCCGAACGAGGACTGCATCGCCGTGTGCCGGTACAGGTTGTTCAGCACCACCTGGGGTTCCTCGCCGCGCTTCAACTCGATGACGACCCGCATGCCCCGCCGGTCCGACTCGTCGCGGAGGTCCGAAATCCCCGTCAGGCGCTTGTCCTTGACCAGCTCGGCGATCTTCTCGATGAGGCGGGCCGTGTTGACCTGATAGGGGATCTCGGTGACGACGATCCGGTCCCTTCCGTCGCGGGCGGTCTCGAAGTCGGCGACCGCCCGCACCTGGATGATCCCGCGGCCCTCGTAGTAGGCGCCCACGATGCCGCGCCGGCCGTGGATCCGGCCGCCGGTCGGGAAGTCGGGTCCCGGCACCAGCTCCAGCAGCTCGGCATTCAGGTGTTCGTCCGTGGCGTCGGGGTGCTCGATCAGGTGCACGAGCGCCGCGGTCACCTCGCGGAGGTTGTGCGGTGGGATCTTGGTCGCCATGCCCACCGCGATCCCGTCCGAACCGTTGACCAGCAGCCCGGGCACGACCGTGGGAAGAACCTGCGGTTCGACCGTCTTGCCGTCGAAGTTGGGCTCGAAATTGACCGTGCTGCGGTCAATGTCCTCCATCATGGCGACGGCGAACTGCGTGAGCCGCGCCTCCGTGTACCGGTAGGCGGCCGGGGGATCCCCGTCCACGGAGCCGAAGTTGCCCTTTCCGTCGATCAGCGGGTGGCGCTGGTTGAACTCCTGGGCGAGCCGGACCAGCGTGTCGTAGACCGAGGCGTCCCCGTGCGGGTGGTACTTCTTGAGAACCTCCCCGACGATTCCCGCGCACTTCGAGTAGGAGCGGGACGGCAGCAGGCCCTCCCGGAACATCGCGTACACGACCCGGCGCTGTACCGGCTTCAGTCCGTCCCGGACATCGGGCAGCGCGCGGCCGATGATCACCGACATGGCGTAGTCCATGTAGGACTGCGTCATCTCGGTCTCGATGTGCTCGACGCGCTGGTAGCGCGCCCGGCTCATCGAACCGCCGTTTCCGTTGGCGTCGCCCGCGGCCTCCGGATCCGTGAAGGAAGCGTCAGACATCCAGATTGGAAACGTTCAGGGCGTTCTTTTCGATGAACGCGCGCCGGGGCTCCACCTGATCCCCCATCAGGGTGCTGAACAACTCCGCCGCGTCCAGGTCGTCTTCGACCTGCACCCGCTTCAGGCTGCGCACGTCGGGATCCATCGTGGTGTCCCAGAGTTCATCGGCGTCCATTTCGCCGAGTCCCTTGTAGCGCTGGATCTTGAGGTTGCGGCGGGCGCTGTCGAGCAGGTGATCCAGCAGGGCGCCGGCGGATTCGAGTTCGCACTCGAGGTGGGAGGCGGGCGCGTTGCTCCGCCCGTCCGCGCCGGGACCGCCGCCGTTCACGAAGACGCGAATGGGGCCCGTGTCGAACTGGCGGATCTGCTCGTAGAGCGCGACCAGCCGGTGGTACTCCCCGCGCTCGAAGAAGGGACTGCCGAAGCGGCGGGTGAAGGCCTGACCGTCCCCGGACTGGACCGGCTCGATCGCGAAGCGCCGCGGGGACCCGGCTTCGGCCACCACCCGCGCCGGCGATCCGGATTCGGTCAACCGCTCCGCGAGCTCGTCCATTTCACGCCGCGAAGCCGTGATTTCGCTCCCGCTGCGGCCGCGGAGCAGCCACAGCGCCAGGTTCCGCGGATAGCCGCGGCGTTCCGATGCGTCCAGACGCTCGCGGACCTGGCTCAGGCGCCGGACGCTGGCGAGCAGTTCGTCTCCCGAGACGTCCGCCTCTCCCGTGGACACCGTTCGCCCGGCCACCGATCGTTCCAGCAGGTACGTGTTGAGCCCCCGGTCGTCGAGGAAGTACTGGTCCGGCCGGCGTTCCGACCTGGGATGCTCCACCCGGTAGAGCGGGGGTTCGGCGATGTAGAGATACCCGTCGTCCACGAGTCCCTTCATCCGGCGGTAGAAGAAGGTGAGCAGCAGCGTCCGGATGTGCGAACCGTCCACGTCCGCGTCGGTCATGATGATGACCCGGTGATACCGGAGCGAGGTCAGGTCGAGCTCAGTGTCGATGCCGGCGCCCAGCGCGGAGATCAGCGCCTTGATCTCCTCGTTCTCCAGCATCCGGTTGGCCTTGGTCTTCTCGACGTTCAGGATCTTCCCGCGCAGCGGCAGGATCGCCTGGAACTTCCGGTCGCGGCCCTGCTTCGCCGACCCGCCCGCCGACTCGCCCTCCACGATGAACAGCTCGCTCTCCCGGGGATCGCGCTCCTGGCAGTCCGCGAGTTTTCCGGGGAGCGAGGTGGATGCGAGCGCGCTCTTGCGCCGCGCCATGTCGCGCGCCTTCCGGGCCGCTTCCCGGGCCTGGAAGGAATCGACCACCTTGGAGACGATGGCCCTGGCTTCGTTCGGGTTCTCCTCGAAGAAGCGCACCAGTTCCTCGTAGACGAGCGAGTCCACAAAGCCCTGCACGCTGCTGTTGCCGAGCTTCGTCTTGGTCTGGCCTTCGAACTGGGGCTCGGGAACCCGGACGCTGATGACCGCGGCAAGACCGACCCGGGCATCCTCGCCCTGGATGCGGGCCTTGAGTTCCTTCCCCAGGCGGGACGTCTGCGCGTAGCTGTTGATGGCCCGGGTGAGCGCCGCGCGCATCCCGCTGAGATGCGTGCCTCCCTCCGGCGTGCTCACGTTGTTCACGAAGGAATGGAGCGCCTCCCGGTAGCTGCTGTTCCACTGAAGCGCCACTTCGCACGAGTGCGCGCCGGAGGACGAGCCGCCGTTCGCCAATTCCGGGGATTCCACCTCGAAGCTGATGACCGAGGAATGGATCGGGTTCTCGTTGTGGTTCAGGTGCGCCACGAACTCGGAGATTCCACCCTCGTAGTGAAAGACGGAGCTCTGGCCGTCGCGCTCGTCCACCAGCTCGATCTTGACCCCCCGCACCAGAAACGCCAGTTCCCTCACCCGGTGGGCGATCTGGTGGAAATCGAACTCGGTTGTCTCTTCGAAGATGGTTGGATCGGGAAGGAAGTGAACGAGGGTTCCGGTGTCCTCCGCGGCTGTCCGGCCGATCGTCTCGAGCGGGCCGGTGCGTTCTCCGCGGCGGTAGGACTGCTGGTGGATCGTCCCGTTGCGGCGGACCTCCACGCGGAGCCAGGTGGCAAGCGCGTTCACGACCGAAACGCCGACTCCATGCAGACCGGCGGAGTACTTGTAGGTGTCGGCGTCGAACTTGCCACCGGCGTGCAGCCGGGTCATCACCACCTCGACCGCCGGGAGCCCGGTGCTGGGCTCGGGATCCACCGGAATGCCCCGGCCGTCGTCGCGCACCGACAGGCTGCCGTCCTGATGGATGGTCACCTGGATACGGCCGCAGTGACCCGCCATCGCCTCGTCGATGCTGTTGTCCATCACCTCCCGGAAGAGGTGATGCAACCCGGACTCGCCCGTGGAGCCGATGTACATCGCGGGCCGCACCCGCACGGCCTCGAGACCCTCGAGGATCTTGATGTCCCCGCCCGAGTACTCGTTGGGCGGGCTGAGTACGGTGCTGTCCATCTTCAGCGCACCGTGAGTGGTCGCGGACCGATCAAACGAGCGGCATCCCGACGCAGAAGTGTTCGATGCTGTCGTCCTCGTCCACCGGACGCAGAATGAACGCGGTGTCCGGAGTGTTGAACTCCAGAGCGACCGCCTCGCAGTCGAAGCTCTTGGCGAAATCACGCAGGTGCACGAGGTTCAGGTGAAGGGTCAGCGGAGTACCCGACGCCTCCAGGACCTCGACCTCCGAGATCGCCTCTCCCCGCACCGACGTGACGTCGATCCGAATGGACTCCTCGCCGATATCGAGCTTGGCCCGGTTGAAGTCCCCCGTCGAGAACGGGAGTGCGGCCTGCACGGCGCCCAGCAGCCCTTCCCGGCTGGTGCGAATCCGGATCGGACAGTCGCGCGGGATCACGTGCTCGTACTCGGGCAGCCGATCGGCGAGCTTGGCGCACACCAGCAGCCGGTGTCCGAACTCGAGGAAGAGGTGATTCTCCCCCTGGAAGAAGCGCATGCCGGAGTCACAGCTCCGCGCCAGCAGCGTCAGCTCCGAAATCGCCTTCATTCCGAGTCCGAAGGCCTGCTTGCCGCCCGAAGCGGCTCCATCGCCATCTCCGAGCGTGGCGCTGGAGTAGGCCAGGCGCGAGTGGTCGGAAGAAACGATCCGCACGCTGCTGCCTTCGACCTCAATCTGCGCGCCGGCCGTCGCGACCGAGGCGTCCACCGCGGCCGGAAAGGCGTACGAGCCGGATCGCAGGAGGGTCGCGAACATCTCGGACGGCACCGTGCAGAGCGGATCCGCAGGAGGCTCCGAGAGGGTTGGCGGATCGCCGACCCTGCCGGGGATGCGGGTGTCGTTGCCGCCGCAGCGGACCTGGATCCAGTTCTGGTCGGTTTCGTGAAAGGAGACCTTCTCGGCGCGCCCTTCCTTGAGCCAGCGCGCGAGCAGGCTCACGGGAACGCTGAGCATTCCCTCGCCCTGGGTCTCCGCGGCGATGCTGGACCGGAGCCCGATCTCCCCGCCCGACGCCGTCAGTTCGCATCCGTTCTCCGATGGCCGGAAGGTGACGTTCGAGAACATCGAGAGTGGGTCTGACGGCCGGTTCTCGACCACGCCGGCGAACAGGTTGAGTTCGGCCAGAAGGGCTTCTCGGTCAGTGGTGAAGTCCATGGAGTGCTCTTTTCTGAATCAGCAATTGGCGGCGCGGGATGAAAGGAGACTCCCGCGGATATCGACAGGATCAAAGACGCCTCGATTCGAAACGATGGGGGGCGCGAAGATCGAACGGATCAATAGAGACAGAGGAGCCGTCAGGGAGGAATTATAGTCATAAATTTGCCGTGTGGAAAGTGGTGAAAAATCCCATAAGTCATTGAAAAAAGGACACTTGATGGGTTTTCCGATTGTTGGCGAAGTGCCCGGGGGATGGTGGCGTCCTGAGGAAAGCCGGACAACCGGTCTCCAGGGCGTATCGGTGCACCGGTTTTTCCACAGGAATCCACAGGTTTTCCACATCTTTTGCACATTCTTCGGGGCGCCCCGGAGACCGGGCGTCCCCGCGTCCGGCGGAGCCTCGAACGCGCGCCGCCATCCATCCGGGTACGCGCGGCACATCGCCGTGAATTCGCGTGACGCAGCGGGTGGCGGGCCATGCGCCGCCCTGGCGATGGCCTCAAGGGGCCCCGAACAAACCCCGCGCCCTTCGGCGGATCAGGAAAGCTGGTCCAGGAGACGCTCCAGGAGCTTGTTGAGTCCCAGATCACGCTTGCGCGCGGCGGCAACGCGACGGATTCCGTACGTCACCGTTGAGTGGTCCCGCCGGAACTCCTTCCCGATCTCCACGAGAGTCCGGCCCGTTGTCTTGCGGCAGAGGTACATGGCGACGTGCCGGGCGAGGACGAGCACATTGGACCGTTGCTTCCCGACGAGCCGTAGCGGCGCGAAGCCGAAGGCCTTCGCCACCGCCACCTGAACCTCCTGGATGGTGGGTTGGCGGCTTCGCCGGGAGGCACGCTCCGAGAGGACCCGGTCGAGGAGAGCTGGAGAGATCCGGACACGGTCGGCGTTCGATTCCGCGAACAGTTTGTTGACGGTTCCCTCGAGTTTCCGGACGTCGTGCTGGTAGCGGGAAGCGATGGTTTCGGCAACTCCGTCCGGTAACTCCAACCCCAGGGTGGCGGCCTTCTTGCGGACGATGGCCACCCGCATCTCCCAGTCGGGAGTGCCGATGTCGGTCGCCAGGCCGCTCTCGAGGCGGCTCTTGATCTGGCCGTCCAGGTTTGGGATGCCTCGCGGGTCGCGGTCCGAAGTCAGCACGATCGGCCGGCCCCGGTCCGAGAGCGCGGTGAGGGCGTGGAAGAACTCCTGGGCAACCCGGGTGAAGTTGTCGAGACCCGTGATGAACTGGATGTTGTCCACCAGCAACAGGTCGAGTTGCGCGCACTCGTGGCGAAAACCGAAGAGATCGTGCGACCGGATGGCGCTGACCACATGGGTGCTGAAGGTGTCCCCCCTGGTCAGGAGGACCTTGCGCCCCGGGTTCTGTTCAACAAACCGACGGGCGATCGCCTGGAGGAGGTGGGTCTTGCCGAGCCCCGCCTCTCCGTAGATCAGGAGTGGGTTGTACGGGGAGTACCCGGCTCCCGGATTGCTTACGTCCAGGGCTGCGGAGTGGGCGAACCGGTTGCTCGCGCCGACAACGAAGGAATCGAACGAGAAGGAAGCGGAAACGGAGTCACTCCGCAGCGCCGGCCGGCGGGACTCGCCGTTCGGGACGCGGGCGCCGGGTGGCACGTCGTCCACCGGCAGCAGGCCGCCCGCCATCCCGGGCGAGGAGCCGGCCTCTGCGGATGGGGAGTCCGTTCCCCCAAGGGTCTCGGGAGGGCTCGCGGAGACCGAGCATCGGATCGAGGCCATGGGGCTGCCAGTGGCCGCGAAGGCGCGCAGGATCAGGTCCCGGTGTTCGCCCTCGAGATGATTCGCGAACATGGCGTTGGGAACCCGGATTGCGACGATGTCGTTCTCGGCGCCCAGGAACTGGGCCGGAGCGAACCAGGTGTCGAATTCATGGGCGGAGAGGCTCGTCCTGATGACGGACAGGACCTCCGTCCACTGGTGGGCGGCGGTCTGCGGCGCTTCGGTGGCTGTCCTCAGGCGCGAAAGTTGGTGCAAGAAAAGATCGAAGATTGGGGCTGGAGGGCGCAGCGATAGCTGAGACCAAAAAGGGAAAAGAACCGCCCGCCCGGCTCGCGGCGGCGCGGTTCTCGACGACCGGGACGGAATGTAGCAACGCCCCCGCAGGGCGCGTCAACCCGGTTTGGACAATCCCAAGAACTCTCCGAGAAAAAACCAATGCAAGGAGGGATTGCCGCAGCATCTTGCTGCCGGTTTTGGCCCGCGACGAATCCGGTACCGCCGTGTCGGACGCGTGGCAGACCCACGGGCGCAAGCCGTCGGAGGAACGCTTACAGCGCCATGGACGGCATGTGGAAGCAAGGGGCGAAACCCAAACTGACTTTACGTGAAACGTGCGTTGGCGGTATACTGTCGGGCTCGGCGGAGGGGTGCTGCGGCAGCGGCCTCGACCACCGGGTTTTTTGTTTGGATTCAATGACTTGGAGAGGACAATCCCGTGAAACGGACGTTTCAGCCCAATAGGCGGCGGAGGAAGCGGAAGCACGGTTTCCGGGCGCGGATGAGCACTCCGGGCGGCCGTGCGGTCATCGCCCGCCGGCGCCGCCGGGGCCGCCGAAGGCTGTCGGCGTAGCCGGCTGAGCTGCCGGTAGATGATGGACGCCCGCCGGGACGGGTCTCTGTCGCGGGACCAGCGGATCGTCCGGTCCTCCGAGTTCCGTGCGGTGATGGCGGCCGGAGCGCGCGGCGTTTCCCCCTACCTCGTGGCCATCCGGCCGGCCGGAGTCACCGGCGGGGCGCCTCCGCGCCTCGGCGTGGTGGCCAGCCGGAAGATCGGCGGGGCGGTCCGGCGGTCCCGGGCCAAGCGTCTCCTGCGCGAGGTGTACCGGCGGGGCGAACGTCCGGCGGGAGATCTCGTCCTGATCGCCCGCCGCGGAATCGAGGAGGCCTCCTGGCCGGACCTGGAGCGCGCCTACCGGACCGCGACCCGGATGGCCACCGGAAGGGGACGCGAACGGCGGCGGCGGGGACGACAGAATCCGGACGGAAGCGGACGGCAGGCCTGAGATGGCGACCGGCACCCGCGCAACCACGGCTCTCGACGAGCCGTATCCGCGACTCCTGAGTCGCGTTCTCACCGGGTCCTTCCTGAGCCTCATCTGGTTGTACCGGGTGGTGTTCAGCCCACTGTTCGCGGGGGTCTGCCGGTTCCAGCCGTCGTGTTCGCACTACGCGGAGGAAGCCATCCAGCTTCACGGCCCCGGGCGCGGGATCGTGCTCGCCGGCCGCCGGCTGCTGCGTTGTCATCCGTTCGGCGGGTCCGGATACGACGCGGTGCCGGCGCCGCGCGGGCGGAGCGGCGGTCTCGGCGCTGACCTCAGTTCCCCTGCGGAGCGCTGATCATGGAACGCCGCGTTCTTCTCGCGTTCCTGCTGTCGTTCTTCGTCTTTCTCCTCTTCGTCCGCTTCTTCGGACCGGAGAGCGCGCCGCCGGCTCCCCCCGCCGAGGAAACGCCGGTCGCCGCGAGCCCCACGTCACCCCCGCCTCCCGATGTCCCGGTCCCGGCGGCCGAAACCAGCCCTCCCGCGGCTCCCGCGGAGATACGGGAGGCCGAGCGCGAGCAGACGGTCACGGTGGAGACGAGCCGTTATGTGGCCGAGTTCTCCAATCGCGGAGGACGCCTGCTGAGCGTTCGGCTCCTTGAGCACACGGATTCCCTGGGCGCCCCGCTCGAGGCGCTGCCCCAGGGCGACGAGCTCGTCGACTCGGTCCGCCCGCTCGATGTGGTGCTCCCCGGCGATCCGGCGCCCGGCCGTCTCACGACCGCGCTGCACGAGGTCGCCGTGGATGGGCAGGTCCGAACGGGTCCCGTGCGGCTGGAATTGAGGGATGGGGAATCCCGTGAGATCGAGTTCCGCTACGCGTCGGCGGACGGCCTGGAGGTCTCGAAGACCGTGCGGCTTCAGGGTGGCGACTATCGGATGGGGGTGTCCGTGTCGGCAATCCGGGGAGGTGCGGAGCAGTTGAAGGAGGTCTTGTTCGGTCCCGGGATCGAGCACGAAAGCTCCGTCGGGAGATACGAGACCGCCGAGCAGGGCGTCATCGAGTCCGGGGGTGAGAGCCGGCTCTTCTCCTTCTCCGAAGCGGCCGGCGGAGAGGCGGCGAGCCTGTCGGCCCAGGCGGTCGGCGTCGCGTCGCACTACTTCGCGGGACTGCTGGTGGCCGATCCCGGCCAGCGCTACGAGGCGCGGCTGGAGGCGCTGGCGATTCCCTGGGAGAGCTTTGAACTCGTCCCCGAAGACGCGAGCGGCTCCCGGAACCTTCTGGTCGCGCACCTGAGATCCGCAGGGACAAGCGAATTCACGCTGTTCACGGGCCCGAAGCAGGTGGAGTTGCTCACCGAACTCGGAGTGGACATCGTGGAGTTCGGGGCCTGGCTGCGGTTCCTGGTGGTTCCGATTCGGCAGGGCCTGCTCTGGGCCTACGACGTGATGGGCAACTACGGGTGGGCCATCGTGCTGGTGACCATCCTGATCAGCCTGCTGCTCGCGCCGCTGAAGCACTACAGCTACGTCTCCATCCGGCGGATGCAGAAGATCAGCCCGCAGGTGAAGCGGATCCAGGAAAAGTACAAGGGGATGAAGCCGACGGATCCGAAACGCGGCGAAATGAACCAGGAGATGGTGGCTCTCTACCGGGAGCACAACGTCTCGCCCATCGGCGGCTGTCTGCCCATGCTGCTGATGATTCCCTTCTTCTTCGCCTTCTACCGGTTGCTGGTGGTTTCCGTCGAGCTGCGGCATGCCCCGTTCGTCTTCTGGGTCCAGGACCTGTCCCGGGAGGACCCGTACTTCATCCTGCCGCTGCTGATGGGGGCGAGTCAGCTCATCATGCAGAAGATGACCGCGACCCAGGCGGAGGGCATCCAGGCCAAGATCATGATGTTCATGCCCGTGGTCTTCGTCCTGATCATGGCGTGGGCGCCGTCCGGCCTGGTGTTGTACTGGTTCGCGAACAACCTGATTTCCATGGGGCAGCAGGCGGTGACCAGCCGGATCATGGACCGCCGGGAGGCGGAGGCCGGCGCCCTCGAGGTGGCGGGCAAGGGCAAGCGGAACAAGGGCGGCTCGAGACGAAAACCGACGGCCGGGAGGTGAGCGACGGCGGGGCCGCCGGCCCTCTGGCCGAAGCCCTGTCCGGCGTCGAGCCGCCGGTTTCTCCGGCGGCGCAGGAGCAGCTCGTGCGCCTCTTCCAGATGCTCCGCGCCTGGAAGGGAGCGGGGATCACGGGTTTTCGCTCACCGGAAGACCTTGCGCGCCACTACTTTCGGGAGGCGCTGCAACTGGGCCGCCTGCTGCCGGAGCGCGGTCCTTTCCTCGACATCGGGAGCGGCGGCGGCACCCCGGCGCTGCCGCTCGCGATCGCCGGAGCTGGGAACTGGGTCCTGCTGGAGCCGCGGCAGATGGCCGCCGCCTTTCTGGAGATGGCCACCGACGAGCTCGGGCTGAGCACCCGGGTTCGCGTCGTCAGGAAAAGACTCAAGGAGTTCTTGAGATCTGAAATGGGACGGACGGAGCTCGCGTGCGTTTCCGCCGTGACGATGCGGGCGGTCAAGCTGCGGGCTGACGAATGGACCATGCTCGCGGCCGGAATGTCCGCCGGAGCCCGGGTGATCTGGCCGACCTCCCGTCCCGCCCGGGAGCGCGCCGGGCTCGAACATGGCCTCTTTGGCGAGGAGTTCGTACCCGCGGACCGGGGGGTCGTCTGGATCGGACGGCCCGGTACGGCGCCGGGATGAACGCCCCGTTGTTTCACGTGAAACACACATGCGGCCCGTCAATCCCGTGGTAGTCTCGGAATCCTCCAGATGAGGATTCTGGCGGTCGTCAACCAGAAGGGGGGAGTTGGCAAGACCACCACCACGGTGAACCTGGGTGCGGCCCTCGCGATGAGCGGGCATCGGTGCCTGGTCGTGGACCTGGATCCTCAGAGCAATCTCACCACCAGCCTCGGGCTTCAGATCGCCGAGGACGGATACAGCGTTTATGACGTGCTCGTGGACCGGGAACCGCTCGGTCGTGCCGTTCTGGACACCGACGTTCCGAATCTGATTGCGTGTCCTTCCGACCCGTCGCTGGCCGCCGCGGACCTGCAGATCGCGGCGGACGATCCGGACCCTCAAGGCCGGGCGCTCCGGCTCCGCGGAAGTCTCTCGGACTACGCCCGGGACGATCCGGGCGCCGAATTCGTCCTGCTGGACTGTCCTCCGTCGCTGGGACTGCTGACCGTCAACGCTCTCGTGGCCGCGAGCGCCGTTGTCGTCCCCATGCAATGCGAGTTCTTTGCGATGCAGGGACTTTCCCGGCTGCTCGATACCGTCACCCGCATCGGCCGCTCGTGGAACCCGGGGCTCGATCTGCTGGGAGTCCTCTTCACCATGGTTGACCGGCGCACGAACCTCGCGCGGGACGTGATCGCCGAGGTTCAGGCCAAACTGGGGGACCGGGTGTTCGGCGCCATCGTTCCGCGATCGGTGCGGGCCGCCGAGGCGCCCTCCTACGGGGTCCCGCTGCAGATCCACGACCCGCGGTCCAGGGTGGCGGCCGCCTACGCGGACCTGGCGCAGGAGATTGTTTCCCGGTGAAGCGACGTGGTTTGGGCCGCGGCCTCGATGCCCTGCTTCCGTCGGCCGTGCCGACCGACGGACCCCGGTCGGCGCCGGTCGGGGAGCTGGCGCCGAATCCCGCGCAGCCGCGCTCGCAGATCGCCGCCGAGGATCTGGAGGGACTCACGGCCTCCATCGCCGCCCGCGGCGTCATCGAACCGATCGTGGTCCGGCCGCATGCCGGGAGATTCCAGATCATCGCCGGCGAGCGCCGCTGGCGCGCCGCCCGGCTCGCAGGTCTCGAGCGCGTACCGGTCGTGGTTCGGGAGGCCTCCGATGAGGACGTCGGGCTGCTGGCGCTCGTCGAGAACCTGCAACGGGAGGACCTCAACCCGATCGAGGAGGCGCTCGCGTTCCGGCGGCTCGCCGATGTGGGCGGAATGACCCACGGCGCCATCGCTTCGGAGGTCGGGCGCAGCCGCACCGCGGTAACGAACACCCTCCGCCTGCTGGAGTTGACCCCCCAGGTGAGGCGCCTGGTGGAAACGGGGAAGCTGCGCGCGGCGGCGGGCCGGGCCCTCGTTCCCCTCGACGCCGCGACGCAGGCCCAACTCGCCGAGGAAATCGTTCGGGGCGATCTTTCGGTCCGGGAGGTCGAGCGCCGGGTCAAGCGGGCCCGGGGCGATCACGGGCCCGAACAGCCAAGGACGTCCCGGCCGTCAGGCCTGGATCCGAACACGCGTGATGCCCAGGAGCGGATGCAGCGGGCGGTCGGGTTTCCGGTCCAGATCCGGCGGCGTGGCGAGGGTGGCGCGGTCCAGATACAATTTTTCTCCGAGGATGACCTGCACCGCATCTTCGTCGTGTTGACCAGCGAACGGGAAGTGAGCGAATAGAACGATGGCGCGAGATCCATCGCGGGACGCCCATAGCGGATATGTCGGATCCGGGTCGCGTCTCTCAGGCCGACTGAACGCCCCCGGTCCGTTCAACGTGAACGGGGAGTTCGTGGGAGAAATCCACTCCGAGGACGAGGTCTCGGTGGGCAACTCCGGGAATTTCGACGGCCGGATCTACGCCCAGCGGGTCGTCGTGGAAGGCGGAGGCCGGGTGAGCGGCGAGATCGCGGCTCAGGACGTCATCGTGCATTCCGGAGGGTCCATCGCGGGGGTGGCGGTCCAGGCCGCCAGCCTGACCCTGGAGGCCAAGAGCGACGCCGACGGCGCTCACTTTCGGGTCCACCGCGACTACCAGCGCTCGCCGTCCCAGGCGTCGGCCAACCCGGCTCCGTCCCCGCCGGCGAGCGAACCCGGTAGCGCCAGCGCCTGACGAGTTGTCCGGCTGCCGGATTCCTTGGCAACCCCGGTGCCGGGTGATAGCCTTCCCGCCGTCCGTGGCGGGTTAGTTCGCTAAAACGCACGCATCCGGCCGCCCTCGGTTTCCCGACCGGTGTCTTCCCGTTCCTGGTGGGGCGGCGCGCTTCCCTTGTCCTCCGTAGGCCGTAGGTTTCGTGACCATCATTCCTGACATCACCGCCCTGATCGTGTCGGTGATCGTGGTATGCCTGACGCTTGTCCTGAAGCGGCAGTTCTTCGAGCCCCTGGCGCGCGCGATGGAGGCGCGGGAGGAGCAGGCCGGCGGCGCCCGTCAGGCCCGGGAAGCGGCGGAAGCCGACGCGATGGCCGCGGAAACCCGGGTTGCGAACGCGGTTGCGGCCGTCCGCGACGAGGGCTATCGGGAGATGGACCGGATTCGGCGCGAGGCCGGCGAACGCGCCGAGGCAACGCTGACCACGGCTCGCGAACAGGCTGCCGCCACCCTGGAAGCCGGAAAGGACTCGCTTCGCGAGCAAAGCGCCCGCGCCGCCTCCGAACTCGAGAAGGCTGCGGAGAGTCTGGCCAGTGATCTCACCGCAAGGGTCCTGCGCCGCGCCTCATGAAGCTGGCACGCCGATCCGACTTCCTGAGCGCCCGCGCCCTGCCGATCCGCCTCTCGCGGCGGGCGATCCTGGCCGCCTCGGTCGCCGCGGTGCTGGTTGCCGTGGGTTCGCCGGCATTCGCTGCCGAGGAGGGCGCCTCGAATCTGCCCAAGATCGTCAACTTCACGATCCTCGCGACGATTCTGATCATCGTTCTTCGCAAGCCGATCGCCGGTTACCTCGAAGCGCGCGCACTCCAGATTCGGGAGCAGCTTGCCGCGGCGCGGGCCGACCGCGAGGAGGCCGCCCGGGCGGCCGAAAGAGCGACGGCGCGGTCTGGCGAACTGGACGATGAGGTGGAAGCGGCGCGTCGGCGGATCACCGAAGCCGCGACCGCCGAGGGCCGCCGCATCGTGGCGGCAGCCGAGGAACAGGCCCGGAAGATCGGCGCCACCGCCCAGGCCGAGCTGAACCAGGAAGTACGGGTCGCGGAGCGCCGCCTGGCCGCGGGAGCGGCGCGGGCGGCGGTCGAGATTGCGCGGACGCGGCTCCGCGACACCATGTCCGAGGAAGACCATCGGCGTCTCATCGACGCCGGGATGACGGCGATCCGCCGCGACTGACGGGAAGGCACACCCGCAATGTCCAGCGAAGTAGCCCGCCACTACGCGCGCGTCCTCCTGGACACGGTGGTCGCCGCCGGGAACGAGAAGAACCTGGAGCCGCTCGCGGGAGCTCTCGAGGAGTTCGCGGCGTCGCTCGAGCGCTCCCCGGAACTCCTCAAGACGCTGACCTCGCCGGCGATCGCGCGGGGGCGCCGCGCCGCGGTCGCGAAGGCCGTCGCCGACCGGATCCTGCCGGATTCCGAGCTGGGCAGGTTCGTGTCGGTCATGGTGGCCCGGGAGCGGTCCGGCGACCTGGTGGAGACCGCGGCGGCGTTTCGGGCGGCGCTGGATGAACATCGGGGGATCGTCGAGGCGGAAGTGGTGTCCGCGCGCCATCTGGACGAGCGCGACCGGGCGAGCCTCCGGGCGGCGCTGGCGTCCGCCTTTTCCGGCACTCCGAGGCTGCGCTTCCGTGAGGACCCCGAGCTGCTCGGCGGATTCGTCATCCGGATCGGCAACCGCATCTACGACGCCAGCGTCAGTCGCCAGCTTTCCCGGTTCGAGGAGAGATACGGAACCTGATTCACTATAAATCCCCTGGAATCAACACTTTATAGGAAAACTCATGACCATTCGAGCAGACGAGATCGCCGCCCTGCTGCGGGAACAGATCGCTGGCCACGACACCGGCGTCGATGTCGCGGAGGTTGGAACCGTCGTCTCTTCCGGGGACGGGATCGCCCGCGTCCATGGCCTGGAAGGGGTCATGTACGGCGAACTGGTGGAACTGCCGAACGACGTGTTCGGCCTCGCGCTGAACCTCGAAGAGTCTTCGGTGGGACTCGTTCTCTTCGGCGACGTGACCTCCATCAGGGAGGGAGACACCGCGAAGCGCACCCGGCGGATCCTGCAGGTGCCCGTGGGCGAGGCCATGAAGGGACGCGTGGTGGACGCCCTGGGCCGGCCGCTGGACGGCAAGGGACCGATCGAAACGACCGAGACGGGCGCCGTGGAACGCATCGCTCCGGGCATCGTCGCCCGGCAGCCGGTGAAGGAGCCGCTCCAGACGGGAGTCAAGGCGGTGGACGCCATGATTCCCATCGGCCGCGGCCAGCGTGAGCTCATCATCGGCGACCGCCAGACCGGAAAGACCGCGATCGCGGTGGACGCGATCATCAACCAGCGGGATACCGGCGTGGTCTGCGTGTATGTCGCGGTCGGCCAGAAACTGTCGACGGTTGCCCAGGTGGTGCAGACCCTTGAAGACCACGGGGCGCTCGACCACACGATCATCGTTTCCGCGGCGGCGTCCGAACCGGCGCCGCTCCAGTACCTCGCGCCCTATTCCGGGTGCGCGATGGGCGAGTTCTTCATGGATCACGGCGGCCACGCCCTCTGCATCTATGACGATCTCTCGAAGCACGCCGCCGCCTACCGCGAGATTTCGCTCCTCCTGCGGCGGCCGCCGGGCCGCGAGGCCTATCCCGGCGACGTCTTCTACCTCCATTCGCGGCTGCTCGAGCGTGCAGCCAAGCTGTCCGACAAGCGGGGAGGAGGCTCCCTCACCGCCTTCCCCTTCATCGAGACCCAGGCCGGCGACCTGTCGGCCTACGTGCCGACGAACGTGATCTCCATCACGGACGGGCAGATCTACCTGGAGGGAGACCTCTTCAACGCCGGCATCCGCCCCGCCATCAACGTCGGCAACTCGGTCAGCCGGGTGGGGGGGTCGGCGCAGATCCGCGCGATGCGGCAGGTCGCCGGCACCATGCGGCTGCAGCTCGCGCAGTATCGGGAGATGGCGGCGTTCGCCCAGTTCGGCTCGGACCTCGACAAGGCCACCCAGGCCCAGTTGGCCAAGGGAGAGCGCCTGACCGAAGTCCTGAAGCAGGACCAGTACGAGCCGTTGCCGGTGGAGCAGCAGGTGGCGGTCATCTTCGCCGCGAACGAGGGCTTCCTCGATGACCTCGAGCCGGCCGACTGCCGGGATTTCGAGAGGGGGCTCTACGAGTTCCTCGAGACCCGCCACCCGGACACGCTGGCCCGCGTCCGCGAGGAGCGGAAGCTGGACGATTCACTGACCGCCGCGCTTCGGGACGCGATCGCCGAGTTCAAGCGCGACGCCTTCCGCAGCGGAGCGGCGGTCGCCGCGGCCGCGGAGACGCCGGAGCCGGTCCCCGCGTAGGACCCGCCAACCGTCCGATGCCGACCCTCCTCGAACTCCGCCGCCGCACCCGCAGCGTGCGGAACACCGAGCAGATCACCCGGGCCATGAAGATGGTCGCCACGGCGCGCCTGCGCCGGGCGCAGGAGGCGATCGTCTCGGCGCGGCCCTTCGCGGCGCGGATCCTGGAAGTCCTGAATTCGGTGGTGGTGGGCGCCAGGACCGACAGCCACCCCCTGCTTCGCGAGCGGCCGCCGCGCCGCGTCGAGGTGGTGGTGATCACGTCGGACCGCGGGCTCTGCGGGTCCTTCAACACCAACGTCCTGAAGCGGGCGGAGATCCTGCTCAAGTCGCTGAGCGAGCAGGATGTTGGCGTCCGGGCGGTCGGGCGGAAGGGCAAGGATCACTTCCGCCGCCGCGGGGTGCGCCTCGTGGACCCGCTCGAAGACATCTTCCGGGCGCTCGGCTACGAGCACGCCCGGGAGATCGCGGCGCCCCTGATGGAGCGCTACCGCCGCGAGGACCCCGAGGACCCGGAAGGCCTCGACGCCATCTACCTGGTCTTCAACGAGTTCAAGAACATCCTGCGCCAGGACGTCCGGGTCGAGCGGCTGCTGCCCCTCGAGAAGCTGGATCTGCCCGGTTCCGAAGACGGAACCGCCCGGGAGTTCTTCTATGAACCGACGGAGGCCGAGATCTTCGCGGAACTCCTCCCGCGGCACGTCGAATACCAGATCTGGCGGGCGCTGCTCGAATCGGTGGCCGCCGAACAGGCGGCGCGGATGACCGCCATGGACAACGCAACCAAGAACGCGAGCGAACTCATCGCCGATCTGACCCTGACCATGAACCGGGTCCGTCAGGCGGCGATCACGAAGGAGATTCTCGAGGTCGTAGGCGGCGCCGAAGCGCTCGACTGAGAGACACCGACCAGAAGGAGCAAGGAGCGAAGTGGCTGAGAACACCGGACGGGTCGTCCAGGTCATCGGGAACGTGGTGGACGTGGTCTTCGAGGGAGACCTGCCACCGATTCACAACGCGGTCCGGCTGCGCGACGACCGTGGCCTTTCCACCGTGGACATGGACATCGTCCTCGAGGTCCAGCAGCACCTCGGCGAGAACCGGGTCCGCACGGTCGCCATGCAGCCGACCGACGGCGTGGTGCGCGGCCTGCTGGCCGAGGACACCGGAGCGCCGATTTCGGTTCCGGTTGGCGAGAGCACCCTCGGCCGCGTCATGAACGTGCTCGGGAATCCGGTGGACGAAGCGGGGGAGATCGAATCGGAGGAGCGGCGGCCGATCCACCGGGCGGCCCCCGAGTTCGTGTCCCAGAGCACCAGCCTCGAGATGTTCGAGACCGGGATCAAGGTGATCGACCTGCTCGAGCCCTATATGCGCGGTGGCAAGGTGGGCCTCTTCGGCGGCGCCGGGGTCGGCAAGACCGTCATCATCATGGAGCTCATCAACAACATCGCCACCCAGCACGGCGGTTTCTCGGTGTTCGCCGGCGTCGGCGAGCGGACGCGCGAGGGGAACGACCTCTGGCTCGAGATGACGGATTCGGGCGTCCTCAAGAAGACGTCGCTCGTGTACGGCCAGATGAACGAGCCCCCCGGAGTGCGGCTCCGCGTCGGCCTCACCGGGCTCACCGTGGCCGAGTTCTTCCGCGACGAGCGCGGCCAGGACGTCCTCTTCTTCGTGGACAACATCTACCGGTACACGCTGGCCGGGATGGAGGTGTCGGCACTCCTGGGACGGATGCCGTCGGCGGTCGGCTACCAGCCCACCCTGGCCTCGGAGTTGGGGGAACTCGAGGAGCGGATCACCTCGACCGACAAGGGCTCCATCACCTCGATCCAGGCCATCTACGTCCCTGCCGACGACTACACCGACCCCGGGGTCGCCACCACCTTCTCCCACCTCGACGCCACCACCAACCTCTCGCGGCAGATCGCCGAACTCGGGATCTACCCCGCGGTGGATCCGCTGGCGTCCACCTCCCGCATCATGGACCCGCGGGTGCTGGGCGACGAGCACTACCAGGTTGCCCGGCGGGTGAAGGAAGTCCTGCAGCGGTACAAGGACCTGCAGGACATCATCGCGATCCTCGGGATGGACGAGCTCAGCGAGGACGACAAGGTGACGGTGTCGCGCGCCCGCAAGATGCAGCGGTTCTTCTCGCAGCCCTTCCACGTCGCCGAGCAGTTCACCGGACGCAAGGGCCGTTACGTGGAACTGAAGGACACCATCGAGGGCTTCCGGCGCATCGTGGACGGTGAGCTGGACGACCTGCCGGAGCAGGCCTTCTTCATGGCGGGCGGGATCGACGACGTCGAAAAGCACGCCCGCGAGCTGGCGGCAGCCTGAGGGATCCGGCGAAAGTGAGCGCTCCTTCGCGCCTGCGCCTCGAGGTCATCACCCCCGGCGGGGTGGTGTTCCGCGACGATGTGGACTACGTGGAGGCTCCGGCGGTCTTCGGCTACATCGGCATCCTGCCCGGTCACGCGCCGCTCCTCTACCAGATCCGGAGCGGCCAGCTTCAGTACCGCCAGGGCGAAGAGCAGCACTACCTGGCCGTGCACTGGGGGTTCCTCGAGGTCCTGGACGACACCGTGACGGTGCTCGCCGAAACCGCCGAGCGTCCCCAGGACATCGACCTGGCGCGGGCCGAGAGCGCCTTGAACCGGGCGAAGGCCCGTCTCGAGGAATTCGGCGCCGCCTACGATGTCGACCAGGCGCAGCAGGCGGTAGCCCGTGCGGAGGCCCGTCTCAGGGCTGCGGAGGCAGAAGCAGGCGCACAATCGTAGAATGCGCCGGATGCGCATTCCCGCCCCTCCTCGTTTGCTTGGGTGGTTGGCGGCAGTCCTGTTCGGCGGTTGCCTGTTTGTGATGGCGGTACCTGGCTACCTCCTGCACGCGAAGGAAGCGGAGCTCGAGCACCGGCTGGCCGAAGCGCGAAATCGCTTGGAGCTGGTTCGGGAGGTGTCGGAGGACGCCGGGGTTTCGATCGCCGAGCCGAAGCTGACGCTGCGGGCGCCCCGGCAGCTGTTCCTCCGTCCGCGGATGCCCGGCGAGACGCGCCGGCCGTCCCTCGATGTCGAGGTCAGCGCCCGTCTCGAAGACCTGGATACCGCGGAGAACCTCGAGGACTACTACTGCCTGGAAGAGGTCTGGGACTGGGACGACGACACGGAATCCGTGTACGAGCCGGACTGCGATCCCTACGAAGAGGGCTCCGAAATCGAGACTTTCTTCTTCGGCAGTCACCGCTTCTCGCTGCCGGGCACCTACCGCGTCTGGCTCCGGCTCCAGCGCAGCGGCGAAACCGTGATCGCGGGCAATGTAGTAGTCCGCATCCGTAACTGAACCACTCGATCCCGCCCTTCCCGCCAAGGACGTTCAGCATGAAGACACTCGCATCCCTGTTCCTGGTGTTCGGCATTGCCGTTGCCCCGATGCACGCTCACGCGGCGGCGGTTCGGGCCTCCGGAGCCGCGCCCTCCCTGCTCGAAGTGGCCGAAATCGCCGCGGCGAGCGGCGTCTATCGCGCCCAGAACACCGCCGGCATCGCCACCGGGCGGATCCGGGAGGACGACAACAGGCGCAGTGCGATCGCATTCGCCCTGAGCGGCGTGCTGGCCTTCACCGGCGCGGCGCTCTGGCGCAACCTGACTTGCCGCGATGGAGGTGACGCGCGGCACTTCGGCGAAGGACTCAAGACGCAGACCGAGTGCTACGAAGAGGACGGTTCGCGAAAGGGTTGGAGCACTCCCACCAAGGCCCTGTTCGGCGCCGGCGTCGGCCTTGAGCTCGTGTCTCTCTTCTATCTGGTGCGCCATCTCCGCGAAGACGACCCGCAGCCCTCGTCACCCTAACCGCTGCCATGAAGAAGGCCCTCACCATCGCCGTCTGCTGCGGGCTCGTAACGGCACCCCTCCACGCGGGAGCCCTCCCGGTGGCCGGGGCCCGAAGCGGGACACCGCCCTCGCTTCTCGAAGCTGCCGAGATCGCCGCGGCGAGCGGCGTCTATCGCGCTCAGAACACCTCGACGATCACCACCGGCCGGATCCGGCCGGGCGACAAGAAGCGCAGCGCGCTCGCGTTTGCGATCAGCGGAGTGGCGGCGTTCGCCGGCGCCGCGCTCTGGCGCTGGCTCCCCTGCCGCAACGTGAGCACGACTTTCAGCCAGAACGCCACCGAGAACACGAAATACGTCAAGTGCTACGAGGAGGACGGCCAGCGGAAGGGTCTCGAAACCCCCACCAAGCTGCTCCTGGGGGCGGGGGTCGCGCTCGAACTCGTTTCGCTCGGTTACTTCATCGCCCACCTGGCGTCCGACAGCGACGATCCCTAGCGGGCCCGCCGGAGGCGCGGCGCGCTACCTCCGGGCTCCCGTCGCCTTCCGCTCCAGGTAGTCGTCGAGTCCGCGGAGCGGCGGGATGTGGTGGGGCATGAGGGGATAGTCGGTTTCCACGAAGGGGGCTGGCTCGGCCGGAAGCAGAGCGCCCAGGCGGGTCGTCTCGTCCCGGTATCGGGGATCCCCGGCGAGGTTGTCCCACTCGTCCGGGTCCGCTTCCAGGTCGTATAACTCCTCGCTCCCGTCGATGTAGCGGATGTAATGGAAGCGCTCGTCGCGGATCGCGTACTCGCCGAACTGGTAGGTGCTGATGACGGGACGATCCCAGGCGGCGTCCGGGTCCCGGAGCAGCGGCGCCAGGCTCCGGCCGTCGAGACCCTCCTTTTCGGGTAGCCCGCCGAGTTCCACCAGGGTGGGATAGAGATCGAGGAGCGAGACCGTCCTGCCGGAGCGCACCCCGGCGGGAGTGCCCTCCGGAAGGGCGGCGGTCCCCTCCGGCACCCGGAACATCAGGACCACGCGGGTGAGGTTGTCCCAGAGCGCGAACTTCCTCCAGTGTTCCTTTTCGCCGAGCTGCCACCCGTGGTCGGACCAGAGGACGACGGCGGTGTTCTCCGCGTGCGGGCTGGCGTCGAGCGCATCGAGGAGCAGGCCGACCATCGCGTCGGCGTAGGCGATCGAGGCGAGATACCCCTGGACGCCCTCGCGCCACTGCTCCGCCGCGAGGACGTGCCCGTGATAGTTCCCGCCGCGGCGCGCGATCTCGACCGCGCGCTCGGGCACGTCCAGGAGGTCGTTCTCGAGGAGCCGCGGGAGTTGAACCTCGGCGAGCGGAAACATCTCGAAGTACTTGCGGGGGACGTACCAGGGCAGGTGGGGGCGGTAGATCCCGACCGCGAGGAAGAACGGCTGCTCGTGCTCCCGCTCCAGTTGTTCGATGGCCCAGGCCACCGACTGGTAGTCCCCCATCTCCTCGTCCGGAACGTCGAGGGGCGCCCAGTCGAAGGCGCCGTACATGTCGGGAAAGGCCGGCATGTTCACCGTGCCTTCCCCGTCCGGACGGGGCGACGACGGCATGTGCTGCTCGAGCGACGGAAAGTAGTCGTCCCAGGACCCGGGGTCGGGCTGGTTGTTGTGGAAGATCTTGCCGGCGCCGCCCGCCCAGTACCCGTGGTCGCCGAAGTAGCGGGGGAGGGTCACCGCATCGGGAAGCACCTGCCGCCACCACTGGTAGTTGGAGTACATCCCCGAAGTGGTGGTGTGTTGTCCGGTCAGGAGTGCGGTCCGCGACGGGTTGCACGACGGGGAGGGCGTGTAGGCGCGGGTGAAGAGCACTCCCTCGCCGGCCAGGCGCGAAAGGTTGGGCGTCCGCGCCTGGGGATGTCCGCCGAGCGGCTCGATCCAGTCGTTCAGGTCGTCGACCGCGATGAAGAGGATGTTGGGCCGGCGGGCCGGATCCTCCCCGGGCGTCCGGTCCTCCGTGCAGCCCACGAGGAGCGGCAGGAAGAGCAGGGCGCCGCGGGAGCGCGAAAGGCGATCACGGTCCGCCGCCGGGACCCCGCTTCGCCGCCGGACACTCACGAGCGGAGATAGTCGCAGGCTTCCTCGACGTTCGCCAGCGGGAGCGAACAGACCCCGCCCCGGCAGGGCAGGAAGGAGAGCCCGCCGCCGTCGGGCCCCGCCGCCTGTGCGGCCCGCACCGCCGGAAGGCCGCTTTCCGCGGTCGCGCGAACGTCCGCGAGGAGGACGACGGCGTGCTCGGCAGGCAGGCGCCAGAGCCGCCGCAGCGCCTCACGAGTTTCCTTCGCTCCGCCCGGTCCGACGACCACGATCTGGCGCGGCTCGGCGAGATAACGCTGTACCGCGGTCAACAGGGTGGCGAAACCGCCCGGACTCTCGACGGACTGGGCGAAGAACGCGGTGATCGTGGCGCGCGCGGCATCGCGGCGCCGTGTCGAGCCGGTGAGGGTCGCGAGCCGCAGCAGCGCGTCGGCGGCGACCGCGTTGCCGGACGGCAGGGCGCCGTCGTATCCGCTCCGGGTCCGGACGGGCAGCGCCTCGTGGTCGTCGGCGGTGGTGTAGAAGCCGCCGCCCGGGGCGGCGAAGTGGCGGTCCAGAACGTCCGCAACCTCCTCCGCGGCCCGGAGCCAGTCTTCGTCGAAATCGCTCTCGAAGAGATCGAGGAGCGCCTGGAGCCAGAAGGCGTGGTCTTCCAGCATCGCCGGCACCTTCGCCCGTCCGCGGCTCCACACCGCGAAGTAACGGCCTTCGGAGCGGAGGTTGTCGAGCAGGAACCGGGCCGCGGCCTGCGCCACCCGGAGATGTTCTTCGTCGCCGAGCGCCCGATGCGCCCGTGCGAACGCCGTCACCGCGAGCGCGTTCCAGGAGAGGAGGACCTTGTCGTCGAGGCCGGGCCGTACCCGCTCTCCGCGCCGAGCCAGCAGCCGCTGCCGCGCGGCGGCGAGCCCGGATTCGATCCGGCCGGCAGGGACACCGAACCTCGCCTCGAGCGCGGCATCGTCCATCACCCGCCGCAGGATCGTGCGGCCCTCCCAGTTCCCCGGGGCCCGAACGTCATAGGCGGCGCCGAAGACCGCGGCGTCGTCACCGAGGACTTCCTCAACCTCCGAAGACGTCCAGGTGTAGTACCGCCCCTCCTCTCCCTCGGAGTCGGCGTCGAGGGCCGCATGGAACGCCCCGCCCGGGTTCAGCATCTCACCCTGCATCCACTCGAGAACGCGGCGCGCATCCCCGGCGAACCGGTGATCCCCGGTGATCCGGTAGGCAAGGAGATAGACCGGCGCCAGCAGCGCGTTGTCGTAGAGCATCTTCTCGAAGTGGGGGGCCAGCCACTCCGCATCGGTGGAATAGCGATGGAACCCGCCGCCGAGCTGGTCGAAGAGCCCGCCGTCCGCCATCCGCCGGAGCGTGAAGCGGGACGCGTCGAGCGACTCCGCGCCCCCCTCCTCGAGATGGTGCCGGAGCAGCAGGGTGAGTTGCCGGCTGGGCGGGAACTTCGGCGCGGCGCCGAAACCGCCGTGCTCCCGGTCGTAGGAGCCGAGGAACTGCCGCACCGCGCCGCCGACCGGGTCGGAGGTGATGAGCGTTCCGCGGGCGGCGAGCTGCCCGGGCAGCTCCGCCGCCTGGCGGAGGCGGTCGAGAAGCCGGGCGCCGTTCTGAAGCAGCTCGGTCCGCCGGGACCGCTCCTTCCAGACAGCGGCGATGGCGGCGAGGATGCGGGGGAACCCGGGGCGTCCCCAGCGGTCTTCCGGCGGGAAATAGGTGCCGCCGAAGAAGGGAGTCCGGTCCGGAGCCACGAAGACGGTGAGCGGCCAGCCGCCCGCGCCGGTGGTCGCCTGCACGAAGGCCATGTAGATCTCGTCCACATCCGGCCGCTCTTCCCGGTCCACCTTCACCGGGACGAAGGACTCGTTCATGACCCGGGCGATGGCGGAGTCCTCGAAGGACTCGTGCGCCATCACGTGGCACCAATGGCAACTGGAGTATCCGACCGAGAGCAGCACCGGGCAGTCACGCCGGGCGGCCTCCTCGAAGGCGGCCGGTCCCCACGGCTGCCAGTGGACGGGGTTGTCCCGATGCTGGACGAGGTACGGGCTCGTTTCGAGCCCCAGCCGGTTTCCGGCGCCGGCCGCGGCTCCCGCGGCCGTATCGCCGGGTTTCTCCTCTGTGCTCAGGGGCCGGTGGAGTTCGTCTCCGCCGAGGCGGCGGTCCGTTCCCCGCCCCAGCGAATCGCGGCGGTGCCGATGGTCAGCCCGGCGCCCACCGAACTGAACAGCACCAGGTCGCCGGGCGCGAGCAGCGAACGGTCGAGCGCGTCGCGGAGCGCGGTGGGAATCGAGGCGGCGGTCGTGTTGCCGTACTTGTGGATCGTCTTCACCACGCGTTCCGGCGGAAGCTGGAGCCGCCGCGCGACCGCGTCGATGATCCGGGCGTTCGCCTGGTGGCAGACCAGGAAGGAAACCTCGTCGCGCGCAATGCCGAGTTCGTCCAGCAGCTCCTCGGCGGCGCCGGCCGAGTTGCGCACCGCGAAGCGGAAGACCGCCTTGCCCTGCTGCTGCAGGTAGTGCTCCTTGCGCTCCACCGTTTCATGGGTGGGCGGGCGAATGCTGCCCCCGGCCGGCATCTTGAGCAGGTCACACCCGGAGCCGTCCACCTGGTTGTTGAACCCCAGGATGCCCTCACCGTCCTGGGCGGCTTCCAGCAGCACCGCCCCGCCGGCGTCCCCGAACAGAATGCAGGTGGCGCGGTCCTCGTAGTCCGTGATCGAGCTCATCACGTCGGCCCCGATCACGAGCGCCCGTTCCGCGGCTCCGCTGGCGACGAACTGCGTCCCCGCCGCGAGGGCGAAGTTGAAACCGCTGCACGCCGCCGACAGATCGAATCCCCAGGCGCGGCTGGCGCCGATCTGGTCCTGCACCAGGCACGCGGTGGCGGGGAAGCTCATGTCGGGGGTCACGGTGGCGACCACGATGAGATCGATGTCGTCGGCCGTGATGCCCCGCCGCCGCAGTGCGTCCTGGGCGGCGCGGGAGGCCAGGAAGGAACAACCGGTGCCCTTGTCCACGATCCGGCGCTCGCTGATGCCGGTGCGCTCCCGGATCCACTCGTCCGACGTGTCCACCATCCGTTCGAGGTCGTCGTTCGACAGCACCCGGTCCGGAAGATAGGCCCCGACCGCCGTAATCGCGACGCGGCGAATGGCTTGCGAGGGCTCTTTCGGGGTTGGCAGTTGAATCACGAACTTCTCGCCCCCTTTGGGCGAAACGGGCGGTCCAGGAGCGGCGGAGGACCGTGGATGGTACGTCAACCCGCGCCTCGGCGGGGCGTCGCGCCACCGTCGCAGCGGGCGCGCGGCGATAATCTGACCCCGATGTCACCCGGCGAACCAGTGAACCGTCCGGCGAAAGCGGCGGCGTTCTACGACCTCGACGGCACCCTGATCCGCACGAATCTCGTTCATGTCCTGGGGTATTACGCCCGGAACGACCAGGGGTTGCTGCGGAGTCTCAAGACCACCGCCTCGACGCTCGCCGGGATCCCGCTCTTCCTGGCGACCGATTTCTACAGCCGCAAGCTCTTCAACGATCTCTTCTTCAAGTGGTACCGGGGCCAGTCCCACGACCGGCTGCGCTCGCTCGCGGAGGATCTCTACCGGGACGTGATCCGTCCCGGCATCTTCCCGGGAACGCGGGCGCTCATCGAGCAGTCGCGCCGGAGCGGTCTGCGGCAGGTCGTGGTGACCGGCGCGCTCGAAGTGTCCGTCCGGCCCCTCCTCGACGACCTCGGCATCACCGAGTTCGTCGCGAACCGTCTGGAGTTCGTGGACGGCCGGGCGACCGGCCGCCTGGCGCCGCCGGTGATGGCGAGCGCCAGCAAGGCGCTCTGGATCCGGGAGTACGCGGAACGCGAGGGGCTCTCGTTGAACGACAGTTACGCCTACGCCGACAGCATGTCCGACCTCCCCATGCTGAGCGTGGTCGGACATCCCACCGCGGCCAACCCGGATGTGCGCCTGCGGAGCACGGCGCGGCACCACGATTGGCCGGTCGTCGACCTCAGCCAGCCGAATCTCACCCCCGCGTGACGCCGTTCACCCGGAAGCAGCCAGGAAGGACGCCCACTGCATGACCCCCGCCCTGCGCCACAAGACCGATCCCGGCATCGTCTTCATCGATAACGACTCGGCCGCCCGCCTCGATCCACAGGCTGCCTCATCTCTGGCAGGAAGGACGCCCGCTGCATGACCCCCGCCCTGCGTCACAAGACCGACCCCGGCATCGTCTTCATCGATAACGACTCGGCCGCCCGCGTCCTGCACTACGGCGAGGATTTCCTCGAGGAGCACCTGCCGGTGGGCACCCGGGTGGTCTATCCGCCCCCCCCGATCCGGGGGCTGCCGAACCCGCGCGGCGCCATCCGGCACGCGCTCAACCACCCCCTGGGCTGCGATCCGCTCCACGCGCAGCTTCGCCCGGGAATGCGGGTCACCATCGCCCTCGACGACATCAGCCTGCCGTTGCCGCCGATGGCCACCCCCGATGTCCGCCAGACCGCGCTCGAGATCGTGCTGGAAATGCTGGGCGACCACGGCGTGGACGACGTCCACCTGGTCATCGCGAACTCGCTGCACCGGAAGATGACGGAATCGGAAATGCGCCGGATGGTGGGCCCGGACATCCACAAGGCGTTCTATCCGAACCGCTACTACAACCACGATGCCGAGGATCCGGACGGCATGGTCGCGCTCGGAAAGACCCGTCATCACGAGCCGGTCCGGGTGAACCGGCGGGTGACGGAGAGCGACCTCGTCATCTACCTGAACATCAACCTGGTTCCCATGGACGGGGGTCACAAGTCGGTGACGGTGGGGCTTTGCGACTACGAGAGCCTGAGGCCCCACCACGAGCCGCAGACGATCCGCGATTCCGACGGCTACATGGATCCCGCCAAGTCGGAACTGAGCCGCAAGGTGGACCGGATGGGCAAGATCGTGGATCGGCACCTGAACGTGTTTCACGTGGAGACCGTGCTCAACAACCGGATGTACTCCGACGCCCTCTCGTTCCTCGGGAAGGACGAGGACGAGTTCAGCGATCTCGACCGGCTGAAGCTCGCGGGAACGCGCTGGTCGCTGAGCCGCCTGCCCGCGCCGGCGAAGCGCCAGTTCCTGCACCGCATCCCGGGCGCCTTCGAGCTGATCGGCTGCTACGCGGGCCGCACCGAGCCCGTTCACGAGAAGACGCTCGAGCGCTCCTTCCAGCAGTACGCCGTCCCCGTGAAGGGACAGTGCGACATCCTGCTCTCCGGGATCCCCTACATCTCGCCCTACAACGTGAACTCGATCCTGAATCCGCTCCTCGTCCAGGTCATGGGTCCGGGCTACCTGTTCAACCTCTACCGGGGCAAGCCCCTGATCAAGAAGGGCGGCACCCTGATCCTGGCCCACCCCTGCCACGACGACTTCGATCCCCTGTTTCACCCCAGCTACATCGAGTTCTTCCACCGGCTGCTCCCGGAGACCCGGGACCCCTTCGTGCTCAGGACCAAGTACGAGGAGGAATTCGCGCACAACCCGTCCTACGTGCAGATGTACCGGGACGGGAACGCCTACCACGGGGCCCATCCCTTCTTCATGTGGTACTGGGGCGAAAACGGGCGCCAGCACGTCGGCCGGATCATTGTGGCCGGGGCGAAGAACCAGCACGTCCCCGAGATCCTCGGCTGGGAATCGGCGGAGACGGTGACCGAGGCGATCGCGATGGCGCGCAGCACGCACGGCCGCTCCGCGGAGATCACCATGCTCCACGTCCCGCCGATCATGATCCCCGAGGTCTCCTGACGCCGTCGTGTCTCCCGAGACTGCGCGCCCGCGGATTCACGTGGGCGAAGCCTTCGCCGGGCGGAGCATCCTGCTGCTCGGCGGTACCGGGTTCCTCGGGAAGGTCTGTCTCGGGATGCTCCTCGAGTTCTTCCCGGAGATCCGGCGCGTCTATCTGATGGTGCGGGCCGCCGGCGAGGCGGAGAGCCGGGTGCGGTTCGAGGACATCATGGAGAACTCCCCGGCGCTCTCGCCGCTGCGCGAGCGCCACGGCGCCGGCCTCCGCGATTTCCTGGACGAGAAGATCGTCGTTCTCGGCGGGGACATCACGAGCGACAACCTCGGCTATGCGGAAGCCCGCGCCGCCGAGATCGCCGCCGATATCGACCTGGTTCTCAACTGTTCCGGCCGGGTGACCTTCAACCCGTCGCTCGAGGCGGCGCTCCAGACGAACGTGCACGGGACCCGGAACACCATCGCCTTCGCGCGGCGGATGAAGCGCCCCGCGCTCGTGCACATCAGCACCTGTTTCGTCGCGGGGATGCGATCGGGAGAGGTGCGCGAGGACGAACCGCTGATCGGCTACTTCCCGCGCCGCGACCGGGAGGACCAGGAGTTCTCGGTCGAGAAGGAGATCGAGGACTGCGAACGCCTCGCCGCCCGGGTGCGCGACGAAGCCGAGGACAAGTCGCGCGTGGACGCCTTCCAGGAAGCGGCCCGCGGGCGGTTCGCCGAGGAAGGCCGCGATCCGGACGACGCGCGTTCGCTGTCGCTCGCCATCGCCCGCGAGCGGAAGGAGTGGATCCGCCGCCGGCTCCGCGACCTCGGCATCGAAAAGGCGCAGGGCTGGGGCTGGCCGAACATCTACACCTACACGAAGAGCCTCGGGGACCAGCTCGTGGCGGGCGCGGACGGAGTGGCGCGCGCGATCGTGCGGCCGGCGGTCGTGGAAAGCGCGCTCTCGTTCCCCCACACCGGCTGGAACGAGGGCTTCACCACCAGCGCCCCGCTCGTTCGGATGGCGCTCCGCGGCCAGAACCTGTTCCCGGTCGGTCCGGGGGTGGTCCTGGACGTGGTGCCGGTGGATCTGGTCGCGTCGGCGACGCTCGCGGTCGCCGCCGAGACGATCGTGTCGGAGCCCCACCTCGTCTACCAGGTGTCCAGCGGGGACCGGAATCCGGCCCGGGTGGAGCGGCTCGTGGACATCGTCGGGATCTACAAGCGCCGGCACTTCCGCGACAAGCATGGCGGGGTGAAGCTCTGGAACGAGGCGCTCGCCCGGATGGAGGCGCAGGCGGTCCGCGCCGACCGCTTCGAAAGACACACGCTCAAGTGGATGCGGCAGTCCGCCTCCGCGCTGTCCGGCGTGCTCGAGCGGGCCGGCGACGAACCCATCGGGCCTCTGGTCGGGGTGGTGGAGGCGCTCCAGCGGAACGTGGACTCGTTCGAGGACTTCGTCGTCCAGGGCGAGCGGCAGTACCACACGTTCCGGCCCTTCATCGCCGGCGAGGAGTTCATTTTCCGCGCCGACAACACGCACGATCTCTTCTCCCGGCTCGACGGGAACGACGGAAAGCTCTTCTTCAATCCCGAGGAGATCGACTGGTACGACTACTGGCTCCACGTCCACCTGCCGGGCCTCGAGCGGTGGGTCTTCCCGGCCCTCGAGGACCAGGAGCGCGGCCAGCGCCGCGCGCAAAGGCGCGTCTACACCTACCGGACGATCAACGAGCTGTTCGAGGCCTGCACGAAGAACCACGCCGGACGGGTCGCCATGCGGATCACGCGCGACGGCAGGGAGGAGCGCTACACCTACGCCGATCTCCGGGAGTGCGTGCTCCGGGGGGCCGCCTTCCTGGCCGCCCGGGGGCTCGGCGCGGGCGATCACGTCGGGCTGATCGGAGAGAACTCCCCCGAGTGGGGCATGGCGTATTTCGCCATCCAGCGGATCGGGGCGACCGCCATTCCGCTCGAACGCGACCTGCGCCGCGAGGAAATCGTCCGGCTGCTGCGACTCGGGGACGCCAGGGCCGTCCTGATGAGCGACTCGCTGTTCGAGCGCCATTCCGGGCTCGCGCGCGATAACGGCGCCGCGCCACCCGTCGCCGCCCATCCGTTCCGGGATGTCTTCGCGATGGGTGAAACGGAGGACGGGGAGGCGCCGCCTCCAAAACCAGTCCGGACCAGCCCGACGGCGCTGGCCTCCATTCTCTTCACCTCCGGGACGACCGGCACGCCCAAGGGGGTGATGCTGACGCACCGGAATTTCACCTCGCTGGTGGCCAAACTGCTGTCGGTCTACGACATCGGCGAGAAGGACGGCGCGCTCAGCGTCCTCCCGCTCCACCATTCGTTCGAGTTCACCACCGGCTTCCTGCTTCCGCTCTCCCGGGGCGCCCAGATCGCCTATCTGGAGGAGATCGGCCCCGAAGCGATCAACACGGAACTGCAGAAGGGGCACACCACCTGCATCGTGGGCGTGCCGGCCCTCTGGGACCTTCTGCGGCGGCGCATCCTGGCCCCTTTCGCGGAGCGGTCGCAGCGGGCGGAAGACCTCGCCACCGCCCTGATCGACGCGGCGCACCTCCTTCGGGAGGACACCGGGGTCAACATCGGGCCCGCGGTCTTCCTGCCGGTGCACACCGCGCTGGGGGGCAGGATCCGCTATCTGATCAGTGGCGCGTCCGCGCTCTCGGAGGCGACCTGGAAGGCCTTCCGCGGGCTCGGGTTCCACATCGCCCAGGGCTACGGGCTCACGGAAGCGGCACCCGTGCTGACGGTGACGTCGCCGGACGGTCCCGTTCCCATCGGCAGCGTCGGCAAGGCGCTTCCCGGGATCGAGATCCGCATCGTGGACCCCGACGCTTCGGGGGTCGGCGAGGTCGCGGCGAAGGGCCCGAACGTCATGGCCGGGTACTACGGAAACGACGAGGCGACGGCGGAAGCGCTGCGCGACGGCTGGCTCTACACGGGCGACCTGGGGCGCCTCGACAAGGACGGACACCTCTTCCTCGTCGGACGCCGCAAGGACGTGATCGTGGACAGCGGCGGCAAGAACATCTACCCGGATGAAGTGGAGGAGATCTACGCCTCGCCGGACCTGATCGCCGAGCTCGCCGTTGTCGGACTTCCCGACGGGGTGGCCGAGCAGGTGGCGGCGGTCGTTGTCCCGAAGGAGAAGACCCCGGAAGGCAGGCAGCGCGTCGAGGCCCACGTCCGTTCCGTTTCGTCCCGGTTGCCGCTCCACAAGCGGATCAAGACCGTCGAGTTCTCGGACGAAACGCTCCCCCGGACGGCCACCCGCAAGGTGAAGCGGGCCGAACTCGTGCGCTGGCTGCGCGACCGGCGCCGCGAGGCGGCCGCCGCATCCGGCGAGGAGGCCTTCTCGGGGAATCGGATCCTCGAGCTGATCGCATCCATCTGCGAGCGTCCCGTCTCGGAGATCCGGACGTCGTCCTCCTTCGCGGAGCTGGGCTTCGACAGCCTCATGTACAACGAACTCGCGGCCGGACTCGAGGGCGAATTCGGCGAGTCGGCGGCTCCCGAGGCGCTTGCCAACATGGCCACCATCGAGGAGCTGATCCTCGCCGTGCGGACGCCGCAGGCGGGCGTCCGGGGCCGCCGTCCGCGCCGCGCCGAGTCCCGGAAGCCGCGCGAAGAGGACGAGATCGAGATTCCGCCCGCCATGGCCAAGGCCGGGCGCGCGGCGCTGACGGAGGTCCAGCACTGGTTCTACCACCAGGTGTTGGAGCCGACCTTCACGGGTCGGGCTCACGTCCCGAACCACACGAACTACCTGGTGGTGGCGAATCACGGCTCCCATCTCGACATGGGGCTCGTGAAGATGGCGCTCGGAGACGCGGGCTCGAACCTGTTGGCCCTGGCCGCCGCCGACTATTTCTTCGACAACCGGGTGAAGCGCACCTTCTTCGGCAACTTCACCAACCTCGTCCCGATGGAACGCCGCGGCTCGCTCCGCGAATCGCTGGACCGGGCCGCGGGGTATCTCAACCAGGGCTACAGCGTGCTGGTGTTTCCCGAGGGCACCAGGTCGCGGAGCGGGCAGATCCAGAAGTTCCGGCGCGGGTTTGCGCATCTGGCGTACCGCTGCCGGGTCGGGGTGCTGCCGATCCACCTCGATACCTGGGGAGCGTTCCCCCCTGGCGCCGTCGGGCTCCGTTCGCGCACCGTGGCGGCGCGGATCGGGCCGTTCCTCTCCCATGATTTCCTGCTTCGGTTCGCGGGGGAAGGGGTCCGGGCCGCGGCCCGAGAAGCGCGGGTGACCGAGCTCGTCCAGACGATGGTCGAGCGTCTGGGCCGTCAGGAACCGATCCAGCTCGAGGAGGAGGTCGCGCGCATCCTCGAAAGCGCGGAGCCGGCGGGGGCGGAGTCCCCACGTTCCGCCGCTTCGCCGGCCAAGGACCGGATGCCCGATCCGACGCCGGTAGGCTGAGCGCGAAACCAGGCCCACCAGTGACCGAAGCGAGTTCCGCAGCCGCCCCGGTACTGGTCACGGGCGCCACCGGCTTTCTCGGCAGCCATCTGCTTCCCCTGCTGCTCGAGGAAAGCGAGCCCGTCCGGGTGCTTGCCCGCCAGCCCGCCCCCGACCTTTCGGCCAGGGGCGTGGAGGTCGTGGTCGGCGACGTGGTCACGGGAGCGGGACTGGATGCGGCGCTCGAGGGCGTACGAAGGGTCTTTCACCTTGCCGGCCGGGTCTCCCGCGATCCGGACGCCGCCGCCATTCTCCAGCGGGTTCACGTGGACGGCGCCCGCTCGCTGGCGGCCGCCGCCGGCCGGGCGGGGGTGGAGCGGATCCTGCTCGTGTCCACCAGCGGAACGATCGCGGTTTCGCGTGATCCGGAACCCGACACCGACGAAACGGCGCCCGTTCCCGTCGAACTGATCGGACGCTGGCCCTACTACCGCAGCAAGTGGTTGCAGGAGCGCGCGCTGCTCGCCGACGCCGGCGACATCGAGGTGGTGATCGTGAACCCGTCGCTGCTCCTCGGCCCCGGGGACGAAAGGTTGTCCTCGACGGGCGACGTGCTCCGGTTTCTCTCCGGCCAGCTCAGCGTGATTCCGCCGGGTGGACTGAACTTCGTGGATGTGCGGGATGCGGCAGCCGGGGTCGTGGCCGCCATGGCGAAGGGACGGGCCGGCCAGCGCTACCTGCTGGGCGGGCACAACTGGAGCTTTCGGGACTTCTTCGCCCGTCTCGCGGAGGTGTCCGGCTCGCCCGCCCCGCGCCTGCGGCTCTCGCGCGGCCTCTACACCGCGGGCGCCCTGCTCACCGAGGAAGTCGCGCGCCAGGTCGGACGCGAACCGGCGGTGGACCGCATCAGCCGGGAAATGGCGGCCTGCTACTGGTACTTCAGTTCCGAAAAGGCGACGCGGGAACTGGGCCACGACCCCCGCGACGGCCGCGTCACGCTCCTGGAAACGGTGAACTGGTTCCGGGGCCGGGACTCCGCCTGATCCGGACCGCGGCGGACAGAACTCTCGTTGCCACCGGCGGCGCCCACGGCTTGGAACGCCGGTCTCTGACCGGCACGCGGCCCGAAGGGCCGCAGGCGGCGCGTCGCGGTTCGCGCTCGCGGGACGCCGGGATAAGCACGTCCCGTCTGGTCCGGTGGGCTCCGAAGGAGAGAACCATCCCGCAGGTCAGCGTCACGCCGTTGCGCGGCGCGGAGCGCCGCGCGTGCCGGTCGGAGACCGGCGTTCCAAGCCGTAGGCGCCACCTTGGGTGGGCAATGCCGCGCCGTGCGCGGCGCGGGGCGCCGCGCGCGCCTGCCAGAGGTTCGGGGGTCCCGCGCTCTCGTGCGCCGTATCATGGCGATCCCCTGACCAGCATCGACCGCATCGAAGCCCTCGCCCGGCCCGACAAGTGGTACCTGGGGGGACTCGACGGGGTGCTCTGGGCTCCGCCGTTTCCCCGCTGGCTGGATCGGCCCGGATTCTGGGACGCGGCCCACCTGCTGCAGTACGAGGCGGGTCCCGGTTTTTCGGTGGCCCTGCTCGACGGTACGGGCGCGGAGGTTCCGCTGTCGGCGGGACCGGCGGGACTCCGCTGGCGTCCGGGCACTCTCGTCGCCGAGTGGCAGACCGGGGAGGGCGAGCCGGTGGTCGAGACCCGACAGGTCCTCTCCGGCGGCATCCTCGAGAGCGCGTGGGCACTCCCTCCCGGAGCGGCGGGCTTCCTGGTCGCCTTCACCGCCCAGCCGGCGCGCTGGGTGGCCGAAATGCGGCCCTCCTCCGGGGGAGTGCAGTGGGTGCGGCGTCTTTCCGACTGGGCCGGGCAGGAGCTGTCGGTCGGGATGGAGATCGGCGCGTCGGGCGCCCCCGCCTGGCGCCGGATTCTCCCCTCGGAGGGCGGCGCGGAGCCCGATTGGGCAGCGGCTCCGTTCGCCGAAGGGGGGACCGAGGACATCGACGACGCCGGCGGTGTCCCCGAGCCCGCGAGCGGTCAGCGCGGCTGGATCTGGGTGGCGGTGGCGTTCCCCGTTCCCGCGTCCGGCCAGGCGCCCCTCGCGCTCCGCATGCGTCTCGACCCGCGGCTGTCCGAACCACCCTGGCAAGGGCGCCGCGCCTCCGCCGATCCGCTCTCCTGGGAGACCTTCTTCGCCGGCTTCCCCGCCTTCAACTGCGGCGACCCGCGCCTGGACCGGTACTTCGACTACCGCATCCACGGCCTGGGGCTCAACCGCGTCGAGGGCCGCTCGGGCAACATGCGCCATCCATGCATCGCCGAGGGGATCGAGTACTTCCACGTGCCGATCACCTACAGCGCGCAGTGCCACATGATGGAGATGCGCTGGCGCGCGGGCGGCCGCGAGGCGTGGGGATCGCTCCTCAACTTCCTCGACAACCAGAAGGAGGACGGGTCGCTCCACGGGCGGCTCTACCCGGACCACCTCGAGCGCACCGACTTCTACCACGCGAACTGGGGCGACGCCCTGCTCGCGGTGGATGCGATGCACCCCGACCCCGCGGCCCTCGCCCGCTGTTACGACGGCCTGTCCCGCTACGCCCGCTGGCTGGACCGCTCGCGCGATCCCGAGGGCTCGGGCATGTTCACCGTCGTGAACCACTTCGAGACCGGGCAGGAGTACATGTCGCGGTACCTGGCGGTGGACCCGGAGGCGGACGTACGCGGCTGGGAGCCGCGCCTCTGCCTCAAGGGCATCGACGTGACCGTCTATGCGCATCAGCTCTTCCGGGCGCTCGTCACGCTCGCCGGGCGGGTCGGCCGGACCGGCGACGCCTCCGACTGGCGAGCGCTCGAGACGCGTTGCGCGGCCGCGATCTCGGAGCGCATGTGGTGCCCCGAGGCGCGCTTTTTCACCGACGTGGACGGACGCACCTTCGAACGCACCGGCGTCAAGGCCGCGGTGGGTTTCTACCCGACGCTGACCGGCTTGGTGGATGGCTCCCGCCTCGACGCCCTGCTGGACCACCTCGAGGACCCGCGGACCTTCGGCACCCCCTTTCCGGTGCCGTCGTCCAGCGTCGACGACCCCCGTTTTTCCGCCGAGGGAATCTGGCGGGGGAAGCGGCGCAACTGTCCGTGGAACGGCCGCGTGTGGCCGATGACGACCAGCCACGTGATCGAAGGACTGCTCCGGTGCTGGCGGCAGGGGAACCGGCGCGCGGGGAAGCTGGCTGCGGACCGGCTGATCCGCTTCGTGCACCTGATGTTCGAAGGCGGCGACCCGCGCCGCCCCAACGCCTTCGAGCACTACAACCCCTACACCGGCCGGGCCTGCCATTTCCGCGGCATCGACGACTACCAGCACTCGTGGGTGCTGGACCTGCTCGCCCGGGGGATCGCCGGGCTTCACTTCGACGAGGAAGGCGTCGAGGTGCGGCCGCTGCCGCACGAGCTGTCCCCGGTGCGGCTGGGGCCGGTGCGCGCCCGCGGGCGCCGCGTCGCGGTCGAGCTCGACGAGGACCGGATCTCGCTGGCGGTGGATGGAACCCGGCACGAGGGGCCCCGGGGGCGGACGCTCCGGGTGGAGTGGGAGACGCTGGACGGACGGGTGGAGGGCCGGCGGCCATGACGCGCGAGCCGCGGGCGGTGGCGCTGAAGGGCGTCCGGAAGCGTTTCGGGGACGTGACGGCCGTGGCGGACGTCGATCTCGAGATCCGCCCCGGCGAACTGATGGTGCTGGTGGGTCCCTCGGGGTGCGGCAAGAGCACGCTTCTGCGCCTCATCGCCGGTCTCGAGGAGCGGGACGCCGGGGAGGTGTGGATCGGGGACCGGTGCGTGGACGAGGTCGCGCCGGGCGGCCGCGACGTGGCGATGGTCTTTCAGAGCTACGCCCTGTACCCGCACATGACCGTCGCCGAGAACCTGGGCTTCGGCCTTCGGGTGCGGGGCGCGGGTACGGCCGCGACCGAGGCGCGCGTGAGCGAGGTTGCCGGCGTGCTGGGGCTCCGGGGGCTCCTTTCCCGGCGTCCCGGGCAACTCTCGGGAGGACAGCAGCAGCGGGTGGCGCTGGGACGGGCGATGGTGCGCGATCCCGGCGTCTTTCTCTTCGACGAGCCGCTGTCGAATCTGGATGCCGCGCTGCGGCTGCAGACCCGCGACGAGATCGCCGCGCTCCACCGTCGCCTCGGCACGACCATGATCTTCGTGACCCACGACCAGGTCGAGGCGCTCTCGCTCGGCCAACGGGTCGCGGTGATGGACCGCGGCCGGGTGCAGCAGGTGGGGACTCCGCACGAGGTTTACCGAAGGCCCGCCAACCTCTTCGTGGCGGGCTTCGTGGGATCGCCGCCCATGAACCGGCTTCCCCTGGTCCGCGACCGGGAAGAGCGCCTCGCGGGCGGCCCGTTCGTCTTCCCGGGGCCCTTCCCCCACCGTGAAGCCACGCTGGGGGTTCGTCCCGAAGACCTCGCGCTCGCCGTCGTCGCCCCACCCGGCCCCGACCCGAACCCCGAGTTCACCGCAACCGCGCTGCGCGTCGAGTCGCTCGGCAGCGAGCAGCGGGTTCACCTCGACGGGCCGGGCGAGGCAGCCTGGGTGGCGCGGGCGCCCTCCGCGCTGTACGTCACGGCCGGGGACCGCGTGTCCGTCTCGGTCGCGTGGGAGCGGACGCATCTTTTCGGCGCCGACGGTGGCCGGATCGGGGCGGCGCCCCGGCCGGTTCGGGGATCGCGTCCATGAGAGTCCTCCTCCCGGCCGTCATCTCGCTCGCCGCCGTCGGCTGCATTCGCGCCGGTTCCGGCGTCTCGCCGGGCGTCACCACCCTCCGGGTCGCGCTCTGGGCCGGCGGCTATGAACTCGAGATCGAGCAGCAGGTCGCCGACCGCTACGAGGCGCTGCGCCCGGGGACGCGGGTCCTCCTCGAGTCCGCTCCGAACGGATACGAGGAGCGTCTCCTCACCTCCATCGCGGCTGGCCACCCCCCCGACGTGTACCTCCTCGACTCGCCCGACATCCCCACCTTCGTGGACCGCGGGCTCGCGGTGGACCTGGCGCCGTACCAGACGGCGCTGGGCTTCCAGGCCGATCAGGTCTTCCCGCAGGTCCTCGAGGCGTTTCGGCGCGGGCGGGCCCTGTTCGCGCTGCCCAAGGACTTCACTCCGATGGTCATCTACGCGAACCGTGCGGTACTCGCGGGTGCGGGCATCGACCGGATCGCGGGTGCGGAGGCGGGCGCCTCGACAAGCGGTTGGACCTGGGAGGACTTTCGCCGCGCGGCCCGTTCCGTGACCACCGACCGGGACGGTGACGGCAGACCGGACGTCTACGGGTTCGATTTCCCGCGCAACCTCTTCCAGTGGGTGCCGTTCGTCTGGTCGGCCGGCGGCGACATCCTCGCTCCCGGCGGCGATCGCGCCACCGGCTACCTGGATGGACCGGCGGCGCTCACCGCCTATGCGTTCCTCACCCAACTGGCCGAGGAGGGCCTGACGCCGGGCGCCCAGTTCGTTCAGCAGGGGGATCCCGCGCGGGAGGCCCGGTTCGCGTCGGGGGGCCAGGCGTTCCTGCTGTCCGGGCATTGGATGCTTCCGCTCTTCCGCGACCTGGTGCGGGCCGGCGCGCTGGACCTGGCGATCCTGCCGATTCCGCATCATCCGTCGCAGGCGGGCGCGACGAGTGTTCTTTACGCGTCCGGGTGGGCGGTACCTCCGAACGCGGCAAATCCCCGGCAGGCAATCGACCTGGCCGGCTTCCTCGCCTCGCCCGAGGCGCAGCGGATCCGGGCGCGCTCCGGCCTCGCGATCCCGACGCGGGTTGACGTCGCCGCGGAGATCGCCGCCGCCGACCCCACGGGGGTGGAGGACGCGTTCATCGCGTTGGCGGAGCGGGCCCGCGTGACCTGGGGCGCGACCGTGCGCGACTTCTCCCGGGTCGAGCGGCTGGCGGTGGAGATCATGGATCGGCGGCTCCTGCGAGGGGAACCGCTCGAACTGAGCGCGGCGGAGGTGGCGCGCCGGGTGGACGAGGTCCTGGCGCGGTGAGAGGCGAGGGCGCGGCCCGGGTGATCCCGCTCGTGGCCGCCGGCGCGGCCGCGGCGGCCGGCGTCGTGATCCTGGCGGTGGCTGCGGACGCGCCATCCCGGGCCCGGGAGCGCGCGACGCGCGCGGAGGCCCGCGCGGCCGCATCCCTCTATGAGTTGCCGGGAGTTGCCGAGGCGGACGTGTTGTCACTGCTCGACGGCCGCGCCCGGATCGTGGCGCCGGAAGCGGGAGGTTCCGGGCCCGGGGCCCATGCCTACCGGGCCGGTGCGCTGGAGCCCGCCGCGTGGATTGCGGTCGAGCCGCGCGACGAGGGAGGCCGCTGGCCGTGGGCCGCGTCCGTCCTTGCCCTGTTCGGGGCGCTGTGCATGGCGGCGTGGGCTGCCGGGCGGCGCCGGTCGCCGCCGCCACCGCGTTTTCCCGCCGCGCCCGCGTTCCTCTGCGCCGCCACGTTCGCGCTCGTGGCGGTCGCCGCGCAGCAGTGGGCGCACGGGGAACTGGGAGCGATGAGCAGCTCCCGCCTCGCCGGAGCCCTCCGCGCGGCGGAGGCCGCCGGGGCGGCCGGTGCGGATTTCGAAACGGCCGCCCGGGCCGCCGGCCTTCCCTGGGCCAGCAGCGCGGCGCTTGGCGAACCGGACCGGATCTGGACGATGCCCCGGGAGGTCGGCGAAGCGATCGCCGCCGACCCGCGCCTCCGGTCCGCCGCGCGCTACACCGTGGCGGCCGGCGGCGCCACCTACCACGGCGGCGCCGTCGCTCTGCGCCGGGGGCCCGGTGCCCGGGCGGAGACCCCGGATGACACCCTGCACCTCGTCTTCCTCGGCTACGAGGAAACCGCGTCCCCGACCGTCGCCCTGACCGCCGCCGCGCTCGGGTCCGCCCTCGTCGTTTCCCTCGTCCTCTTCCTCCTTCCCCTCGCCGCGCGTCCCCGCGCCCTCTCGGGGACGCTCGCGGCCTGGGGGTTCCTCACCCCCGCGGCAGCCCTGCTGCTGCTCTTCACCTTCGGACCCCTGCTCTTCTCGCTGTGGATCTCCCTGCACGATTGGCGCCTCGTCGACCCAGCTCACCCGTTTGCCGGACTCGCGAACTACCGGGCCCTCCTGAGCGACGGCGCCTGGTGGTCGGCGGTTCGCAACACCGGCGTCTTCACGCTGCACGTCCCGCTCGCGATGGCCGTCGCGCTCTCGCTGGCGCTCCTCACCAGGGAGTCGCGGCGGGCCGTCCGCTGGGCGCGTCTCGCGCTGTTCCTGCCCAGCATCACGAGCGTGGTGGCGATCGCGGTCGTCTGGAAGTGGCTGCTCAACGACGGCTACGGTCTCGCGAACCGGGCGCTCGGCGCCATCGGGCTCGGGCCGGTCGCGTGGCTCAGCTCGCCGGACGCCGCACTCGTCAGCCTGATGGTGATCGGCGTCTGGATGGTGGTGGGGTACCAGATGGTGGTCTTTCAGGCCGGACTGGCAGCCATTCCCCGCGTCTGGTACGACGCCGCGAGGGTGGACGGCGCGGGCCCGTGGCAACGCTTCCGGCACATCACGCTGCCCGGGCTTCGCCACACGCTCTTTTTCGTGCTGGTCACCTCGGTCATCGGTTCGTTCCAGGTCTTCGGCCTCGTCTACGTCATGACCGAGGGCGGGCCGCTCGGCGCGACCGACGTCGCGGTCTACCACATCTACCGGGAGGCCTGGGAGTTCCTCCGTTTCGGCAACGCCGCCGCGATGAGCTGGATCCTGTTCGGTGTCGTCTTCGCCGCGACCTGGCTCCACTTCCGCCTGCTCGAACGAAGGGGCGCGCATGCCTGACGCGAGGACGGCCGCCCGCCGCGCCACCGGGCTCGCCCGCACGCTCCTGCTCGCCATCGCCTGCCTGGTCATGGCGGCGCCGTTCCTGTGGATGGCGGCCACCAGCCTCATGGGCCAGTTGGAGGTGTTCGCGGCCGGCCGGCTGTTCCCGGAGTCGCCGCTCTGGTCGAACTATCCCGAGGCGCTGACCGCCCAGCCGTTCGGACGCTATTTCCTGAACTCGCTCATCTTCGCCACGGTCGTGGTCGCCGGTCAGGTGTTCACCGCCACCACCGCCGGCTACGCCTTCGCCCGCTGCGACTTCCCGGGGCGCGACACGCTGTTCATGGTCTTCCTGGCGACCATGATGGTGCCCGCGGTGATCGTGCTCATCCCCCGCTTCCTCATGGTCGACGGCCTCGGCTGGATCGACAGCTACCGGGGCCTGGTCTCGACCGAGCTCGTCTCCGTGTGGGGCATCTTCCTGATGCGCCAGTACTTCCGCACGCTGCCGCGCGAACTGGAGGATGCCGCCCGGGTGGACGGCGCCGGCCACTGGCGGATCTTCCGGAGCGTGGCGTTGCCGCTCGCGAAGCCCGCGGTGGCCACCCTGGCGCTCTTCGCCTTCATCGACGCCTGGAAGAACTTCATGTGGCCGCTGCTCGTGACCCGCTCGATGGAGATGCGGGTGGTGGAGGTGGGGATCGCCGCCTTCCATTCCACCTACGAGATCAACTGGCCCTACCAGATGGTGGCGGGGGTGGTCGCGGCGCTCCCGATCGCGCTCCTCTTCCTCTTCACCCAGCGGTACTTCGTGCGGGGAATCCAGTTGCAGGGGATCCGCTAGCCGCCTGTGGATAAAGTGGCGTGAGGGCGATGAGCATCCGGCGGATCGAGCGGCAAGCGCGCCGGGCCGGAGCCGCCTTCTTCCTCACCGGGCTCGCGGGCCTCTTCGCCGCGCCAGCCTACGCCCAGCGCGTCCCCGACCCCCCGGCCGCCGACCTGACCACGCTCTCGGTTCCCCGCTTTCCCATCACGACATCGCCCGTGGAGCTCACGGGCTCGGTGCGGCCGGGCGAGTACCTCGGCGTCACCGGCCCCCGCGCGGCCTGGCTGGGGGTGGAGACCGGCGAAGCGGAACTCTGGGTCCATCCGCTCAAGGTCGGACGCGGCTTCCGCCTCCTCTTTCAGACGCCCCGCCACGGCGCCCCCATCCCGGGCGAGCAGGTCGCGCGCACCGTCCACGTGCGGCCCGAGCTCACCACCATCACCTACAGCCACGCGGCCTTCCAGGTACGCCAGCACATCCTCGCGCCCCGGGACACGGACGCCTCCGGCATCCTCGTGCTCCTCGCCGTCGACAGCCCGGACCCGCTCGAGATCGTCGCCGAGTTCCATCCCGTCCTCGACTTCATGTGGCCCGCGTCGCTGGGCGGGCAGTACGCCTTCTGGGACGGGGGACGGCGCGTCTTCGTTCTCTCGGAGAGCCGAGAGCGGCACAACGCCGTCGTGGGTTCGCCCTGGGCGACGAACTCGGTGGAGCACCCGGCGCATCAGCTCGGGGAGGCGCTCCGCACGATGGTCATCCCGGTCGATCCGGAGCGGGCCCGGCGCGAGTTCATTCCCATCGCCATCGCCGCGGGAACCGTCCCCCGCGAGACCGTCTTCGCCCGTTACGCCCGCCTGATCGCGGACGCCGAGCGGCTCTACCGGGACACCCGCGCCTGGGCGGACGCGGCGCTGGGCGCCACCGCGTCCGTCGAGACCCCCGATCCCTCCCTCGACCTGGCTCTCGAATGGGCGAAGATCAACCTCGAGGAGCAGCGCGTCTGCAACCCCGATCTGGGGTGCGGCCTGGTCGCGGGCTGGGGGCTCTCCGGCAGCGGCGCCCGCCCCGGATTCGGCTGGTTCTTCGGCGGCGACGCGATGATGAACACGTTCGCGATGGACGCCCTCGGCCAGTGGGAGCTGGTCGCCGAGGAGCTCCGCTTCCTGGCCCGCTACCAGCGCGACGACGGCAAGATCACCCATGAGATCTCGCAGGGCGCGGCGCACATCGACTGGTTCGAGACCTATCCCTACGCCTACTACCACGCCGACACGACACCCTACTGGATGCTGGCGCTGCACCAGTACTGGCGCGCGAGCGGTGACGACGGGCTGCTCGAGGAACTCTGGCCGGCGTACCGGCGCGCCTGGGAGTGGTGCCTGAGCGCCGAGACCGACGGCGACGGCATCATCGAGAACACGGTTGGGGGCCTCGGTGCGGTCGAGGTGGGGGGACTGGGCGCCGCCATTCACCAGGACGTCTACCTGGCCGGAGTCTGGGTCGCGGCGCTGGAGGGCACGCTGGCGCTGGCGGAGCGGCAAGGCGATCCGCCGGTGGCCGAGCAAGCCGCGCGGATCGCCCCGGTTGCCCGCGAGACGCTGAACAACGCCTACTGGCGGGCTGCCGACAGCCACCACGCCTTCGGCATCCTCAGGGACGGCAGCACCAACGACAACCTGACGGTGTGGCCCGCCACGGCCGCCGCGTTCGGCCTGCTGGACGGGGAGCGCGCCCGCGGGACGCTGACCTGGATGGCGGGCGACCGCCTGTCGTCGGACTGGGGAGCGCACATGCTCTCAACCGAGAGCGAGCTGTACGACCCCCTCGCGTACAACATGGGGACCGTCTGGCCCTTCGTGACCGGCTATCTGTCCTGGGCCCAGTACCGCTACCGCCGCCCGTGGGCGGGGTTCCACCTCATGGACGCGGTCAAGCAGATGACCTACGACTGGAGCCTGGGACGCCATGGCGAGCTCTTCTCGGGCACGTTCTACCAGCCGCTCGACCAGACCGTGCCGCACCAGTTCTTCGCCAGCTCGATGCTGGTGACCCCGCTGCTGCGCGGCGTCTTCGGCTGGGACCCCGACGCTCCGAACGGGAGGGCGCGCCTCGCGCCGCAGTTGCCGGCCGACTGGCGGGAGGCCGCGGTGCGCGGCCTGCGGGTGGGCGAGACCACGGCCGACGTGGAGATCCGCGGCGGTCCCACCCCGGCGGGCGGGGAGCGCCGCATTCGGATCACGAGCGAGGGTCCGCCGGTGGACATCGAGTTCGTCCCCGACGTTCCGGCGGGCGCCGCGGACTTGCGGGTGACGCTGACCGGGGGCCGGCCCGGGGAGGCGGAAGCGGCCGACCCGGGGCCGGACACGATGCCTCCGGCCAGGACCATCCGGGTGACCGAAGGCCGACCCGTGGAGATCACCGTGGCCTGGAGGGGTGGACTCGCGGTGGCGCCGCCGCGGATCGATCTTGAACCGGGCCAGCGCAGTACGGGCCTCCGGATCATCGACCTGCAAGCCGATGCGGAGGGCTGGACGCTCGTGACGGAGGGTTCCAGCGGCCACGAGTACCCGGTGGATCTCCTCGGCGTCCCGGTCGAGGCGGCGGTGGTGAACGGGGACGCCAGCGTGGAGCCGGCGCCGGTCGAAGTCGACTCGGGACCGGGATTCGCCGGTCACGCCGAAGCGGGCGGCGGCAGGTTCCGGGTCCGTTTCGCCCCGGGCGGCGGACGTCGTAGCGCGACGATCCGGCTGACGCCGATCGGACGTTAGTCCCCGCAGCGCGTCGGGATGCACGTCGGGGCTCTCGAGGCCCGCCGGTGGGCGGGTCTGGTGTTCTGTCCCGGACCGGGACGCGGCGTCGGTGTCCGCCTCGCCTTCGTCACTGCGGCCGGCGAACGCCGGGAATGGGACGACTGGTACCGGATGGTCACCCGGGTCGGTCCCCACGCGCCGGACTTCTCCTACGCTCGGGTCGAGTTCGAGGTGGACCGGGAGTCGTCGCCGAAAGCAGGCGCCGGTGTGGATCCCGGATCCGGCAGCATCGTCCTGGAGTGGTCGCGCCGGGGAGACGCGGTGGCTTTGCGCGTCATGGTGGAGGCCGCGGGCCGTCTCGAACTGATCGGGGATGCCCCCTGGGGATGGGAGGGACGGTGGGAGGAGGTGGGGCCGGAGTTGTCCGGCTGGCGTGCCCGAGTCCCGGGAGGGAAGGGCGGAGAGGAATCGGAGATCGTGGCTGCCTTCGCGGGCGGAACCGGCCGGCACCCGGCGCCGGAGGATTCCGGCGGCGAGGTCGCGTGGCGTCTCGAAGTCGGGCCCGGGGTCGCCGGACAGGTCGCGATGGTTGCCGCTTGGGGCGGGGAAGAGGCCGGCCGCCTCATCGGCGAGGCCGACGCCTGGATCGACGACGCGCACGCGGCGTGGGATCGCCGGCGCCCCCGCGTGCCGGGCCACCCCGAGTTGGCGGAGAGCATCGCCGACAACCTGATGTGGACGGTGCTGCTCCAGCCGGAAACCGGCAGGCTCTACACCCCCGCCGGCCGGGGCTGGATCTTCCCGATCCCGGGTAGCGGGACCGGATCCGAACCGTGGGTTCCCGATGACTGGACCATCTTCGGCTGGGACACCTTCTTCAACGCCCTCCTGCTCGCGACCGTGTCGGGGGACCTCGCCTGGTCCACGCTGCTCGCCGGAACCGGAACGCAGTACCCGAACGGGAACATCCCCAACTGGCGGAGCCGCCGTGGCGGCACCCCGGATCGCTCGCAGCCGCCCGTCGGGTCGTTCGCCGCGCTGCGGTTGCACCGCGCGCATCCCGACCCGGAGGCGCTGGCGGCCGCCTATCCGGCGCTGCTCGCCTGGGCCGACTGGTGGGTCGCGGACAAGAACGGACGGCCGCGCCGGGAGGGGCTGACGCCCGGACTGCTCGCCTGGGGCTCCGATACGGACCTCGTACCCGGCCCGGGCCGGGTGCCGCCCTGGGAAGCGGGCGCTACCGGTCACCAGCGCGCCGCCTGGGAGTCGGGCCAGGATGACCTGCCGCTCTGGAACGAGGCCGAATGGGATTCCCGGCGCGAGGTCCTTGCCATGTCGGCAGTGGACCTTTGCAGTTACCGCGCGCTGGATCTGGAGAGCCTGTCCCTGATCGCCCGCATTCTCGGCGACGGTTCCACCGCGGATCGGCTGGCCGCCGACTATCGCCGGCTGGCCGCGACGATGAACCGCGTGCTCTGGTCGGATGCGGCCGGGCTCTACCTCGACGAACTTCTGTCCGGGCCCTCCACCCGCGTCGCCGCCTCGAACTTTCTTCCGCTCGCCGCGGGCATCCCCGACGCGCGGCGGGCCGCGCGCATGATCGAAACCCTCCGCGACCCCGCCCGCTTCTGGGGCGACTGGGTGTTGCCCACCATCTCACGCGATGATCCCGCCTTTCCGGACCAGCAGTACTGGCGCGGCTCGATCTGGCCGCCGATGAACTACCTGGTGCTGCAGGGACTCCGCCGCTACGGTTTCACCGCCCTCGCCGCCGAGCTCGCCCGGAAGGGCGCGGAAATGTTCCTCGCCGACCGGTCGCGGACGGGCGGGTGCCGCGAGAACTTCGACGCCCGCACCGGCGAAGGGGGCGGCCGGCGCTTCCAGAGCTGGGGGCCGCTGTTCGCGCTGGGGGCCGTGGAGGAGCTGGGAGCGGTGGCGGGTCCGTGATTCAGGCGTCGGGATCGCGGCCGGGCGGGCGCCCCACGTTTCTCCTGACCCGGACCGCGCCGGGCGCTACCGAGACCGTCAGAGCCTCTCCCCAGCGGACGACGTCTCCATCGACCTCGGAGAGCAGCTCCGGTGCGCCGCCCGCGCCGGGCAGCGAGCCGATGGTGACGCGAGTGACCCGATGGTGCTCGATCTCGCGGCGTCCGAAATGCGCTTCCCGGGTCAGGCGGAAGACGGCGTCCATCAGCGCGAGCGGGCCGAGCGGACCGATCAGGACCGTGTCCAGCTCGCCGTCTCCGGGGTCGGCGGGCGGAGCGAGCGGAATCCCGGCGCCGAACCGGCGCGAGTTGAGGATGGTGAGGTTCAGGAGCGTTCGCGGCCTCGCGGGGTCTTCGTTGAGGCCGACGCGGAGCGGCGCCGGCTGGAAGGCGACGACTTCGCGCGCCGCGGCCGCCGCGTAGGTGGCCCGGCCCAGACCGCCCCCAGCGGCAGCTCGCTCGGCGACGGAGGCCGCGAGACCCAGCGAGAAACTGTTCAGGAAGAAACGGGACGCTCCGGCCCCGTCCTCGATATGGCCGAGGTCGGTGGCCCGGGCCGGGGTTCGGCTCAGGAACCGCGCCGCTTCCGGAAGGCGGGGAGGGATTCCTGACGCAGCGGCAAAGTCGTTGCCCGTTCCGCTGGGGAGAAGGCCCAGCTCCGCGCGTCCCTTTGAGGCGGCTAGCCCCCGAGCTACCTCGGACGCGGTTCCGTCGCCGCCGTAGGCGATCAGGAGGGGACGCGCACTTCCTTCCGCCCCGGCAATCCGTTCCGCGTGACCCGGCGCCTCGGTCCAGACGAGGTCGTGCGGGCCAAGCCGTTCGGTCACCGGCCCGGCAGCGGCCCACCATCGGTCCCGGCCGGTTCCATCCCCGGCTGCGGGGTTGGCGATCACCAGCGGAAGACCGCTCATCCCCTTGCGGCTCCGAACATGCGGCGGAACGCGAATATGCTACGGGTCTCGCGGCGCGGCGGGGCGAGACATCCGCCGCCGTTCCGTCCGAGCGCCCTTGACCGCATCCCCCTTGAAGGCGCCCGTCCCGGCTCCCTCGCCACGCCCCGCGCCTCTCCGGCGCCGGGCTCCGTTCCCGCCCGAGGCACGATGAAGAAGCTCTTCTCCCAACTGGGCCGGTTCTGGGAGGTCGTGCTCGAATGGATTCGGGACGGCATCGCGCGCGGGATCATATGGGCGCGCGTTCCCCCGAACGCGCTGACGCTGTCGGGTCCGCTGGTCATGGCGCTCGTCTTCTGGCCGCTGCTCGAGGGGGACCAGTGGACGGCCGGCTGGGTGGTCCTGCTGGCGATCACGTTCGACTGTCTCGATGGAGCCGTCGCCCGCGCGTCCCGCGAAGTAACGCAGTTCGGGGCCTATCTCGATTCCGTGATGGACCGTTATTCGGACATGCTGCTCCTGTTCGGACTGTTGTTCTACTACCTGGCCAACACCGAAACACCGGAACGGAACGTCTGGCTCGCGGTCTGGTGTCTCGCCACCGCGGGGACGGTTGCCACCTCGTACGCCCGCTCCCGCGCCGAGAAGCTGATTCCCGCCTGCGAGGTGGGGTTCCTCGAGCGTCCGGAACGCTCGGTGGCGTTCGTCGTCGGGCTCGTCTCCGGAAACATCCACGCGGCGCTGATCGTGGTCGGAATCTTCGGGAACCTGATCGCGGCGCAGCGGATCTGCTACACCCGGGCGGTGCTGGAGGGCAGGACTCCGGCCGCCGGGTTCCGTTTCTGGACCTACCGCCGGGCGAGCGCCGAGTACGCGATGTTGAGCACCGTGTGCTTCTTCTTCATCGTCTTCGGGCACCTGATCATTCCGGCGCCGGCCTGATCCACCGGCTGGGCAGCCGGTGGACCAGATCACGCGGCGTTCGAGCGGCGATGCATCCCGGCTGAACCGGTCCGCTTCGCGGCCCGCATCGTTGCGTTTCGGTCGGAATACACCCGGTATTCCTCCCTCACGCGCCTCGTCAGCCGGGCGCCTCGCCGCTCCCGGCGCTCACGCCATTGGATCCACCGGCTGCCAATACAACAATCCCGCTGCCGCGCTGTGGGCAACGGGACAAGGAGACAGCCGCCGGAGGCTGCTGGATTGCAGCTCCGGCGGCGCCGGTTCAGGAAGAACTACTCGACGTAGCTGTAGCCGCAGTTCTCGCAGGTCCAGGTGCGGCCCTGCCGGTACATGAGAGCCCCGCACTGCGGGCAGGCCCGGGTGTCCTCGTCCCCGGCGTCCTCCGCGAAGAGAGCGTCGTAGTCGATCTCTTCCTGGGTCTCTTCGTCTTCCTTCTTCTCCTCTTCCTGCTGCTGGGCGGCCGCGAACGAGGCGGCGCCCACCACGCCCGCGAAGGCGAAGCCGGCCCTCCTGAGGAATGCGCGGCGGTTCAGGTCGTCCATTTTCGTTGGTCTCCTTGTTTGTTTGACTTGGACTCCGGGTCCTCAGGTCAGTCGCCGTAACCGACGGTCGAACGCGCGAACTCCTTGACCTTCTCGGCCGTCCGGCGCTCTTCCACGATCTTCTCCCAGTCGACCGCGGGCTCCTTGACCTCGGCAGTCGGCGGAAGGATGTACTTCGGCAGGTTGTACTCGTCCTTGAACATCTGGGTCCGGACGTGCCCGGTGGCGAACTCGGCGTTCTCACCGGACATGAGGTAGGTCAGCGTCGGAACGACGTCCCGCCGCTGCACCCGCTCGGTCACGGTGTGGCCCTTCTTGAAGTCGGGCCCGAGCGCCATGAACCACACGTAGTGGGCGTAGTAGTTGCCCGGGCTGTGTCCGAGCTGCCCGTAGATGTTCACTTCGTCGTCGCGGCCGCACTCGGGACGGATCACCAGCGCGGTGGTGTCCCGGAGGTACGCGTCGGCCTGGATCTGGCGCCACAGGTTGCCGATCAGCTCATCGGTGGTCTTGATGTGCTTGATGTACTCCCAGTAGTCCGTGTTGTAGTCCCAGAATCCGAAGTCGGCGTGCGCGTCGTCGAGAGCGAGGATCTGCGCGGTGATGGACTTCGGCTTGAACTCCTTCAGGATCTGGGGCACCAGGTGCAGCACCTGGGCGTCCCCGTAGGGGATCTCCCGGTTGATGACCGGCTCCCGGGTGGAAGGCGGGACGTAGGACTTCGACGCCAGGACGGAATCGATGAACTCCTCGACCTGCTTCCGCTCCTTCGGCGTGTGCCCGAGCCCCTTCTCCACGTTCAGATCCACGATCTGGGCGCCGGTGAGCTTCTGCTCCGGATAGAAGATCCGGTTCATCGTGAGGCTCGTCGAGCCGTGCTTCACGCCGTACTCGGGATGCTGGCTGAAGTGCTTCACATCCCAGGTCCAGGCCCGGTAGTAGGACGCGCCCTGGAGGGTCCAGTAGTCGGTCGCCGTCCCGCCGGCCTTCTTCCGGATGTACTCGGACCAGGTGGGGTAGCGCGGCCGCTGCGCCGGCGCATCCACTCCGCTGAGCACCTCGGAGTACATGTAGCCGTGGAGGTTCGCGGTCTCGCCGTAGTCCTCGGTGAAGACGGTGCCCTCGGCGGCCATCTTCGTCTGGAAGGGCGAGTGCTCCGGGTTGTCGATGACATCGATCTTCCGGGCGCCGTTGCCCAGGATGACCGTCACCAGGTGCTTCGTCTTGAAGCCGGGGTTCGCCGGAAGGACCATGCCTCCCTGCGGAATCCCGGCCCCCGCCTCGAAGATGGGGCTGCCGGCGGCGTTCCGCGTGGAAAGCACGGCGCCGGCGCTGGCGGCCGCGCCGAGTTTGAAGAAATCGCGGCGGTCGATGGTCTTGGCCGTCATCGCGCACCCTCCTTGCCGCCTTCTTCGGCGGTCTCGGTGTCTTCATTGTAGAAGTTGACCGTGATCCCGTCTATCTCGGAATCCCGATCCTCGTAGTAGGTGTAGAAGTTCCTGGCTTCGTCGGAAACGCCGAGCCGGACGAGTTCCCACTCGCCCCACTCCATGGTGTCCGTCACCGTGAAGTTCCCGGTCCAGATGTTGGGCTCCGGCAGCTTGGACGGACGGTTCACGTCCACGAACTCTCCGGCCTCGGGGGTCATGCTCTTGAGCTTCACCTTGAGGGCGTCCGCGCCATTCGGCGACCGGACGTAGCCCTCGATGCTGAAGACGCCGGAAAGGTTGTCCTCGGCGAGGACGGTCAGCCCGACCCGTTCGCCCAGCTTCGCCTGCTTCTTGGTGAACTGCGCCGCGAGGATCCGGGCGGGGACCTGGTCGATCATTTCCTTTTCCTGGTCCACCTGCACCGTGGCGGCCTCCATCATGGGCTCGGTGCGGTTGAAGTAGTAGCGGATGTTGGTGGCGTTGTCCTTGAGCGTGATGCGCATGAGCTGCCACTCGCCGCCTTCGTACCACTGGGGAATCTGGAGCACGCCCTTGAAGAGGCCCGGCTGGCCGCCCACCATCACCATGGTCGAGCGGATCTGGTGGTAGCCGCTCGGGGACACCCAGATCGTCTCCGCCTCGGTGGCGCCGGAAACGTCGTCCTCGGCGACCACGCTGTACTTGATCAGGCCTCCGCCGGCCCGCACGCGCTCGGTTTCCACGCTGACGGACTTCAGGGTTGGCGCGGTGATGTCCACGCTGTCGCTCTCGGTGACCTGGAAGCCGACCGGCGAACCGTCCTCCTCCTGCATCGCCTTGTGGAAATCCGCCCAGTACGCCTTCCGGTCGCCCACCTTGTCAGCGATGATCGTGGTTCCCACCACGTAGCGCCCCGGCGCCGCGAACCGTGACAGCTTGCCGCGGCCGAGGAAGAGAGTGTCGTCACTCTCGTGGGGCTGGAAGTTGATGTACATGGTGGCCGCGCGGCCGAGTTCCCGGTTGTAGAAGAGAGAGACGAAGGACTGGGCCTCGTTGTAGGGGGAGACGACCCGCGCGATGGCGCGGACCTCGTCGCCGGGCGCCACTTCCTTGCTGAGCACCCGCATCTCGGTGAGGATCGGCGGAAGCTGGTTCCCCGTGAGGTCCACTTCCTTCAACTGCTGGTCCCGGCGCCGGTACTGGTACTGCTCGGGTACCCGCAGCTCGGGCTCGAGCCCCCAGCCGCCATCGTCGTGTCCGCTGGAGCTGATCACCCCGAACTCGTTGAGCACATCGTGCGGCTCAAGGAGCGGATGGGTCTGGCCCTCCGGGGGCTTGGGTTCCGCGTCTTCCTCCTGGGCCGCCGCAAATCCCCCGAGGAAGAAAAGCGCGACGCCGGCCGCAAGCAGGCCGACCGCCAGGCGTTTGGGGCTATTGAGATGGCTGGGCATAGGGGAGGTTCTCCGTTCGCCGGGGGGATGACCACCACGCTGGACATACGCGTGGCGGGGGGAAGCCCTTATACGGCCGAACCGGGGTCCAAGTCAAATGGAAATCGGGAATTCCCGGCAAATCGGACCCGGCAGCCGGTGGTCCGACCGGCCGCGGGTCAGGCCCGGACCGACCGGACGAACTCGGCCGCGCGTTTCAGGCCCGGGCCGACGCCCGTTCGCTCGGCGAGCCGTCGCAGGTCCCATTGCGCCACCGTGCGCATGTCGAGCCGCATCTGGCCCTCCAGCGAGTCGAACAGCGCCCGGTAGTCCCGAAGCGCCTTCTCCACGTCCCCCGCCGCCAGCCGGGCCGCCGCGAGGAGCAGCCGCTGGCGGTCGGAGCCCGACGGGTCCATCGCCTGGGCCTTCTCGAACAACCCCACCGCTTCCCGGTGGCGGCCCTGGAGATAGACCGCGTTCGCGAGGTTGTAATGCCCGAACACGAAGTCGGGGGCGAGCTCGAGCGCCCATCGGAAAGCGCGTTCCGCCTCCGCCAGCCGGCCGAGGTCCCGCAGCGTGACTCCCAGGTTCGAGGCGAGCGAGTGGCTGAGCGGGTCGAGATCGGCGGCGCGCTCGAGCTTTCCCAGCGCCTCTTCGGGACGTTCCAGTTCGCCGAGAGCGGCGCCGGCGTTCGCCCATCCGGGAGCGAACCCGGGCAGGGTCTCGGTGGTCCGCCGAAAGCACTCGAGCGCCGCTTCGAGGTCATCCAGCACGATCATCGTCTTGCCGAGTTCGAAGTGAGCGGCGGCGAGCGATTCGTCACGCTCAAGGGCCCTTCGAAACGCCGCCGCGGCCTCCGCCGGCTGTTTCCGTTCGTTCGCCGCACAGCCGGCCAGCAAGTGACCGAGGGGGTCATCCGGCTCCGCCTCCGCCGCCGCCGTGGCCGCCTGGCCCCGCACGGCGGCCGCCGGCGCCTGAAGGGCGATGTTCCTCAGCTCAGCGGCGCTCGCGGCTCCGGCCAGCTCACGTTCCCCAGGACCCCGCACCGGCGCGGGGGACGCCGGGGGGACGGGTTCGCGCGCTACCTCGAACTGGCAGGCCGCGCCTCTGCCGGCGAGGAGGTCCGCAGCCCGCCGCACGATCTCGTCCTCCTGGGCCGACGCCACCAGAGTCCGGGCTCCCGATCCGAGCTGGCCGAGACGGGCCAGCACGTACGCGGGAGTCGCGATCGCGGGAAGAGGAGGCGTCTCCTCCTGCGCGCCACGCCGGCGGATCGCGGCCCGGCAGGGGAACGCCCGATGAAGGTCGGCGAGCAGGACCGCGTCCGCGTGGTCCGGGAGCGGACCCAGCCGGTGCAGCCGGAGCGGCAGATCGTCCATCGCCAGGGCCGGCGTCACGACCGCTCGCTGCCCGGAAACCGCCCCGGCCGCGGCGAACCGCGCGGCCTCTCCGTCGCCGCTCAGGAAGAGGCGCCAGCGCCCTCCCGCCGGCGGGGCGCGGTGGGCCGGCCAGCCGTTCGCAGGCGAAATGGTCCGCGCCGCCTCCACGATATCCGGGCCGGCGGAGGCGGCAGGGCAGGCGACCCAGGACGGCGCGGCGTTCGAGGCCATGGGCGCCGATTCTAAGGACCGGCCGAACCGACGCCGGAACCGGCGCGAGGGCCGTCGGGGCGGGGCGGCGCCGAGGGCCCGTATGCTTTGCGCGCCCGATGACGAACACCCTCCACCGCTACGGGGCCCCGGAGACGCTCAAGGATGACTACATCGTGTTCGCGATGGCGGCGCGGGGAATCAACGACGAGGGGTCGCCGGAGAAGCTGCGGCGGTTCACCGAGATCGCCCTCCGCCACGGGCCGATCAACCTGGGTGACGCCACCAAGGGGGGCATCTTCCGCTCCTCCCGGCTGAACCCGCTGGCCCACTGGCGCCGGCGAAAGCGCCTGGCGCTCGACTCGATCCGCACCGGCGTGAACGCCCCCACGGTGGTGTCGGCGGTCTTCGACACCGAAGAGGCGCTGGTGGGTTTCCTGGCGGACCTGAAGCAAGCCGATTTGGGGATCAGCATCAACATCAGCGGGCTGACCGAACGGGCCGCCGAACTGGCCGGCCGCGCCGGCATTGTGCGGCACAGCGTCGAGTACAGCCTGGGGTTCTTCGGGAACCTGGACCGGCTGCCGGACCGCGCCACCCTCCAGCTCTCCACGATGTGCGGCCACGGGATGCTCTCGTTCGGTTTCGCCCGCAAGATGCTCGACTGGGTCCGGACCGGACGGCGGTCCCCCGAGGACTGCGCCGAGGCGATGGCGCGCTTCTGTTCCTGCGGAATCTTCAACACCACGCGCGCCTGCCGCATCCTGCGCGGTGGCTGAGGGGCCCCGGAGCCGGGTGGATTCCTTCGCCTTTCGCACGGACCAGGGGAGGAGGCAATGACGAATTGCCCGGTGTGCGACGCCGCGGTGGAAGCGTCCGAGGATCCGGTGGAAGGCGAGCTCCTCGAATGCCCCGAGTGCGGGATCGAGCTCGAGATCCTGGATCTCGATCCGATCGTCCTGGGCGAGGCGCCGCAGGCAGAAGAGGACTGGGGTGAATGAGGGTCGGGTTCCTTCATTCGCTGATTCGTCCCGACGAAAAACTCCTGATCCGGGAGTTGCGGAGGCGGCGCGGCGTCGAGCTCGTCTTCCTCGACGACCGCCGGCTGGTGTTCGACCTGCGGACTCCACCCGCGGTTGACGTCATCCTGGAGCGCTCCATCAACCACTCCCGGGCGATGCACGCCCTGCGGCTCTTCGAGAGCATGGGCATCACGTGCGTCAACCGCTACGAGGTGTCCAGGAAGTGCGGCGACAAGATCCTGACCGCCGTCGCGCTGCAGGAGTCCGGCGTGCCGCAACCCGAGACGCGGGTCGCCTTCACCGAGGGCTCCACCCTCGAAGCCATCGAGGAACTCGACTATCCGGTGGTGTTGAAGCCGGCGGTCGGATCCTGGGGGCGGCTGCTGTCCCGGATCAACGATCGGCAGGCCGCGGAGACGGTGCTGGAGCACAAGGCGATCCTCGGCAGCTACCACCATTCCATCTTCTTTGCCCAGAAGTACGTCGAGAAGGGCGGCCGGGACATCCGCAGCTTCGTGGTCGGGGACGAGTGCATCGCCGCGGTCTATCGGACCTCGGATCACTGGATCACCAACACCGCGCGGGGAGCGACGACTTCCAACTGCCCGGTGACCGCCGAGCTTGCCGAGCTGTCGCTCAGGGCCGCGGAGGCGGTGGGCGGCGGCGTCCTCGCCGTGGATCTCTTCGAGACCCCGGAAGGCCTGCTCGTCAACGAGGTCAACTACACGATGGAGTTCCGGAACAGCATCGGCGTCACCGGGGTCGACATCCCGGAGCGGATCGTGACCTACCTTCTCTCGCCGGACCGATGATCCGGGCATCCATCGCCGGGGCCTCCGGCTACGCCGGCGGCGAACTGCTGCGCCTGCTGCTCGGCCATCCGGAGGTGGAAGTGGCCGAGATCACCTCCGAGCGCCTGGCCGGGAAGTTCGCGCACGGCGTACATCCGAACCTGCGCGGCGCGACCCGGCTGCAGTTCCGGGGCCTCGACGAGCTTTCCGGTGTTGACGTGCTCTTCGTGTGTCTGCCCCACGGGGAGTCCTCTCGCCGGATCGACGACTTCCGCCGCATTGCGGGGCGGATCGTCGATCTGGGCGCCGACTTCCGGCTGCGCGATCCCGTGGCCTTCGAGCGCTGGTACGGCGGGCCGCACCCGCGCCCGGATCTCCTGGGCCAGTTCGTCTACGGGATCCCGGAACTGCACCGGGAGGCGCTCCGCGATGCGGACCTCGTGGCCTGCGCCGGGTGCAACGCCACGGCGGCCATCCTCGCCCTGAGGCCCCTGGCCGCCGCGGGAGTCCTGGAGTCGGCCGTCGTCGAGGTTCTGGTCGGCTCCAGCGAAGCCGGCATCCAGGCGAGCGCGGCGAGTCATCACCCGGAACGCAGCGGCGCCGCCCGGGCGTTCAAGCCCACCGGGCACCGTCACCAGGGGGAGATCGCGGAAGCCCTCGGCGTGGAGGATCTCCACTTTTCCGCCACCTCGATCGAGATGGTGCGCGGGGTGCTCGCGACGTGTCACGCGTTCACGGACCAGGCTCTCGATGACCGGGCGCTCTGGCGGATCTACCGCGACGCCTATGCCGAAGAGCCGTTCGTGCGGATCGTGAAGGGGCAGAGCGGAATTCACCGCTATCCGGAACCCGGGATCCTCGCGGGCACGAACTACTGCGACGTGGGGTTCGAACGGGATCCCGATACGAAGCGGGTGGTGGCGATGAGCGCCCTCGACAACCTGATGAAGGGCGCGGCGGGGCAGGCGGTCCACGCGTTCAACCTGATGTCCGGATTCCCGGAGACGGCGGGGCTGGACTTCCTGGGCCTGCACCCGATCTAGCCGATCACGGGAGCGGCAGAATCCCCCCATGTGCCGCCTGCTCTGCGTCCGCGGCGACGAGCCGTTCGACCTGGGGGAACACCTGGAGGCGTTCACCGAGGTCGCGAGGAACAGCCGCGAGTTTCAGGGACACGGCTGGGGCTGCGCCTGGCTCGAAGCGGGCCGCTGGCGGATCTACCGCAACATCACGCCGATCTGGGAGGACCGCCACCGGCCCCGGGGCCGCAGCCGCCTCCTGCTCGCCCACGCCCGGAGCGCCTTCCGGGACGAGGGGATCCGGGTGGCGAACAACATGCCCTTCTTCGACGGGGAGCGCATGTTCCTCTTCAACGGGGAGCTCCGCGGGGTGCGGATCCGGGAACAGGGCCGGATCGGGGCCGAGAAGGTCTTCAACTTCGTCAAGCGGTTCGACCGCGGCGATCTGCGCCGCGCGCTCGAGCGGGGGCTCCCGCTGATCGAGAAACGCACCCGCTACGTCCGGGCCATGAACGTCGTTGTCACGGATGCTTCCTTCCGCGTCACCGTGGCCAGCCGCTTCAACGAGGATCCGGACTACTTCCAGATGCGCCGCGCCACCGTCGGCGGCGCGAACGTCCTCTGCTCGGAGCGGTATCCGGCGCCGGCCGGCGCGGCCGAGTGGACGCCCGTCGCCAACGGAACCATCAGCGCGTTCGGCTCCGGACCCGAGACCCGGTGACGTCGTGCTCCTGATCAAGATCGGCGGGGGCGCCGCGGTCAACCTGGAGGGGATCAGCGAAGACCTGGCGGGCATGGGGAAGCCGTTCGTGGTCATCCACGGCGCGAACGCCCTGCGCGACGAACTGGGGGCGCGCCTCGGCATCCGGAAGCAGGTGCTCACCTCGGTTTCCGGCTACGACAGCGTGTACTCCGACGCCGAAGCGGTGGACCTCATCCTCATGGCTTACGCCGGCCTGCGGAACAAGCGGATCGTGGAACTGTTCCAGCGGCGCGGGGTGAATGCGATCGGCCTCACCGGCCTCGACGGCGCCCTCGTCCGCGGCCGCCGGAACCCGGGCATCCGCGTCCGGAAGGGCGGCAAGACCCTGATCCGGCGCGACCTGTCGGGCAAGCCGGCCGGGGTGAACGTGGGGCTGCTGCGGCAACTGCTCGACCAGGGACTGGCGCCGGTCCTGACCATCCCGATCCTCGACGAGCGCGGCTTCGCGATCAACTCGGAGAACGACGACATCCTGGTTGCGCTCAACGCTGAACTCCACGCCGAGCTGGTGGTCCAGTTGATCGAGGCCCCCGGTTTCCTCGAATCGCCGGACGACCCGTGCTCGCTCGTCCCGCGCATGTCGCGCACCGAAATCGAGCGCCGCGAGGCCGCGGTGAGCGGGCGCATGAGGCGGAAGATGCTTGCTCTGAGCCGCCTGGTCCGGGACGGCTCCACCCGCGTGGTGATCGCCGACGGGCGGGTCGAGCATCCCGTCCGGGACGCCCTCGCGGGACGGGGGACGGTGATCGAATGAACTCCCGGGAGGCCGAGCGGACCTGGGGGCTCGAGGTCTATCCCAAGCGCGAGCTGACGCTGGTCCGCGGGAGCGGCGCCGAGGTCTGGGACGACCGGGGCCGCCGCTTTCTCGACTGCGTGGGCGGAATCGGCGTGGCGAGCGTCGGGCACGCCAATCCCGCGGTGGCGCGGGCGATCTCCGAACAGGCGCGGCTCCTGGTGACCTGTCCCGGCATCTTCTACAACGACCGGCGGGCGGAGCTGCTCGAGAAGCTCGTCTCCATCGCGCCCCCGGGGCTGACGCGCGCCTTCCTGTGCAACTCGGGAGCCGAGGCGGTGGAGGCGGCCCTCAAGTTCGCCCGCCTCGCCACCGGCCGCACCGGAATCGTCTCCGCGATGCGCGGTTTCCATGGCCGCACCATGGGGGCGCTGAGCGCCACCTTCCGGAAGGACTACCGGGAGCCCTTCGCGCCCCTGGTGCCCGGCTTTTCCTTCGTGCCGTTTGGCGACGCCGAAAGGATGCGCGGCGCGGTCGGCGAAGCCACCGCCGCGGTCCTGCTGGAGCCGGTCCAGGGCGAAGGCGGCGTGCGCCCCGCCGAACCCGGGTATCTGCGCGCCGTGCGCGCCGCCTGCGACGAAGCGGGCGCGATGCTTATTCTGGACGAGTCCCAGACCGGCTTCTGCCGCACCGGCCGGATGTTCGCCTGCGAACACCACGGCGTGGAACCGGACCTCATGTGCCTGGCCAAGGCGATCGCCGGCGGCGTGCCCATGGGTGCGGTGCTAGCCGGCGACCGGCTGCCGCCGCTCATCGGCAAGCACGGCACGACGTTCGGGGGGAACCCGCTCGCCTGCGCGGCGGCGCTCGCCGCCATCCGCTTCATGGAGGACGAACGGTTGGCCGAGCGCGCGGAGGCGCGGGGCGCGCGGTTCCGGGAACGGATCTCCCGAAAGCTGCCCGCCCGGGCGCGCGCGGTGCGGCAGCTGGGCCTGATGATCGGCGTCGAGCTCCGGGAGCGCTGCCGCCCCACCCTGGAACGGCTGATGGAAGGCGGCGTGCTGGCGCTTCCGGCCGGATCAACGGTGATCCGGCTGCTGCCCCCGCTCGTGATCACCGAGTCTCAGGTGGACGAGGTCGTGGACGCGCTCGTCGCGGCGCTCGCGCCCTGACGCGGGCGGCCGAACGTCAGGCCGGCCGGCGACCCAGTCCGAGGTTCGTCTTTCCCCGAAACGCCGTGTAGCCGTGCTGCTGCAGCATGGCCCCGAGGTCGTCCTCGCCCTCCGGGCCGCAGCGGGTCGCGGCGCCCACCGAAATGATCGTTTCGGACTCGGCGGCGGCGGTTTCCACCTCTTTCATCACTTCGGGCACCTGCTCCGTCCGGACCTTGATCTCCACGATCGCCGAGAGGACGCGTTCTCCCAGGAGATCTTCCCGGATCGCCCCCGTGGCGACGTCGCTCATCAGGTTGGTGACCGGGTTCTTCTTCTCGAAGTGCACCCCGAGTCCAGCAAGGCGCCGGGTCACCCGGTCCATGTCGGCGAAGCTCGCGGAGACCCCCGGCCGGCCGAACTCCACCGTCATTCCGCATTCCCCGACCGAGACCCGGCCGGTCACGTCGTTCGTCTTGACTTCCTCGGTCCCTCGGCCGTGGACGCCGGTGGCCTCATGGGAGACGAGGGGATCGCTGAAGGCGCGGCGCACCACGCGCGGCCAGGTGAGTTCCTGCGGTTCGATCGCCGAGGTCGGGCAGATGTCCGGCTCGGGATCGAAGCGGAGCCGCACCCAGCCGAGCACTCGCCGGATCGTTCGGATGAGGGTCGGGTTCAGTCGCTCGGTGCTCAGGCCGCGGTAGCAGGTGTAGCACTCGACGCACTGGTCGCTGTTCACCACCGCGCGTCCGTCGTCCCCGATGCTGATCGCCGAAACCGGGCAGACGGCGACGCAGTTGCCGCAGCCGACGCACCGGCTCTTCGAGATCTGCACGGACTAGTCGGACGTCTCCCTTGTTTCCAGAGTGTATTCGCCGAGGTGGCTGATGACCTCTTCGCCCATCAGGTAGCGGAGGGTGTTCGTCAGTTTCTTCCGCTGGATGAACAGGTCGTGCTCCGGATACACGCCCGGCGGGCTCATGGGGCTCTTGAAGAAGAACGAGAGCCACTCCTGGATCCCGCGAAGACCCGCGCGCGAGGCAAGATCGAGGAAGAGGGCGAGATCGAGCACCAGTGGCGCGGCCAGGATGGAATCGCGGCAGAGGAAATCCACCTTGATCTGCATCTCGTAGCCGAGCCAGCCGAAGATGTCGATGTTGTCCCAGCCCTCCTTGTTGTCGCGCCGCGGCGGGTAATAGTTGATGCGCACCTTGTGGTAGAGGTCGCCGTACAACTCGGGATACATGTCCGGCTGGAGGATGTACTCCAGCACGCTCAGCTTGCTCTCTTCCTTGGTCTTGAACGAACCGGGGTCGTCGAGAACCTCTCCGTCGCGGTTGCCGAGGATGTTGGTGGAGAACCAGCCGCTGAGGCCCAGCATCCGGGCCTTGAGGCCGGGCGCCAGGATCGTCTTCATGAGCGTCTGGCCGGTCTTGAAGTCCTTGCCGCCGACGGGAACGCCGTTCACGGAGGCGAGTTCACGAAGCGCCGGGATGTCGGCGCTGAGGTTGGGCGCGCCGTTCGCGTAGGGCACCCCGCACTTGAGGGCGGCGTACGCGTAGATCATGCTGGGCGCGATGTCGGGGGAGTTGTTCCGGAGGCCCGCTTCGAACGTCTCGAGGTCCCGGTGGACGGGAGCCTCGGCCAGGAAGGTCTCGGTGGAACCGCACCAGATCATCACCGCCCGGGCAGCGCCCGAGGCCTCCCGGGACCGCTCGATGTCCTCGATGAGCTGGTCGGCGAGGTCCATCTTGGTGGTCCCCGACTTGACGTACGACCCATCGAGCTTCTTCACGAAATCGCGGTCGAAGACGGCCGGCATGGGCCGCACGCCCTCCAGTTCCTCCCGCACCCGATCGAGCAGCGCCGGCTCGAGCACCCCGGCTTTCTGCGCCGCCGTATAAGCGTCGTCCTCGAACAGGTCCCACGCCGCGAAGGAGAGATCCTCGATCGGGACGATGGGCACGAAGTCCCGGATCAGCGGGGTGCGCCCTTCCGTGCGTTTGCCCAGCCGGATCGTTCCCATCTGCGTCACCGACCCGACGGGTGCGGCCAATCCCTTGCGAATCGCGTGAATCCCGGCGATGAACGTGGTGCTGACCGCTCCCAGGCCGGGGAGCAGCACGACGAGGCCACCGTCGGCGGGCTGGACCGTAAATCCCTTTTCTGTCATGAGGGCGGCGGATTCTACGGTAAGGACGTGGTCGGGTCCCCGGACCCCGCACGGCGAAACGCTATTCTGTCCCCGGCTGCCATTCATGCGTCGCGGCGCCCTCCGATTCCGGCCGTTCCTCCTCGCCCTCGGGTTCGCGGGTGCGGCCTGGATTCCGGCGCCGGAAGCGACTGGCGCGCTCCTCGGGGCCCAGCGGTCGCCCGAGCTCTGGATCGTCGATCAGGGGGATGCCACGGCACTGGCCGTACGCAGGCTGGGCGGAGTGGAGATGGTGCGGCTCGCCGAGGTTGCCGAGGCGCTCGGGGGGACGGTGCGGCCGGGAGACAGCGAGCGGCAGGTGGTGCTCCGGTTCTCCGGCGAACCGGTTCGTTTCGATGCCGGACGCAGCTTCGTCAGGGTCGGGGACACCACCCGCGTGCTGCGAAACCCGAGCGTTCGGCGGGGTGGCGAGTGGTTCGTGCCCCTCGATTTCGTGGCGCTGGTCCTGCCGGACCTGCTCCCGGGCCGCGCCCGCTACGACGACAACGCGAGGACCCTGGCGGTAGGAGAGGGTTATCCCCGCCTCGATGTCGAGATCGCGAGCCGCCCGGGGTCCACCCGGGTGATCGTGCGCACCGACCCGCCGGTTCCGCTGGAGATCGAAGAAGGACGCCGCCGGGTCTCGGTCCTGGTGCGGACGGCCTTCGTCGAGACCGCCTTCGCCGAGGAAACACCGCGGGACGGCGTGGTGGAGCACGTCGATCTCATCCGCCGGGGGACCGGCTACATCCTCGAGATCAACACCGGCCGCAACTACGGCCGCTTTCTTCAGGAGCGAACGCCCGGCGCGCTGACCCTCAATCTGCTCCGCGGGGGGGTGCGCGCGGCCTCGGGCGCCGATGTGCTGGGGGACCGCCCGGCCGCGGAGCCGCGCCGCGGACGTGATCTGGTGGGGCCCGCGGAGGTCCGCACGATCGCCATCGATCCGGGGCATGGGGGACCGAATCGGGGAGCGGCGGGCGCGAGCGGAGTCGCGGAGAAGGATGTGGCCCTCTCGGTGGCGCTCGCCCTCGGCGACCTGCTGGAACGGGAGCACGGATTTCGGGTGGTGCTCACCCGCGAGGCGGATCGTGACGTGGCGCTCGACGACCGGATCGCTGCCGCCAACACCGCCCGCGCCGACGTGCTCATCAGCATTCACCTGAACGCCTCCCCGAGTCCGGCTGCTTCCGGGACGCTCGTGTATCACCTGACTCCGCAGGCCGCGGGCCGGGCGTCCGCGGGGAGCGCGGTTCAGTTCGTTCCCTGGAGCAGCGCGCAGGCGCCCTTCGTGCCGGCTTCCCGGAGGCTGGCCGAGGCGTTGGCTTCGGAACTGCAGGTGTTGGACATCGCCGCGGGAGGGGTGGCCGATGCGCCGGTGCGGGTGTTGCGGGGAGCCGCGATGCCGGCCGTGCAGGTGGAACTGGGGTTCGTTACCTCGCGGCGGGATCTTTCGCGACTGTCCGACCCGGCGTTCCCCCGCCGTGCGGCGCGCGCGCTCGCCACCGGGATTCTTCGATACCAGCGTTCGCTCAGCAGTCTTCGGCCCACGGGGGACTTTCGGTGACGTCCGCCCGGCGCCGCCGGATTCCCGCGGGCGCGTTCCTCCCGGTCGTGGCCCTGTGGGGCGCGGCGGCGTGCGACGTGGTTCCGGCGGAAGAAGCGGGCACGGCTCCGGCGGACGGTGACGCGGCGGCGGTTGCCCCGGCCGACGCGGACACCGCGCCCGCGATTCAGGATGCGGAAGCCCTGGAGGGCGCAAGGCTGTTCGCCGCCGGGCCGGACGGCCTGCTCCATGTCCGTGAGGTGGAACTCCCCCGGTTCTCCACCACCCGCGGCCGCGCCGAGGCGCTGGTGCAGAGGATCGTGGAGGAGTCCGGGACCTTCCCCGAGGAAGTGCAGGTTCTGGATGTGTTCGTCAGCGGCCGCGGGGTCGCTGTCATCAACTTCACGCTCGACCTGTTGGAGGGCCACTCGGGCGGCCTGCACGCGGAGGAACTGACGGTCTACAGCCTCAGTCACACCCTGGTGGAGAGCCTTCCGGCCATCGCGGAGGTGCGGCTCCTCGTGGAGGGGCGGGAGACCGAGACGCTGGCGGGGCATCTCGATCTCCGTTCGGGATTCGGGAGGGCTCCGGAGCGGCTGCTGGCTGATTCGGACGGCGGACGCGGGTGAGCCGGCGCGGCGGACGCGGGGAACGGCAGATCCGCGAGCTCGGCCTCCAGGCCGGTTTTCTCCGCCGCGCCCCCGGTTCGGTGCTCGTCCGCCAGGGCGACACGCGCGTGGTCGCCGCGGTCAGCGTCGAGGAGGGGGTTCCCGGGTGGCTGCGGGGGCGGGGCCGGGGGTGGCTCACCGCCGAATACGGGATGCTGCCGCTGTCTTCGGGGGAGCGCATCCGGAGAGACCGCGGCGGGGTGCCGGGGCGCACCGCGGAGATCCAGCGCCTGATCGGCCGTTCGCTGCGGGCCGCCGTGGACCTCTCGGGGCTCGGCGAGCGGACCGTCCGCGTGGACTGCGACGTCATCGAGGCCGATGGCGGTACCCGGACCGCTTCCATCACCGGCGCCTTCGTTGCGCTGGCGCTGGCTCTCCATCGGCTGCAGGCGCGCGGCCTGCTCGAGGAGAACCCCCTGCGCCGCCAGATCGCGGCGGTGAGCGTCGGCGTGGTGGACGGGCGGGTGCTCCTGGACCTCGACTATTCCGAGGATTCCCGGGCCGCGGTGGACCTGACGGTCGTCGCGACGGCGACCGGTGAGTTGATCGAGGTTCAGGGCGCCGCCGAAGCGGCGCCCTTCCGGCGGGAGGTTCTGGATGAGTTGCTCGACGCGGCGCTCGAAGGGATTTCCACGATCGCCGAGCGCCAGCGCTCGGTGCTCGCCGGAATCCCGCTGGCCTGAGGTTTGACGGGCAGGGTGGGAATCAGTGCAACAGGCCCGAGAGCCAGTGGAGCGTGTTGAGCACGAACTGACGGTTGTCGTTGCCCGGCTCGTTCATTCCCATCGGGGTGGCCGTCGGCGGATCACCCCTTCTGGAGACCTGCGCCGACAGCATCGCGGCCTCCCCCAGCACCACGACCCGCCCCGCTCCGAACGTCATGGCAATCCCCTGCGCCAGGCCGCCCACGGGCTCCGAGAGCTCGTCGATCAGATCGTTCGCGGCCGCCGCCCGGCCCGCGACCGCCGCGCGGACGGTCTCCAGGTCGGTCCGGTTCCGCACCTCCCGGGCGGTTTCGCTGAGCTTCATCAGCACGCTCGCCCCCGGAGGGACGTTCAGGCTCTGACCGGAAAACGCCTTCAAGCTCCTCACCTCCTCCGACGCGTCCCGGCCGCGGAGCACCGGATGGGTCCCGAGCAGGCCGTTCTCGCGTGAGGTCACGAACCGGGTCTCGATCGAGGCGCCGGCTTCGCGAACGTCCCACACCCATCCCTTCCCCATGGTCACTCCGAAGCGCCGGCCGAGACTTTCCGCCGCGCTGCCGAACGGGGCGTGGTCCGCGATCAGCAGGAGGGATCCACCTCCCCGGACCCAGTCCTCGATGGCGTCCGACTCCCGCTCGGTGAAGGCGGGGGTGCCGGGGGCGGCCCCGGGCGGGGGCAGGGCGTTCGAAATCACGAAGACGTCGGTTGCATCGAGCCCGTCCCGATCGATGGGCGACTTGCCGGCGACCACGGTGTAGCCGTCGTTTCGCAGCAGTTCGGCGAAGGGCCGGTAGCGGCCGGTGGAGGTGTGGAAGTTGGCGTGCGCCTCATCGATGACCACGACCGGTCCGTCCGCCGCGTACGCCGGCTTTTCCACGGAAGCATCGAAGTCCGGGTCCGAGGTCTGGGTCTGCGCGGCCGCCGGACCGGCAGGGACGGCGATCGCGGCCACCGTGAACGCCGCCCCGGCGATCCTGCATCTCGGAAGCATGGGAACCTCCCCGCGTTCGTTCCTGTTGAAGGCCGGAAGCCAAACGCCTTGACGCGTGGCGGCCGAGCGGTGATCGTAGAGTGCCAGATCGTGCCGTCCCTCCTGCTCGCAACCGGGAACCCGGGCAAGGTGCGGGAGATGCGGGCCGCGCTCGCCGGAGCCGGAGTGCGGCTGCTGGGTCTTCCCGATCTCTCCGGTTCCCGTCCCGACGAGCCGGAGGAAACGGGAGAGGGATTCCTCGCCAACGCCGGCATCAAGGCCCTCCACTACCAGGCGGCGACCGGGCTTCCGGCGCTCGCGGAGGACTCCGGCCTGGAGGTGGACGCGCTGGATGGCGGTCCCGGGGTCCGCTCCGCCCGCTGGCTGGGACGCGACACCCCCTATCCGGAGAAGAACCGTCGCCTCCTCGAGTTGCTGGCCGCGAATCCGGCCCGGGGGAGGGGCGCCCGCTACCGGTCGGCGGTGGCGGTCGCCGTGGCCGGCCGCATCGTCTTCCGGTCCACGGGGACGGTGGAGGGAACGATCGCGACGGCCCCCCGTGGTAGCGGGGGCTTCGGCTACGACCCGGTGTTCCGGGTGCCGGAATACGGCAGGACGATGGCGGAACTGAGCCTCGAGGAGAAGGAGCGCATCAGTCACCGCGGCCGCGCGCTGCGGCCGGCGGTCCGTTTCCTGAGGGCGGCCCTCGCCGCCGACCCACCTATACTTCCCTAGTTTCTCGGGGCGTGGCGCAGTATGGCAGCGCGCCTGCTTTGGGAGCAGGAAGCCGGAGGTTCAAATCCTCTCGCCCCGACAATAGAAGAGGTCGAGCGGGCGCCTCGCGACCGTGCGGCCGGGTCCGAACACGAAGCGCGGGAGCGCCAGTAGCTCAGTTGGACAGAGCGGCGGCCTTCTAAGCCGCGGGTCGGGGGTTCGAATCCTCCCTGGCGCGCCAGCCGGCCGCCGCTTCTGATTTCGGTGGTGGATGTAGCTCAATGGCAGAGCACCGGATTGTGGTTCCGGTGGTTGGGGGTTCGAGTCCCCTCATCCACCCCGTCGGGCGCTCCAGGAGGGGGGCGCAGGGCGTGGGAAGGCCTGATGGTCAAGGCGTGGAACGACTGCGCCCCCCTCCTGGAGCGCTCGACGCTTCGCGTCGCAATCGGAACTCCCTTGCGCGCCTGCGGCGCGCTGCGGCGAGATTCCGATTGGTCGTTGTTTTTTTGTGAAAGGGGGAGGGCCCCCTTTCACACTTTCCCCCCGGTCCGGCGGGCAGCGAACCGAGTTCGCTGCCGTCAGTTTTTTCGTGTCCCGTACGGGTTGGAACGCCGCAGATGGCCCGCAGAGCGCGTACCGTCAGCCAGGAAGAAGCGCGGTACGGCTTGGAACGCCGGTCTCCGACCGGCACGCGCGGCGCTCCGCCTTTTCGTGTCCCGTACCGGTTGGAACGCCGGCTGTGGCCGGCAGATGGCCCGCAGGCCTGCAGAGCGCGTACCGTCAGCCAGGAAGAAGCGCGGTACGGCTTGGAACGCCGGTCTCCGACCGGCACGCGCGGCGCTCCGCGCCGCGCACGCCGCAACCCGAGCGCGGGGAGGGGGCGACGCCTACGTCCGGCGCAGGTGCAGCATCCGGAACAGCGGCGCCACCCGGGGCAGGTCCGTCCGGCCGCCCAGGTAGGGACCCGGGTCCGCCGCCGGGAACTCGTGTTGCAGTACGTCCCATCCTCCGGTGAGGCCCATCCGATCCACCACCGAGCCCGGATCGAACCGGGTGATCATCGGTTCGCCGTGTTTCTCCACGAAACGGACCAGGCTGTCGAACAGCGCGAGTTCCTCCGCCGGGACGCACTCGCGGGCGTTCATGTAGTCGAGAGTCAGCTCCGATCCGGGCGCCGACAGGCCGGTGACCCGGGCCAGCGTTTGGGTTACCGCTTCCGGGGCAAGGTAATACGTCACGCCCATCCAACTGAAGAACGCGGGTGTGCCCCGGTCGAAGCCCGCCTCGAGAAGGCGTTCGTCCAGTGGGTCGCGCTCGAAGTCCACCTCGACGAAGTGCAGGTGCTCCGGGACCGCAATATCCGCGGCGGCGAGCCGTTCCCGTTTGAGCGCCGCGCTCGCGGGAAGATCCACTTCGAACACCTGAACCCCGAGATCCGGATAGCGCAGCGCGAACGTATCGAAGCCCGCCCCCAGGATCACGAGTTGCCGAACTCCCCGCTCCGCGGCCGTGAGGACCCGGTCGTCCGTGAACCGTGCCCGGATGAGCACGAAGGTCGTGGTCGGGATGACCTTCCGGAGCAGCACCCGGGTGACCAGCCAGTGGCGCCAGCTCGAGCCGATCACCCGCCGCCAGCGTTCCCCCGCGAGGTGGATCGCGTAGGGATCCTCGGTCACGAGCGGCCGCTTTCCCCGGGCGAAGTGGCCCGCCCGCGCCGCCGCCACCATTTCGGCGGTCTGGCTGCCGCGTACGCGGGCCTGGTTTTCGGACTCCCGCAGCGGACGCGGTTCGACGATCACGAGCCCCTTCCCCGAAGAATTGAGAACCTGTCGTGACCATGGTACGTCCAGCCAGCCGCGCGGACGCGCCGGCGGTGTTCACCGTCGGACATTCCAGCCACCCCCTCGGTGCGTTCCTGGCGCTGCTCGGGCAGCATCGGGTGGCGGCCGTCGCGGACGTGCGTTCCGTTCCCTACAGCCGGCGGTATCCGCAGTTCAACCGCCGCCCTCTCGAACGGTCGCTCCGGGAGCACGGCGTCCGTTATCTCTTCCTGGGCGCCGAACTGGGCGCACGGTCCCCGGATCCAGTCTGCTACGACGAGGAAGGGCGGGTGCGGTTCTCACGCCTGGCTCGGACGGGACTCTTCCTCCGGGGGATCACGCAGGTCCTGGAGGAAGCGGCCCACACCCGCCTCGCGCTGCTCTGCGCCGAGCGGGATCCGGCCAACTGCCATCGCACCATCCTGGTCTCGCCGGTACTGCGGAAGCGCGGGGCTTCGGTCACCCACCTGCTGCCGGATGGCGGCCTCGTGTCGCAGGAGGAGGTGCTGGACCGGCTGTGCGCCGCGAGCGGGATGCCGCCGCGCGACATGTTCCGGACGCGCGAAGAACAGCGCGAGGAGGCGCTCGCGCGGCGTGCCCGGGAAATCGCCTGGACGGATCCGGCGCGCGCCCGGGTTACGGAGTGATGACCGCCTTGGTGACCCGGAGCGCCTCCACATCGTCGAGCGCCTGGTTGGCCTCTTCGAGCCGGTAGCGGCGGCCGATCACGTCCGCGAACGGAAGCTGCCGCCGGTAGCGGACCAGGGTGTCGAGCGCCCGGGTCCAGTGGTGGAACTCGCTCCCCCACTGGCCGCGGATGTCGGCGTGCTTGCGGTTGATGTCCACGTGCGGGTTCACCGGAACCGCGCCCGCGTCGGTGTAGTGCCCCACCACGACATAGCGTCCCCCGTCGCGCAGCATGGCGAAACCCTCGGGCACCGCCTGGGGGTTCCCGCTCGCCTCGATGACCACATCGGCGCCGCGCCCGCCGGTGGCGGCCTGTACCCGTCCCACCCGTTCGTCCGAATTCGTATCCGCCAGCGGGAGGGACTCGTCCGCGCCCAGGCGGCGGGCGAGATCGCGGCGCGCCCGGGGTTCCCCGACCGCCAGGACCGCGCCGGCGCCGGAGATCCGCGCGAAGGCGATGGCCGCGAGCCCCACCGGGCCCACCCCCTGCACCACCACGCTGTCCCCGAGACGGACCTCCGCCCGGTCCACCGCCGCGAACCCCGTGAAAAGCCCGCAGCCTCCGCCGATCAGGTCATCGACCGACAGCTCGCCGGGGAGGACTACGGTCCGGACCCCGGGAAGGAGCAGGATGTTCTCCGCCCACCCGCCGAGCAGCCCTTCCTCCGCGGAATAGGTGATTCCGTACACCCGGCGCGACGGGCACCGGTTCGGCTGGCGCGCCACCAGGCACTGGTAGCAGGAATGGCAGGTCGCGTGGACGTCGAAGAAGGACACCACGCTCCCGGCGGCGAGGGGATTGCCGACCGCGTCCTGCGCCACCTCGTTCGCTTCGACGACGCGGCCGACGCTCACGTGGCCGGGGATGATGGGATAGGGCACCCCGGCCAGGCGCCCGTCCCGGAGGTGCACATCGGTCCCGCACACCTCGGAAGCGAGGGTCTCCAGCAGAATCTCCCCGGGTCGGGGCGCCGGGACCGGAAACTCCCGGAGTTCGGCGGGGCGGCTCGGCGCGGCCAGCACCGCCGCCCGCGCCGTTCGCCTCAAGCCGTCGTCCCTCCGCAACTGGAGCCGGCGCCGGCGGTACAGCCGTAGCAGTGGAGGCCGGTGACGATCCGGCGATTCTCCAGCAGTTCCGGGGAGAAGTCCCGGATGTGGGCGGGGGCGCCGAAACTCACGGTCTCGTCCAGCATCTGGTTGAAATCGCAGTCGTAGAGCTGGCCGTCCCAGCCGACGGAAAGGGTGTTCCGGCACATGACCGCCCGCGCCGCCGCCGGGTTGAAGGCGTTCACCAGCCTTTCCATGTATCGCTCGTAGTTCCCGGATTCCAGCAGGAAGTCCAGAAACCGGCTGATCGGGAGGTTGGTGATCGCGTAGAGCCGGTCGAACCCGATCCCGTAGCGCCGGTCGAGTTCCCGCTTGAACTCGCGCTCCAGTGCGTCCTGATCGCCCGGAAGGAACGCGCCGGTGGGGTTGTAGACCAGGTTGAGGCGTAGAGCCGGATCCCGGCCGTACCCCAGGCGGTTCAGCAGCTTGAGCGCCTGGATGGACTTGTCGAAGACTCCCGCCCCGCGCTGCGCGTCGGTGCGCTCCGCCAGGAAGTACGGAAGGCTGGCCACGATCTCCACCTCACGGTCCGCGAGGAATCGGGCCAGGTCGGACTGGGACCTGAGGAGCAGCACCGTGAGATTCGAACGGTCCATCACGTGGCGTCCGAGGGCCCGGGAAGCGTCCACCAGGTAGCGGAAGTTTTCGTTCAGCTCCGGCGCGCCGCCGGTGATGTCCACCGTGGGCGCATCCGTCAGTTCGAGGGCCCGGATACAGGACTCCGCGGTCTCGCGGGTCATCCGCTCGGTGCGGTCCGGCCCCGCATCCACGTGGCAGTGCCGGCATTTCTGGTTGCAGAGCTTTCCGACGTTGATCTGGAAGACCTCGATTCCCGTGGCGCGGAGGGGGTGGAGCCCGTGGCGGGCAAGCCGGGAGTTGAAGGACGGGAACCGGTTCCCGGACGGGCGCGGCGAAAAGTGCGCGTTCCGGGTCGGGAGTTCCAGCTGGGCTTCCATGACCTACATGCTCAACTGGGCATTCCGCTTTCGCATCTGCACACCGTGGACGAGCGCCGCTCCGCCCCGGATGGCGGCCGCGACGTGGACCGCCTCCGTCATCTGCTCGAGGTTCGAACCCTTCTCCAGGCACTCCTGCGACCAGGCGTCGATGCAGTAGGGGCACTGCAGAGCGTGAGCGACGCCGAGCGCGATCAGCGCCTTCTCCCGCCCGCTGAGCGAGCCCTCCCGGAACGTCGCCTGGTACCAGTCGTTGAACTTGTCCCACAGGTCGGGCGCGTTGCGGCCCATTTCCCCGAACCGGGACAGATCATGGTCGTCGTAGTAGTGACTCACCCAACATCTCCAATCGGTTCTTGTGTCGTCATCCGCAAGGCTAGCGCGGCTGCTCCGAAGGCGTTCGGAGCGGCCGGAGGAGCCCCATCGCGGTGGTAGCCTCGGTCCATCATGTCACTCAACACGATCGGATTCATTGGTCTCGGGGTCATGGGCAAGCCCATGGCGAAGAACCTGCTCGACGCCGGCTTCGAGGTGACCGTACACAGCCGCTCGCCGGGACCGGTGGACGAGCTTGTCGCCGCCGGCGCCCGGCGCGCCGGATCGGGCGCCGAATGCGCGAGCGGACGGGATGCCGTCATCCTGATGCTGCCGGATTCGCCGGACTCGGAGCTGGTGATGCTCGGACCGGGGGGCGTTCTTGCCGCCCCGGAACTGCCGGCGCTGGTGACGGACATGTCCTCGATCGAGCCCGGGGTCTCCCGAAAGATCGCCGCCGCCGCCAGCGAGCGCGGGGTCGCCTTCGTGGATGCGCCGGTGAGCGGGGGAGAGCCCGGCGCCATCGCCGGGGAACTCGCGATCATGGCCGGCGGGGAGGAGGCCGCCTTCAAGGCGCTCGGTCCGGTGTTCGACGTTCTCGGAAAGAGCGCGGTCCGCTGCGGCCCGGCCGGCGCCGGCAACACGGTGAAGCTCGCGAACCAGATGATCGTGGCCGCGAACATCCAGGCCGTGGGGGAGGCGCTCGTCTTCGCCGTCCGGTCCGGCCTCGACCCGGCGGTGGTGGTCGCCGCGATTCAGGGCGGCCTGGCCGGGAGCGCCGTCCTGAACGCCAAGGCGGGCAAGATGATCGCGGGCGACTGGAAGCCGGGCTTCCGCCTCGAACTCCACCTCAAGGACCTCGACAACGCCCTCGCCGCTGCCGGCGGAAGCGCGAGCCCGATTCCGTTTACGACGATCGTCCGCCAGTTCGTGAAAACGCTGGTTGACAACGGTCACGCGCGCGAGGACCACGCGGCTATCGCCCGCTACTGCGAGGACGCCGCCGGAACCACCATCGCGGCCGGGGGGAACTAGCACTCGGTCCCCGGGGGATCCCCGACCGGAGCTGACTTCGTTCGGCAGGTTTTACCCTTAGTCCGAACCTGCCGCGGAGGTCGGCGCTCCAAGCCGTCCCCGTGATCGGGCGTCTTGCGTCTTCGCAGCGACTGGCCGCAGGCCGGTGTTTCCGGCCGGTACGCCGTCAGGGTCGTTTTGGCCGGGGTTCAGGGTTCCCGAACCGTTATGCGGGCGTCCGCGGCGGCCCGGATGAACCGGCGGTCGAACGTCAGCATCGCTTCGCACTGCGTTGCAGCGCCGAGGTGCAGCGCATCGGCGAAGTCCATGCCCCGCTCCGCTCGATCCAGGGCTTCCGCGAGGAGGAGGGGATCCTCGACGGTTACCTCCTCGAGACCCGCAAGGGCGCGCAGCGCAGCGGCGACCTGAGTACTGGAATAGCCGTAGGTACTGCGTAGAACCCAGTCGCTCTCGAGCAGGACGGTGGTGCTCACGAAGACTTGTCCCGCAGCGATCACGGCTGTCGCGCGGGCCGCCTGCTCCGGTTCGTCACCCACCAGATGACGGACGACGACGTTGGTGTCAATCGCCCGCATGGCGCCGCCTCGCTTCCGCCAGGACACCGGCCTCCATTTCCGCCAGCGACTTCGGCGTACCCTCGAACGCGAGGCATCCGGAGACGTCTTCGACACGGGTCCTCGGGAAGATCGGTACCGGCTTCAGCCGTACGCCGTCGAGCGTCCGTTCGACGATCAGCCTCTCTCCCGCCTCCCAACCGAGCGCCTGCCGAATCGGTTTCGGGAGGATGACCTGACCTTTGGTCGAAAGGGTGGTTGTGGATGGTTCGATCCTGGACATGGCAACCCTCCGGCAGGTCTTTGGTAAGCCTAAAGTAAGATAACGCTTCGGGCCACCTGCCGCAACCGCGGGACATCGCGGGACCTGTGCTTCTCGCGGGCAGGAGGCCGGTCTGAAGGCTGCACTCCGCCGCTGGTAGCATCGATTCATGGGACGACAAAAGCGCGGCGCCGACGGGTACCGCTCCTTCGGCTATCTGACTCCGGGCGAGGACTATCCGCCCGAGGACCTGGTGGAGGACGCCGAACTCTTTCCGGCGCACCCGGTTCCGCTGTCGCCCGAAGAGGAGGCCCGCGCGGAGCGCCTCGCCGGGGAGCTGGTGCTGATTTCGCTGCACGAACATCTCGGCAGCTTTCCCCGAGACATCCACCGGACCCCCGCGTACGTTCGCGAGGGAAGGGTCTTCACTCCCTTCGAGGCGCTGGCCCAGTCCGACTGGGACTGTGTGTTCGACAACCTCCTCGACGGCATCTGCCGGATCGAGTCGCGCACGGGCTGGAAGTGGAACGAAGTCCTCCACGACCTCGGGATGCGCCTCGCCGACATCGCCCACCAGGACTTTCTCATCCACTGCCGGACGGTGGACGACATCCTCCGGGCCCACGCCGAGGGACGGATCGCCTGGGTGGCGGCCATCGAGGGCGCGGCGCCCATCGAGAACGAGCTCGATCGGGTGGAAGTCCTCCACGGTTTCGGCGTCCGCGAGATGGGGATCACCTACAGCGAGTCGAACGCGCTCGGGAGCGGGCTGAAGGAAGCGAACGACGGAGGGCTGACCGCGTTCGGTCATCAGGTCGTCGAGCGCATGAACAAGGTCGGGATGCTGATCGACACCGCGCACTGCGGCGATCAGACGACCCTGGACGTCATCGCGGCGAGCCAAAAGCCCGTCTCGATCACCCACATCGGGGCCCGGTCGCTCTGGAACACCCGGCGGATGGCCCCGGACGATGTGCTGCAGGCCTGCGCCGACAAGGGCGGCATCATCGGGATCGAAGCCGCCCCGCACACGACGCTCACCGAGAACCATCCCCGGCACAGCCTCGAGTCCTTCATGGAGCACTTCGAGTACGTGAAGGACCTCGTGGGGATGGACTACGTCGGTTTCGGGCCGGACACGGTGTTCGGCGACCACGTCGGGCTCCACGGGGTGTACTCCGCGGCGCTTTCCATCAAGAAGGCGAGCGCGGGAAGCGGGGCGCCCGCCTTCGACCGGGTTCCCTATGTCGCCGGGATCGAGAACCCGGTGGAGGGCTCGAAGAACATCCTCCGCTGGCTGGTGAAGCACGGTTACTCCGACGAGGACATCGGCAAGGTGATGGGCGGGAACGCGCTCCGGGTGCTGAGGGACGTCTGGGCGTAGATCAAGTGCGCCCGGCTCTCCGCTGTCTGGGGCTGGTCCTTTCCCTTCCGGCGGGCGCCGCCGCAGCTCAACCGGCGGCGGTGGAGATGACGGTGGCCTTCGAGGGTCCCGCCCGGGCAGCGGTCCGCACGAGGATCCCCCCGAACCATCCGTTCGCCGGTTCCCCCGCGTTTCACGTCCTCGCGCCGTCCCCGGAGACGGACTGGCGGCGGGCGCCGGCGGGATTCGAACGCGACCCGGCGGGTGCGCTCCTGTTCCGCGACCGCGTGCAGGTTGACGAAGCCGGCTGGGTTCACGTCCCGGTCCCGCTCCCCGACGAGGCCCCCGAACCGGGAGCCCAGCCGGCGTTCAAGGCAGTCATCACCCCGCCTCCCGGCTACCGGCTCGCGGACGCGTTCCCGGCGCTCACCGCGGGCGCCGCCGGGGGTGGGACTCTCGAAGCGCATCTTCCGGCGACTCCTTCGCTCCTCCGGTTCCGGCTCGTCCCCGGGGAGGGGTTCGCGATCGGCCTGGCCAACATCGTGGACGGCGCCCTGGCCCTGCTGCTGATCGGACTCGGCGTCTTCGGGGCGCGCCGGCTCCTCGCCCCGTCGCGTCCCGCCGGCACGAGCCCCCCATGACCCGTTTCTCCTTCTGGGGACTGTTTGCGGTCTTCGGCGCCATCCTGCTCGCCTACTGGTTCTGGATGCGGAGGCTCGAGCGGCGGGAGTCGGCTGACCACGCCGAGGACGGCCCGCCTTGACGGCGATCGTCTTCGGCGCCTACCTCGCGGCGATCTTCGCCATCGGGGTGGTGGCGCTCCGGCGTACCCGCACCGAGGGCGACTACTGGATCGCCGGGGGCAAGCTCGGCTGGCTGCTCGGCGGCGCCACGCTCGCCGCCACCCACGCGAGCGCGGGCACCTACATCGGCACCGTGGGGGTGATTCACACGGTGGGTTGGGAGTTCACCTGGCTCGTGCTGTTCATCCCGTTCAGCTACTGGTTCATGGCCGGCGTCCTGGGCCCGCGCTTCGCCCGCACCCGGGAACTGACCCTGCCGGCGTTCATCGAGCGGCGCTACTACAGCCGGCGGGCCCGGGCGCTCGCCGCGGTGGTGATCCTGATCGCGGCCACCGTGTACGTGCAGGCGCAGGTGATCGCCGGCGGATTGATCGCCGAGACCGTGTTCGGGATTCCGGCGGTCTGGGGAATGGTGTTCTTCACCGTCATCCTGCTCGCCTACACCGCGATCGGCGGCATGGTCGCGGTGGTCTACACCGACCTCGTGCAGCTGGTCGTCATGGTGATCGGCGCCCTGGTGGCCGTCCCCATGGTCTTCCGTCTGCTCGGCGGGCCCGGCCCGCTGTTCGCCGCCGTGGAGACCCTGCGGCCCGAGGCCTTCGAGTTCGGCGCCCTCCCCGGCGTGCTGCTCTTCACGATGGGGATCTCCTTTCTCCTGGGAGGGATCGCCACCCCCGAGAAACTCGTCCGTCTCTATGCGATGCGCGGCCAGCAAGAGATCCGGCGCGGTCTGTTCCTCGCCATGATCGTGGCGACCGGGGTGAACCTGCTGGTCTTCCTGATCGCGCTCGGGGCCATGGGGCTGTTCCCCATCCTCCCGAACGGCGACCTGGCCATGCCGCTCATCGCGTCCTATGCGCTGCCGCCCATCCTGGGAACCGTGCTGCTGGCCGCCGTGGTTTCGGCGATCATGTCCACCGTGGATTCGCTCCTGCTGGTTGCCGGATCGGCGCTTTCCCACGATCTCCTGGGCGTTTTCAGGCCCGGGGCCAGCCCGCGGGCGAGGATGCTGGCGGCGCGCTTCGGGATCCTGATCGTCGGCATCGCGCCGCTGGTGCTGATCCTCAGCGGCGTCGGCGAGGGAGAGCTCGTGCAGTTCATCGTGCTGCTCTTCACCGCGATCATGGCGAGCGCGTTCTTCGTGCCGGTCGTTCTCGGCGTCCTCTGGCGGGGACTCACCCGGGAGGGCGCGCTCGCCGCGATGGTGGGAGGCGTCACGGGGGTCTTCGTCTGGCAGAGCGGGGTGTTGCCCTGGCCCGGCTGGGGACCCGAGCTGGTCCACCCGGCGGCGCCGGGCGTCGTGGTTTCACTCGTGCTGGGAGTGGCGGTCAGCCGGTTCACCGCTCCTCCCCCGGAATCGGCGCTCGCCCCCTATTTCGCGCGTCCGGCGGGGGACTCCCGGTGAAGCTCGACGGCCGCCGGGTGCTGGTCACGGGTGGAGCGCAGGGGATGGGGCTGCTGATCGCTCAGGGAGCCGCGGCCCGGTGCGCCCACGTCGCCATCTGGGACGTGAACTCCGGGGCGCTGGCCGACGCGGCCGCGCGGATCAGGGCCGCCCGCCCCCACGGGAATCCGCTTGTTGTTTCGGAGGCAGTGGATGTCGGGGATCCGGACGCGGTCGCGAGAGCGGCGGAGCGCCTCGCGGCTTCTTTCGGCAAGGTGGACGTGCTGATCAACAACGCCGGAGTGGTCTCCGGGAAACCGCTGACGGAACTGTCGCCGGAGGAAGTGCGGCGCACCCTGCGGGTCAACACCGCCGCGCTGTTCTGGACGACGCAGGCGGTACTGCCGGCCATGATCGAAGCCGGGGCGGGGCACGTGGTCACGATGGCGTCGGCGGGCGGCCTGATCGGGGTTTCCCGGCTTTCCGACTACTGCGCTTCCAAGTTCGGTGCGGTCGGCTTCCATGAGTCGCTGCGGGCGGAGTTGCGCCGGACGGCGCCCGGTGTCGGGACCAGCCTGATCTGCCCGTTCTTCGTGGGCACCGGCATGTTCGCCGGCGTTCGGACCCGCTTCCCCTTCCTGCTGCCGATCCTGGAACCGGAGAAGGTCGCCGAGGCCGTCATCCGCGCGGTCGAGAGGAATCGTCCTGTGGTCGTTCTGCCCTGGTTCGTCCACTCCCTGAAACTGCTGCGCCTGCTTCCCGTCCGCTGGCTCGATCCGATTGCGTCGTTCTTCGGTATCCACATCGCCATGGACACCTTCTCCGGCCGTCCGAAGGCGCCCTGACCGAATACTCCGGTATCCGATGGGGATAGCATGATCCGGTCGTGGAGGAGCGAACTCGAATGACCCAGCGGATCAAGATCGATCAGGGTGGACTGGGTTTCGGCCTCTGGATGGTCGGGTGGCTGTTCACGATCGGCTTTCTGGACCTGGGCTTCTGGCGAGGGTTTCTGGGCCTCTTCGTGTGGCCCGTCTTTCTCGGAACCCGGTTCGCGGAACTGATCGGTTCCTGAACATCCGGCGCCCGCGGTCGGCGGGCGGACGCCGGCCGCCCACGTCGCGCGGGTTCGGATCAGTGAGCGTGCGTTCCGCCGGTGCAGTGGTCGAGGGTCATCTTCATGATGGCCGCGTCCACTGGCGCCTCTATGGTCTCGTCCTCGAATCGAAGCGCCAGGCTGCCGCCGGCAAGCAGGAAGTCCACGAGCCATTCCTCCGGCTCGAACTGGAAGACCCCGGGAAAGGGCCGGTCCTCCGTCCTTTCGACGCTCTGGGTATCTCCGCCGTCGAGCTGCACGTACAGCGTCCGCTGCTGCCGCCCGGACGGGCTGGACTCCTCGTGCGGAACGTGCACCGTCACGAGAATCTGATCCTGCTCCTCATCGCACTGGATCAGGATCCCGGTGTGGTCCCGGACCACGTACTCGGCTCCGTGCGTTCCCATGTACTCGAATGTCTTCCACTCCACGGCGCTCGGCAGCGCGAGGAACATCGCTAGCAGGCTGGTCATCGGATCTCCTTCCGCCGGTTGTCCGGCGGATCGCCGTTCCGGAAAATCCGGAACGGCAGATCGGGGAAACCACCCCTCCACCGGGGGCGGTCCGCCAGCCGACGTCCGTACCTTGGAGGATAGCGGGGCGAGGCGCCCGGCGCGACTGTGAGGCGCGTAGAATCGGGAGCCCGCCATGACCACCGCCATCGATACCTCCCGGATGTCGGCCGGCAAGCGCGCCGCATTCGAACTCGCGGAGGCGGCGCGCGAGACCGGATGGCGTTACCCGACCTTCGCCGGAGGGCTCTTTCTCGGGCGGTTGTCCACCGGAATCGTCCGCCCCTACCCCGACAGCGGGGTCGAGCCGGCGGGAGAGGCCTTCCTCGAGCGGCTGGAGTCGTATCTCCTCGAGGAGGTGGACGCCGACGAGATCGACCGCACCGGCGAGATTCCCGACCGGGTGTTCCGCGACCTGGCAGCCATGGGCGCCTTCGGGATCAAGATCCCGAGGCGCTACGGAGGGCTCGGGCTGTCGCAGCGGACCTACACCCGGTCCGCCATCCTGCTCGGCAGCCACTGCGGGAGCCTCGCCTCCCTCATCTCCGCCCACCAGTCGATCGGGATCGCCCAGCCCATCCTGTTGTTCGGAACCGAGGAACAGAAGGTGGAGTTCCTGCCCCAGGTCGCGGCGGGTGACATTTCGGCGTTCGCGCTCACCGAAACCACGGTGGGCTCCGATGCCGCGCGCATGCAGGCGCACGCCGAGCCGACTCCGGACGGGCGGTCCTTCGTGCTGAACGGCGAAAAACTCTGGTGCACGAACGGCACCCGGGCACGCTGGCTGGTGGTGATGGCGCGCACTCCCGCGGAGTCGCCGGAAGGGCGAGCCGGCATCACCACCTTCATCGTGGACACGCGCTGGCCGGGTGTCGAAGTCGTGCGCCGCTGCCGCTTCATGGGGCTGAAAGCGCTCTACAACGGGGTGATGCGCTTCACGGACGTCCGGATTCCCCGCGAGAACGTCCTGGGCCCGGTCGGGAAGGGGCTCCGGGTCGCCCTGACGACGCTGAACACGGGCCGGCTCACCCTCCCGGGGATCTGCATCGGGACGGCCAAGCGCTCGCTCTACATCTCCCGGACGTGGGCGCGGGAGCGGGTGCAGTGGGGGGCGCCGATCGGGGAGCACGCCGCGATCGCCGACAAGATCGGACGGATGGCGTCGACGACGTTTGCGATGGACGCGATGTCCGACCTCACCTCGCTGCTCGTGGACATCGGAGGAGCGGACATCCGCATCGAGGCCGCCATTTCCAAGATGTACGCCAGCGAGGCGGCGTGGCGCATCGCCGACGAAACCGTCCAGGTGCTGGGCGGACGGGGCTACGAGACCGCGGATTCGCTCGCCGCCCGCGGGGAGCGGCCGTTCCCGGCTGAAAGAACCCTGCGAGACAACCGGATCAACACGATCTTCGAGGGCTCGAGCGAGATCCTGCGCCTCTTCATCGCGCGCGAGGTCATGGATCCCCATCTGAGCCGGGCGGGCGCGGTGATGAACCCCTCGCTACCGCTCTCGACGCGCCTGGGAACCGCCGTTCGGGCCGCGTTCTTCTACGTGCCCTGGTACCTGCGCCAGTGGTTGCCGGCCGGCGCGCCTGCAGGCGGCGAGGCCTGGGCGCGGCGCCATCTCCGTTTCGTGGCCAGGAGCAGCCGCCGGCTGGCGCGCAGCCTCTTCCACGCGATGCTCCGCCACGGCCCCGGGCTCGAGAAGCGGCAGGTGCACCTCGGGCGTTTCGTGGACTTCGGCGCGGAGCTCTACGCGCAGGTGGCGACGGTGGTGCGCGCCGAGGCGCTCATCGCTCGAGGCGCGCGGCAAGAGGATGTGCTCCCCCTCGTCGAGGACTTCTGCGCGGGCTCGCGGACGCGAATCAGCGAGTTGCGGCGGGGCCTGCGGCGGAATCGGGACGAGCAGACCTACGCGCTCGCCCAGGGTTTTCTGAAGGGCGAGTTCCCCACCCTTCTGGAGGGCCGCGTGCCGAACCCGTACGATCCGCCGCCGACGGTGGACACTTCGGTGGAAGAACCCCGCGTCGGAACGCCTGTCGGGGTTTGACAGCCGCGCGCGCTTCGCTCGCGGCGGTGGCGCTGCTTGCCGGCGCCTGCGCCGGGGCTGCCGATCCGCCGCCCCGCGCCGTCTGGCTCGACGTGGACCCCGCGGTGATGCCCGGAGGTCATGAGCCGGACGACGGGGTCGCGATGGTCCAGGCGTTCCATTCGCCCGAGTTGCGGGTCGCGGGGGTCAGCGTGGTGTTCGGGAATGCCCCGGTGGACCGCGGCCATGCCATTGCCCGGGACATCGTGGGCCGTTTCGCCCCGGAGAACGTCGGGGTCCACAAGGGAAGCGCCACGGCTGCTCCGGATCCGACCCCGGCGTCCCGGGCTCTCGTTGCGGCGCTCGAACGCGAACCGCTGACCGTGCTGGCGCTCGGGCCGGCGACCAACGTGGCCGCGGCGCTCCGCGAGCGGCCCGACCTCGCGGATCGCATCGAGACAGTGGTCCTGGTGATCGGCCGCCGCGCCGGAGAGGCCCTCACGTTCCCCGGCGGCGGCCCCAACCTTCTCGATTTCAACTTCGAACTGGATCCGGCGGCGGCGGAGGTCGTCGTGGGGAGCGGCGCCCCGGTCGTTCTGGCCCCGTTCGAACTCGCCGCGAAGCTGCCGATCGAGGCCGAGGAATGGGCTTCGCTGTGGGACACCCCGTTCGGGGCGTTCTTCCGCCGTCCGATCGAGGATTATCTCGACTGGTTCGGCGAGCACTACGGGCGGCGGGCGACCTACCCGTTCGATTCATTTGCGGTGTCCTTCCTGGTCGCCCCGGAACTGCTCCACTGCGACCGGACCTCGGTGGTCGTCCGGGAGGGGCCGGCCGACGGCTATTCGGACACCGGGGAAACCAAACCGTGGCTCGTCCGAACCGACTCGGCAGCGGGGTGGCCCGTGACCTGGTGCCATACCCCCGATCCCGGCCTGAAGGAAGAACTCCTGCGGCGGCTGGCCGAAAGGCCATAGAACTCCGCCTAATGTAACCTTCCGCGTTCCCTGGGAGCGCCTGTAGCTCAGTGGATTAGAGCGCTTGCCTCCGGAGCAAGAAGTCAGAGGTTCGAATCCTCTCAGGCGTACCAGCGTGGTCGCATCGGGTTGGGCCGTTAGCTCAATCAGGCAGAGCAACTGACTCTTAATCAGTAGGTTGAAGGTTCGATTCCTTCACGGCTCACCACCCGATGCCAGAATCGTCCCGAGCGGGACCGCCCGCCGCGTCCGCGTACCATCGCCGCCGGGAGGGCGTCACTCCCACCGTGAACAGCCTGTGCTGAAACTCGCGCGGCATTCGACACCCGCTGAATCCCCGCTGAACCGCTCGCCTTCGGCTCGCTCGTCGTTGCGCTTCGGTCGGAATACACTCGGTATTCCTTCCTCGCGCGCCTTGTCAGCGAGGCCCAGCGGGCGTCTCGGTGCTCACGCCAGTTCCATCACAGGCTGTTGACGTGCAGGAAAGTCTTCCCAACCCGCCAGCCAACGCGGAGGGACTCACGGGCGCGGCGGTGCATCCGATGCCGGACGCCCCGCGGCGCATCCTCATCAGGTCGCCGGAGATCCGCATCAAGGGCAGAAACCGGCCCTCCTTCCGGGAAGCGCTCAAGCGTAACCTGGGACAACGGCTTCGCGGCATCGGGCTGCGCTGGCGGGCGAGTTCGGCCGGCGACCGGGTGTGGATCGAGGTCCCGCAGGAGGAGACCGCGGCGCTCGACCGGGCGCTCGCGGCGATCGCCACCGTTTTCGGCGTCGAGCTCGCGCTTCCGTGCTTCGTGATTCCCCGCCCGCGCGGCGAAGCTCTCTCGCCCGAGCGATTGCTGAACGAGACGACGTCGCTCGCCTGCGGACTGGCGGCCGGGGCGCGGCCGGAACCGGAGACGGGTTTTGCCCTGCGGGTGCGGCGCCGCGACCGGAACTTCCCCATCCGCTCTCAGGCCGTCGCCGAGTCGGTGGGGCGCGCCATTCTGGAGCGCACCGCCTGGGACCGGGTTGACCTCTCGAATCCGGCATTCACCATCTTCATCGAACCTCATGAGGAGGCCATCTATCTCTGGACGCGCCGGGTGAAGGGCCCCGGCGGGCTGCCCGTGGGGGTCGCGGGCCGGCTCGTGGGGATGCTCTCCGGCGGGTTCGATTCGCCGGTGGCGGCCTGGATGATGGCGGGAAGGGGAGCGTCGCTGGACTTCGTCCACCTGACGCCTTCCCGCCCCGATCCGTCTTCGTCCACCGCCTGCAAGGCGGCGGAGCTGGTTCGCATCCTCTCCCGCTACACCGGCCGATCGCGGCTGGTGCTCGTGCCCTATACCCACTTCGATCTGCGGCTCACCGGCAGCCGAACCGGCCACGAGGCGGTGCTGTTTCGGCGGTTCGCCTTCCGCTGCGGCGAGGTCGTGGCGCGGAAGTTCGGAGCGGTCGCCCTGGCCACCGGCGACAGCCTTTCCCAGGTCGCGTCCCAGACGCTCGAGAACCTGATCAGCGTGGACGCCGCGCTTTCCCTGCCCGTCCTGCGGCCGCTGGTCGGGCTCGACAAGGTGGCCATCATGGACCGGGCGCAGAGGATCGGCACCTGGGAAACTTCCGCCGTGCCGGCGAAGGACTGCTGCGCCCTGATCGCGGGGTCTCCCCGCACCCGGTCGGAGCCCGAGCGGATCGCGGAGCTTGAGGGGCGGCTGTTCCCGGATCCCGGAGAAGTCGTGGAGCTGTCGCTACAGGAGTCGGTCGCCGGCGCCTTTCAGTGGGGCGAGGAGATCGAGGCGTTCGCCCCGGCAGCCGACCGGTTCGCCTGATTCCGCGGACCGCTCAACGATCCCGGCGGCGGCGGTTCGGCGTTGCGCTGCCCCCGCGCGCCCCGTAGCATGGAGTTTGCTTGCCCAAGCTCTTGCGAGGAGAGCGATATGCGGAACGCTTCTCGTCTACGAGGGTTGGATCTCGTGGCGACCATGGCCGTTCTGGTCGCGGCGGTTGCGGTTGCCATGCCGAACGCCGAGAGAACGCCGCCGCAATCCTCAGAGCCGTCTTCGGTCTTCGTGTCGCGGGCAGGAGAGGTGGACGCCGACCTGGATGTCCGGCTTACCAATGCGGTGATTGCGCTCACGGCCGAACTGGTGGATCTGCCCGATCGGTTCCGGGTGGTGGAGTCGGCCGACGAGGCGGACGTTCGCATCACGATCTTCGGCGCGCAGGCCGTCACGAGCGGCCCGAGACATGTGGGCGGCCCTGCGGGGTTCACGCCGAACCGGGTGTTCGAATCGCGGGGGAGTGACTTTTTCTCGTTTGATGCGGTCGTGCGGGCGGACGGAAACCGGAAACAACTCCAGGGATCCGGCACCGGCGCGACCGAGACCGGGAGTTTCCGGTCCGCCGCCACGGACTTCGTCCGCAGGCTCGAAGCGTTCGCGCACGAACAGAGCAGCGGGCCCCGCTGAACCGTGCCTTCCCGTCGGAACAGCGCCCGGATCCGGGGCCTGATTCTCGCGCCCGCCGCTCTCCTGGCGCTGGCGGTTACCGCCACGGGGCAGGACGAGGCGCCCCGGAGGCCCCCGGAGCCGTTTCGGGTCTTCGTTCGGACGAGCGATCCGGCCGATGCCGAGTTGAAGTCGCGGCTCGAGGAAGCGGTCCCGACGGTTCGGGAACGGGTGGAGCGGCGGAAGTGGTTCCAACTGGCCGAATCCGCGGAAGAGGCGGATGTCGTTCTACGCATCGTCAACTACCACAATTCCCACGCGCACAAATGGGGCTGGTACGAGGGCCCCACGGTCGAACTGGTCTATGTGGACGCCGTTGCCATCGCGGGATCGGTCCGCGAGAGGCTCTCCGGTCTGGACCAGCGTCCCGCGCTCCTTCGAGCCAGTCTCCGGAACGCCGCCAGCCATCTGGCGGAAGAGTTGGAACGGTTCGCCAAGGAGAACTACGCGGCCCTGACGCGCCTACGGACGGAGACCACACCGGACGCACCCTGAGTCATCCAGTCCCCCGGTCCAGGGAACGATTCCCTCGCACCATTTCCGGGACACCGCACGAGTTCTCCGTGCCATGATTCCGGGGCGACCGGCCCTCTTGGCGGCTTCGCGCATCCCGGGGAGGCGTCATGACCATCCACCGCTTTCGACATCCGCGCCCGGCGTCGTTCGCCACCGTCCTGCTCCTGACCGTTTTCGCCGCTGCGGCGGCCGGTGGTCAGGCGCCTCGTCGCCCTCCCGAGCCCTTCACCGTCTTCGTCCATCCCAGCGATCCGGAGGACCCGGAACTGCGGCGAGGACTGGAGACCGCGGCGCGGGAAGTTCAGGATCGCGTCCGTGGCCGGCGCAACTGGTTTCGCATCGTTGACTCGGCGGAGGACGCGGCGATCACGGTGCGCGTCATCAACTACCGGACCTCGCAGATGATGCTGCCCAAGCTTGAGCGGCTGATCATCAATGGCCGCGTGGAGCTGGTCGAGCGCAGCGAGATCGTCGAGTTCTACTACGTGGACGCGGTGGCGCTCGCCGGAGGCCTGCGTCAAAGCCTGACCGGGTTGGACGAACGGGAAACCGGGCCCAGCCTGCGCAACGCCGCCAGCCACCTGGCCGAGCAACTGGAGGAGTTTTGCAAGGACAACTACGCGGCCCTGACGGGCCAGTAGGTCGCAGCAGCCGGCCTTCCTTCGCCGCGATCCTTTCCCCCACCGTCCTCGTCCTCGGACTGGCGGGGGCCGGGTGTGCGCCGCCGCCGGAGCCGCAGCGGGCGAGGAACGTCATCCTCTTCATCGGGGACGGGTTCGGGATGAACCAGCTCGCGCTGGGATTGGCCTACGCCTCCGAAATCGAGGGCCGGCCGCTGCGGATGACCGAGTTGGCGAATGCGGGGAGCGCCGGGTATGCGATCCCCTTCTCCTTCGACCGGATCACCACCGATTCCGCCGCCGCCGCCACCCAGATGGCTACCGGCAAGGGGGCGCTCACCGAGACGCTGAGCGTCGATCCGGAAACCGCCGAGCCGATCCCGACCATTCTGGAGTGGGCGGAGGAGCGCCGCCTCGCGACCGGACTCGTCGCGAACATGCGCCTTACCCACGCGACCCCGGCCGCCTTCAAGGTCCACGCCAGATCGCGCTACGTCCCCGAGCCGGAGCTTGCCGATCAACTCTTCGACGAACCCGAGGTGGAAGTGCTGCTCGGGGGCGGGGGCCGGGCGATGGTCCCGCAGGGAACGAACGTCGGGGACAGCGTTCCCGGTCTGCCCGGGGAAACCGACGGCGCCTCGAACCGGAGTGACGACCGCAACCTGATCGCGGAAGCGGAGGTCCGCGGCTACACCGTCGTGGGCGATCGCGCCAGCCTGCAGGCGGCCCGCGGCGCCGCGCGGCTGGTGGGGATCTTCGCGGCGAGCCACCTCCCCTATGTGCTTGACCGGTCGTGGGCAGGACTCGACGATTCGGTGCCCACCCTGGCCGAACTCACCGGCGCCGCGATCGCTTCGCTCGAGGGCAACGAGGAGGGTTTCTTCCTCGTGGTCGAAGGCGGCCTGATCGATTACGCCGGACACGACAACGACGCCGGTGCGATGCTGGCCGAGATCCTGGACTACGACGAGGCGGTCGGGGTCGGTTTCGACTTCGCGCGGACTCGTGAGGACACCCTGGTACTGGTAACCGCCGATCACGGGACCGGGGGCTTTTCGTTCACCTACGGTCCTGGCGGACCGGGTCCCCTCCCGGAGACGGTGTTCCCGGACTACGCGGCCGGCCCGGAGATGGCCGGAACGCGGCACCTGGAACTGCTCGCCGCGCAGCGCCGCTCCCTGATCGAGGCGATGCCGGAGGTCTCCTCCCCGGCGACCGTGGATTCGGTGCTCGCGGTGATCGAGGAGGCGACGGGAATCCGGCTCACCGAGGAGGAGGCCGCCGATCTCGCGGAACAGCTCAACGCCGAGACTCCCGCGCCCCGTGACTTTGCGACCTACTACCTCGATGCGTCCACCGTCCCCGTGGCGCTGGCCGCCCGGAAACTGGCGAACCACACGCAGGTCGTCTGGTCCACGGGAGGCCACACCTCGGAGCCGGTGCTGCTCCTCGGTTACGGGCCCGGGGCCGACGGAGTACTCGGCGTCGGGGAGAACACCCGGGTCCACGGCATCATCCGGGACGCGTTCGGTTGGGAGTGAACCCGGGAATCAGGAAGCGGGGTCCGGCTCGACGGGGAATTCGTCGGTGGCGACACCGAGACGCACACCTGCCAAGCGGTTCGTGACCGCAGCGACGGCGAAGCTCACCCCCGAGTAGTTCTTCTCCCGCGGCAGCGGCGGCAGTGGCCGGGCCCAGGGAGGGGCGACCAGCACCCCGCCGCGCCGGGCCAGCTTGCCGTAGGCAAGTTCCGCGTCCGCCTCGACGCCCACGGCGCCCCGAACCGACGCCAGCGAACCCGGAACGAGGAGGGAACCCCGGCCCGATCGCGGCGCCACCAGCGTGATTCCCGCCTCCCCGGCCCTGGTCCACGCGTCCCGCAGGACCTTCTCGCCCTCCGGATCGCTGCCCACCGGCACTCCGGCACTCAGATTGACGATGGCGGCCTCGTTCTCCACCGCCCAGCGAATGCCCGCCGCCAGACAGTGGGGCGGGGCGTCCGCCCGGCGCCCGAAGACGCGCACCGAGAGCAGCGTGAAGGCCTCGGGCGGCAGGCCGTCGCAGACGGTCGCCGCCACCGCGGTCCCGTGCCCGATCTCGTCGATCCAGTCGGCGCGCCGGTCGCCGGTGAGGCGCGCGCGGCCGTCGACCCAGGCGATCCGGACCCCGCCCGCCACCGGGCCCACCTGGCGGTGGGCGGGGTTGATTCCCGTGTCCAGGATCGCGATCCGCAGCATTTCGGTTGCGTCGCCGTCAGTTCGCAGCCTCGATGCGGCCGTCGCGGAGCGCGAAGACGTGATCGGCCGCTTCGACGAGCGCGCGCCGGTGGGTCATCACGAGCGCGGTCCGGCGCTTCAGCCAGGGAACGAGGCGCTCGATCAGGAGTGCCTCCGTCTCCGCGTCGAGCGCCGAGCTCGGCTCATCCAGCAGGATGAGAGCCGGATCGGCGAGAACCGCGCGCGCGATGGCGATCCGCTGTCGCTGGCCGGCCGAGAGCTGCTGGCCGCGCTCCCCGACGACCGTGGAAAGACCTTCCGGAAGATCCGTGACGAAACCGTCGAGCGCCGCGAGGCGGACCGCCTCCGCAATCTCGGAGTCCTCGGCCGTGGGCCGCCCATAGCGGATGTTCTCGGCGATCGGCGCGTGCCAGAGGAAGGGATCCTGCTCCACCACCGCGATCCCGCTCCGGAGATCGGCAAGGGAGAGCCGCCGGATGTCCGCGCCGGCCCAGGAGACGCCGCCCCGGTCCGGATCGAGGCGCCGCAGGATCAGATCCGAGAGCGTGGTCTTTCCCACCCCGCTCGGGCCGACCAGCACGGTGAGCGACGTCTCGGGAAGCGTCAGCGAGACCCCGTCGAGCACCGGCTTTTCCTCCCTGCCGTACGACAGGGAAACGGACTCGATGCGGAGCGGTCCCCGCGGCCTCGAAGCCGGGACCGGATGCGCCGGGTCCTCGACGCCGGGGGGTTCGTCCAGCAGTTCGAACACCCGCTCGAACGACGCCCGGGCGGCGCGCAGCCCGAGGTACTGACCCAGGAGACCCTGCACCGGGCCGAAGAGGCGCATCTGGTACGTCATCGCCGCCCCCAGGGTGCCCAGGGTGAGGTTCCCCTGGATCACCTGGTAGCCCCCGTAGAGGAATGCTGCGGCGCCGGCGATCGAGACCAGCGACGCCGGGATTCCGGAAGCCACGTAGGTCGTCCGCCGCGCCCTGAGCAGCGCGTCGATGAAGCGGTCGTTCTCGCCGCGGAAACGCTCTGCCTCCCGCTCTTCCTGCCGGAAGGCGACCGTCTGCCGCATCCCCAGGACGGACTCGACGAGGGCGCTGCCGACCGACGCCCCGGCCTCGCGCAGCCGGCGGTTCTCGTCGGTCACCCGGGTGCGGAGACGCGTCAGCGCGATGGCGGCGAAGGGCAGGACCAGCAGCGCCGGGACCAGCAGCGCCGGCGCCAGCGCCAGCACGAGTACCAGGGCGACCACGAGCCCCACCACGTTCTGGGTGAGCGACAGCAGCAAGTCGCCGGCTGTGCGCTGCAGTTCGGATACGTCGGTGTTGAGCCGGGACAGGAGATCCCCGGTGCGGGCGCCCGCGAAGAAACGGGGCGAGAGCTGTTGGAGCCGCCGGTACACCGTCAGACGCAGATCGAACAGGGCGCGCGCGGACAGGCCCACGTAGCGGTAGCCGGTGTACGAGGTCAGCACCAGCCCGCCGACCTGCATGACGACCATCAGCGCCGCGAGCTGGAGCAGCAGTCCGAAGTCGCCGCCGAGCAGGGCATCGTCGAGCAGCGGGACCAAGAGCAGCGGCCAGAGCTGGCCGGGCAGTCCGGCGAGCAGGGAGAGGACGAGGACTCCCGAGAGCTTCCGCCAGTAGGGGAGCGTCAGCCGGAACGCCCGCCGGTAGATGTCGGGGGGACGGGTCAGCGCGCCGCTTTCACGCATGACGATGGGTCATGCGGGGATTCCCGGCGGTCGCTGCTCAGTTCCCGGCGGCGCGGTAGCGGATCGGTTGCGGCGGGATCATGAAGTCGCCGCCCGCGAAGATCTGGGTCTCCGGCTCAAGGGTCGCGGCGTCGTAGACGTACATGGTGTCCCCGACGCCCGACACGAAGAGTCGCTCGCCGTCCGCCGAGACGATCATCGAGATGTTGGTGCGGCCCCGCTCGAAGCCCTTCTTGCGCAGGATCACCTGCCGGCTCTCCATGTCGATCACCGCCGCGTCGCTCAGTCCCGCATAGCCGCGCTTGCCGTCGGGCGAGAGCGCGAAACGCGCGAGGCGCATCTGCGGCCCCACCTCGTAGTGGCTGAAGGTCTTTTCCGGGAGCCGGATCTCGAGCAGGCCGAAGAGTTCCATTCCCTGGCGGGGTTCCACGGTCCGGTAGACCCCGAAGAGCCGGCCCGGTTCGACCTCGTCAAGGGAGTGCCCGCGGACCCCGCCGTAGCCGGGAGCGAGCGGTTGGTCCAGTTCGATCCGGTCCGTTTCCTCGAACGTTTCCGCGTCGAGTTCCACGATCTGGTCGTTCACCAGGAACACCGAAGCGCCGTCCGGGCTGAAGTAGATGTTGGGACGCCAGTCGTCGGCGCCGCCGAGCGGGATCTGGTGCGTGACTTCGCGCGCTTCGCGGTCGAAGACCCAGATCTCCGACGGCGTCTTGTGAAGGAAGCGGTCGGGCTCGAGGTCCACCACGACGGGGACCAGGTAGATCCGCCGGGCGCCCGGCCCCGGGGTCGCGCTCATGAAGCGGATGCGGGTGCCCACCGTGCTGAGCCGGAAGTCGTCCACGACTGCCATCTCGGCGGCGTCGAAGACTTCGACGGTCTCCATCCGGCCGGTCACGATGGCGAGATAGCGGCCGTCGGCGGTCCAGTTGTTGTTGGTGGCGGCGCCGTGCCGCAGGTTCCCGACCTTCTCGAACGTCAGGGACTCCTGGTCAAAGGTGATGAGTTGGTCGGGCCAGATCCCCGCCAGGAACCTGTCCGCGTCCTGTCCGGCCGCGGTTCCGGCCAGGAGCACGGCCAGGCCAGGCGCGAGGAGGAGCCGCCGGATCATGGACTGGAACTCGGGGTGGTTGTTCGAACCAGGGGGGAACTGCGCCTCAGGGGAAGACCAGATCGATCTCCCGCCAGTCCTGCACGGCGGCCGCACAGTTCTTGTGCCAGTCGGGACTGTTGTTGAGGTAGTCGGGCACCTGGGCGGGCCAGTAGCAGGTCTTGTAGCAGTCGTAGAGGTCCCGCTCCATGGGCTGGCAGAGGGCGGCGGTCCCGCCCGTGGAATCCACCTCCCAGCCCGGCGAGAAGATGGTGGTGCAGCCCGACGGGTAATGGGGTCCGGGGTCGTCGGCGGTGGCGCGCGCCGCGCCGCCGCCTTCCAGCCACTCGGTAGCGAAGCGCGCCTTGAGGTTCTTGGGGGAGAGGTGTTTCATGGCTGTCTCCTAGGGCGTCGGGCTCTCGACCCGGACCATGCCCTCGAAGCGGGTCAGGAAGCGGGGATTCCGGTCAAGGATACGCCCGTACGCCGAGAGGCCGAGCGCCGTCCAGTCGCGGATCCAGTCGCAATAGTGGAGGTTGGGACGGAAGCGGTCGCCGTAGCGGACCTGCGCCTCGTGGTAGCAGCCCCCGGAGCAGAGGCTGCGGACCCAGCACTGGCTGCAGTCGGTGCGGGCGTCGATGTGCGCCTTCTGCAAGTGCTCGGCCCGCTTTTCGTCGTCGATTCCGGTGGCCACGTGGCCGAGATCATGGTCGCCGGACCCGGCGAACCGGTGGCAGAGGCCCACTTCGCCGCCGGGCGCGACCCCCACGAGCCCGAGTCCGGCGCCGCAGGGATAGGCCTTGCTCACGCCCTCGTGGATTTCCCCGAGCAGATCGCTGAGGTTGGAGAAGCCGAGATAGCGGCCCTCGGTGGCCGCCTCCACGTAGTCGTCGGCGAGATCCCGGAACTGGTCCAGAAGTTCGTCGAATCCGTCTTCGCCGAGGGCGTAGTCCTGATCTGGAGAGGAGGTCACCGGGGCGAACCCGACCTCGTAGAACCCGAGCCCCATGAGGTGTTCGAAGATGCGGGGCACGTCGAGGTTCTTCGAGGTGACGGTCACCCGGGCGCCGACCGGACGTTTCTGGAGCTTCAGGAACTCGGCGATCCGGGGGGCGATGACGTCGTAGCTGCCCATCCCGCTCTTGTACACCCGCATGGAGTCCTGAAACTGCTTGTCGCCGTCAACCGAGATCGTGACCCCGATCCCGTTGTCCGCGATCCACTGCGAAACCTCGCGGGTGAGGAGCGTGGCGTTCGTCGTGAGGCTGAAGTCCACCCGCTTGCCCGCCTGTTGCGCCTGCTCCCGGGCGTATTCGACGGTGGGACGGATCACCCGCCAGTTGAGCAGCGTCTCGCCGCCGAAGAAGGTGACTTGGAGATCCTTCGCTTCCCCGGAATCGGCGATCAGCCGGTCCACCGACTGGCGCGCGACCTCTTCGGTCATGGCCAGCGGAACTTCCGCTTCGGCGATGCGGTCGTCGCCGTATTCGTAGCAGTAGCGGCAGGCCAGGTTGCACGAGTTCGTGACGTTGAGCACCACGGTCCGGATCGGCGGCGGGCCATCGACTTCCTGGAGGCCGCCGATCGGAATGAGGGGCGCACCCTGGCGGGCGACGGCGCCGACGCCGGCCAGCTCGCGAAGCGCGGCCTCTTCTTCCGCCGACTCGACGACGTCCCCCGGGGGCCTCGGTCCGCCCGCGAGGCGGTCGAGCACCCGTTCACTGGTCTCGTCCAGCTCGAAGATCATGGAGGACGGGACGAGGAACGCATAACGCCGCTCGCCACCGGCGAAGCGATGCATCTGGGTCGCTTCGACAAGGGTCGGGGAGGTCTCGGGCACGGTCACGGCTCGGCGCGCTGCGGGAACAGATCCCAGTAGAGGAAGACGGGAGGAGAGACGACCAGGCGGGCGCGGTCGCGGAGAGTCTCGCCGCTCTCCGGATCCCGGTGTTCGGCGACCACCCAGACGTCTCCCATGTTGTCGGCCATGAGTTCGCGCTCCGGATTCGGGCCGTCGAGCCCCGGGGTGAAGAGACCGCGCTCGTCGATGTTGCCCACGAAGCGGGTGTCGGCGTCTTCGTCGCGGATGAAGTACTCCTCGGTGGTCCAGGTGACCTCGACCGGCCCGAGCGCGAGGTCGTCGCCGGTGAGCGGTGCGTCGTCGGGGCCGCGGTGCCAGCCGCTCGCCTCGAACTGGACGAACTGTTTCGGCGCCACGGCGCCGCCGACCCGGGAAAGCGCCATCTCGGGGGAGACGCGGATGTAGTCCACGCCGTCGTGGACCGCGAAGCCGTCCACGAGTCGGATGCCGCCCGCGGAGACGTCGCGGTAGCCGAGCGGCGCCGCGTCGTCGATCCGGAGGTCCACCAGCAACTCCATCTCGGAAACCCGCCGGGCGTTTTCGACGGTCACGCCGGCGCCGAAGTCGAGCGAGGCGGCCGCGTCCTCGCCGAAGCCGGCGCCCAGGATCCGGACCCCGGCGGCCGTGGTTCCCGTCCGTCCGGCAGATGGCCAGGCGGCGGCGACCTGGACGCCGGCCGCGGCGCGGGTCAGCGTGACGTCCAGTCCGTCCTCCCCGAACCGGCCGCTGAAGAGCCGGCCGGTGAGCGTCTGGCCATCGTCGGAAAGCATGAGGGCCGCGCGGCGTTGCTCCAGGCGGTCTCCCTGGGCCCGGCCGCGGAACGAGAACCCGCCGTACAGCACTCCGGCGCCCAGCCGGCGCTCGGCGGTGCCGTCGGCGTGGACCAGGTTCGCCTCGTAGCCGTAGTTCCCCTCCGATCCGTCATCCGGCCGGAACTCCACGATGCCGCCGATCGGCCCGCTTCCCGGCTGGGAGCCCCGGAAGAACCAGCGTCCCGCGATACCCGGCCCGGGCCCCTTGGCGCGGTAGGAGCGCCAGGCCGTGGTTTCGAAGGGGTACTTCTCCTTGAGCTGGTCGAGGACCCGGTCGACGGCCCAACCATCTTCGGGTGTTTCCCCGCGGAAGGTCTGGCCCTCGATCGTGGGGAAGTAGCCGACGTGCATCCCCTTCAGCAGGTCCCACTCCGCGGCGGCCCGCCGCTGGGTGCGGAAGCGGGCGGTGAGGTGGCACCGCGAGCAGGTCTCCTTGAGCAGCGCCTCGTCCTCGGCGAAGGTCTCCTGGTGGGGCCGTTGTTCCGCGAGATAGAAGTAGGGACGCTCCTCCTCGGGAGCGAGGCCGTGGTTGTCCGTGAGGTAGCGGACCACGTCCCGCGCCTCTTCCGCACCGAGGCTGATGTTGCCCGTCCGGATCATGCGGATCACCGTGATCTGCCAGCCCTCCGCCGACTTCCGCTGCCAGGAGATCCGTGACATCCGGCCGGCGTCATCGGTCGCGTGGCAACTGCCGCACGCCGCCTCGACGAGGGGACTCTTTACCGGGATGCCGTCTTCCGCTTCCGCGGCGCCGGACAGCCCGACGAACGAAAGGACCGCAACCGCGGCAGCAGAGCGCATGGGGCTCGCCATGTTACGGAATCCCGCTCGCCGGCGCTACCGGGCGGGTGGTACAAACGCCGGATGATGAACGCCCCATCCCAAAGCCTGTCCCGACGCAGTTTCCTTGGCGCCGCCGGCGCCTCCGCGGCGGTGCTCTCCCCTCGAGGCGCGAAAGGTCTGACCGGCGCCGAGATCGAGGCCCGCGCCGCCGGCCGCGAGGTCGCGGAGTTCGGGATCTCCATGTGGGATCTCGACACTCCGGCGCTGGTCGTAGACCTCGACGCGCTGGAGGCGAACATCGCCACCATGGCGCGGGCGACGCGCGAAAACGGCATCGCGCCGCGTCCTCACGCCAAGACCCACAAGTGCCCGGCGATCGCCCGGCTGCAACTGGAAGCCGGGGCGCTGGGCATCTCGGTAGCCAAGGTCAGCGAGGCGCAGGCGCTCTTCGATCACGGAATCGACCGGCTGCTCCTGACGACGAGCAACGTGACCCCGTTCAAGATCCGCCGGGCGATGGGGCTCAGGAAACAGTGCCCGGGCTTCATCCAGACGACCGACACCGAGGAGAACGCGCGCGCCCTCTCGGAGGCGGCGGTGGCGGCGGGGATCACCGCCGACGTCACCGTGGACGTGGACCCGGGCGGCCACCGGACCGGGATCACGCCCGGAGAACCGGCACTCCAGCTGGCGCAGCTCGTGGACCGGCTTCCGGGCCTGACGCTGCGCGGCATCCTCTGCTACGACGGCGGCTCGCAGCACGTCAAGGGTTTCGAGAAGCGCAAGGCGCAGACACTGGGGCGGCTGGCGGCGGCGGCCGACACCTGCGAACGGATGAAGGCCTCCGGGCTCGACACCGGCATCTTCAGCGGCGGGGGGACCGGCAGCTACAACATCGACCACGAGACGCCCGGATTCACGGATGTCCAGTGCGGGAGCTACGTCTTCATGGACGCGCAGTACCTCGAAATCGGCGGCGCCACCGATCCGGACGTCTACACGGACTTCCAGCCGTCGCTGACGATCCTGGCGACCGTCCTGAACGCCCAGTACGAGGGCCGCGCCACCACCGATGCCGGCGCCAAGGCCTGCACCATCAACCGGCCCTGGGCGATCGTCAAGGGCGAGAGCGGGATGAGCTACACGTCAGGATCCGACGAGTTCGGCACCATCCGTTACGAGGACCCGAGCCGGATCTACAAGGTCGGGGACAAGCTGGAGCTCATCGTCTCCCACTGCGATCCGGTGGTGAACCTCTACGACCGGGTGTACGCCGTCCGGGGCGGTCTGGTGGAAGCGGTGTGGCCGATCGCGGCGCGGGGGATGTCCGCCTGACCCGCTTGAAGGGACGTCGTCCTGGCGGGTAAGGCCCCGGTACCGGGACCGCGCCGGAGCCCTGGTCCGCGCGCCGGCAGACCGTTGTGCGATTCGTCTGCCGCGTGTGTGATACTTCGCCGCCCCAAGGAGAACTGCACATGACTGCAACCGAACAGCGTCTCACGGAACTCGCCCAGGAACATCTCGGCCGGACTCCCGATCTCGACACGCAATTCGCCGACTCCGGAGTTTCCTCGGTGGATGCCGTTGCGTTCATGAAGGTTGTCAACAGTGACTTCGGTCTCTCGCTGACAGCCGGTGACTGCGCCGGATGTACGACGCTGCGCGGGATCGGGAAACTCGTGGACAAGCACTCGGGCTGATCCGGGCCCGGGGACCGGGTCACCCGACGCAGCGGCCCGGGGAGCCCTCGGCGACGGGCGCTGACCCTTCCGGCGGGGACCCTTTCCGCAAACGGCTCCGGTAAGGTCCTTGCGACCGCGGAGAGTTCGCGGGAGTACCGAGCAGCCTGTGGAAAAAGTCACGCGTCATTCCCGAGCTACGAAGCATGCGGGTCGGCTGTCGCCGTCCCCCATGCTCCGTGCTCAAGGGGTCTCCGCGCGGCTGGCGCCCCGCTCCGGAAGCGAACGGGACGATGCATCCCGCCTGAACCGGGCCGCTAGGCAGCCCTCATCGTTGCGTTTCGGTCGGAATACACTCGGTATTCCTCCCTCACGCGCCTTGTCAGCCGGGCGCCTCGCCGTTCTCGGCGCTCACGTCACTTTCTCCACAGGCTGCTAGACCCGCGGACCGGGCGTCAGGAGGTTCGTTCATGGTGGCCGCCGCGAGCCCGGAAAGCCGGAGCATCCGCTTCGAACCCGGAGAGCGGCCGCCCCTGGGGGTTGCGCTGGGACTGGGGCTCCAGGTCGCCGTCACCCCGCTCTTCGTCGCGATCCTGGTTCCAACCATCGCGTTCCGGGCGGCGGGCGCGGACGACGAACTGGTGTCCTGGGCGGTGTTCGTCTCCGTGTTGCTGTGCGGCCTGACCGCAGCGCTCCAGGCGGCCCGTTTCGGGCGGGTCGGCGCCGGGTTCGTCATTGCGCCCGCCGTCTCCGCCGCCGGGATCGCGGTCACCACCGAAGCGCTCCGCTCCGGCGGACCTCCGCTCCTTGCTGCCCTGGTCCTCAACGCCGCGGCGCTGCAACTCCTTTTTTCCGCGCGGCTCTCGTGGCTGCGCCGGATTCTCACGCCGACCGTTTCCGCAACGGTCGTTTTCCTGCTCGTCGTCAACGTGATGCCCGTCGTTTTCGCCATGCTGGACGACGTGCCCGAGGGTTCGCCGGCGGCGGGAGCGCCGGTGGCGGCGCTCGCGACCGTGTTCGTCATCAGCGCCATCGCCCTGAAGGCTACGGGAGCGTGGCGGCTCTGGGCGCCGATCGCCGGGGTGATCACGGGGTGGCTGGTGGCGGGGGCCTTCGGTCTCTACGACGGGTCGCCGGTGGCCGAAGCGGCCTGGATCGCCGCCGCCGCGCCCCGGTGGCCGGGGCTCGACCTGGATTTCGGTCCCGCGTTCTGGGGACTGCTGCCGGCGTTCGGATTCGTCACGCTGGTGACCTCGATGCAGGCCATCGGCGGCAGCCTCGCCATCCAGAACGTCTCCTGGCGGCGGCGAAAAGCCGTTGACTTCCGGTCGGTGCAGAACACCGTCGCCACCGGCGGACTGGGCAGTCTGCTGGCGGGGCTCGCCGGCGGCATGCCGCTGTCCACGCTCCAGACGGGTGCGTCGCTCGCCGAGCTGACCGGGGTGGCCTCCCGGGCGGTCGGAATCGCGCTCGGGATCTGGCTCGCCGCGTTCGCCTTCGCGCCCAAGGCCCTGGCGCTGATCATTTCGCTGCCCGGCCCCGTGCTCGCCGCCTACATCGCGGTGCTGATGGCGGTACTGTTCGCCGTCGGGCTGAAACTGCTCCTGAACGAAGGGTTCGATCAGAAGAAGGGACTCATCGTCGGCCTTTCCTTCTGGACCGGTCTGGGGTTCGAGTACGACCTCATCTTTCCGGAGCTCGTTCAGGACTTCGCGGGCGGTCTGCTGACGAACGGCATGACCGCCGGCGGCATCGTGGCCGTGCTCCTGACCGGGTTCACCGTGCTGACCGAGCCCCGGGCGCGCCGGCTGCAGACGGACCTGGAGCTTGCCGCCGCGCCCCGGATCCGCGATTTCCTCACGGGGTTCGCCACCGACAACGGGTTCGGGAAGGCGATGGTCCATCGCCTCGATGCGGTCTGCGAAGAGACGCTGTTGACCCTGCTGCCCCCGGACCCGTCCACGGACCGGACCAAGGACCGGACGGGGCGCCGCGGGCTCGTGGTGACGGCGCGCCGCCAGGGTTCCGGCCTGGCCGTGGAATTCACCGCCGCGGCCGGTTCGGAAAACGTCGAGGACCGGGTGGCCCTCCTGAGCGACCACGTGGAGGAAGCCTCGGCCGGCCGGGAGGTGTCGCTCCGGATCCTCCGACACCTCTCGTCCTCGGTGCGCCACCAGCAGTACCACGACACCGATATCGTGACGATCCAGGTCGATGCGCCCCAGGTCGAAGCGCCGCGCTCCGGCGCTCCGGCTGCCGATTGACGGTCACCAGGAGACAACGACGTGAACACGACTCCTGAGCCGGTCTGGGAGGTTCCGGAGCCCATTGCCACCTGTGACGTCGCCGTCGACGACGACACCGTGATCACCGTGCGCCGCCACGGCAATCCGGACGGCCCACGCCTCGTTCTCAGCCACGGGAACGGCCTGGCCATCGACCTGTACTACCCCTTCTGGTCCCTGCTCGCGGAGGACTTCGACCTGATCGTCTACGACCTCCGGAACCACGGCTGGAACGCCGTCGGGCCCCGCGCAGCGCACAGTCTTCCCACCTTCGTCCGCGACCATGACCTGATCCTGGAAGCGACGGACCGTCATTTCGGGGCCAAGCCCAAGGTCGGCGTCTTCCACTCGGTGTCCGCCCTCGCGTCCCTGCTGTCGTCGGCGACCGACAGCGGTTACGAGGCGCGCGTCCTCTTCGATCCGCCGGTGTGCAAGCCCGGCCGCAGCCAGTCGGAATTCGATCTCGCGGCGGAGCGTACGGCGGCCATGACCCGGCGGCGGACCGACCGGTTCCGGGCGGTTCAGGACTTCGTCGACGTCCTCGGGTTCCTGCAGGCCTTCACGCGCGTGGTTCCGGGGGTCCACGAACTCATGGGGCGGACCACCCTGCGCGAATCAGCGGACGGAGAGGGCTACGAGCTTCGCTGTCCCAAGGAATACGAGGCCCAGATCATCGACTACGCCAGGGTGTTCGCGGTGCTCGTGAACTTCGAGGCGCTGACCTGCCCGACCAAGGTGATCGGGGCCGGTCCGACCCTGCCGTATTCCTATCTGCCGACCTTCGACCTGACCCATGTCCTCACCGTGGACTACGACTTCATCCCGGAGGCGACGCATTTCCTGCCGCTCGAGAATCCCGAGGCGTGCGCCGCGGCCACCCGCGATTTCGTGAGGCTCCAGTGTCTGTACTGAACGCGCTCAGGATGCCGACCGGCCGGGGCGCCCTGGCATCTCAGGTTTGGGCCCGAGGTTCCGGGATCCAGAAACTGCGGCGCTGGAACGGATAGCCGGGCAGCGGAATCCGCCGCCGCCGCTCTCCCGCGAAGAGTCCCGCGAAGTCCAGGTCGCATCCCGCCTCGTAGGCCTCGGCCACGGCGGCGGCAAACTGCGTGGGACATCCCGGACCAATCTCCACGGTGAATTCCGCATCCAGTGCGGAAAGCAACGCGCCCGCAACCCCGGGTCCCGCCGCCGTCCGGTTCCGGGGCCGCCAGTACTCGGCATCCGTTACTTCGGCGGCGCTCAGCGCGCGGCCGGACCTGGGACCGATCAGCGTGATCGAAGGGGGCGCCAGATCCAGTTCCTCCGGAGGCGTTCCGTCCACCGCGCCGTCCGCGCCAGCGGCGGAAGCGCTCCACGCCGCGAGCCGTAGCCCGTCCTCGAGGCTGAAGACGCCTCCGGCCTGGGCCGCCGCCAGCTCTCCGATGTCCCATCCGACCACGGCCTGGGGCCGGACCCCCACCCCCGCCCACAAGGCGAAGAGCGCGCAATCCAGCGCGTAGTTCGCCGCGCCTTCCGACGCCGGGTCCGCGGCCGTCCGGTCGCGCCCGAGCAGCACGTCCAACAGGGATTCCCGGAAATCCTCGCGGAAGACCCTGTCGCACCGGTCCAGCACCGTCCGCGCCACGGGCTCGTTCCGATAGAAGTCCTCGCCCATCCGGGGCCGGTCGCCCGCGTTTCCCGCAAACGCGAAGGCCACCTTCGGCGCCCCCTCGCGGGCCGCCTCCGTGGGGTCGCGGCTGCCTTCCGCGAGTGCGCCGAGTCCCTCCCGCAGCGAATCGCGGTCGCGGAACACCACTCCCGCCCGATGGCCGAAGTGGCTCCTGCCCATGGCCGCCGTCCATGCCATGTCGCCGAGCAGCGACTCCATCGCCTCGCCGGCTTGAAGCTCGCCCGAATGGGCTTCGAGCCACTCCAGGTAGAAGCTGGCCGCATCGCGCAGGGCGGCCTCCGATTTGCCGGAGAGCGGCAGGAACCGAGTCGTTCGGACGCCCGCGCGCTCGTCGGCGGGCAGGTCGGCGAAGCCGGCCGGCAAGGGAACGGCCACGCGGTGCGACGGACCGGCCGGCCAGTCTGTTCCCTTGGGACCGGCGTCCGGAGCGTCCGCCGTCTCGTAGCCTTCCAGCACCACGTGCGCGTTCACGCCCGAAACCCCGAAGGCGCTGACCCCCGCCCTTGGGGGGCGATGCTCCCGGAGGGGCCAGTCCGTCGTTTCCGCGACGATCCGGACGGGCAGTCGCTCCCAATCGAGGTGCGGCGTCGGGTCCCGGAAATGAAGGTGTTTCGGAATCACGGTCCGGTTCATTGCGAGCACCGACTTGATGAGACCGGCGATCCCCGCCGCCGCCTCCAGGTGGCCGATGTTCGTCTTCACGGACCCGATCAGCAGGGGCCGGTTCGCATCCCGTCCCCTCCCGTACACCGCGGCCGCCGCCCGCACCTCGATCGGATCGCCCAACTCGGACGCGGACCCGTGGGCCTCCAGATAGTCCACCTCGCCCGGGGACACTCCCGCCCGGGCAAGCGCCTCTTCGATCACCCGTTCCTGCGCCGGTCCGTTCGGGACGGCCAACCCGGCGGTCGCCCCGTTCTGGTTGACCGCCGTTCCCCGGATCACGCCCCAGATCCGGTCGCCGTCCGCGACCGCTTCGCCGAGCCGCTTCAGGACGAGCATTCCGCAGCCTTCGCCCCGGACGGCGCCGTCCGCGGCGGCGTCGAAGGCGTTGCAGCTCCCGGTGGGCGACAACATCCCGAGAGCCGCCATTTCCGCGGTCAGGCCGCGCGAAAAGACAGCATTCACCCCACCGGTCAGCGCTAGGTCCGCTTCCCCCTGGCGGAGCGCCGCCACCGCGTGGTGCACGGCGACCAGCGACGAAGCGCACTCCAGCGGGACCGGCATCGTCGGCCCCGTGAGGCCGAGCCGGAACGCGACGCTGCCGACCGCCATGCTGGCGAAGGTGCCGAGGTAGCTGATGGGGTCGCCGTCGGCTCTCATGAGTTCCCGGTACTCGGCGGCCGAGATGCCGGTGTACACGCCGACGCGGCCGCCGCGCAACCGGTCCGGGTCCATGCCGGCATCCTCCAGAGCGTGCCAACTCGTCTCCAGCAGGAGCCGCGCCTGCGGGTCCAGCGTCCGCGCCGCGATCGGCAGGACCCCGAAGAACTCCGCGTCGAACCTGTCGATCCCTTCGACGAACGCGCCCCAGCGGGAAGCGCCTTCCGCGGCGCCGACGCCCTCGGAAACCCCGTTCCCGGGACCGGAGTCCGGCCGACCCTCCGTTACCGCGTGGGCGCCGGCCTCGAGGTGGCGCCAGAAGGCGTCGAGGTCCGCGGCGCCCGGGAAGCGGCACGCCATCCCCACGATGGCGATCGCGTCGTCCTCGTTCGCGGCCGCCTGGATCGGCTCCGGTTCCGGCTGCGGTGCGGCGGCCGGAGGTGTCTCGCCGGCGATCTCGGCGAGTTCGCTCGCGAGATGGCCGCCGAGCGCTTCGACGTTCGGATAGTCGAACACCAGCGTGTTCGGCGCGGTGTACTCGCCGGAGAACGCCCGGTTCAGCCGGTTCCGGAACTCCACCGCCATCAGCGAGTCCATTCCCAGGTCGAAGAACCCCACGTTCGCCGCCGGCGGCGCGGGCAGCCGCAGCACGGCCTGCAGTTGGTCCCGCAGGAACGATCCGAGCAGCGGCTCGTGTTCCGCCGCGGGCGCCTGCCGGAGCCGGGTGAGCAGGTCCTCGGACGGCTCCGGCCCGCCGGCGGCTTCCTCGCGGGTGAGCAGGTCCTCGAGCAGCGGAGGACGGCTTTCCCCCGGCTGTTCGAAGACGGACCAGTCCCTCGCCAGCACCAGGCTCGTCGCCACGTCCTCGCGCACCAGCCGTTCGAAGGCCCGCAGGCCCTGCTCCGGCGTGATCCACTCGATCCCGGTCGCCTCGGTCCGCCGGGCAATGCGCTCGCGCTGTTCCTCGGCTTCGCCGATCTCGGACCAGGCGCCCCAGGCGATGGCCTGTCCCGGCAGTCCCAGCGAGCGCCGGTGCGCGGCGAGCTGGTCGAGGAACGCGTTGGCCGCGGCGTGGTTCGACTGCCCCGGGTTCCCCAGGACCCCGGCCACGCTGGAAAAGAGGACGAACATCTCCAGGTCGCGGTCCCGGGTGGCGCGGTGCAGATGCCAGGCGCCGAGAACCTTGGGCCACAGCACGGTCTCGAAGTTCTCCCAGCTCTGGTTGCTGAGCGCGGCGTCCGCCAGCGCGCCCACGCTGTGGATCACTCCGGCGAGCGGCGGCAGTTCCCGATCCAGCCGGGCGAACATTCCGTCGAGTGCGCCGGCATCGGTGACGTCGGCGAGTTCAACGCGGACCGCCACCCCGCGATCCTCGAGCGCCGCGATCGTTTCACCGGCGGCGGGGTCCGGCGCCCGCCTCCCGTTCAGCACGATGGTCCGCGCGCCGTGGTCCGCGAGCCAACGCGCCACCGCGCACCCGATCCCGCCGAGCCCTCCGGTCACGAGGTAGGTCCGGTCGGGCCGCAGCCGGCCCTCCCGGAGCGGCGGCGCTGTCAGCACGATCTTTCCGATGTGCCGGGCGTCGCGCATGAACGCCATCGCGGCGCCGGCCTCCGCGAGCGGCCAGCGGGTGTGGACGAGCGGCGTCAGTTCGCCCGCGGCGATCCGGCCCATCACTTCCCCGAGCACCCGGCCCGGCCGCGCCGGCTCCTCTTCCTTCAGGACGTCCAGTTCCAGGATCGAGTACGCCACGTCGGGACGGATCGCGGCCATCTCCGCCTCGCTCAGGATGTCCCGCCGGGCCAGTTCCACGAACCGGCCCCCGTCGGCCAGGCAGGCGAGGCTCGCCTCGATGAAGCCTTCCCCGGTCAGGCTGTTCAGGACGACCTCGACGCCCCCGCCGCCGGTGGCGTCGAGAACATCCTTGCTGAACGTCGTCTGGCGGCTGTCGAAGACGTGCTTCACGCCGAGCGAACGCAGATACGGCCGCTTCGCCGCGCTCGCGGTGGCGAAGACCTCCGCCCCCGCGGCCCGTGCCAACTGGATGGCGGCCAGCCCCACGCCGCCCGCGCCGGCGTGGACCAGGACCCGCTCGCCGGCTTTCAGTCCGGCGGCCTCCCAGGAGAGCGCCGCGGTCACGAAGACCTCCGGCACGGTGGCGAGAGCGGCGGCCGGCAGCTCCGCGGGCGCCGGCGCCACCAGTTCCCCAGGAGTGATGACTTCGGGGCCCAGGGCGCCGAACGCGAGGCCGACCACGCGGTCTCCCACGGAGATGCCGGTCACGTCGGAACCGGCCTCGAGGACCCGGCCGCACATCTCTTCGCCGAGGAGCCCTCCCTGGACCAGCCCCATCGCCCGGAACACGTCGAGGAAGTTCAACCCGCCGGCCTCGATCGCAACCCTGACTTCCCCGGGCGCGAGCGGACGCGCCGGCCGGGGCACGACCCGCAGCTTCTCGAGCGCGCCGCCCTCGTCCGGGGCAAGGTGCCAGTGAGGTTCCTCCGGCAGGGAGAGGCGCTCCGCGCCGCTCCCGGTGCGGACCAGGCGCGCCGCCAGCCGCCGGTCCCCCCGGTAGGCGACATCGGTCTCCGGGTCGGGGAAGAGCAGCTCTTCCGCGAGATCGGCTGACGACACTGCCGCGGCGGGGTCGAGATCCAGCATCCGCGGTTGCAGGTTGCCCGCTTCCCGGGCGACCACCCTGCCGAGTCCCCAGAGCGCGGCGCCCGCGAGTTGTCCGGTTCTTTCCCGTTCGAGAATCTGGGCGCCGCACGTGATGAACCAGATCCCCCGGGAAGGGGCCGCATCGGCGTCCGCCAGGCCCTGGACGAGCGCGAGGGCGCTCGCCGCCGTGTGGCGCACGTCCGCCGCCATCTCCTCCGTGGCGGCGTCCGGCCCGCGGCCATCGAGACCGGCGAGGTGCACGACCCCGGCGAGCGGGAGACCGCCGGCCGGATCCGACAGGAGCGCCCTCCACGCCTCGCGCCGGTCCGTTTCCAGGGACTTCCTCACGACCCCGTTCGCGTCGTCTCCGGCGGCCGGAGATTCCTCCTCCGCGAGCACCACGGTCTGGTTTCGCGACGCGAGTTCCGCCGCCAGTTCCGCGCCCACCCCGCCACGGTCCGCGGCAACCACCCAGACACCCGGGCGCAGGCTCACCTCGGCCGGACCGCTGGCCACGATCACACCCCGGTCCGGCAGGCCGCCCGACTCCGATTCGTCCACCCCGACGACTCTCGCGTCTTCGAATCCGGCGTCGCGGAGAGCCCGGCGCCACACCTCGGGGCCGGCCAGGGCGTGACGCGGGCGGTACTTGTCGGCGAACCGCCACCAGCCGTCGAGCTGTCCGAAGATCAGGTCCATCCAGCCCCGGCCGCGCTGGTTCTCGAGCGCGATGAGCTGTCCCGAGGGGGCGAGGAGCTCCCGGCAGTGGTCCAGCGTCTCGTCGAGGCGCCGCGTGGCGTGGAGCACGTTGGCGGCGATCGCGAGGTCGTAGCCGTGGTGTTCGAAGCCCTGCGCCACCGGGTCCTTCTCGATATCGAGGACGCGGTACTCGATCCGGGTGTCCTCACCGCTGAACCGGGACTCGGCGTCGGCGAAGAACCCCGCGGAGATGTCCGTGTAGGCGTACTCGAACCGCCCGGGCTCGAGCTTCGGCAGGATGCAGTCGGTCGCCGATCCGATCCCCGCGCCGACCTCGATCACCCGGAGGGGCCGCCCGTCCGGGAGTCCCGCGACGATCATCTCCACCACGTCGCCCAGCATCCGGTTGGCGGCGCGCCAGACGGGTGCCTGCGTGTAGAGATCGCCGGCCCGGGGCGTCTCGTCGCCGAACAGGAGCGACAGGGGGTCTTCGCGGCCCCGGAGCACTTCGGGCAGCGCGCCCGCCGAGCGGCGCAGCAGGGCGACCTCGTTCGCACCGTGCGGGTACAGCCCGGCCAACCGGGTGGCTTCCTCCGCCGGGTCGGCCGGCAGTCCCTCCGGCAGGGGATCGCTGGCGCCCACCGCTACGACGAGCCCTTCCGTGGTCTCCCGCAGCACGCCGGCGTCCTCCAGCAGTTCCAGGATCCGCCCGAACAGGTGCTCGTGTTCGCCGAGCACCTTGAGGCGCTGGCGGAGTTCCCCGGCGTCCACCCGGGCGCCGGCGCGGCGCTCCCAACCCAGCCTCTCCAGCGTCGAGAGCGCGTAGGAGCGCGCCAGCCGCTCCAGTTCCGCCTGCATCCTTGCCTCGTCCGCCGCCTCGACTCCCTCGTCGGCCAGATACGAACGGAAGACGGGGGAGTCGGCCGCGACCTCGGCCGGCGTCCGCAGGAAATCCGCAGGCAGGATCCCCCCCGGGCGTGGCCGGTCCCGCCACTCGATCTCGTAGAGGAGTTCGTCCAGCCCCTCCTCGGCGGAGAGCAGGGCGGCCCGGGTCGCGCGCTTGATGGCGTACCCGCTCAGGATGCCGAGCGGCGCCCCGTTCCCGTCGTAGATGCGGAGATCGGCGCTCAGCGCCTCCGCCGTGCCGCCGTTCGTCCCGGCGGACCGGTCGGGGTCGGACTCCCGGAGCCGCACGTGGCACAGCACCCGGTCTGGCCAGGGACCGCTGATCCACAGCCGGTCCCATCCGAACGGCAGGTACGTGACGCCGGATTCGGATGCGTCCGCCGGGCGGGCGGCGCTGAAGATCTGGAAGCAGCCGTCGAGGAGGAGCGGATGCACGTCGAGCCCGGCCTGGTCAACGTCCGACGGCAGCGCCACCTCGCCCAGCGCCTCGCCCGGCCCGGACCAGAGCGCCTTCAGGGTGCGGAACGACGGGCCGAGCGCGATCCCGACGCCGGTCTTGGCCCGGTAGTAGGCGGGAACGTCCTCGGAAGCGAGGCCGGCCTTGAGCGCTTCGAGGTCAGGCGGCGGGGCCGGGTCCCGTTCCGGCGCGCCGGGGGTGACGCTCGCTTCGGCGTGCAGCGTCCACTGCTCCTGGGCGTCCCCCGTGCTCAGGACCCGCACCCGCCGCCCAGCACCGTCACCAACGTCGCCGCCGACCGCGTCGAGCACCACCTGGACCTTGCGGACTCCCGCGGCGCCGCTTTCGGGGTCGTCCTCGGGAAGGATCAGCGGGCTGTGGAGCTGGAAGTCCGCGACTTCGAGGGGTCCCGCCTTTCCCGCGCCGCCCGCCGAGACCGTCATCGCCCCGTACAGCGCTCCGGGGACCACCAGGCGCTCGAAGACCCGGTGGTCGCCGAGCCACCCCGGGTCGTCCGGCGCCAGCTCGGTTTCGAAGCTGATCTCGCCGCTGGCTGATTCGTGACGGGTACCCAGGAGCGGATGGCTGGCCCGCGAACGGCGGCGCTTCGTCCGGTCGATCCAGTGGCGCTCGCGCTGGAACGGATAGCCCGGGAGCGAGACGCGGCGGCGCGATTCCCCGGCGAACAGGCCGGAGAAGGCGACCGGGAGCCCGATTTCCCAGGCGCGCGCCGCGGCGGCGACGAACGCGTCCGGAATGTCTTCCGGCGTCTCCCGGGACGGACGCCGGAGACTGGACAGCACGGCCGGCGCGCCGTTGCCGCCGCCTCGACCGTCCGGCTCGGGCCAGGCCAGCGAGACCATCGGTCCGAGGACCGCGTGGGGTCCGATCTCCACGACGGCCCCGACCCCGAGTTCGGCGAGCGTCCCGACGGCGCGCCGGAACTCCACCGTTTCGCGGGTCTGCCGCCGCCAGTAGGTCCCGTCGAGGGACTCGCCGCCGTCCAGCACGCGGCCCGTCAGGTTGCTCACGAAGGGGAGCGACGGGCGCGCGACCTCAATGTCGTCGAACGCCGCCTCGAGGTCGTCGAGCGCGGGGTCCAGCATGGCGCTGTGGTAGGCGGGGCTCTTCCGCAGCCGCCGCACCCGGACCTCCCGGTCTTCGAACTGCGCGAGGAGCGTCTCGACCTCCGCGGCCGGCCCGCTCACGGCCTGGTGCGCTCCGTTGTCGGCGGCGACGCTCAGCCCCGGGCCGGGCGACCGGCTGTTTTGTTCCGCGACCGCCGCCGCGACCACCGGGCGAGGCGCGAAGATCGCGGCCATGGCCCCCTCGCCCGGCAGCGCCCCGATCAGCTCGCCGCGGACGGCCGCGAACCGGAGCCCGTGCTCGAGCGAAAAGACGCCCGCCGCCTGCGCCGCCGCGATCTCCCCGAGGCTGTGGCCGAGGATCACCGCCGGGGTGATGCCGAGGCTCGACCAGAGCGCGGTGAGCGAGCACTCGAGAGCGTAGATGGCGGGCTGCTTCCACACCGGATCGTCGAGATCGGGCGGCTGGGGGCTCCGCCCGAACATCGCATCCAGCAGGGAGCGGCCCCGCGCTTCGCGAAGCAGGAGGTCGCAGCGGTCGAGAACCGCCCGCACCACCGGTTCGCTCGCGTAGAGATCCGCGCCCATGCCGACCCACTGGCTGGCCTGTCCCGTGAACACGAACGCCACCTTCGGCGGCGGTTCCTCCGCGAAACCCGCTCCGGCGTCGTCCTCCGGCTCCGCCAGCCGCGCGAGTCCGTCACGGAGCGACGCCGCGTCCCGGAAGACCACCCCCGCGCGCCAGCCGAACTGGCTCCGGCCCGTTCCCGCGGTCCACGCCATGTCGGCGAGACGGGCCTGCCCGGCATCCCCGGAGGAAAGGTCGGCCCCACGCTCATCGACCCAGTCCCGGTAGTGGCCCGCCAGCTCGCCGAGCGCCGCCTCCGACTTGCCGGACAGCGGGAGGAAGCGCGCCCGGCGCGCCTCGAAGCGCTCATCCGCGGGCGGTCCGGGTCCCGCCGGCTCCGGAGCCCGAACCGCGATCGTCCGGGCGGCCCCCACGGGCCACGGATCGGCCCCGGCGCCGGCGTCGTCGGGGAGCGCCGGGTATCCGCGGACCACGATGTGCGCGTTCGTCCCCGACCAGCCGAATCCGCTCACTCCCGCCAGCGGCGGGCGATCCGGATGGAGCGGCCAGTCCGTCGGTTCCGAGGTGACCCGGAGCGGCAGCCGGTCCCAGTCCAGCTCCGGGTTCGGGGTCCGGAAGTGCAGGTGCTTCGGAATCACTCCCTGCCGCATGGCGAGCAGGGTCTTGATGAGACCCGCCGCTCCGGCCGCCGGTTCCAGGTGCCCGACGTTGGTCTTCACCGAACCGATCAGCAGGGGCCGCTCCGTCCCGCGTCCCTTGCAGTACGCCGCCGCCGCGGCGCGCACTTCGATGGGATCGCCCACCTCCGTCCCCGTCCCGTGCGCTTCCAGGTAGTCCACCTCCGACGGCAGGACGCCCGCCCGCGCGAGCGCGTCCTCGATGACCCGTTGCTGGGACGTTTCGTTCGGCACGGTCAATCCCGCGCTCGCCCCGTCCTGGTTGACCGCGGATCCCTGGATCACGCCCCAGATCCGGTCGCCGTCGGCCTCGGCCTCGTGAAGCCGCTTCAGGACCAGGATGCCGCAGCCCTCGCCGCGCACGTACCCGTTGGCGCTGGCGTCGAACGCCTTGCACTGGCCGTCGGGCGCGAGCATGCCGGCGCGCCCGCGGAGTTCGGAGAGCCGGCCCGACAGGATCGTGTGCACGCCTCCGGCGAGCGCGAGATCGGCTTCGCCCCGCTGCAGGCCGGAAACGGCCTGGTGGGTCGCGACCAGCGACGACGAGCAGGCGGTGTCGAGCGCCATCGCGGGTCCGGTCAGACCCAGCGCGAAGGCGACCCGCCCGATGGCGGTGTTGAACGAGGTCCCGGTGACCGCATAGAGGCTCGCCGCCGGCTCCGCCGTGTCCTGCGACTCCAGGATCAGGCCGCGGTAGTCGTAGTTGCTGATTCCCGCGTAGACGCCGGTGCGGCTGCCGCGCAGTTGCTCCGGGTCGATCCCCGCGTCCTCGAGGGCCTGCCAGCTCACTTCGAGCATCAGGCGCTGCTGCGGGTCCAGGAGCTGCGCCTCGACCGGCGAGATGCGGAAGAACGGGGCGTCGAAGCGGTCGAGCCCCTCGAGGTAGGCCCCGAAACGGCAGGCTTCGGTCTCGACCGAGGGGTCCGGAAAGAGTTCGCCCACGCGCCCGACGCCCGAACCGGGCGCGCCTTCGATCACGGAGTTCCCGCCCGCTTCGAGGAGACGCCAGAACGAGGGGACGTCCGGAGCCCCGGGGAACCGGCACGCCATGCCGACGACGGCGATCGGCTCCGGCGGTTGCGGGTCGCTTCCCCGCCGGGTCCCCTTCGAGGCTTTCGGTCTCTCGCGCTGCATCAGGGTGGACCGGCGATCAGTGATGGCTCCGTAGGCGGGGGTATCGGACGGATTTTGCGGTACTCATACCGCCGAGCCCACCCTGCATCACGGCGCGTAGGGTACCGATCTGCGCCCTCGTATCCGCCCGCAGGTTCTGCCGGGCGACGGGAGCCCGGCTCGCCGGCGCGGTCCGCCTCTGTGGTCAGGCTCGCGGGCGGGGTTTTGGATCCAGTCGTGTACGACGCTGGAAGGGGCCGCCCGACAGCGGAACCGGGGGCCGAGACCGGCGGCTACGCGCTATCGGAGCGCCGCTCACGGCGGAGCGTTCGACGGCCGGGTTCACCGAAGTACGCACACTCCGCAATGAGATCACCGTCCGCTGCTCCGGCTTCCGCCATTTCGATGGGCTGACGCGTGAGGGGCTTGTATGTGAGAAGGCCTGTCCGGTACCGCTGGGTGGGATAGTCGAGATTTCGCGCTCGCTGCAGGTCGTAGTGCGAGCCGGCCTCGACGAAACGCATCACATAGGCCGTGCGCTTGGCAAGGGGACCCTCTTCGAGCGCCACGCCTCGATGGACGACCATCTTGTTGAACAGAAGCGCGTCGCCGGGCTCGAAGTCGTCCTCGATGCACAGGTTCTCAAGGATCTCCCGCATCGCCGGCGAATTGAGGACGCCGTGGCGCATGGACACGTAGTCGAAGGAACTCGTCCTGATGCCCGCTTTCTCCTTGGCCCTGAGCGTGGAGACCAGGGCCGGCTCGATCTGTTCGAAAACCCATTCTCCCGAAATGACGTGTTGAGGAACGTAAGCCATTCCTCCCCGTTGCCCGCGTGCATTCACCGATTGCAGTGGCGCCCAGAGCGTGCAACCGAACTCATTCGAGTGCTGAAAGCCGAAACTGTCCACGCCGACATGCCAGGTCGATCCGATGTCGGCGTTCGCTTCGACTTCGAAGATCTGTTCGCCCGTAAAGAAGAGATCGTTGTCCGTCAGATCCGTCAACGCCTGCCGGAAGTAACGGCGCGCCAGCAAATTGAAAACGCCGTCCTTGTCGCCTTCCACGTCGTAGTTCACCCGGTAGAGGGCGGGGGTCGTCGAGTTGTCCGTCTCTCGATGCATCTCGACTTCCACCCGATCACGGAGCATCCGGAGTACCTGGCCGTTCAGGAATCCGTCCAGCCTGACGCACCCGTCGCGCTGGAACTGGATCTTCTGCTCGGGGGTAACCCGAAAATCGCAGTCGAAGGGATGCCGGGTCATGAGGGCCCGTACCCTGGTTCGGCGCCGGCTTGGAACGCCGGTCTCCGACCGGCACGCGCGGGCCGGAGGCCCGCGGACGAC
>JAJEIY010000009.1 GCA_022828085.1 Acidobacteriota bacterium | reverse complement strand
GGGCGGGTTGGCGCAGCCGCGGCGGAACACACCGCGTCACACGCCGGGGAGGTCGCTTGAGGGGCACAAGTCACTGTAGATCCGTGACTTCCAAAGTACAAGTCGCCCAGCTCCCCACTGACTATGAGATATGTGGGCTAGGTCCTCAAACTCCACAATGAGTGGGGGCGCGTCCGGTCGGGGCCAGACGTCTGGCCGATCCAGGCGCGCGTCCCGCATGCGCCGAGCCAGACTACCGCTCGCAAGGATCAGGTGGAGACGAGAGGTGCCCTCGGGGGTGTCTTCCTTGTAACCGCGGGTGCCGCCGAGTTTCCTGAGATCGGGATGCTGCTGCCGGTACAGATCAACGAAACCGACGTCCGAGTCTAGAAGCGCTCGAAGCTCCGTCTGCTCATAGCAGGTGTAGTCGCCGCTCCTGCCGAGTTTCTCGTCGAGCTTGACGTTGAAGTCGCCGCACAGAAGGCTGGCGCGGTGGGCGTAACTGAGGTGATAGACGTGTTTCCGCAGGCGGTGCAGCCATTCGACCCTGTGGTTGATCGTCGGGCCGTAAGGGGCATAGACCGAGGAAACCCAGAGGCCGCCGATGTTCACCGTCAGGAACCGTGACTCCGGTTGGTGGTCGTCTGGCAAATCGCAGAAGAGAACCTCCGGCAGCGGCAAGTTGCGGTGGCTCAATATGGCGACGCCCAGGTAGTCGCGAGGACTGGGGAGAAACGTGCTCTCGTACTTGAGGTTGCCGAGCTCCTGGGCAGGGAAGTGTTTGCTGGGACCGACCTTCTGCAGCGTCACGATGTCGGGACGACTGGCGCCACTTGTCCGGAGCCAATCGACGAGCCTGGGGGCATATGGGCCATGTTTCTTGGTATTACCCAGAGCGACATTCGCGATTCTCATCGTGGTGAGTTGCCTCCGATCTGTAGCCTTCAAGCCCGCTACCTTGGGATGCGCCAGCCGGGGCCGCGGCCTGCGCCAGTTACTCGTCCCCGAGAATCGCGTCCAACTGTCCGACGAGTTTCGGCAGGTAAAGGGCGACGGTGTCGTGGAGTATCTCTCGACTGATCTGGTCGTACCCGTGCGCGAGTCGATTGCGCATGCCGATGACATCAACCCAGGGAATCTCCGGATGCGCGGCGCGGAACTCCGGCGGAACCCGACTGGCTGCTTCGCCGACGGTCATGACGAGGTACCGGATGGCGAAATGGACCGCGGTGTCATGCTCGAGCTCGTCGGCGCTCGCCGCGCCGAACACTCCGATCGCCTCTCGGGCGAAGTGCCGCATGTCCCGGAGCGGCCCGTGGTCAGTCCGGCGACTCATGGAAGAGCTCCATCGAACCGGCGACTTCCTCCTGCATCCAGGGGCGGAGAGACCGGAACTCGAAGATCTCCGCTTTTCTGCCCACGATCTCCGTCAACTCTCGCTGCATGGCCATGAGATCAATCAGCGTGAAGCGGGTGCCGGGCTTGAACTCCGCGAGGACGTCCACATCGCTCTCAGGGCCGAAGTCGTCCCTGATGACCGAACCGAACAGGGAGAACTTCCGGATCCCGTGTTTCTTGCAGAACGTGGCGACCTGATCTCGGGGGATCGGCAGGCGGGGACTCATGGCAGGAACGGCGTTCCGGCTGCATGATACCGATGGCGCCTGACGCCGAACGGGCTTCCGGCGGCGCCGGGAGCGCCACTCCGGGTCGCCGTCCCACCCTGAACCCAGCGACGACGGCGTTCCCGACGGTGATCAGCGACCGGTCGGACGGGACGGCATTGTCCGCCGCATCCCGCCAAATCGGCAGGCGTGGTCGTTCTCGGATCGATATCCGTTGGCACGTTCGCCAGTCCGGTGTCGGCCGACGGCCAGCAATCGGTAGTCGCTGAGGCCACCGGCCTCGGGCCGGCCCAGTGCTCCCGGGGGACCGGTGTGGGAGCGCGGCTCTGACTCCGGTCCGCCGTCCGGCGGTGCGAGAGCACGCGGATGTCCATCCGGTGCTCATCACGGAACCGGCGCGAGCGGCGACAGGTTTTGTCATGGCCGAATAGGAAGATCACGGCAATATCGCTGGGAGAACGAAATTGTCCGCACCTTACGAGATCCGACTCGCCGTCCACTGGCTCACGAACCTGATCACCGGGATGGACCCGCGGAGCGAGGAGGCCAGGCGGCTGGCCGGTTGGCTCCTCGAGAACGCCGACCGGAAGATCAAGGGGGAATCCGGTAAGTGGCGCCCGTTGGAGGCGGCCGCCCGCGCTACCGGTTTTCGAAAGAAGCACAGCGAACCCTGGTCGCGCTGGAAGCCCTCATCCACCGAGTGGAAGCGCCTGAAGGCCGCGCTCGGGGAAGTGCGAGGCCAGACGAAGCGGGTCAAACCGGACCGGACCGCACGCCGCCTCCAGCTTCTGGCGAAGGCCACGGGGATGAGCGACGAGGATGTGGAAATCCTTGAAGTTCTCCTTCGTTATCGCACGGACCCTTGGTTGGAATCCCTCGTGGACGATCTCGAACTCTCCGACCGCCGTCGCCACCCTTTCCACGTTCAGGGCACGGGCCTCCCCCGATTGCTTGGACTCAGCCGGAGCCGGGTCCAGCAGCGTTTGACCAAGGCGTCACCCCTCCTGCACTCCGGTTGCCTCTCCGTCGACGGCGACGGCGAGGTGGTACTCAATCACCGGTTGGAACGTCTTGCCACCGCCCCGGACAAGCAAAGGGATGTGCGGCGCCTCCTGCTGGGAACGTGTGCGTCCAGCGACCTGGAGTGGTCCGACTTCGAGCATCTCGAAGAGACTCGCGAGGACGCCGCCGCGGTCGTCCAGGGGGCGCTTGCCAAGTCGGTCCGCGGCGTGAACATCTTGCTCCACGGCCCCCCGGGGTGCGGAAAAACGTCCCTGGCGAAGGTGCTCGCCGTCCATCTCGGGGCAGGCCTGTTTCCTGCTGGAGAAGCCGATGAGAGCGGCGATGAACCGACGCGCGGCGAGCGCCTCGGAGATCTCCGTCTGGCCCAGTCGCTTCTTGGACGGGACAGCAAGGGGATCGTGTTCGTGGACGAAGCCGACGACGTGCTGGGTGATGAGGGCGGCGGATTCCTGTCCGATCTCTTGGGTGCTCCAGCCAAGCGAAGCAGGGGCTCGCGGGTCTACCTTCACCGGCTGCTCGAGGAGAATCCCGCTCCCACCATCTGGGCCACAAACCGGGCTTTCCTTCTCGACGAGGCCATCCTCCGACGGATGACGTTCTCGGTCGAAATGCGCAAGCCTCCGACCCGGGTGCGTGAGCGAATCTGGTCGCAGCAGCTCGCCAGGAATGAGATTCCGAGCACGGGGAAGGATGCCCGGGAGCTGGCGCGTCAGTTTCCCATTTCACCTGGTCTGGTCGATGGGGCGGTACGGGCGGGAACTGTCGGCGGTGGCGGTCTCCCCGCAGTCCACCGAGCGGCCCATTGTCTGACCCGGCTGGTCAACGGTCCGGCTCCTCCACGAGAGAGACGCCAGCGGTTCGAACCCGGGCTCAGTCAGGCGGACGTAGACCTGAAGGCGCTTGCCGACGACATCTGCTCAACCCGCAACCTCCGCTTCTCTGTCTGCCTCACCGGCCCTCCGGGTGCGGGAAAGAGCGCCTGGGTGCGGTATCTGGCGGAACGGCTGGATCTTGAGGTAGTGCACAAACGCACTTCGGACCTGCTCAGCAGCTATGTCGGTCAAACGGAACGGCAGATCGCCGCCGCTTTTCAGCAGGCGGCGGACGACAAGGCGTTCCTCGTGTTTGACGAGGCCGATTCCCTGCTAAGGGATCGTCAGGGCGCCGAGCGGAGTTGGGAAATTAGCCAGGTCAACGAGATGCTCACCTGGATGGAGAGTCATCCGTTGCCCTTTGCCTGCACAACGAACTTCGCCGAAGCGCTCGATCCTGCGAGCCTCCGCCGGTTCGTGTTCAAGGTGAAGTTGGACTACCTCAACTCCGAGCAGGCGGAACAGGCGTTTCGGGTCTTCTTCGATCTGGAGCCTCCGGTCGAACTCGCCGGGATGCGGATCCTCACGCCCGGTGACTTCGCGGTGGTTCGCCGGAAGGCCGAGATCCGTGGCCGCCTTAAGGACGCCGACGCGCTCGTGGCGATGCTGCAGAAGGAGTGCGACGGCAAGCCGGAGCAGAGCGGCAGGGTCGGGTTCTGAGCGCGCGGGTGCTCGGGTAACAGCCACCGGGCCACCCGAACCGGGGACTGGGGGTGGCAGCCTGTTGGATCGATTACTGAGGAGTCGAACCTCTCAAACCCATCGGGCAGGAGTTCCGGAGCGACAGTAGCCCTTGTGGGCTGCCCACGAGAACCGCCGTCGGCCCCGGAGTGCGACCGCATCGATCGAGGATCCCTCTGTCGAGAAGAGTGTTTAGCAGCTTGACAAGAAATCACTCATATCTTATACTTCGGACTAACTAAGCCCTTGGCATCCCGGCCAAGAGTTCTTCCTTTTGGCCGAGGTTTTGGTGCGGCATCGGCGAGGCGCCACGACCCAAGGCGGCGGTGATCCAACGCATGAGAGCAGAGACTCGTGACGTCACGATGATCGCTCTCCGAACCGTGGGAATCCTCCGGAGGATGGGCTCTGCCCCGGATCGAGGTCACGACAAATCAACCATTGGAGTGCGGTTTGAAGACTGAGAACAACCCCGGTACCTGGTCAGGGATCGCTGGAAGCAGCAGCAACTATGCGGACAACGTTGTGCTGTCTTCCGCGCGAGGACACGGATTTGCGGCTGAAAAGGCGAACCACATGGCCGATCAGTTGCGTGGCAGGAGACCGCGGCTCGTCGGCGGTGACAATCGTCGCAACGGACCTGACCGCTTGGTGGGCACGGCGGAAATCCAGAGCAAGTACTGCCGTACGGGACGCGCCTGCATCGCAGAGTGCTTCCGCGAGGGCCGTTTCCGGTACATGACTCACGATGGCCCGATGCAAATCGAGGTTCCATCTGACAAGTACGACGATGCGATCCGTGCGATGGAGCACCGAATCAGAGAGGGTCAGGTGCCCGGCGTGTCCGATCCCGCGCGGGCGAAAGAGATTGTTCGTAGGGGCACCTTCTCGTACGACCAAGTTAGGAACATCGCGAGATTCGGAAGCATCGAGGGACTGACGTACGACGCCGCGAACGGAATACGCATTGCCGGCACCTCCATGGGGATTTCCTTCGTAGTCACGTTCGCGACATCGTGGTGGAGCGACAGGGAGTTCAAAGCGGCCGTGAAGAGTGCCGTTCGACCTACCCTAGGCGTCGGAGCGGCAACGTTGAGCACGAGCGTCCTCACCGCGCAAGCCGGGCGCACTTCCATTGAAATGAAGCTCAGGCCTGCGACGAATTGGGTGGCCAAGAAGGTAGGACCCAAGACGTGCTCGTGGATGACAAACGGCGTTCGGTCGGGCCGATCATTGCACGGTGCGTCAGCGACCAATCACCTCAGCAAATTGCTGCGCGGACACGCCATCACCGCGGGCGTGACGACCGTGGTTCTATCTGGGCCCGATTTCTGGCGCTTGTGCCGACGCAGGATTTCCTGTGGTCAGGTGTTCAAGAATGTTGCTGTCCGTGGTGCGGGAGTTGTGGGCGGTACCGGAGGATGGTTTGCCGGTGCGGCGGTCGGTGCTTCCGTAGGATCTGCGGTCCCCGTCGTAGGGACAGGAGTTGGTGCTGTAGTTGGTGCAGTAGCTGGTCTCGCTGGTTCCATGGGCGGGACGGCGGTGGCATCCAGGGCGACGAGTGTCGTCCTGAACAGGTTGGTTGAAGACGATGCGACGAAGATGTTGAAGATCGTCGAGGCGGCGCTCGCAGACTTGGGGAGCGTTTACCTGTTGTCCGAGCGAGAAGCCGAGAATGTCGTGGAGAAACTCAAGCAGTGCGGTGATCTTGGAACCAGGCTCCAGGAGATGTTTGCCGCCGGGGACCGGTCGGACTACGCCATGCTTTGGCTACGTCCGCTTGTCGAAGACGAGGTCAAGGCGAGAAAAAAGGTAAGGGCTCAGTTTGCCCGTTCCATGGCGGGAGCGATGGAAGAGATAGAACTCAACTGATGTGTGCGTACCGTTTGGCGGACTGGAAGCAGGCATCTCGCCCGCCTCCGGCGCGCGATGCCGATCAGAGGTCGGCGTTCCAAGCCGGTACGCCGTCCTGTCGGTACGGGGTTGGCGCCCCCTCCGATGGCGCCGTCGCTCTACCGCGGAATGCGTCGTCCCGGCGTCCACGGCACTCCCGCCGCGTCGGCCTGGGCCTCGAGACCCGCGAGGTGTACCTCTACTAGGTTGACGAGTTCGGCGTTGGCGGGGCCGAACTGCTCGCGGACGATCTCCACCTGACGGCGGTGCGTGGTGGTGGGGTCGGCGGTAGACCAGAAGGCGCCCACCACCCGCCGGATGCGGTCTCGGATTCCGGGAAGGACGGCCTCCCGGCGGGAGCGCACGGTGTCGTCTCCGAGGAATCGGATCCGGACGTCCAGTAGCCCGGCACGGATCGCCGATGCCTGGGAGCGGAGGTCACCCTCGGCCCCGGAATCGTCGATCGCCGCGGCCAGCGCCTCGACCCGCTCGATGGAAGCGTTGAGCGCCGACACCGCTCCGAACACCCGCCGCTGGAGCGCGGCGACCTCGAGCTGGAAGGCGGCGCGGGCCTCCGCGTCCGCCGGAGGCACGCCGGCCGCGGCCAGTACCCTTGGCGTGAAGGATTGCGGCTCGCCGAGCCGGGTGGCGCGGTTTTGGTCGCGCCGGATGAGCTCCGCCGTGTAGGTCCCGGGCATCGCGAGCGGCCCGGCGCGCTGCGACCAATAGCCCACCGGTCCCCGCTCGGGATCCGGATACCGGAGATCCCACGCCACCCGGTGGATTCCGGCCGTCTTCGGCGCGGCGATGCGGCGCACGATCTCGCCTTCCGAGTCCCGGATCACCACGAAGACCGCCGGGTCTTCCGCGCGGTCCTCGGCGCGCAGTTCGTCCCAGCCGGGGTAGGGGAGCGGTTCCCCGGCCGCCGCCTGGGCGCGCTCGCGTTCCCGCCGCTGCTCGCGGACGCTCAGCGCGCTCTCCTTCAGGTGATAGGTCACCACCGCTCCGAACGGCGGGTTCGGCGCCGTGTAGAACGCGTCGCCCCGCTGCGACTTCTCCCCGCCGCCGAGCGGGTTCGCCTCCACGTACATCCAGGGGTCCTTCACGGGGAACACCGTGCCCTCGGCGGCGAGCGCTTCCGCCGACAGGTGCCGGAGCGGCGTGTAGTCGTCGAGGATGAAGAACCCGCGCCCGAAGGAGGCCAGCACGAGGTCGTTCTCGCGCGTCTGGATTTCGAGGTCCCGGATCGCGATCGTCGGGAGCCCGCCCTTCAGCCGCACCCAGCGACCCCCGCCGTCGAGCGTCACGAAGAGTCCGAACTCGGTGCCGAGGAACAGGAGCCCTTCCTGTCCCGGGTCCTCGACCACGCTCCAGGCGAGCTGGTCTTCCGGCAGGTCGCCGGTGATGTCCTCCCAGCTCACGCCCCGGTCGTCGCTCCGCATCACGTAGGGCTGGAAGTCACCCTCCTTGTGGTTGTTGAAGACCGCGAACACCGTGTTCTCCCGATGACGCGAGGCGTGGAGGTCCGCCACATAGGTGCGCGGAGGCACCCCCGGTACGGTGTCCACCGCCCGCCACTCGATCCCCCCGTCACCGCTGATCTGGACCCGCCCGTCGTCCATCCCGGTGTAGAGCAGCCCTTCCACGAGCGGCGATTCATCAAGCGCCACCATGTTCCCGTAGGTGGAGGTGAAGACGTTCCGCCAGACGGCGTCGGTGCTCCACGTCCGGCCCATCACCGTCCGCTCGGCGCGGTCGATCCCGCGGGTCAGGTCGCCGCTGATGGGCACCCAGGTGTTCGCCCGGTCGTCGCTCCGGTAGAGCCGGTTCGCCCCGAAATAGAGCCGCTGGCCGTTGTGCGGCGAGATGATGAGCGGCGCATCCCAGTTCCACTTGAGCGGCGGGTCGTCGGGCTCGGGTTGCGGCTGGATCTCCATCCGTTCCCCGGTCCGCTTGTCGAAGCGGGCGATGCCGGCGTACTGGTACTGCGCGTAGACGATGTTCGGGTCGTCGGGGTCCACCCGCGCCTGGAAGCCGTCGCCGCCGATGACGTCGAGCCAGTCGCTGTTCAGGATCCCGTGGATGCTCGTCGTCCGTGAGGGGCCGCCCAGGGTGGCGTTGTCCTGCGTCCCGCCATAGACGTTGTAGAACGGGAAGTCGTTGTCGATGCCGACCCGGTAGAACTGGGTGAGCGCCTGGTTGGCGTGGAACTTCCAGCGCTCGCCGAGGTCCCAGCTCTCGTAGATCCCGCCGTCGGAGCTCATCATCAGGTAGTCCGGGTCGTCGGGGTCGAACTCGAGGTCGTGATTGTCCACGTGCTTCCAGCGGCTGTTGACCTGGCGCCACGTCGCGCCGTCGTCGTCGGTGACGTGGGTCCACACGTCCATCGAGTAGATGCGCCCCGGACGGTGCGGGTCCGGGAAGATCTCCATGTAGTACTGCGGGTCCACGCAGATGTAGTCGCTGCGCTTCTCCCAGCTCTCGCCGCGGTCGGTGGAGCGGTAGAACCCGCTCGCGTCGTCGGAGGCCGCGATCAGCGCATAGACGACGTCGGGGTTATGGGGTGAGATCGCCAGCCCGATCCGGCCGATGTCGTGCCGGTCGGGGGAAGGGAGGCCTTTCGAGAGCTTCCGCCAGGTGGCCCCGCCGTCCTCGGACTTGTGGATGCCCCCTTCGGGTCCGCCGGCGACCAGCAGGCCGGTATGCCGCCGCCGCTGCCAGGTCGACGCGTAGAGGACGTCGGGATTCCGGGGATCCATGGCCACCTGGCTGATGCCGGTGTCCTCGGAGATATGGAGGACCCGCTCCCAGGTCGCGCCGCCGTCCGTCGTCTTGTAGAGGCCGCGGTCGCCGCCCGCGCGCCAGAGCGGCCCCAGCGCCGCGACGTAGACCGTCTGCGTGTCGCGCGGGTCGATGACGATGTTCCCGATGGGCTCCGACTCGTCGAGCCCCATATGCTCGAAGGAAGCGCCGGCGTCGCGGCTCCGCCAGACCCCGTTCCCGTAGCCGACCGAGCGCTGGCCGTTGTTCTCTCCGGTGCCGAGCCACAGCACGTTGGAATTCGTGGGATCGATCACGATCGTCGAGGTCGAGTACACCGGGTAGTTCTCGAAGATCGGCTCCCAGGTGGTCCCGCGGTTCGTGGTCTTGAAGGCGTTCCCGGAGGCGACGGCGACGTACCAGGTCGCGCGATCGTTCGGATCGATCGTCACGTCGGCGACGCGGCCGGACCGGGCGGCGGGGCCGATGCCGCGGAGCTTCAGGCCGGAGAGCAGGGCTTCGTTGACTGCCGGCGCTTCCTGGGCGCCCGCCGCCGGAGCGGACAGCAGGGCGGCGGCGAGCGCGAAGCGGGTGAGCGGACTCTGGCGCATGGGGAGATCTCCTACGGTCGGGACCGCGTGGTCGGATCGGACATCATGGAGTCCGAAGGGTAAATGACCATTTCGAAACGGCCCGGCCTCTTAGTGAAGAGGAAGGTGCTCGGCCTTGGTGCAACCGCGCTGCTGCTGTGGCTGGTGGGGTCAGCCGTGTTCCGCGGAGGAACGGATTCGAAGCCCGGTCCGGTGTCACCCCGCGTTACCCGTCCACCCGGGACCGCAGCACTGATCGAGCGTCTGCAGCGGACCAGGCTGCTGAATGCCGAAGAGATCGACCGCCGGTTGGATCTCGGTGACGCGTCTTTCTTCGACGCCCGGCAGGTCCGGCGGTGGCACTCCTCCCGGCGCGGGAACACCGAGGTGTGCGCGGTCGGTTTCGTCGATCCGGACCGGGTGGACTACCGGCTGCGCACCTTTCCCGACCGGGAAAGCGCGCTCGCCGAGGGTACCGTCATCACGCACCGCGACCACTGCGGAACCTGTTCCTCGCTGCGGAATCTCGCGGCGTACCTGGCGCAGCCGGATCTGACCTCCCCGGCCCGGACCTGCGCCCGCCGATGGACGGCCGGTGGGGTGAAGGCGTGTCTCATGGAAGAAATCGGCTTCGAGGAGCGCTGCGCCGAAACCTGGGCCGAGAACGCCGTCTACACCAGGCGTCACTGCCTCGGGCCCTGCATCGCGCACTACGGCCTGTGGAACGTGCTGACGGACGACATCCGCGCTCCGAATACCGACGAGCACGGGAACCTGAATCCGTGCCTCGCCTGTGACGAGCGTGTCTCCGGCCCGGGCTTTCAGTACGCGGCCGGGCGCACGCGGCGGAACTCAGGTCTGACGTCCGCGATCGCGCGGCCGGCGGCGGAGATCCACCCGGTGGATCACACGCTCTACTTCCGGTAGCCGGCTCGGTCAGTCCGTGAGCGTGCTCACGTGTGCGGTGGCGGCGCGCGCCTGCCCGTCCACGTTGTAGCCGCCCTCGAGCAGCGACACGAGGCGGCCGCCGCAGTAGTGGTCGGCCACGTCCATCAGGGTCCGGGTCATGCGCGAGAAGACGTCGTCGGTGCACTCGAAGGAGCCGAGCAGGTCTTCCTTCCGGCTGTCGAACCCCGCGGAGATGATCACGAAGTCGGGCTGGAACCTCTCCACCGCCGGCAGGAGCGTGCGGTCCCAGGCGCTCAGCATGTCGCGGTCGGTGCTCCCCGGGCCGAGGTGGACGTTCATGTTCGTTCCGCTGCCGTCCCGGGCGCCACCGAGGGAGGGGTCCCCGGTGCCCGGATAGTCGTACCAGTTGTGGGTGGAGAAGAACATCACGGAGGGATCCTCGTAGAACGCGTTCTGCGTGGCGTTCCCGTGGTGGTAGTCCCAGTCCACGATCAGCACCTTCTTGTGGCCGTGGGCCCGCTGGGCGTAGCGGGCGGCCACCGCGGCGTTCGAGTAGAAGCAGAAGCCTTCCTCGGCGCCGGTGTTGTTGGCGTGGTGTCCCGGGGGCCGGATCGCGCAGAAGGCGTTCTTGAGCCTCCCTTCGGACACTTCCCGCACGGCGGCGAGTGCTCCGCCCACGGCCAGTTCCGCAATTTCCCCGGTGGTGGGGATGCGCCGGATGCGATCCACGTGTTCCCGGGTGTGGTGTCCGAGAAGGTAGGGCAGGGGGTCCGGCCACTTCTCCACCGGCACCAGCACATTGAAGAGCCCGGCCGCGTCGAGCGCCTCGCGGATCTTCACGAGCCGCAGCGGCGACTCGGGATGGCCCCGCCGGATGTTGTGACGGAGGAAGGACTCGCGATAGACGATGCCGGTTGCGGAGGAAGCGGTCTCGGACATGGCGCCAAAGATACCGGAGCGTCCGGGGTGTTCACGAACGGCCCGCTGGTACCTTTTGGCGGCGGTGCCGCACTCGCGAACGATCCTGACGACCATTGCCGTCATCGCATTCGCAGCTTGCGGTGACGGCGGCGGCTCCCCGGTGGCGCCGACTGCCGATCCCGGGCCACCCGTCGACCCGCCACCCGACCCCACGGTCGTCGCGCGGGAGGCGGTTGATGACTGGCTCTCGCTGATCGACGCCGGGAGCTACGCGGAGGCGTATGACGCGGCATCCGGCATTCTCAGGGAGAACGTGACGCGGGAAGAGTTCGTGACGGCATACCAGGAAGGACGTTCGCTGCTCGGAGCCGTACGGTCTCGCGTCTTCCGGAGCGCAACACCCGCCCCCACGCTGCCGGGCGCCCCCGACGGGGACTACGTCGTGTTCGAGTTCGACGCCGACTACGAGCAGAAGGAGAACGCCGTGGAGCGCGTTACGACCGCGCTGGAAGCGGGGACCTGGCGGGTCGCCGGCCACTGGGTTCTCGATCCCCCGGAACCGGAAGGCATGCAGCCGGACCCCACCGGCGCGCGGGTGGCGGTCGATGAGTGGCTCTCGCTGATCGACGCCGGGAGCTACGCGGAGGCCTATGACCTGGCCGCGAGCCTGCTCAAGGAGAAGGTGACGCGGGACGAGTTCGTGGCGGCGTACCAGGAGGCGCGCTCACTGCTCGGGACCGTCCGTTCTCGCATCTTCCGGAGCGCGACACCCACGGACACCCTACCGGGCGCCCCTCCCGGAGACTACGTCGTGGTCGAGTTCGACGCCGACTACGAGCGGAAGGAAAACGCCCTGGAGCGCGTGACGGCCGCGGACGACGCCAAGGTCTGGCGGGTCGCCGGCCACTGGGTTCTCGATCGCCCGGAATGAACGGCGCAGCCTTAACAGCCTGCCACCGGGTCACTGTCGCTGGTACGGTTTTCGGCCGTGCCGCAACACCGCCATCGCCACGGCCATGGTGGGAAGCGGCCCTGGTGGAAGGGGTTTCGGACGACAGCCGCGATCGGGTACGTGATCCGGCACTACACCGAGCCCCGGAACCGGATGGTGGTCAAACGGGCAGGGGTCCGCGCCGGGGACCGGGTGGTGGATATCGGTTGCGGACCGGGTGAATCCGCGGCGCTCGCTGCCACCGCCGCACCGGGAGTGCAGGTCGTGGGGGTCGATCCGGTCTTCTGGTTCCGGTTGGCCACGGCGCTCCGCACGCTCGGAGGGGGACGGGCCGTGCAGGTCCGGCGCGGCGCCGCGGAAGCCCTGCCGGTCCCGGATGGCTGGGCGACGCTGGTCGTCTCGATCAACGCGTTCCACCACTGGGAGGACCGGCGCCGCGGTCTGGCCGAGGTGCGGCGGGTACTGGCTCCAGGGGGCCGGCTGGTGCTGGTGGACGAGGACTTTCCGGAGGACCACCAACACACCCGCTTCCACCGGGAGGCCGGCGAGGACGCCCCGGTGGACGCCGGGAGTCCGGTGGTCCGGGAGTGGCTCGCCGAACTCGGGTTTCGTGACCTGGACCTGGAGCGCGTCGAAGACGCGGGCGGCACGCCGCACCACGTGCTACGTGGAGAGCGCGGCTCCTGAGCTACTCCAAAGGTCGCTTGAAGGCTGACTAAAGCACGGATTATCGCGGAATAGTCTTGACTATTCCACGACGATAGCGATAATAGTCAGCCATGCCGGTCCCCCGTATCTACGACGCCATGCTCGCGGAGCACTTCCGGAGCAACCGGCAGATGGCTTTTCTCGGTGGTCCGCGCCAGGTGGGGAAGACCACCACCGGCCGCGTTCACTCGAACGCCTACGTCAACTGGGACAACCTCGACGATCGCGAACTCGTCCTGGCCGGTCCGGGTGCGCTCGCCGAGCGATTCGGTCTGGACCGGCTGCGCGAGAGCCGGCCGACGGTCCTCCTCGACGAACTCCACAAGTACCCGCTCTGGCGCCAGTTTCTGAAGGGACTCTTCGATACGTACGGCGACGAGGCGCGTATCGTCGTCACGGGAAGCAGCCGCCTCGACGTCTACCGCCGAGGCGGCGACAGCCTCATGGGGCGGTACTTCTTCTACCGGATGCACCCGTTCTCGCTGGCCGAGGCGGTGACTCAGGACCTTCCCGACAGCGCGAGAGTTGTCCGGCGGCCCCGGCGTCTCCCCGGGTCCACGTGGGACAGCCTCTGGCGGTACGGCGGCTATCCGGAGCCCTTCCTGAAGCGCGATCCACGGTTTGCCCGGCGTTGGCAGGCGCTCCGGCAGCGCCAGCTCATCCGGGAAGAGGTCCGGGACCTCACCCGGATCCAGCAGCTCGATCAGCTTGAACTGATGGCGCGGCTTCTCGCAGACCGATCCGGACAACAACTGGTATTCGGCAATCTCGCTCGACAGCTTCGCGTTGCCGAAGACACGGTGCGGCGCTGGACCACGGCTTTCTGCGACCTGCACTTCGGCTTCCTGGTGAGGCCCTGGTACCGCAACGTCACCCGGTCGCTGAGGAAGGAACCGAAGTGGTACCTGCGGGACTGGTCATCCCTTCACGACCCGGGAGCCCGAGCGGAGACGCTCGTGGCGTGTCACCTCCTGAAGGCCGTTGACGGCTGGACCGACCTGGGTCTTGGAGAGTTCGAACTCGGTTATCTCCGGGACAAGGAGAAGCGGGAGGTGGACTTCGTCGTCGTCCGGGACGGGGACCCGTGGTTCCTGGTGGAGGCGAAATGGGGCGAGGCGCCGCTCAGTCCGTCCCTGAAGCACTTCCAGGATCAGACCGGCGCGCCGTTCGCGTTGCAGGTAGAGCTCGGCATGGAGTACGTCGACAGGGACCCCTTCGCACAGCCGGGACGGCCGCTGAAGGTTCCGGCCCGGACCTTCCTCGCTCAGTTGCTGTAGCTAAGGGCGGTGTCGGCGAAGTCGGGTCAGAGCCCGGCTGTAGGCCTCGTCGTGGGGACCGACGGCAACGGGCAAGGCGGTCCCGCTGTCGGGATAGAGCAAGAACACGAAGCGGTAGGCACGACTGAGCCTTACCGAATAGAGGTTGTCGGTCGACGCGAGCTTCTCGTAGCGCCTTCCGCTGGACAGCTTCCCGGCGCGCAGTTCGTCGATCACAACACCGAGTTCGTCCTTCATCGCCTGCGGAAGGCGTCGGGCGCTTCTCCTGAAGGAACGGCCTGGTTCGCGGAATTCTCGAATCGGGGCGGGCTGCCTAGTCGTCAAGCGCCGCCACCAGTTCGGCTCCGGAGGTGAATGTACGTGCCGTCTCGGGCTCCTTCACCCCATCAGTGATGAGCAGCGCCCAGCGGACCTCCTGCATCGTCGCGACGATCCACGCGTACAGTCCGGCCAGGCTGTCAAGGGCCTTGAACACGTCGTGATCCGACGGCGCGCCAGCATCCTTGAAGGCGTCCCGCATGCGCGCCAACTGGTCGCATTGTGCGTTGAAGTACTCCTCGGCCTTTTCCAGTGCTTCGCTGCCCTCGCCTTCGGGATCGAGAATCTCGTGCGCGTCAGCTTCATCCAGTGCGGCCGCGAGCTTCTTGCCCGCGCGATCCAGCAGCGCGTGCAGAACGGTGTACTGGTGTCGGAGTCCCTCGGCATGAGCGCTGAAGTGTTCCGTGAGGTCCTCGACCGCCAGGTCGGCCGGGAGAGGCTCGGGCCGGGGTTCGGATGCAAGCAGGGGTAGAGCCCGGCCCACGTCACGAATGGCCTCATAAGCGAGCACTTTGGGTACCTCCGGCTATGGCGGCGAGCCTAGCATCTGGGAATGAACGCTGTCTGCGCCGGAGGCACACAAGGAAGGTCCGATTCTCGGCGCGCAGCGCCCGACCTGGTGCCGAAGGGGGGACTCGAACCCCCACGGGATAACTCCCATACGCCCCTCAAGCGCACGTGTCTACCATTCCACCACTTCGGCAGCGGTGAGGACCGGCGGAACTCTCTGGCCGCCGGACCCGGAATTATAGGGTTCGGTCGAGCGGCGGGACCCGATCAGGATCCGGGCTCGGGCTCTCCGCTTTCTTCCCCGGATTCGGGGGCTTCCGGATCCTCGCCTTCCCCGGCGGGATCATCGGCTGGCGCCGGCGTTTCGGCCGCCGGAGCCGGGATCGCCACCCCTCCTTCGGGGACCACGCTCTGGGATTCCAGATCGTCCTGCACGTAGCCGAGCAGCAACGAGGTGACCATGAAGGTGCCCGCGACCACCGCGGTCACCTTGGTCAGCAGCGTCGCCGTTCCCCGGGCGCCGAACGCCGCCTGGCTGCCGGCGCCGCCGAAGGCGCTCGCGAGATCCTGACCCTTGCCCTGCTGGGTGAGCACGACGAGGATGAGGAAGAAACAGACGAGGATGTGGATGATCGTGAGCAGGATGGTCATTGCGGTTCAGCCGGCGGCGTGGCAGATGGTCAGGAACGAATCGGCGCGGAGGCTGGCTCCGCCCACCAACAGGCCATCCACGTTGGCGCCGGCAAGGATGGCGCCGGCATTATCGCCCTTCACCGACCCTCCGTAAAGGATCGGCGTCCGTTCGGCGGTCCCGGGTCCCGCGATCGTGGCCAGACTCGAACGGATGACGCGGTGCATGGCTTCCGCGGTGTCCGGGGTCGCGGTCCGGCCCGTTCCGATGGCCCAGACGGGCTCGTAGGCGACGGTGAGACGAGTGCGCTGAGTCTCCGAGAGTCCCGCGACCACCGCCCCGACCTGTGACCGGACGACGTTCTCGGCGCCTCCGGCATCCCGTTGTTCGAGCGTCTCCCCGACACAGACCACCGGCCGCATCCCGGCGTCGAGCACGGCGAGCGCCTTCCGGCCGATGTCCTCGTCGCCGTCGCCGAAGACGTGGCGCCGCTCGGAGTGGCCGACCAGCACGATCGAGCATCCGGCGGCCGCCAGCATGGGAGCCGACACCGCTCCGGTGAAGGCGCCCTCCCGCTCGTGGAAGACGTCCTGTGCCGCGAGCGCGACGGAGCTGCCCCGGATCGCGTCCGCGACCGGCGCGAGGGCGGTGAACGGGGGAGCGACGGCGACCTCCGCCCGGCCCGGCCGGAGGCGGGCGACGATTTCGGTGGCGAGCGCGACCCCTTCGGCGCCGGTCTTGTGCATCTTCCAATTCCCGATGACGACGGTGCGGCGGGTGGATTCCTGGTCAGGCATCGGCGAGGGCCTCCACCCCCGGGAGCGGTTTTTCGGCGAGGAAGGCGAGGGAGGCCCCGCCGCCGGTCGAGAGATGACTGATCCGGCCGGACAGTCCCGACCGCCGTACGGCAGCGAGTGAATCTCCGCCGCCGACAATGCTGGTCGCGCCCCGGCCGGTCGCTTCGGCCACCGCGTGCGCCACGGCGGTCGTCCCTTCGGCGAAGCGCGGGTCTTCGAACAGCCCCATGGGGCCGTTCCAGACGATCGTCGCCGCGTCCCGGAGGTGGGCGGCGAAGGCGGTGCGCGCCGCCGGACCGATGTCGAGCCCCATCCAGTCGGCCGGTATCTCCCCGATGGGCAGGGTGCGTACCGGACCCGTGTCCCGAGCCGGAGCCGTGCAGTGGTCCTCGGGAAGCTCCAGGCGGTCGGAATGGTCGTCGAGGAGCTTCGCGGCCTCGGCGATCCGGTCGCGCTCGACGAGGGATCGGCCGGTCGGGAGCTTCTGCGCGGCAGCGAAGGTGTAGGTCATCGCTCCTCCGATCAGCACCCGGTCGGCGCGTCCGAGCAGGGAAAGGATGACCGGCAGCTTGTCCGAGACCTTGGCGCCGCCGAGGATGGCCACGAAGGGGCGGGGCGGGTCCCCGAGCGCCAAGCCCAGCGACTCGAGCTCCGCCTCCAGCAGAGGACCGGCCGCGGCGCGCGGAAAGCGGCGGGCGCAGGCGTCCACCGAGGCGTGCGGCCGGTGAGCGGCCCCGAAGGCGTCGTTCACGTACTCGTCCCCGTAGGCGGCGAGCGCCGCCGCGAACTCGGGGGAATTCCGCGTTTCGCCCGGGTGGAACCGGAGGTTCTCCAGCAGGAGGACCTCGCCGGGCCGGAGTTCGGGGGGGGCGCCGCCTGGGTCCCCGACCGGCCTGGCCTCGAAACCGACCGCGCCGCCCAGGAGCTCCTGGAGCCGCTCGGCGACCGGGCGCAGACTGAGCGTGGGGTCCGGCTCTCCCCCTGGCCGTCCCAGGTGGGAGGTGACCACGACCGCCGCTCCCATCTCACGTGCGGTGCGGATCGCGGGCAGGGCGGCCCGGAGGCGGCTGTCGTCCGCCACCCGCCCGTTCGCGAGCGGTGCGTTCAGGTCGGCGCGCAGGAGAAGCCGCCGGCCGCGCAGGTCGAGATCGGCGAGCGTCAGCTTCCGGGCGGTCCTGGGCACGGCGGCCAAACCTTACCTTCGGCGGGGCGGTGGTATGTTCCGCCGCCCACACGCGGCTTCAGGTTTTCGGCCGGGCGGTTCGCCGCCTTGCCGGACGAAGAGGGAACCGGGTGCCATTCCCGGACGGCCCACGCCACTGTGATCGGAATGCCCTTTCCGGGCCTCCCCGCTTCGGCGGGGCGGCAACCACTCCCGGCGCCTGCCGGGGGGAAGGTGGAAAGGGTGGATGCCTCGGCCTACAGGCTCGAAGCGTCCGGTCCGTAAGTCAGGAGACCTGCCGGGAGCCCGAACCTCACAACACCTCTTCGTTGGGAAGGGACTGGTTCTTGAGACTCACCCGCCGCCGCACCGACTCCCGAGTTCGGGGTGAACTGCGGCCGGCAGCGTCTTCCAGCACCGAAGTCGGCCCCCGAGGAGCGCTCATCGCGCCTCCAGGAGGGCGGACTCATGCGTTTTCTCACTCGTATCCCCTGGCTTAAGTCGTTACCCCTCGCCATCGCGGCCCTGGCGGTCCTGGTGCCTGTCGCCGGCGCGGCGGACCTCCGGGTTGTCGTCCTGGAACCGGACGGGGGACCGGCGGCCGGCGCTCTGGTCGTCGCCGACGCCCTCGCCGGCGAGAGCCGGGTCTCCGCGACCACCGGTGACGACGGGAGCGCCCTGATCGCGGGGATCCACGAGGGGCGGTACCTGGTCTCCGCCCGGTCCGCCGACCTCTCGGCGGTCCCGATCGAAGTCACGCTGTCCCGGGGAGAGACCGGCGCCGTCGAGCTGGCGCTTCGTTTTACCGCGATCCGGGAGTCGGTGGTGGTGTCCGCCGCGCTCGGGGCCCGGCGCGAGGAGGAATCCGGCACCTTCGTGGACTCGCTCTCCGCCGAGGCGCTCCGGGACCGGGACGAGTGGTTCCTGCTGGAGGGCCTGCGCGGAATGCCCGGCACGCTCGTCTATCAGACCGGCAGCCAGGGACAGCAGGTCGCCCTCCGCTTCCGGGGACTGCCGGCCCAGGCCACCGCGGTCGTGGTGGACGGGGCGCCGCTCCGGGACGCCGCGGCGCCCCAGTCGGATGCGACCGCTTTGCTGCCGTCGCTCGCGCTGCTCGGGGTGGACCGCGTGGAGATCCGGCGCGGCGGCGGCTCGACCATCTACGGCTCGAACGGGATGGGCGGGGTGCTCCACATCGTCACCCGGTCCGAGTCCGCTCCCGACGCGCTGCGGTTTTCCGCCGGCCTCGGGGAGTACGGCCACTCGGCGGCGAGCGGCGAAGCGGGCGCCGGCGGCCCGCGCGGCGGCGTCTCCGCCGGCTTCAGCCGGCTCGCGGTGAGCGAGGGCGCGGACGGGGACGACCCGTTCACGAACCACACCGGCGTCGCGCGCGCCGGATTCCGCCTGACCGACTCCCTGCAGGTGACCGCGCGCTCGCTGTTTTCGCTGGCCACGGTGGGTCTGAACGAGAGTCCGTTCCCGCTCGGGCCGGCCGGACCCGGGGTCACGGAGGCCGTGCCGGTTCCGGAAGCGGTGATCCGCGGCTACGAGGGGGGAACCCAGCTCGAGAGTCTGGACCTCGCGGCCGGCAACTTCATGCCGTCCGCGAACGATCCCGACAACAGCCAGGAGACGAGGTTCGTTTCGACGCTGATCGCGCTGCGGGGGTCGGCAGGCCCGGATTTCGCCTGGAACGTACGGCTCCACGACCTGCGGACCCGTCGCGAGAACGAGGACGGGCCGGCCGGCGTGAACCCGTTCGACCCCCCTTCGCCGTCCACCCTGATCTACGAGGGGGAGGTGCGAAGCGGCGCCGCCCGGGTCGAGCTGTTCCGCGGACCGGTCCGCGTGGTCACCGGCGGGGAGTTCGAAGCCGAGCGGGCCGCGACCACCGACCCCGGCTTCGAGACCCGGCTTCGCCAGACCAGCACCGCCGGGTTCGTGCAGGCGGAGGGGGCCACCACCGGCGGACGGGCGGTCCTGCGCGGCGCCCTGCGGGCCCAGCGTTTCTCGACGGCGGCGCCGGAACTGGCGCCCGTCGAGGGGAGCCCGTGGCAGGACGCCGCGCCGCCGCCGGAGGCGGGCGCCGTCACCGGTGAGGCGGCGGGTTCGTTGGCGCTCGGTCGGGGTCTGCGCCTGCGGGCGTCGGCGGGACGCGGGTTCCGCGCCCCGTCGCTCTACGAGCGGTTCGGGACCTGGTATTCCAGTTTCGGCTACTCGGTGTTTGGAGACCCGCGGCTGAAACCGGAGTACACGACGACGATGGACGCCGGTTTCTCCGCCTCGTCGGAGGACGGCCGCCACGAGTTGCGGGGAGCGTGGTTCTGGTCGGAGCGGGGCCAGACCATCGGGTTCGGATCCCTCGATTTCGCGTCCGACCCGTTCGGACGGTTCGCGGGCTACGAGAACACCGAGGGGGGTGTCGCCCGGGGTGTGGAAATGGCCTACCGGGTGACTCTCCCCGGGCGCACCCGGGCGCAGCTCCGCTACACGTTCACGGACGCCGACCCCCCGGCGAACGCTCCCGATGAACTCGCATCGGACTGGCTGGTGCCGCGTCACCAGGGAGGAGCGCTGCTGTCGGGCGCCCTCTCCGAGCGGTTCCGCTGGAGCGCCGATCTCCTGCTCTCCTCAAGCGTCCACGCCGCGCTCTTCGACCCCGACACCTTCGCGTCGCGCGTGTTCCGGTTCGCCGGGATGCGCCGTTTCGACGTGGCGCTCTCCTTCGAGGTGGCGCGCGGGCTCACGGTGCGCGCGCTCGTCCAGGACGCGCTCGACGACGCCGCCTACCAGAGCGGGGGCTTCCGGCCGCTGGGCCGGGTGGCCCGGGTCAACCTGGAGTGGAGTCCGAACTGAGGCGCCACAACGCCTTCCGGCAAGTCAGCGAAGGGAGTTTCGCCGGCTGCGCGGGCGATGCCGGTCTGAAGGCCCCCACCTGGAGAAACGCTCATGATCGGGTCCTCCTGCACACCCCGCCCGCGATGAAATAGCCGGCGGCGCCATCACGGCGCTTGACCGACCCACCGGACTGCGTTTTCACAGCAACTGGCTGGCGCTCCTGGCCGGAGCGCGTCAGTTCGAGGCGATGTGGTGGATCAGGTCGCGGACCCGGCAGGAGAAACCCCACTCGTTGTCGTACCAGGCGAGGATCTTGACGGCGTCCCCGTCCACCACCTTGGTGAACGGGGCGTCCACGACCGAGGAGTGGGGGTTGCCCTGGAAATCGATCGAGACGAGCGGTTCGTCCGAGACCTCGAGAACGCCGTTCAGAGGGCCGCCGGCGGCCTCGCGGAGCGCGGCGTTCACCTCTTCGGCGCTCGCCGGCCGCTCGAGGAACGCGGTCAGGTCCGTGAGCGAGACGTTCGGGGTGGGCACCCGGACGGCGATCCCGTCCAGCCTTCCCTCCAGTTCGGGGAGGACCTTGGTCACTGCCTTCGCCGCGCCTGTGGAAGTGGGAATCATGTTCACCCCGGCGGCGCGGGCGCGGCGCAGGTCCGAGTGGGGCAGGTCGAGCAGCCGCTGGTCGTTCGTGTAGGAGTGGACGGTGGTCATCACGCCCTTCTTGAGCCCGAACTTCTCGTGGAGGACCTTGACCACCGGCGCCAGGCAGTTCGTGGTGCAGGAGGCGTTCGACAGGATGTGGTGCGACTCGTCGTCGTAGCGGTCTTCGTTGACCCCCATGACGACGGTCAGGTCCTCGCCCTTCGCGGGAGCGGAGACGATGACCTTCCGCGCGCCGGCGGCGAGGTGCTTTCCGGCGTGCTCGCGCGCGGTGAAGATCCCGGTGGACTCGACGACGATTTCCGCGCCCAGCCGTCCCCAGGGCAGCTTCGCCGGATCGCGCTCGCTCAGCACCGTGACCCGGGTCTCCTGTCCTTCCGGTGTCGTGACCACGATCTCGTTCCCCTCGGCGCGCACGGTCCCCGGCAGCGCGCCGGAGACCGAGTCGTGCTTCAGCAGGTGGGCCAGGGTGGCCGGATCGGTCAGGTCGTTGACGGCGACGATCTCGATGTCCCGGTCGTCCTGGACCGCGCGGAAGATGTTGCGGCCGATCCTGCCGAATCCGTTGATGCCGATGCGCACGATATTCCCCTTTGGTTTGGTCCCCGCGTGCCGGGGATGACGGGACGCTCCCGCTAAAGGCGCCCCACCCCGGCGATGGCCGGGATCATAGGGAGGGCCGGTCGAAGGGTCAACGAATTCGCACTTGTTCCTAGATATTAGTGCATCACACTCAGATAATCATAGTCAATCGATTTGATATTTGTCATCGATCCGGTTATATTCCTTGCGTTGGGCGACACCGGTCGCCTGACGGGCGCGGGGAACGGCCCCAAACAGCTTCCCGCCACACATTCAAGGAGAACCACAACATGACCCATCTGACCCTCTTCAACCCTTCCTTCCGGCGTCTCTTTGCCGATCCGTTCTTCGATCTGCCGGTCCGCACCACCGGGAGTGCGAGCGGCCGGGGCAGCGGCGCCTCGCTCTGGACTCCTCCGGTGGACGTCCGTGAGTCCGACACCGAGGTCGTCGTCGAGGCCGAACTGCCGGGCATTGCCCGCGAGGACATCTCCGTCCGCTACCACGACGGCCGGCTGATCCTCGAGGGCCAGCGGGAGGAAGCCCGGGAGACCGGCGCGAAGGACTGCGAGACCGCCTGCGCGTCCGGAGGCTGGATCCGCCGCGAGCGGACGATCGGGCGGTTCCACCGCTCCTTCGACCTGCCGGACATCGTGGACAGCTCCGCCATCAAGGCGGAGTCCAGGGACGGCGTCCTGAAGATCGTCCTGCCGAAGCTCGAGAAGGCGCAGCCGCGCCAGATCGACATCAGCGTCAACTGACCGGACGCGACACCCGAGGGGCCGGCGTGAGCCGGCCCCTCACCTGTGTACGGGGTTCGTCTCGCCGACAGCTCTGGAGCGCGGGACGGCTTGGAACGCCGGTCTCCGACCGGCACGCGCGGTGCTCCCCACCCCGCACCGCGCAACGCAGACCAGCCCCACGGGCGCATGACTCGGGGCAACGCCACCGACA
>JAJEIY010000017.1 GCA_022828085.1 Acidobacteriota bacterium | reverse complement strand
GGGGGGGGGGGGGCCCGCGGGCGTGCCCCCCCCCCCGGGGCGGGGCCGGCGCGGGGCCCCGGCCCCCCCCACGGCGGGGCGCTGACCTGCGGGATGGTTCTCTCTCGCGGTGCAACTGGGCCGAGGAGATGCTCCCGAATCTCTGTCGCCCAAGGCGAATCGCGGCGCGTCGCCCGCGGGCCGTCGGCCCGCTGTGCCGACCGGAGGTCGGCGTTCCAAGCCGGTGCGCCGGACTAGACCAGCGAGCGGACGGCGGCGGCGACCGCGTCTTCCGTCAAACCCAACCGCGCCGCGACCTCGGCGCCGGGGGCCGAGGCGCCGAAGCGGTCCACGCCGACGACCGGGCCGCTCCCCACGTAGCGCTCCCAGCCTAGCGTCGCGCCGGCTTCCACCGCGACGCGCGGAATCGCGGCCGGCAGGACGCTCTCCCGGTACGCCGGGCCCTGCGCCTCGAACAGCTCCCAGCACGGCAGCGAGACCACCCGGACCCCGAGACCTTCGGCATCGAGCCGTTCCGCGGCGGCAACCGCGAGCGACACCTCGGAGCCGGTGGCGATCACCACCGCCCGGAGCGCGGACTCCGGATTGCGGAGCACGTAGCCGCCGCAGTGCAGGCCCGACGCCCGTTCCGGGGTGGTCAGGGTCGGCACCTTCTGGCGGGTCAGGACCAGCGCGGTCGGCCCCGCGGTCCGACCCAGCGCGTGACGCCACGCCTCCACCGTCTCGTTCGCGTCGGCGGGACGCACCACATGCAGGTTCGGCATGGCGCGGAGCGACATGAGGTGCTCGACCGGCTGGTGCGTCGGGCCGTCTTCGCCCACCCCCACCGAGTCGTGCGTCCAGACGTAGACCACCGGCAGCCCCGAGAGCGCCGCCAGCCGCACCGAAGGCCGCATGTAGTCGGCGAAACAGAAGAACGTGGAGGCGAAGGTGCGGAACCCGCCGTGGTAGGCGATTCCGTTCGCCGCGGCGCCCATCGCGTGTTCGCGGACGCCGTAGTGGAGGTTGCGGCCGGCGGCGTCGGCGGCGGACTGGGAACCGAGGTCCACGAGCGCCGTCTTGGTGGAACAGGAAAGATCCGCATCGCCGCCGAAGAACTCCGGAATCTGGGCCGCCAGAGCGTTCATGGCCTTCCCGGAGGCGTCCCGGGTGGCGAGGCGGTCCTCGGGGCCGAAGGCCGGAAGCCCTTCATCCCAACCGTCCGGCAGCCCGTTCTGGAGGCGACGCTCCAGTTCGGCGGCGCGCTCCGGCGTCTCGGCCCGCGCGTGGGCCAACCTGCCGTACCAGGCGTTCCGCGCGGCCCTTCCCTGTCCGGCGCGATCCGCACACCGTTCGCGGACCCCCTCCGGCACCGTAAAGGCCCTCTCCGGGTCGAGCCCGAGCGTGGCCTTGGCCGCCGCGGCTTCCTCCGCACCGAGCGGGGCGCCGTGGGCGGCCGACTTGCCGGCCTTGTTGGGCGCACCGTACCCGATGGTCGTGTTCACCACGATGAGCGACGGCTGCCCGGCCTCGGCCACCGCCGTCGCGATCGCCGCGTCGATCCCGTCCAGATCGTGGTTCCCGTCGGCAACGGTCTGGACGTGCCAGCCGAGCGCGCGGTGGCGGGCCGCCACGTCCTCCACCGAGAAGGACAGCGAAGCCGGTCCGTCGAGGGTGACGTCGTTCCGGTCGTAGAGCCACACGAGCCGCCCGAGTCCGAGTTGCCCGGCGAGCGAAGCCGCTTCGCACGCCACCCCTTCCATCAGGTCCCCGTCGGAAACCAGCGCGAACACCCGGTGGTTCACGAGCCCCGGGAACCGCGCGCGGAGCGCCCGCTCGGCGATGGCCATCCCCACCGAGTTCCCCGCCCCCTGCCCGAGCGGCCCGGTGGTCGCCTCGACTCCCGGGGTCGCGAAGGTCTCCGGATGTCCCGGCGTGCGGCTCTCCCACTGCCGGAAGTCCCGGATGTCGTCGAGGCTCACCGGATAGCCGGCGAGATGCAGCAGGGCGTAGAGCAGCATCGAGCCGTGGCCCGCCGAGAGGACGAAGCGGTCCCGGTCCGGCCAATCGGGATCGCTCGGGCACGTCCTGAGATGGCGGCTCCAGAGCACCCAGGCCATCGGAGCCGCACCCATCGGCAGGCCCGGATGGCCGGAATTCGCCTTCTCGACGGCGTCGATGCCGAGCCCCCGGATGGCGGCGATCGCCTGCGCATCGACCTCGTCGAACGGACGGCGGGACGCGGCGGAGTCGTTCAACGAGCGGCGGAAGGTAGCACGTTCCGGGAGCGTTTTGGCCCCCTGAAACCGGCGGGAATCGGGTCCGTCTTCCGGTGCGTGTGAGCCAGGCCGGACCGATAATCCCTCTGAATCTGGAGGGCCGTCGAGGGCAAGCAGCGGGCGTCGGGCGCTGGCCTGGCGGCCAGCGCGTGCCGGCCGGAGGCCGGCGTTCCAAGCCGGCGCGCCCCCGTGGCTCTCGGAGTCCGGCGAGCCCTACGCCGGAACGGCGCTCAGGACCTCGGCGAAGGCGCCGAGCGCCTCCTCCACGTCCTCGTCGGAGATCCCCAGGTGGGGGATGACGCGCATCGCGTCGGACGTCGCCGGCAGCACCGCGACGCCGCGGTCGAGGAGCCCTTCGGCGAGCCGGAAGGCGTTCATGCCTGGGGTCTGGAAACGGACGATGTTCGTCTCCACGCCGTCGAGGTCCACCTCGATCCCGGGCAGTTCGTTCAGGCCGTCGGCCAGCCGGCGCGCCCGGCGGTGGTCGTCGGGGAGCCGCTCCCGGTGGTGTTCAAGAGCGTGGAGGGCGCCGGCCGCGACGATCCCGGCCTGCCGGAAACCGCCGCCGAAGAGCTGGCGGAAGCGGCGCGCCCGCCGGATCAGGGGCGCGGGACCCGCGAGGCAGGAACCCATCGGCGCGCCGAGCCCCTTGGAGAAACAGACGCTGACGGTGTCGAAACCCGCGGTGTAGCGGCTCTCGGGGATACCGGTGGCCGCGGTGGCGTGCCAGAGGCGCGCCCCGTCGAGGTGGGTGCCGAGTCCGAGTCCGCGGGCGGTGTCCGCGACGTCCTGCAGGACATCAAGCGGCCAGACCGCGCCGCCGGCGCCGTTGTGCGTGTTCTCGGCGGCGAGCAGCCGGGCCACCGGGTAGCAGGCGTCCGGAACCATGGGGTGCGGCGTGCGCACCGCGGCCCGGACCTGCTCGGCCGAGAAGACCCCGCGGTCTCCCTCGAGCCCCACGACGGTCGCCCCGGACAGCGCGGCGGGACCGCCACTCTCCACCAGGTAGGCGTGGGCCCGCCGTTCGGCGAGGAGCAGGTCGCCCGGTTCGGTCTGGCAGCGGATGGCGATCTGGTTGCTCATCGTGCCCGTGGGAGTGAAGACCGCGGCGTCCTTGCCCAGGACCTCGGCGGTGCGTTCCTCGAGACGGCGGACCGAGGGGTCGTCGCCGTACACGTCGTCTCCGACCTCGGCGGCGGCCATCGCCGCCCGCATCTCCGGGGTCGGGAGCGAGACGGTGTCGCTGCGAAGGTCGATCCGGACCGGACGTCCGGCGGCGGTCTGGGGCATTCGGCTTCCTCCCCTCAGCGGGTGATGCGGCGGAGCGGAGCTAGGCGGCGCCGCACGGCGTCGCCGAGGCCCCTGGACTCCACCAGCTCCCAGAGGCGGTCCACGAACTCGCGATCCGCGAACCCGGCAGGAGAGCCGCCGCTCTCGGGAGTCGAAAGTCCGAACTCCTCCCGGCAGGCGTCCACCGCGCCGGCAAGGTCCGCGTCGAAGATCCGGAGGGCGGGACTGCCGAGGTCCCCGTCTTCCCCGACCAGGTTGGTATCCGCAGCGCAGCCGCCTTCCGCGATCAGGACCCGGAGCTGCACCACGTCGCTGCCCGCGAACATGGTGAGGGTCCGGTACCCGACCTTCTGGCTCACGGCGTCGTGGATGCGGCGGAGCTCGGCGACCGGCGTCTCGTGTTCGCAGACGTTGATGTGCGTGGAGATTCCGTCGTCGCGCCGCGATCCACCCTCGCGGGGGTCGGCCACCAGGACGCCGGCCGACTGGCGGCGGCCGCGGCGGGCGTCGCCACCCGCCGCCTGACCGGCTTGGAGGGCGGAGATCAGGCGGTCCGCGAGGGAGAGCCCACTTCCGCGCGTCCCCTCGAAATCCTCGGCCACCGCGTCCACCACCTCGGGGCCCACGAGCAGGTTCCCCTGCGCCGCGTAGTCCGGCCCGGACCGGTGTCCCGCCCAGTAGCGCGCCTCGGAGCCGGTGTGTTGGGCCACCCCGCCGTCGAGGCCGACCACGCCGACCTGGCGATAGGGCGCCCCCTCGTCCTCGGCGAGGCGCTCGCGGAGAGCTTCCTCCGCCGACATCCCGGCGGCCAGCCGGCTGAGCAGTTCCTCGCCGTACTGGGTGCGGGTCCGCGCCTGCGTGGCGACCGCACCCACGCCGACCCGCACCCAGGGGACCCCGTTCGCGACGCACGGGTTCCTGGTCGTAACCGCGACGCCGGACTCCCCGGTCTCGGGGTCGACGGCCGCGATCGAGAACGTGTGGAAGTTCTTTTCTCCGGGCGGGAGTTCTTCCTGGGCGGCGACCGGGAGAACCGCGGCCGCCACGAGAAGGAGCGGCGTCAGGAGCAGGATTCGGAGCACGGGGCAATCGTACTCCGGGGATGGGGAAGCGACGTACGCCAGTGCAGGCGCCGCTGCGCCATTCCCTTTGGCGGCGGTGCGATGCCGCGATTGGACGCTTCGGAGTTTCGCCCGCTGCGCGGGCGATGCCGGCCTGAAGGCCGGCGCTCCTAACCGAAGAAGCGGTGGAGACGGTCCGGGTCCGGCGGGGTGGTGAGGCGGGAGACCACCACCAGGGCGAGAGCGGAAACGAGGACGATGGCGGCGGCCGGTTCCACGCCGCTGTCGGCGATGGTCCAGCCCGGGGCTCCCTCGGACGAGACGAAGAACCAGGTCCAGAGGAGCAGGCCGCTCAGGATGCCCGCTGCGGCGCCCGCCCCGGTGCTCCGCCTCCAGTAGATGGCGCCGACGAGCACCGGGAAGAACGTCGAGAAACCCGAGAGCGCCCAGATCCCGAGGCTGAAGATCGTCTGGGTCGAGACCAGGCTGAGGACGAACACCACCACCAGGAAGCCGGCCACGAAGATGCGGCCGAGGAGGGCCTGGCGGCTGTGGCTCCATGCCGCGAACCGCGGCACCCGCGCCGCGGCGTTCTTCGTGAGCATGGTCCCCACGGCCAGGGTCTGGGAGTCGAGCGAGGACATGATCGCCGCGAACACCCCGGCGGCCAGCAGGCCCGCGAGCACGCTCCCGGCGTGCTCGCGGATCAACAGGATGATGACGGGCCCGGTCGCATCGAGGGGGACGTCGAGCCGGCCGAGCGCCCCGAGCACGACCGAGGGGAACCACACGGCGGCGATGCAGGCGGGATAGGCGAGCACCGGGAGCCGGAACGCCTCCGCGCTCCGGGCGGACATCCAGTGGCTGAAGATGTGAGGGAAGCACGACGTGGACAGCGGAACGAAGAGGTAGGTCGCGATCTGGATCCAGTCCCGCGAAGAGCGCGTGAGTTCCAGGAGTTCGGGGGACTGCTCCCCGAGCCGGGCCATCGCCGCGCCGAAGCCGCCCATTCCCCCGGTGATCACGAAGAAGGCGAGTCCACTGACGCCGATGAAGACCAGCGTCTGGAAGGTGTTCACGAGCGCCGTGCTGCGCATGCCCCCGAGCACCACGTAGACGAGCACCACGAGGCACATCACCAGGCTGCCGGCCCACGCGGGGATGGCGGTGTCCGGGCCCGCGATGGCGGCGAGCGCGTCCCCGCCGCCCTTGACCCCGATGAGCACGTAGGGGACGAGCCACAGCAGCGAGGCGCCGAGCACCAGCAGACCGAGTCCGGAGGATCCGTAGCGCGCCTCGAAGAACTCGGCCTGGGTGGCGAACCCGTGGCGCTTCCCGAGCCGCCAGAGGGGAACCCCGATCACGAGGAAGGTCATCGGGATGACCACCGCCGAACTGGTCGCCATGAGCGCGAACACCCGGATCCCCTGCCGGTAGGCCTCGCCGGAGGCGCCCAGGATGGTGAAGGCGGTCATGTTCGTTCCGAAGAGCGTCATCAGCAGGACGAACGGACCGATCGAGCGGCCGGCCAGGAAATATCCCTCCCCGGCGCGGTCCGGCCCTCTCGTGAGACCCAGGCGGGCGGCCAGCCCGATCCCGATGACCGCGGCCAGGTAGAGGGCGACGACCGCGAGCGTCATGGTGGGGTCTGGTCGCGGGTCCGGGCGCCGCCGGAAGGATCCCGATCACCGGCGGCTTCGACTCCCGGGAGGAGGGTCCGCACGGCAAACCAGAGATTGAGGGTGGCCAGCCCCATGATCCCGAGCTCCAGCACCAGCCCGAACGGCGTTCCGAACAGCCGCGGTTCGGCGGGCGCCAGCGCCACGAGCAGGCGCAGGAGGACCAGGGCCGCTACGGCGGCGACCAACCGGCTACGGCCAGGCAACGCGCCAGCAGTCCGCGGGAACGTCAGCGAGCCCGGAGTTCGTGCGTCCGCTTGAAGTTGAGCCGGATTCCGACGAGGCCGGAGAAGTTGTCCTGGGGCGCGGAGATATGCCTGGCGAACAGCCGGATTTCGGCGAACGCCTGCACCTGCCCGGCGCCGGTGTACTGAGGCAGGTTGAAGCCCGCGGTGCCGAACACCGCTCCGTCCAGAATGTCGTTGTCTCCGATGCCCCAGGCGCCGCCGCCCAGGCCGAAGAACCCTCCGGGCGTCTGCCGGGTCAGCAGGATGTCCACCGACGATCCGGTCCAGAAGTTGTGGGCGAAACCGCCGCCGGCCCGGACGGTGAGCGCGTTGGTCCGCTCGGCCGCTTCATCGTGCGGGACGGTGATGCCCACGCCGGCGCCGCTGAGCCACGAGGCCTCGGGCGAGGGGACGATGTCCGTACGCTCGCTCTTGTAGGTGCCCGTGGCGAAGTCCGCGATGGGCCAGTAGCGCGGGTAGAGCGCGTCCACACCCAGGTTGTCGGCGCTGCAGGTGGCCGTGACCCCCCGGTCATCCGAGATCGTGACGGTGGCTTCGTACGTCCCGCCTCCCTGGAGGATGAACCGCCGCTCGCACTGGGCGCTGGCGTCGAGGGTGGAGATCTGCACTCCGTCCTGCAGCACGGTGATGTACCGGGTCGCGATGTCGCCGGTGACGGCGCTGGAGCCGCAGGCGTCCACCACGAACTCGGCCTCCAGATAGTGGGTGGCCTGCTCGGGGGCGCTGATATCCAGCGCACAGGTCGGGGTACCGGGGTCGAGGGAGACACTCGCGTTCGCCGACTCGGGGGATCCCGCCCCGCTCACCGTCGCCTCGGCCCGCCAGGTTCCCGCCTCCCGCAGTTGACCCGTCCACGAATAGCGCCTCTCGTCGCGGTCCATCGTCAGGTTCTCGCTTCCTCCCGAGGGGGAGGTGAGCGTCACGTTCAGACGCGCTCCCTGCTCGAGTCGCACGTCCACGGTGATCCGGGCCGCGGAGTACGCGTAATCGCCGGACGCCACGAAGTGAAGGACCGGAGCAGCCTGAGGCAACTGTGTTTCGGAGGAGGCGGCCAGCCCCGGTACCGCAACGAGGGCGACGAAAGCCGAAGCCGCGGCAAGGCGAGTCGCCGGACGAAACGCGGGACGGTGGATGAGGTGGGTCATGGTGTTCCCTTCGCCTCCCCGGCCTGTCTGGCAAAGACGATGACCGGCTCGGCGGCAAGTGCGAGAGCGGCCCGGAAGCTTACTTTTCTCCCGATGATTCGTCTACCCCGACGGCCGAAAAAGCGCGGAGCACTGATAGAGTTTCCGGCCGGTTTGAGTTCGGAACCGGATATGCGCCCCGCACGCGGCGGGATACGGCTTCACCTTGAGGACGGCGCCGAATTCCCGGGCGCCTCGTTCGGTGCGGCCCTCGATCAACCGGTGGCGGGAGAGGTCGTGTTCAACACCGGTATGGCCGGCTATGTGGAGACCCTCACCGACCCCTCGTACCGGGGACAGATCCTGGTTCTGACCTATCCGCTCCAGGGCAACTACGGCGTTCCCCCCGCGCGTCCGGAGGGTTCCATCGAGGGCCCGTTCGAATCCGGGCGAATCCAGGTCCAGGGGCTGGTGGTGCAGCACCACGAACCCCGGTTCAGCCACCATGCCGGAGTCCGTTCCCTCGGCGCCTGGCTCGCCGCCGAGGGGGTCCCCGGAATTCAGGGAGTGGATACCCGCGCGCTCACCATGCGGCTTCGGGAAGCCGGCACGATGCAGGGTCTGCTCGCGCCGGCCGGGCTTGCCCCGGCGGATGCCCGGAAGCGGGCTTCCGCCGTCGAAATGCGCCGGCAGGTCTTCGAACAGGTGGTGCCCGGCGCCCCCACCCGTTACGGCCCCGAGAACGGTCCGGAAGTGCTGCTGGTGGACGTGGGCGCCAAGGACAACATCGTCCGCTCGCTGATCTCCCGGGGCGCCCGGGTGCATCGGGTCTCCGGGCTCGAACCGTTTGCCGAAGCGGCCCGGTCCTCCGCCGGGATCATGCTCGGGAACGGCCCCGGCGATCCCGGGGACCTTCAGGACCTGGCCCGCGAGCTCCGTGAGGTGATGGAGTGGTTCCGGGGGCCGATCTTCGGGGTCTGCCTCGGCAACCAGTTGCTCGCCATGGCAGCGGGAGCCCGGACCTTCAAGCTCCCCTACGGGCATCGCAGCGTGAACCAGCCGGTTCGCGACCTCGTGAGCGGCCGTTCCTTCATCACCAGCCAGAACCACGGGTACGCGGTGGACGAAGACACGCTCCCCGCCAGCTGGGAACCCTGGTTCCAGAACCTCAACGACGGCACCAACGAGGGCATCCGCTCGCTCGACCGGCCGTTCCGGAGCATCCAGTTCCACCCCGAGGCCCATCCCGGGCCGGAAGACACCGCCTACCTGTTCGACGCCTTCGTCGAGGAATGCGCCGGGTCGTGAGCAAAGCGCCGCTGAAACCGCAGTCCGTCATCGTCCTCGGCTCGGGGGCGCTCCAGATCGGCCAGGCCGGCGAGTTCGACTACTCCGGATCCCAGGCCATCAAGGCGTTCAGCGAGGAGGGCGTGCGCACCGTCCTCGTGAATCCGAACATCGCGACCATCCAGACCAGCGAGGGGATGGCGGATCGCCTCTACCTGAACGCGGTGACGCCCCGGCTCGTCCGGCAGGTCGCCGAGGATGAGGGGGTGGACGGCGTCGCGCTTTCCTTCGGCGGACAGACGGCGCTCAACTGCGGCCTCGAACTCGAGGAGTGGTTCCGGGACACCGGAATCCAGGTTCTGGGCACCCCGGTGAAGAGCATCCGGGACACCGAGGACCGCGGGCGCTTCAACGCCCGGCTCGCGGAAATCGGGGTGCTGACCGCGCGGAGCATCGTCTGCCACCGCCGCGACGAGGCGCGGGAGGCCGCGCGCACGATCGGGCTGCCGCTGATGCTGCGCATCGGCTTCGCCCTCGGCGGCAAGGGGAGCGCCATCGTCGACACGGAGGCCGAACTCGAGGCCGCCCTCACCAACATCTTCGGGGCCCACGACACCAAACAGGCCCAGGTGCTCGTGGAGGAGTCGCTCCGCGGCTGGAAGGAAATCGAGTACGAGGTGGTGCGCGACCGGGAGAACAACTGCATCACCGTCTGCAACATGGAAAACATGGATCCGATGGGGATCCACACCGGCGAGTCGCTCGTGGTGGCGCCGTCGCAGACCCTGAACGACGAGGAGTACCAGCTCCTGCGCACGGTCTCGATCAGGACGATCCAGCACCTCGGCATCGTGGGCGAGTGCAACGTGCAGTTCGCGCTGAGCCCGACGGGAGCCGACTACCGGGTCATCGAGGTGAACGCCCGGCTCTCCCGCTCGTCGGCGCTCGCCAGCAAGGCGACCGGGTATCCGCTCGCCTACGTGGCGGCGAAACTGGGGCTCGGGTTCACGCTTCCCGACCTGAAAAACGCGATCACGGGGGTCACGAAGGCGTTCTTCGAGCCGGCGCTCGACTACCTGGTGCTCAAGGCGCCCCGCTGGGACCTCGGCAAGTTCCAGGAGGCCGGCACCCGCATCGGCAGCGAGATGAAGAGCGTCGGGGAGGTGATGGCCATCGGCCGCACCTTCCCGGAGGTGCTTCAGAAGGCGCTCCGCATGCTCGACATCGGCGTCAAGGGGCTCGATTCGCGCGCCTTCGAGTTCGAGGACCGGGACGACGAGCTGAAGAACGCGACGCCGCGGCGCGTCTTCGCACTCGCCCAGGCGCTCCGCGAGGCCGTGGAAGCCGGCCGGGTGCCCGAGGCGATCGAGGAAATCCACGACCTCACCCGGATCGACCCCTGGTTCCTCCACGGGGTCGCCGAAGCGATGCGGACCGAGGCGGAAGTCGAACGCGGCGGCTGGCCAATTCCGGAGGCGACGCTCGAAAGGGCCAAGGAGCAGGGTTTTTCGGACGAGTCGCTCGAGTTCCTGACCGGGCGGGCGCGGGGCGAGGCGCGCGCGGCGCGCCGGGCAGCGGGGGTCGGACCCCACATCGCCCGCATCGACACCCTGGCCGCCGAGTTCCCGGCCGAAACGAACTACCTCTACTCCACCTACCACGCAAGCGGCGACGAGGGCGTGGGACTCCCCGCCGGCGACCGGCGCCGCATTCTGGTGATCGGCTCGGGGGTCTACCGGATCGGATCCTCGGTCGAGTTCGACTGGTGCTGCGTGAACGCCGTCCAGGCAGCGGCGGAGCTGGGGTTCGAAACCCTGATGCTCAACTACAACCCGGAGACGGTGAGCACGGACTACGACATCTGCGACAAGCTGGTCTTCGACGAGGTGAGCGTGGAATCGGTCCTGGACCTCGTGGAGAAGGAGCGTCCCGACGGGGTGGTGGTCAGTATGGGCGGCCAGATTCCGAACCGGCTGGCGATGCGCCTCCACCACGCCGGCGTTCCGATCCTCGGCACCTCCGCGGAGGACATCGACCGGGCCGAGGACCGCAACAAGTTCAGCGCTCTCCTGGACCGGATCGGAGTGGATCAGCCGCGCTGGGCCCATGTGACCGACGTCGCCGACGCGGAGCGCATCGTGGAGGAACTGGGGGGCTTCCCCGTTCTGGTGCGCCCGAGCTACGTGCTGAGCGGCGCCGCGATGTCCGTTGCCCACGAACACCACGAACTCGCGCGCATCCTGCGGAAGGCGAAGGCGATTTCCCCCGAGCACCCGGTCGTCATCTCCAAGTTCGAGGAGGACGCCCGGGAGATCGAGATCGACCTGGTCGCGAACCGCGGCGAGGTGGTGCTCTGGGCCGTCAGCGAACACGTGGAGGACGCCGGCGTCCACAGCGGCGACGCGACGCTCGTGCTGCCGCCCGTGGACATGACCATCCCCACCCTGGGACAGGTGCGCCGCATCGCGCAGCAGATCGCGAAGGAACTGCGGGTCACCGGCCCCTGCAACATCCAGTTGCTGCACCGCGACGGGATCGTGAAGGTGATCGAGTGCAACCTGCGCGCGTCCCGCAGCCTGCCGTTCGTCTCGAAGGTGACCGGACGCAACTACGCGAGGGCCGCCACCCGCATCATGCTCGGCGCCGACCCCGGGATGGAGCACCGCCCGCTCTACGAACTCGAGCACGTGGGGGTCAAGGTGCCGCAGTTCTCCTTCTCGCGGCTCATGGGCGCCGACCCGCTGCTGGGGGTGGAGATGGCCAGCACCGGCGAGGTGGGGTGTCTTGGTGACTCCTTCCACGAAGCGCTCCTCCACGGTCTGGTGGCCACCGGGTTCCGCGGTCCGAAGAAAGGGGTCCTGCTCTCGCTCGGGCCGCCGCGCTGGAAGCACCGTTTCGTCCGGACCGCCCGGACCATGGCCGAGGAACTGGGCCTGAAGATCTACGCGACCTCGGGAACCTGCCGGGTGCTCCGCGAAAGCGGCATCGACGCGACCGAAGTGGCGCGGGTGCGCTCCGAGCAGCGCCCCCTCGGCGCCGGGTTCGACCGGCCGGGCCCGCTCAGCGCCCTCGACCTGATCGACCGCGGGGAGGTGGACCTCGTGGTGAACGTGCCCGTCGCCTTCGATCCCGAGGGCCGCCCGGACGGTTACCTGGTGCGCCGCCGCGCGGTGGACCGGGGCGTGCCGCTGATCACCGATCCGTCACTGGCCCGGCACGTGGTCACCGCGCTCGTCACCCATGGGGAGGACGGCCTCCGCGCCCGCGCCTGGAACGATTTCCTCGAGACGTAGAAACCACCGGCCAGCGCACGTCGAAACCCAAACGTCCCCACGGCGCGTACGGCTTGGAACGCCGACCTCCGGTCGGCATCGCACGCCGGAGGCAGGCGAAACAACGAATCGTCGCGGGCCAGTCGAAGCTCTAGTCCGGTCGTGTTTCTCCGTGTCTCCCGATCCAGTCGCGAAGCGCCGCGTCAATTCGTGTCTGCCAGCCTCGGCCGCCCGCCTTGAAGTAGTCCATCACCTCCGGTGAAAGCCGGATGGTGGTTGCCACCTTGGGCCGTGCAACCCGCGGCCGGCCACGGCGAACCGGCGCTCTCGCGAACTTTTCCGGCCAGACGTCTCGCGAAAGATCTGGCGCGTCGTCGGGGTCAAAACCTTGGGCCGTAGAGCCTTCGTTCTCGTTCATTAGCCTTCCTTATGCTGATGATGCGCCGCGTCGCGCCACGAGGCGTCCAAACCAGAACGACCATCGCGCCGCCAAGAAATCCGATCGTGATGAAGCGTTCCTCGCCGTAGTCCTCCCGGTCATCGGTGACGGACAGTGTGGGGCCAGCGAACACCTCGTCGGCGCGGGCCATGTCCAGCCCTCGGGCTTTGATGGTCGCTGCACGTTTCGCCGGATCGAACTCTGTCGGCGAATTCATGTTACTACATTTATTCCGTGCTGGAGAGCGCCGTCTCCAGCCGGCCCAGCGCCTCCGTGAGGAGCGGCCGCGGACACGCCAGGTTCATCCGCGCGAACCCGCGCCCCTCCTCGCCGAAGATCGCTCCGTTCTCGAGGCGCAGCCTGGCCTTGTCGAGCAGGAAGTCCTCCAGCGCTTCCGCCGCGATTCCGGTCCGCCGGAAGTCGAGCCACGCGAGATACGTCGCCTCGACCGGGACGGTCCCGACCTTCAGTTCCGGGCGCTCACTGAAGAATCGCTGCAGCGTCCGGGCGTTTTCGCTCAGGTAGGCAAGCACCCGGTCGAGCCAGGGTCCGCCGCCGCGCCAGGCGGCTTCCGCGGCCGCGGCGCTCAGCGGATTCACGCCGTAGACGCCGGTCCGGTCGCGGGCATGCCGGTAGGTGGCGCGCATCTCCTCGTCCGGGATGACGAGGCACGAGGACTTGAGGCCCGCGAGGTTGAACGTCTTGCTCGGCGCCGAGCAGACCACGGACCGGAGCCCCGGCGGGTGTTCCAGACTGAGCCACGGGGTGAAGCGGCGCCCGTCCAGCATGAGGTCGCCGTGGATCTCGTCGGCCACCACGATGAGGCCGTGCCGGGCGGCGATCCGGGCGAACGCGGTCAACTCCCCGGGGGTCCAGACGCGCCCCACCGGGTTCTGCGGGGTGCAGAGGAACGTCATCCGGGTGCCCGGCTCGGCCGCCAGCTTCTCGAACCGCTCGAGGTCCAGGCGGTAGGGGTTCGGTCCGTCAACGTCCGGCCCATCCTCCCGGCGGAGCGGGCAGAGATGCATGCGCGCGCCGTTGTTGCGGACCGCCCCGAAGAACGGGAAATAGACGGGCGGATGGAGGATGACCCCCTGCCCCGGCTCGAGGAAGGTGCGGACCAGCAGGCCCAGGTCGGGGACGATTCCCTCGGTGGGGACGACCCAGTCGGGGTCCGGACGGAACCCGTGCCGGGCTGCCGACCAGTCGCAGAAGGCTTCCCGGTAGCCCGGCAATCCCATGCTGTATCCGAAGATCGGATGCTCGGCGCGCTTGCGGATCGCTTCGACCACCACCTCCGGACAGGGAAAGTCCATGTCCGCGACCCACATGGGGATCACGTCGGGATCTTCGGCGGGAACGAGCGTGGACCCGTGGCCGACCGCGCCCTCGCGGTATTCCCACTTCACCGATCCGGTTCCCGCGCGGGGGATCAGCCGGTCGAGGTCAGGGTTCGAACTCATCGCTCATGAGTTTGCTGTGAAAATGCAGTCCCGCGGGTCGGTCAACCGCCGTGATGGCGCCGCCGGCCTGGAACGCCGGTCTCCGACCGGCACGCGCGGCGCTCCGCGCCGCGCACGTCGTGACGCTGCTCGCCCAAAGTGGCGTGCACACCTTCGAGCGCCGACCTCCGGTCCAGACCGGCACGCGCGGCGCTCGGCGCCGCGCACGTCGTGACGCTGCTCGCCCAAAGTGGCGCGCACACCTTCGAGCGCCGACCTCCGGGATGGTTCTCTCCTTCGGAGCCCACCGGAACCCATGGGCCGTGCCTTTCCCGGCGTCCCGTAGGGGCGAACCGCGACACGCCGCCTGCGGCCCTGCGGGCCGCGTGCCGGTCGGAGACCGGCGTTCCAAGCCGTTGCGCCCTTTTTCATCACCGGCGGGGTGTGCGGGAGGCCCCGATCGTGGGAGTTTCGCCCACCTGGAAGCG
>JAJEIY010000084.1 GCA_022828085.1 Acidobacteriota bacterium | reverse complement strand
CCCATCCCCGTCGCCGTCGCCGTCTCCATCTCCGTCGCCGTCCCCATCTCCGTCACCGTCGCCATCCCCGTCGCCGTCGCCATCCCCGTCGCCGTCGCCATCCCCGTCGCCATCGCCGTCTCCATCTCCGTCGCCGTCACCGTCCCCGTCGCCATCTCCATCCCCGTCGCCGTCCCCGTCGCCGTCGCCATCCCCGTCGCCATCTCCGTCCCCAACGCCATCGCCGTCGCCATCCCCGTCGCCGTCGCCATCCCCGTCGCCGTCTCCATCCCCGTCGCCATCGCCATCGCCGTCCCCGTCCCCGTCGCCGCCGCCCGGCGTGGTGGCGGTCTCCACCGGAGCGTTGCTACGGATACTGGTCGGCGGGACCGCTTCGGCGCCACTCTGCTCCACAGGAGCAACCGGTTCCGGCGTCGTCGGAGTCAGCCCATCCCGGCCCGGACCGCAACCGAAGAACCCCAACCCGACGACCAGCACCCACCGGAACGCCCTGGCGAGTTGCGCCAGCGGGTCGAACCGGTCCCCTCCCCTCTGGGCGTAGCGGTCGGTCTTCGCCAGCAACCAGACCATGACTGCTCGATGCTACGCCCGCACCACCCCGCATTGCCAACGCGATGCGGACACCGCACGCTTGGCGGAATGGGCCCGTGCCCCTTGGTACTCTTGGGCTCCCCTCGACGCTCCCTGGAGGCACCCGCATCATGCCCAACCGCGTTCCCGTTCCCTACGCCAGCCGGATCACCACCGTAGCCCTGGCCGCGCTGCTGGCGGCGCCGCTCGCGTTCGCCCAGGGCGGGACCGAGACCGCCCTCGAAGCGGAGTGGGCGCGTCTCGAGCCGCTGTCCGGAGGCGTGTTGGGGCTGGCGGCGGTGCACCTCGAGACCGGGCGGACCGCCTACCTCCATCCCGACGATCCCTTCCCGATGGCGAGCACCTACAAGGTCCCCATCGCGGTGGAAGTCCTCCGGCGCGTGGACGAGGGCGAGTTCGGCCTCGACCACATGATCGACCTCGAGCTGTCCGACCTCTCGCCGGGCAGCGGCACCCTCAGCCGGCTCTTCGACGATCCCGGCGTGTCGCTCTCCATCCTGAACCTGATGGAGCTGATGCTCCTGATCAGCGACAACTCGGCGACCGATCTCTGCCTCCGGGCCGCCGGCGGCGGGGAACGGGTGACGGCGCGGATGAAGGAGCTCGGCGTCGAGGGCGTCGTGGTCGCCCGCTCCACGGCGGACCTGATCACCGACTACGTGGGCGCCGAGGGACTCCCGCCGCGCGACGAGCGCACCCGCGCGACGTACACCGAGTACTACGGGAAGGTTTCGGACGAGGACCGCGCGGCGGCCCGGGACGGGTTCGAGGAAGACCCGCGCGACACCGCGACCCCGCGCGGGATGGCCGACCTGCTGGTCAAGATCTGGAACGGCGAGGGACTGTCGCAGTCGAGCCGCGACCTCCTGATCGACATCATGGAGCGCTGCGAGACCGGCGCGGGCCGGCTGAAGGGACGGCTCCCGGCGGGCACCGTGGTCGCCCACAAGACGGGCACCATCGGCCGCACCACGAACGACGTGGGGATCATCTACCTGCCGTCCGACGCCGGGCACGTGGTGATGGCCGCCTTCGTGAAGGAGTCGGACGACCCGGTGCCCGACCGCGAGCGGGCGATCGCGGAGGCGGCGCGCGCCGCGCACGACTACTTCCTGTTCGTGCGGTGAGGGGGTGGCCGGGGGCCTGGTTCGCTTCCGGCCGTCCCGGGAAAGGCCAAGAATCCTGGTGAGTTAGCCAGTTTTAGCCATGTCTGGCTAATTTAGCCATCGATGGCTAATTCTGGCCAAGAGGGGCTTATCGGAGCATCCGATCAAGATGTGGAGAACGGCGAACATACAGAGCCAGCCGGTGTAACCGACACTTGGACGCGATTCTGAAAGACACTTTGTCCGGTGGCCAAGTCATTGAATAATCGGAATCTTTATAGGCACCGTCCGACAATAACCGACACTTGGACGCTCTATTAATCGACACTTGGACGCTAGAATGACCGGCAGATGGCCGCTCACCCTTCCTTCGTCCCCCGACTCCTGTCCACCGCGATCGAGAGGGATCTTTCCTACATGCCGGTGGTTGCTGTCATCGGCCCCCGGCAGAGCGGCAAGACCACGCTGGCCCGCCGCCTGGCGAGTGACCGCGCGTACATCAGCTTCGATGACGACCCGACGGTCCGCGCGGCCGCCATGGATCCGGGGCGCTTCGTGGCGGCCCTGCCCCGCCGGGTGACGCTGGACGAGATCCAGCGGGTTCCGCAACTCCTTCCCGCGATCAAGGGTTCCGTCGATCGCGACCGCGAGCCAGGGCGTTTTCTGCTGACCGGGTCGGCGAACCTCCTGCTCCTGCCACGGGTCACCGAATCGCTCGCCGGGCGAATGGCGATCGCGGACCTGCAGCCGCTCACGGAGGCCGAGAAGGAGGGCCGTCCGGGCAAGTTCCTCCGGCTGCTGCTCGATGGCGCGATCCGCCCTCGGGTCGGCGGCGGCCCGGCCGACGCGGGCCCCAGCCTTGAAGAACGTCTCGTGGCGGGGGGCTACCCCTCCGTGCTCCCACTGACTCCCGCCACGACCCGGGCGTGGCATCGCCAGTACCTGCGGACCGTCATCGAACGCGACGTCCGGGACGTGGCCCGAATCCGGGACGCAGGCGAACTCGGACGGTTGCTGGCGCTCCTTGCGAATCGGAAGGGCCGGCTCTTCCGCGCCGCCAGCCTGGCGGGCGACGTGGATCTTCACCGCAGCACGGTGGAGCACTACCTGAGCGCTCTGGAACGGCTCTTCCTGGTTCGCCGCCTGCCGGCCTGGCACCGCAGCCCGGGCCGGCGCCTCATCCGTTCGCCGAAGGTGCACCTCGTGGACAGCGGCCTGGCCGCGACGCTTGCCGCGCTCACCGCCCCGGACCTCGCCGGAAACCGGGACCTGCTGGGGCACCTGCTGGAGTCCCTCGTCGTCCAGCAGTTGATCGCCCAGGCGGCCTGGACCGATCCCGATCTCGAGTTCTGGCACTACCGGGACAAGGACCAGGTGGAAGTGGACCTGGTGATGACCCGCGGCGCCCGCACCTGGGGTTTCGAGATCAAGGCCGGATCGTCACCGTCGCCCGGCGACGGCCGCGGCCTCGCCCGCCTCGCGGAGCGGTGCGGGAAGGACTTCGCCGGAGGAATCCTCTTCCACACCGGCCAGGACATCCTGCCGCTGGGTGATCCGAGAATGCTGGCGGTTCCGGTCAGCGAGACCTGGCGGGTCTGAGCCGCAGCGACGCCCCTCAGGCGCTGCGGATCTCCCGGAGCGCGCCGAGCAGGGCCTGGTGGTGCCCGGAGAGGCCCACCGAGATGCGGAGGAAGGTCGGAAGGCCCCAACCGGCGCCGTCTTGGACGTAGATCCCGCGGCGGAAGAGATCCCAGACCAACGGGAGGGCCTCGCTTCCGGTGTCCGCCATCAGGAAGGGCGCCCGGTACGGCCACGGCCGGCAGCCGAGCTCGGTGAGTCCGGCGCGCAGCTCGGCGAGGCCGTCGTCCACGGTCTGCACGTACTTCTCGACGTGCTCGCGGTCGGCGAGCGCCGGACCGCAGGCGATCGCCGCCGCGGTGTTGAGGCCGAAGTCGCCCCACCAGACGCCGGTCGCCTTCTCGAACATCGGACCGGATCCGATCACGTAGCCGACGCGGAGGCCGGCCATGCCGTACGCCTTCGAGAAGGTGCGGGCCACGATGACGGGTCCGCCGGTCAGCGCCTGCGAGACGGCGTCCTCCGGGAGGAACTCGGCGTAGGCCTCGTCCACGATGAGGATCCCGCCTTCGGGTACCGCTTCGGCGAGTGAGGCGATCTCGTCCCCGGACACCGCGGCGCCGGTCGGGTTGTTGGGGTTCGCGAGATACACGATCCGGGTGTCGGGCCGGACGGCGGCGCGCATGGCCGCGATGTCGAGCGTGCCCTCCGGACCCATCGGGGTGCGGATCACCTCGGCGCCGATTGCCGAAGCCACCCCGCCGCACCAGCCGTAGGTGATCTCGGGGAGGACCAGACTCGTCGTGCCGGGCTTCAGGAAGCCCCAGGGGAGGAACTGCAGGAACTCCGTGGAGCCACAGCCGACGAGGACGTTCTCGCGGCGCGCGCCGTGATGCGCGGCGATCCGGTCGCGGACCGTCTCGGGATAGTTGTAGCGGTGCCCGGCGGCGAGGCCGTCGGCGGCGATGGCGGCGAGCGCCTTCGGGGAGGGTCCGAGGGGGTTCTCGTTGAAGCCGATCCGGACGGCGTCCTCGGCGAAGCCCCCTTCCGGGAAGACCGGGACCGAACCCATGGCGTCCGCCGCGCTTTCGGCCGCGGCGGGTTCCGGCGCCGCGTCCTGCGTGGCCGGAGCGGTGTCACATCCCGGGAGGGCGCCGGCGGTGGCGGCCCCCGCCGCGGTGGCCGCGACGGCCCTCAGGAACGCGCGCCGGCTCGGGCCGAGCCCGGCGGGGTAGCACTCGAAGCCGAGGGGTCGGGAGAGGGGGGAGAAGGGTGCGTGAGACATGGGGACCTCCCGGGGGCGGCGGGCCCTGGAGAGGGTACGGGCTGCCTCCGGGACCGCGCCATCGGGAAGTCCTGCGTTTCCGGCCGTGCGCGCCGTGAGGCGGAGTGGAGGCGCGACGTGCGCGGTGCGGAGCACCGCGCGTGCCGGTCTGGAGACCGGCGTTCCAGGCCGCTTCAGCCGTGAGGGCGCTCCGACCCGGGTGTTCCTTCTAACGTTCGCGTTCCGCGAGTTTTCTCTCCAGTTCGCGGAGGCGCTCTTCGGTTGCGGCGAGCCGCTCCTGAAGGGCCTCGTAGTCGAACTCGCTCATGTGTTCGCGGGCGGCCTCGATCGCTTCCCGCATGGCCTCCCGGGTCTCGTCGCTGATCGTCGAGGGAAGGTCCCGCAGCGCCTCGAGGCCCTCCAGATCGGGCATCTCGAAGTGGAACTCCTCGAAGTTTGGACGATCTCCGCGGCCGAACCAGACGGCTCCCTCCCGTTCGGCGAGCGTGGCGGTCAGGGTCACCGGGGCCCCGTCGCGAATGACCTCCACCGAGACCTCCTCGTCCGCGTCGAACTGCGCCACCGAGCGCACCACGTCCCAGGAGTTCTCGGCCGGTTCGCCGGCGACCGCGGTGATCACGTCACCCACTTCGAAGCCGGCGGCAGCGGCCGGGCTGTCTTCGGCCACCACCGAGATGAGGGTTCCGGCGTCCCTCGGCGCACCGTAGAACTCGCGCAGTTCCTCGGTGATGTCCACCAACTGGACTCCCAGGTAGCCGTGCCCCGAGCGGCCCACCACCACGCGCGGCCTCATCGGGCCCCGGATCATGATCTGAAGGGCGGGGGATTCCGCTTCGGCGGCGGCCAACGCCGGGGCCGTCGCCCGGACGGGCTGGGCCGGTTCCTGCGGCGTCGCGGCGGCGAGCGCCGGAACCGCGAGGGCGGCGGCGACCGCGAGCGCGGCGGCGCGGAAGGACTTCTGGTTCACGGTCATCATCTTTTTCTTCTCCTTGAACATTGGGATCAGCGGCGGGGGCGGGTCGAGGCGGGGACCACGAGGGAGGCGCCCGGCGGCCGGGCGGGAGGGTCCAGATAGGACTCGAGGTCCAGGAACAGGTCCACATCCTCGTCGCCGCCGATCCGGAGGATCGGTCCTTCGGCGGAGTCGCCGCCGAGGCGGCGCATGGCATCGAGTTCTTCGGCGAGCAGCCGGTATTCCTCGACGATCGCTTCGAACTCCCGGATGTCCGGGTCCGCGGGAGCTGCCGCGGCGGCCGGCTCGGCCGGGGCCGGCGCCTCCGCGACCAGCGGCTCTTCGGTTCGCGCCCCGTCCCACACGGACCGGACCAGGAGCCCGGAGGCCACCAGCGCCATCGCGGCAGCCGCGAGCAACCAGGGCCGGAAGCGTCGGCGCCGCTCTTCGGCCCGTACCCGGCTCATGACGCCGTCGGCGAAGCCGGACGGCGGCTCGGGACGCGGCAGCGTGCGCAGCATCTCGCGCAGCTCGTCGTCGGTGGGTCTGCCAGGCATCAGGAAACTCCCTCGCAACAGTTTTTTTTGGTCATGGCTTCTTCGAACATGGGGGCGAGCAGCTCGCGCAGGCGCTGCCGGCCCCGGTGGGCGCGGGACTTCACCGTCCCCTCCTCGACGCCCAGCATTTCCGCGATCTCGCGGTAGGACCGCCCCTCCACGTCACGCAGCAGCACGGCTTCCCGGAAGACAAGCGGGAGGCGGGGCAGCGCGCTTTGGAGCGCGTCCCGCACCTCGGCCCGCCAGGTGGCCTCGTCGGGGCGGGCCTCCCGGCCGCGGACCGCGAGCTCCGCCGCCCCCGCGGGCGCTTCGTCGAGCGAGAGGTGCGGCAGCCGCTGGTCGGGCCGGCGCTGGCGGCTCCGCACCAGGTTCGCGGCGATCCGGAACAGCCAGGATTCGAACCGGCCGGACTCCTGGTAGCGCGCGGAAGCGCGGTAAACCCGGACGAAGGTCTCCTGCGCCAGGTCGGCGGCGGCCGCCGGGTCCTCGACGAGGTTCAGGAAGTACCCGAAGAGCCGCCGCTCGTAGCGCCGGACCAGCGGCTCGAACGCGTCGAGGTCGCCCGCCTGGACCCGCGCCATCAGCGCGGCGTCGGAATCGAGCGCCGCCGCCCCCGGGCCGGAGGCGGCGAAGGGGATTGCCGGATTCAGGGTGGCCATGCGCTTCGGGAAGACAAAACGCGCGGAAGCACGATCCGTTCCCGGGGCAGCCCTGCGCGCTTTGCGGGCCTGCGGCCCGCGTGCCGGTCTGAAGACCGGCGGTCCCCGGCCGGCGTGGTTATCCCGTCAGGGAGAAGCCAGGGTCGTCTGGTAGGCGACGCCGCCCCAGGCGAAGCGGAGCATCCCGTCGCCGGCGCTGATCTCGAAGACGTTCCCGTCGCCGGAGGTCTCGGCCTCGTCGAGGGAGATCCGCGCCTGCTCCTGGTCCTCGATCTGGCCGTAGCCGCTGAGCATCGGCCAGGGCTCGGCGCGCATCGGCTCCGGCGCCTGGTCCCAGAGCTCGCCGAGCGCGATGCCCTGGTGCCGGTTCACCAGCAGCGACCAGCCGCCCGATTCCGGAACGTGGAGATAGAGGCTGTAGCGCCCCGCGGGCACCGTCTCGCCGCCGATCTTCACCGCTCCCGAGGTCTCGAGGATCGTCACCTGGTTCTCGCCGGCCCGCCACACGCGGTCGTCCGGCAGCATGTTGAGCAGGTCGGGAAGCAGGCGCTCGCCGAGGTCGGGACGGCCGTAGTCGATCATGAGGGACGCGCCGCCGACGTCGGTGCTCACCGCGCCGCGGGGAAGCGCGTCCTGGGCGGCGGCCGGAAGGGCGAGCGCCGCGGCGAGAACGACGGCGAGAAGGGGAATTCGGGTCATCGGACAACTCCTTTTCGAGAGGGACCGGAACCCTAGCCCGTACTTCTCCCGCTCAGCGCCCTGGTGGAGTCGGTGCGCGACGAGGCTGAGCAGCGGCGTGCGGTTTCGCGGCCCTCGGGGCCGCGATGCCGGTCGGAGACCGGCGCTCCGCTGCCGCACGCGCCTGGCGCGGAGCAGCGTTTGCGGCGTTGTCGAAAAACAGGGATGGCAGCGAACCTGGGGTTCGCTGCCGGCGTTTTCCGAACGGGGCCCCCGCTTGCTCGGGAGTGGAGGTCTGGAGTTCATTTGGCGCATGGCCCCGTTCGGAAACCGCTCGACGGGGTCACCCGTGAAGCATTGCGTAGACGATCAGGCCGGTCATGGATGCGTAGAGCCAGACGGGGACCGTGACCCGCGCCCAGCGGCGGTGGAACGCGAACCGGCGGGTCGCGGCGAACGAAACGGTGGTCAGGATGAGCGGCACGGACACCGCGGACGACAGGATGTGGGTGATCAGGAAGAAAAAGTAGATGGGGCGCAACGTCCCGGTCCCCGGGTACGGGGTGTCCCCCTGGAAGTGGTGGTAGGTGAGGTAGCCGGCGAGGAAGAGCGCCGCGGAGACGAGGGCCGCGATCTGGAAGCCGACGTGGAGCCGGCGCCGTCCGGCGCGGATCGAAACCACCCCCAGGGCGATGAGCGAGGTGGTGGTGGCGTTGAAGGCGGCGTTCACCGCGGGGAGCGCCGCCGTCCATTCGGGAACCGAGGCCGCCGGCGGCCGGAGGTAGAGCTGCCAGATGATGAACGCGAAGATCGCTCCGCCGGCCGCGAAGGCGGTGCGGACGATGCGGCGGACGGAGTGGCGGTCGGCGTCGGGCACGGGCTGACGGAGGATAGATGCTCGTCCCCGGATGCATGGCCGCGGCGGCTCGTGGCAGGTGGATGATTCGCATGGTGAATACGGTCCCAGTTGAGCAACAATTGGCGTATTGGGGAGGCGTCGGAATGCCGGCCCGGTCTTGAATCGGAGTTCGCCGGTGCCGCCGCTTCCCGGGACGGGAGGTCAGCATGTTGGAAGAAGGCGGCGCCAGGGCCGAACGCGGGGGCTGGCGCGGAACCCTGCAGATCGTCGTCATCGTCGTTGGCGTACTCGTGGCCATCTGGTTCGCCCGCGCTCCCCAGGGGCAGGCGCACACGGACGACCTGAGACTCGCCGAGCCGGGGGTCCCGACCGTCACCGTCATCCGGCCGGCGCCGGGCGAGGCCGCGCAGAACGTGCGTACCACCGGCGCGGTCACCATTCTGGACGGGGTGCGGCTGTTCAGCCACAACCGCGGCGAAGTGGTCTTCGTGGCTCCCGCCCTCCGGAACGGCGGCTCGTTCTCGGCCGGGGAGACGCTGGTCCGGATCGATCAGCGCGACGCCACGAACCGCCTCGAGGCCGCCCAGGCGCGGGTGCGCTACGCGGAGGCGCGCCTGCTCCGGCAGGAGCACAAGGCGGAGGCCGCGGTCCGGGAATTCCACCGGGACCATCCCGGGGAGGAGCCGCCGCCGCTCGTCGCCCGAACGGCCAGGATCGCCGAGAAAGCGGCGGACCTCGACCGCGCGCTGAAGGGGGTGGAACAGGCGGAAATCGTTCTCTCCCGCACGGAGATCTCGGTTCCCTTCGATGGGCAGGTCGCCGGCGCCCGGGCCACGGTCGGCCAGGTCGTGGGGCGGGATACGCCGCTCGGACTCGTGTACCGGAACGGAGCGCTCCAGGTGGAGGCCCAGATCTCCCAGGAAGAGCTGGCCAGCCTCGAGCCGATCGTCGGCCGCCGCGCCACGGTGCGCGCCGGAGGACGGGAGTTCGCCGCGTCGGTGGACCGGGTCGCGGCCGTCGTGGATCGGGAGAGCCGGCTCGTCACCCTGTTCCTCGCGTTTCGCGGGAACGCCCGCAACCTTCCCCGGCCCGGCACGTTCGCCATCGTCGGCCTCGGAGGGCCCGTCCTCTCGGACGTCTTCGCGCTTCCCGAGGCCGCCGAACAGCCCGGCGGGAATGTCTGGGTGGTGGACGGCGGCGCCCTGCGGTCCGTCACCCCCACCACGCTCGGGAGGACCGAAGCGGGCTGGCTGGTCGAAGCGTTCGATCCCCGGCAGGGCGTCGTGGTGGGCCGGGTCGTCGGAGCGCGGCCCGGACTCGCCGTCCGGGTCGCCGAGTAGGCGCGCCGACCCGAGGTCAGCGGGATGGACACCATGAACCAACAGGGCGAAGAGCGAACGCCCCCCTCCGGATCCCGTCCGGACGCCCCCCGGGGACCGGTCGCCTGGTTCGCGGGGAACCACGTCGCCGCCAACCTCCTCATGCTGCTGCTGCTCGGCGGCGGCCTGTTCGCCGCCTCCCGGCTCACCGTCGAGCGCGCGCCGCACTACGACCCGCGCTCGATCACGGTCGCGGTGCCCTTCCGGGGCGCGACCCCGGCGGAGGTCGAGGCGGACGTCACCGCACGGATCGAGGAGGCGGTCTCCGGCATCGTCGGCGTGGAGCGCGTGATCGCGACCTCGAGCGAGGGGCGGAGCCAGGTCACGCTGGAACTGAAGCCCTTCGCGGACGCCGTGGACGTGCTGAACGCCACCCGGACGGCGGTGGAGCGCATCGAGAACTTCCCGCCGGCGCGGGCCGATCAACCTGAAATCGTGCGGACCGAAGTGATCCGGTCGGTCCTGACCTTTGCGTTGGCCTCGACGGACCTCGACGAGGACGGGCTGCGCGGAGCCGGCGAGGCGCTCCGGGCGGACCTCCTCGCGCTGCCCTCGGTGTCCTTCGTGTCCCTGGCCGGGGTGCGCGACCGCGAGATCCAGATCGAGCTGAGCGAGGAGGCCCTGAGGCGCTACGGACTCACGATCGACGAAGTGGTGCGCCGCATTCGCGGGTCGTCCGTGAACGCGACCGGGGGCGAGGTGCGGACGGATGCGGGCGACGTGGTCATCAGCACCCTCGCGAAACGCGAGACCGCGGACGAGTTCCGGGACATCGTCCTGCTCGCCCGCCCGGACGGCTCGCTCGTGCGGACCCGGGACGTGGCGACGGTCCGGGACGGCTTCGACGAAGCGGAGGTGTCCGCCAGGATCGACGGCCGGCCGGCCGTGTTCGTTCGCGTTCATGCGGGGGCGGGACAGCCCCCCCAGGAGGTCGCGGGAGAGGTCAAGGGTTTCCTCGACGGCTATGCCCCGCCGTCCGGCGCAGACATCGCGCTGTGGGACGACGAGACCCGGATCATCGACTACCGGCTCTCCCGGATGGCCCGCAACGGGCTCTTCGGCGCCGTCCTCGTTTTCGTCGCGCTGCTGCTGATCTTCGACCTGCGGATGTCGCTCTGGGTCGCGGTGGGTATCCCCGTGTCCTTTGTGGGCTCATTCCTGCTGTTCGACGCCTTCGGTCTCACCCTCAACGTTCTCACCGTGTTCGCCTTCTTCGTGGTGACCGGCATCGTGGTGGACGATGCGATCGTGGTGGGCGAGGCCATCGCCAGACAGCGGGAGCGGGGGCGCCGCGGCGCGGCGGCGTCGATTGCCGGGGTGCGGTCGGTCGGCGGGCCGGTGATCGTGGGAGGACTCACCACCATGGTGGCCTTCGCGGCCCTGCTCCCGCTCGAGGGCGCGTTGGGACAGATGTTCCGGGTGGTACCGATCGCGGTCATCCTGGTCCTGCTGTTTTCGCTGGTCGAGGCCTTCTTCGTCCTTCCCGGACATCTCGCGGGAGACCGGCGCTGGAGTCTCTCGCCCCTCGCCCAGATCCAGGCACGGACCCGCGCCGGGTTCGACGAGCTCATTCAGGGAAAGCTGGTGCGGGCCATCGCCCGGGCAGTGCGCGCGCCGTTCGTGGTGATCGCCGCGGTGGCCGGGGCGGTGGTGCTGGCGCTGATGCTCGTCGTCGTCGAGGCGGTTCCCATCAATCCGTTCCCCGCCAGCCTGGGCTCCGACCGCCTGGCGGCGGAAATCACCATGCCCGCGGGAACCCCGGTCCGGACCACCGCAGCGGCGGCGGAACAGCTCGCCGGGGCGGCTCGCGCCGCGGATCAGGCGGTCGGCGGTGGCCAGCTCGAATCCATCGCGGTGCTCGTCGGCCAGCGGCTGCCCCGGCAGGCGATGGTGGGGACCCGGAACTACCCGAAAGGGACGCACCTGGCCACCGTGGAGGTCAGGTTCGCTCCGTCGCCGCGCCCCCTGGATGAACTGGACTTCCTGAGGCTGTGGCGGGACCGGCTGGGAGAGATCCAGGGCGCGGAGCGGGTCCACTTCGTGACCAGCGCGGACATGTTCTCTCCGAGCGTCTCCTACACCCTGGCGCACGACGATCTGGAGGTCGTCGCCCGGGCGGTGGACGAGTTGCGGGATGCCGCCCTGGACATCGGGGCCGTGCGGGAGGTCCACGACACACTCGCTCCCGGAGCCCGGCGTTACGACATCCAGTTGAGCGAGGCCGGTTTCATGGCCGGACTGACCCCCCGGCGTCTCGCCAACCAGCTCCGGGACGCATTCTTCGGCGCCGAGGCCCAGCGAATCCAGCGTGGGCCGGACGAAATCCGGGTCGTCGTCCGCTATCCGGCGGAACGCCGCCGCAGTCTGCGGGACCTGCTGGACGAGCGCATCTCCCTGGGCCCGGGAAAGGACGCGCCCCTGTCCACGGTCGCGCGGATCACCGAGATCCAGGACTACGCCACGCTGACGCGGCTCGACGGGCGTCGCACCGCCACCGTAACCGCCCACTTCGACCCGGAGGTCGCGGCCGGCCTCCGGCTACAGCGCGCCGTGAGCGGGGAGATCCTCCCGGCACTCGTCGAGCGCCACCCGGGGCTCGAGGTCCACGCGGCCGGATCGACCCGTCAGAGCAGGCTTACCGCCGGGACGCTCGCCTGGACGTTCCCGCTCGCCATGCTCGCGGTCTTCGGGCTGCTGGCGTCCCAGATGCGCAACCTGGCGCAGCCCTTCCTGGCGCTCGCCGGCCTGCCGATGGCCGGCGTGGGCGCCGTGCTGGGGCATTTCGTGCTCGGCTACGAACTGAACTACGTCTCCCTCTTCGGCCTGGTCGCCGTCTCCGGGGTCGTGGTGAACGACACGCTGCTCCTGATGGACCGGTACAACGGAATGCGGCGGGAGAACCCGGACTTCCCGGTCATCGCCGCGATCTCCGCCGCCGCCCGGGATCGCGCGCGTCCCATCGTGATCACGAGCGCCACCACGATCGTCGGTCTCCTGCCGCTGCTCTACGACAAGAGCGAGACCGTGCAGTACACCGTTCCGATGATCATCAGCCTCACGGCGGGACTCGCCTTCGCGAGCATCGGGCTCCTGTTCTTCATTCCGGCGGTGCTGATCGTCGCCGAGATGCTCAAGCTGGATTCCGGCGGAGAAGCCGGGGTGTGATCCGCGAGACCGCCGGGCCCGGCAGGCCCGGGTACCTCCGGCTCGCGCGCCCCGCACCGTAGCTCGGGAAGTTTCGATGCCCGAGGACGTCTTGCCCGCCGCGCCGGCCGGCGGGCCTCCCTCGCGGGGAGTGATCGCCTGGTTCGTCAGGAACCGGGTCGCGGCGAACCTCCTCCTGTTCGCGATCTCGCTGGCCGGCATCCTCACGATTCGCGGCGTCCCGCAGGAGCTGGTCCCGGAGACGAGCCCTTCGACCCTGACCGTCAGGACCGCCTGGCCGGGGTCCGGCGCCTCCGACATCGAAGCGAGCGTCCTCAAGCCCATGGAGGAAGCGCTGCGGGACGTCGGCGGGATCCGGGAGGTCTCCGGAACCGCGCGCGACGGGATCGGCACTCTCACCGTCGAGCTGGAGTACTGGGCCGACTTCCAGAACGTCAGCGACGAGGTCCGGGAACGCGTCGAGTCGATCACCAGCCTGCCCGCCGACGCCGAGGACCCGGTCATCACCGAGAGTTCCGCGCGGCGCCTGCTGCTGCGGGTCGCGGTGCACGGGCAGGCCGGCGAGCGGGCGCTCACCGAGGCGGCGCACCGGGTCCGGGAGGACCTCTCCCGGGTTCCGGGCGTCGCGGCGGTGGAGACGGCGAGCGGCCGGGACTACGAGATCGCCATCGAAGTGTCCGAGGACGTCCTGTCCCGCTTCGGACTCACCTTCGACCAGGTCGCGGCGGCGATCCGCCGCGCTTCGACGGACATCCCGGCCGGTTCGGTCCGGACCGGCGTCAGCGAAGTACGGCTCCGGACCGAGGCGGAAGCCGGGAGCGCGGAGGCGTTCGCCCGGATTCCGCTCATCGCCACCCCGGGGGGCGGCTTCGTCACGCTCGGGGACGTGGCCACCGTGACCGACGGCTTCACCGATGTCCAGCGGGCGGCGCGGATGAACGGGGAGCCGGCGGTCTTCCTCGAGGTGATGCTGGCCCCGGACGCGCGGCTGCTCGAGACGGTGACGTCGGTCCAGGAGCAGGTCCGGGAGACCGCCCGGCGGCTGCCGCCCGCGCTCACGCTGACCCCCTGGGCCGACGCCTGGCGGCTCTTCGACAGCCGCATGGAAGTGCTCGTCCGCAACGGTCTGCAGGGTCTGGCGCTCATCTTCCTCGTCCTCTTCTTCACGCTCTCCACCCGCGTCGCGGTCTGGACCGCGGCGGGGCTGCCGGTGGCGTTCTTCGGCGCCTTCCTGCTGATGCCCGGACTCGGCGTGACGTTGAACATGGTGAGCATGTTCGGCTTCATCGTCACCCTCGGCATCGTGGTGGACGACGCCATCGTGGTCGGCGAGAACGTGCACCGGCACATCGCCGCGAGGCGGACGGGGGCGTCGGAAGCGGCGATCCGCGGCGTCCGGCAGGTCCTCTTCCCGGCGTCGTTCGGGGTGTTGACCACCATGGCGGCGTTCTCGCCGCTCCTCGGGCTTCCCGGCGTCTGGGGCGAACTCATGGGGACGCTTCCCCGCATCGTGATCCCGGTGCTGGCGTTCTCGATGCTGGACGCCGCCTGGATCCTGCCCCATCACCTGGCCCACGGCGGGCTTTCCGTTCGTCCGAGCCGGCGGCTCGCGCGCATCCGGGACCGGATCCAGGCCGGGCTCGACTGGACGGTGGAATCGCTCTACCGGCCCGCGCTCCGCTGGTCCATCGACAACCCCGGGGCGACCGTGGCCCTCGGCGTGGTGTCGCTCGCGCTGGCGCTCGGTCTCGTCGGGGGCCGCTGGATCCCGGTGGAGCCGGCGCCCCCCTTCGACTCCGACGCGGTGCGGGTGCAGGTTTCGCTGCCGCCGGGCTCGACCGCGGCGGCCACTGCCGAGGTGGTGGACGAACTCGAGGCCGCGATCGGGCGCGTGCGGCGGGACTTCGAGGCCGAACACGGCATCGATCCGCACGAAAACCTCGCCGTGATGGTGGGACAGCGGTTTCCGGTGGGCGTCGGCGGCGAGCTCGGGGGAGCGGAGGTCCGCGCGGACGCCCGGATCGGCCAGCTCATCTGGGAGCTGGCGCCCGCGGAGGAACGGGCCGAGGTTCCCCCCCGCCGGATCGCCGACCAGCTGCGCGCGCTCGCCGGCTCCCTCCCGCACGGAGGCGAGGCCACCGTGCTCACCTCGGTCATCGGGCAGGGCAGCGACCTGTCGATCCGGATTCGCGGGGACGCGCCCGAGGAACTCCGGGCGGCGGCGGCGGCGCTCGCGGCGCTGATACGGGAGTTCCCGGGGGTCATCTCGGTCTCGGACGACCTCGAGGGCGAGGCTCCCGAACTCGTCGCCCGGGTCCGTTCCGGGGGCCCGGCGACGGGGATCGGCGCCGCGGACTTCGGCAGGCAGCTGCGTCAGGCGTTTTACGGCGAGGAGATCCAGCGCATCCAGCGCGGACGCGACGAACTCCGGGTCATCCTGCGGTATCCGGAGTCGAGCCGGCAGAGTCTCGACGCCGTCACCCGGATGCGGATACGGCGGGGCGACGGCGAGCCGGTCGCGATCGGCCAGGTGGCGGAGATCTCGCAGGAGCGGGGTCCGTCCGTCATCCGCTGGCTCGACGATCAGCGCACCGTCACGGTCAGCGCGAGCGTGGATCCGGAGCGGGCCTCCCCCGGCGGACTGATCGCCGAAGCCGGGGCCCGGATGATCCCCGCCGTCCGGGACCGTTTTCCCGAACTCGGGTTCGAAGTCGTGGGGAGCGCCGGCGATCAGCAGGAGACCATGGCGGCGCTCCGCAGGCACCTGGTCCTGGCCCTGATCCTCGTGTACGTCCTGCTCGCCGTCCCGCTGTCCTCGTGGGTCCAGCCGTTCGTGATCATGGCCGCGGTGCCTTTCGGGCTCGCCGGGGCCGTTTTCGGTCACCAGGTCGTGGGCCTTCCCCTGTCCCTCACCAGCTTCATCGGGATGGTGCCGCTCACCGGAATCGTCGTGAACGACGCCCTCGTGCTCCTCGACTTCATCAACCGGAGCCGCGCCGGCGGGGCGTCGGTCCGGGAAGCGGCGCTCGCCGCCGGACCGCTCCGTTTCCGGCCCGTCATCCTCACTTCGGTGACCACCTGCGGAGGACTGGCGCCCCTGATGATCGAAGGGAGCGTGCAGGCGCAGGTGCTCATCCCGATGGCGGTCTCGCTCTCGTTCGGGGTAGCGTTCGCGACGCTCGTCACCCTGCTGCTGGTGCCCGCGATCTACCGCCTGGCGGCGGGGACGGGGTCCGGCCGGCATCCGGGGCACCCGGCAGCCGCCGGCCCGGGCGCCGGCGGTGACCGGGTCATCTCGACGTGATCGGCACTCGATCTCGACAATGTTTCAAGGAGGAACTCATGGAACACCAACGCAGCCTGACGGGAGCCCGGTGGGTGCTCCCGGCCGCCCTTCCCCTGGTGCTCATCGGTCCGGCGATCCCGGCCCCCGGCGCCATCGGGCACGGGGGCAACGAACGGCAGGAGCAGCAGGCGACGGCGGAACAGGAATCCGAAGAGACCGAGGATCAGCCGGTCGCGTTGCGCTTCACCGACCAGGTGGTGGTTTCGGCGTCCCGCGTCGAGCAGGAGATCGTGAACGCGCCGGCCGCGGTGACGGTGATCGGCAGCGAACAACTGGAGGCCCAGGCCGGCTCGGACTACTCGGACGTGCTCCGTCAGGCGCCGGGGGTGAACGTGACCCGGATGACGAACTCGTCGTACACCGTGACCAGCCGCTCCTCCTCCATCACGGGGGCCCGCCACCAGCTCGTCATGGTGGACGGCAGGCCGGTGCACCAGGAGTACGGGGGCGTTGCCTGGAGCATGCTGTCCGGGGACCTGGACGGCCTGGAGCGGATCGAGGTCGTGAACGGTCCCGCCTCGGCGGTCTGGGGCGCAAACGCCATGACCGGGGTGATCAACATGATCACGAAGGCGCCGCGCGACGCCGCGGGCACGACGCTCGATCTCCGGTTCGGCACCTTCGACCGGAACGTCACCGGAAACCCCATGGACGCCGGAAACTCCTTCTCCGGCGCCCTGACCCACGCCCAGGCGGTGAGCGACACCCTCGCCTACCGGATCAGCGTCAGTTTCAGCCGTTCGGACGCGTTCGCCCGCCCGGTCGGCGAGGTCCCGAACGACACCGGGACGCCCTACCCGCCGATCGAGGGACTGGAGTCCCGGACCCCGAAAGTGGACTTCCGGGCGGACTGGGACACCCCGGGGGACTCCCGGGTCACGCTGTCCGGCGGCTACGGCGGGAACCAGGGCGTCTTCTACACGGCGCTCGGCCCGTTCGGCTTCGAACCGGGCTCCCGGATCGCCTGGGGGCGGGTGCAGTACCGGCGGGACGCGCTGGAGATTGGGGCCTTCGTGAACTCGTCCCGCATGGACATCCAGTCGCTCCTGGTGCGCAGCAGGCCCGATCAGCTCCTGACCGGGCACAGCGACCAGGACACCTACGACCTCAGCGTGAAGGACACCAGGGTTCTCGGCGGCCGTCACGTCCTCTCCTACGGCGGAAACCTGCGGCTCATCAAGGTCGACATGGGGATCGCGCCCGCCGCGGAGGACCGGAACGAACAGGGGTTCTACCTGAACGACGAGATCTTCCTCGGGGACCGCTGGCGCTGGATCGCCGGCGTCCGCGCGGACCGGGTGAGCGTCCTCGACGAGTTCGTCCTCTCGCCGCGAACCACCCTCATCTTCAAGCCCGCCCCGGACCAGGCCTTCCGGGTGTCCTACAACCAGGCCTTCCGTTCCCCGTCGCTCCGCAGTTCCTACGCGGATTTCGGAGTGGGGAACGGGATCCGTTTCGACCTCACTCCCTTCATCCGGAGCCTGCCGGGCGGCGCCCGGATTCCGGAGGCGCTGCTGCCGGCGCCGGTCGGCTTCTTCAGTCCACTCCACTTCGCCGGCAACCCGGAGCTGCTCGCGGAACGCCTCTTCGCCTACGAGGCTGGATGGGCCGGCGCCCTGAACGACTGGATCGGCGCGAGCGCGTCCGTCTATGTCAACGAACGCCGAGACGTCATCGACTCCACCGTGACCGGGCTCTGGTCCACCCGGAACCCGCCCCCCGGGTGGAACCAGGCCTTCGCCGGGGTCCAGCAGTTCATCGCGGGTTACGCCCGGCGCCTCCCTCCCGGGACGCTGCCGCGGCCGGTCGCCGCCATCGCGGCGAATCCGGCGGTTCTGGTGGACATCCTCGGCGTCACGACCGGTCTCGAGCTTCCCTCGTCGCTCGGATGGGTGAACCGCGAATCCATCCGTGACTCCGGGTTCGAGGTGGGTCTGAACGGCCGCCGCGGCGGCGTGGGGGGGTATGTCAACTACTCGTGGCAGGCCGAGCCCGAAGCGAAGGGATTCGACGGCGAGGCCGTCAGCATTCCGGCCGCGCACCGGCTGAACGCCGGGTTCGACGCCAGCTCCGGTCCCTGGACCTTCGCGGCCTCGCTGAACTACAGCGACCGCTCCTACTGGACCGACGTCCTGAACGAGCGGTTCCACGGCTGGACGGAGGCGTTCACCATGGTGAACGCCAGCGCTCGCGTGCGTCTGTTCGACGGCCGCATCCAGCCGTCCATCCAGGTGCTCAACGTGCTGAACCAGGAGATCCAGAACCACATCTTCGGCGACGTCCTCCGCCGGCAGGTCATGGGCCAGATCCGCTACCGGTTCTGAGGCGAGCGCCCATCCCCCTCACGACGCGTACGGCTGGGAACGCCGGTGCGTCTTGTGGTATATTTTGCGCATAATATGAAAAACCGCGCTGCACACCCCGGCGAGGCGGCCGAGCGCCGGGCTCTCCTGCGCGCCGCGCTGCTCGAAGCCCGGGCCCGCACGCAGTCGGAACTCGTCGCCTATCTCGAGGCGCACGGGCATTCGGTCACCCAGTCGTGCGTGAGCCGCGACCTCCGCGAGGTCGGGGCCCGGAAGGTCGGCGGCCGCTACCGGCTCGCTCCCGAGCGGCGTTCCCAGCTTCCGGGACTCGCGGCGCTCATCGAGGGATTCTCCTCCGCCGGGCCTCACCTCGTGGTGGTCCGCACTCTGCCCGGGGGCGCCCAGCGGGTCGCCCACGCCATCGACACCGAGGCGTGGCCGGAGGCGGCCGGCTCGGTGGCGGGCGACGACACGATCTTCGTCGCGAGCCACACGAAGTCGGGCCAACAGGGAATCCTGGACCGCCTGCAGGCGGCCATCGGCCCGGAGAGCCTGGGAGGGATCGCGTGATGCACGACAACGGACAGCTCCCCGTGGGAGCGCTGGTCCTCGGCGCCTCCGGATACGTGGCCGGGGAGCTGCTCCGCTGGATCGCCGGGCATCCCGGCATGCGGCTCGCCGGCGCCGTCTCGGCGAGCCACGCGGGACTCCCGATCGCGGAGTCCTTCCCCAACCTGGCGGCCAGCTTTCCGGAGGAGACGTTCGTCGCCCCCGCCAACCTTGCCGAAACGCTCGGCGCCGCCGCCGGAGAGCATTCCGGCCTCGCCGCGTTCTCCGCCGCTCCCCACAAGGCGTCCGCGCCGCAGGTGGCCACCCTCCTCGCCGCCGCCGACGCGGTCGGCTGCGACCTGCCGGTGGTGGACCTGTCGGCCGACTTCCGGCATTCCGACCCGGCCCGCTACCAGGAGATCTACGGGATCCCGCATCCGGAGCCGGACCTCCTCGCCGAGTTCCGCTGCGGCCTCCCCGAACTGGCCGGCGTGGACACCGGCGGCGGACCCGGGCGGGTCGCGCATCCCGGGTGTTTCGCCACCGCGGCGGCCCTGGCCGCCGCACCCCTGCGGCACGCCGGGCTCGTGGAGCCCGAACTCCACGTCTCCGCGGTCACCGGCAGCACCGGATCGGGCGGCCTGCCCAAGGAGACGACGCACCATCCGCTCCGGCACGCGAACCTCTTCGCCTACAAGCCGCTCCAGCACCGCCACGCCCCCGAGATGGAGGACCTGCTGGCCGTGCCTGGGGAGCGCCCGGCGCGGGTCCGCTTCGTTCCGCACTCCGGGCCGTTCGCGCGGGGGATCCACGCCACGGTCTTCGCGAGGAGCCGGTCGCCGCTCACCGACGACGACCTCGACGCGGCGTTCCGCGACTTCTACGGCGGGGCTCCGCTCGTCCGGGTCGCCTCCGCGCCGCGGCTCAAGGAGACCGTCGGCTCGGCGATCACCGTCGTGGGCGGCGCCACCGACGGCGAGACCGTCGTCGCCTTCGCCGCCCTGGACAACCTCGGGAAGGGCGCCGCGAGCGGCGGCGTCCAGTGGATGAACCTCCTGCTCGGCTTCCCCGAAACCGCGGGGCTCACGGTCCCCACCCCCGCCTGGCTGTAAACCGCATGTCCGCAGAATCCCCCGCGCTGTTCCCGGTCTATCCCCAGCTCCCCCTGGAGGTGGTCTCGGGGGAAGGCGTCGTCCTGAAGACGGCGGACGGCCGGGAGCTCATCGACTTCTACGGCGGTCACGCGGTCGCCGGGCTCGGCTACCGCCATCCGGCGATCCTCCGGTGCCTCGAGGAGACGGCCACCCGCCTCTTCTTCCAGACCACCGCGATCCCGAGTCCCGAACGCGCCGCCGCCGGCGAAGCGCTGGTGGACTTCGCCGGAGGCGGGCTCGACCGCGCGTTCTTCGTGAGCAGCGGCGCCGAGGCGAACGAGAACGCCCTGCGGCTGGCTTTCCGGGCTCGTCCCGGGCGGGACACGGTGGTGGCGCTCACCGGCGGCTTCCACGGCCGCACCGCGGCGGCCTCGGCGGTGACCGACGGTTCCGCGAAGTGGTACGCCTTTCCGGAGGCCCCGTTCCGGGTGCGGACGGTTCCGCGGGAGGACCCCGAGGCGCTCGCCGCCGCGGTGGATTCCCGGGTCGCGGCGGTGATCATGGAGCCCGTTCTCGGGATGGCGGGCGCGGTGGACCTTTCGGACGGCTTCCTGCGGGCCGCGCGGGAGGCGTGCGACGCCGCCGGCGCGCTGCTCGTCTTCGACGAGGTGCAGTGCGGGATGGGCCGCAGCGGCAAGCCCTTCGCCTGCGAGTGGTCCGGGGTGCGCCCCGACCTGCTGACCACCGCCAAGGCGCTCGCGGGCGGCTTCCCGGCGGGGGCGGTGCTCGCCGGCGAGGACCTCGCGGGCGGTCTGCCGATGGGGTCCTTCGGGACCACCTTCGGGGGCGGCCCGGTCGCCAGCGCACTCATCGCCACCGTGATCCGGGTGATCCGCGAGGAGGACCTCCTCGCCCGGGTGCGGCGCCTCTCGGACCGGATCCGGAACGAATGTGTCGTCGGCCCCGTCCAGCGGATCCAGGGGCGCGGCTTCCTGCTCGGCCTGGTCTGTTCCCGGCCGGCGAAGGAGGTGCGGAACGCGCTCCTCGAGCGGGGCATCTTCTCGGGGACCTCGACCGACCCGGCGGCGCTCCGGCTGATGCCGCCCCTGGTGCTCGAGGACGAACACGTGGACGCGCTGGTCGCGGCGCTCTCGGACGTCCCCGCCTGAGGACCGCCGCGATGCGCGAAGTCCACCGGCTCGAAGACCTGGGCGCGGGGGGGATCCGCGAGCTGGTCGCACTCGCCGGCCGCCTCCGGGAGCGGCCCGAGCCGCGGGCGCTCGAAGGGAAGGTCCTCGCCCTGCTGTTCCTGAATCCCTCGCTGCGCACGCAGGCGTCCTTCCAGGCGGCGATGTCCCGCCTCGGGGGCGGTTCGTTCGTGATCGCCCCGGACCGCTTCATCCACAAGCTGGAGTTCGACCCGGCGGCGGTGATGGACGGGGAGACCGCCGAGAACATCGCGGAGGCGGTGCCGGTGCTCGCGTCCTACGGGGACGCGCTCGGGGTCCGCATGTTCGCGGCGCAGCGCGACCTCGCCGAGGACCTCGCCGACGAGCGCTTCGAGCTCATCCGCAGGCTCTGCGGCAAGCCCTTCCTGAACATGGAGTCCGCGGCGCGTCACCCCTGCCAGTCGCTGGCCGACTGGCGGACGCTGGACGATCTCGGCATTCCCGCATCCGGGGGCCGCTTCGTGCTTTCCTGGACGAACCACCCGCATCCCCTGCCCCTCGCGGTGGCTTCGGACACCCTGCGGATGGCGGCGATGCGGGGTATGGAGATCACCGTGCTGCGGCCCGAGGGCTACGAGCTGCCGGAGAGCGTGATGGCCCAGGCCGGCCGGCTCGCCGCCGCGTCCGGCGGATCCGTGCGGGAAAGCGGCGACCCCGCCGAGGCGATGGAGGGAGCGCACGCGGTCTACGCCAAGTCGTGGGCCTCGACGCGGCACTACGGCGACCCCGAAGCGGACCTCGCACTGCGTGCCGGGCTCTCGGGCTGGACGGTGGATGAGCGCTGGTTCGCGGGCGCCCGGGACGACTGCCGGTTCCTGCACTGCCTCCCGGTGCGGCGCGGGGTGGTGGTGGAGGGAGCGGTGCTGGACGGGCCGCGGAGCGCCGTGGTCCACCAGGCCGAGAACCGCATGTGGGCGCAGATGGCGGCGCTCCACCGGATGCTGTCATGAGCAGCGTGGAGAACCAGATCCGGATCCGGGCGCTCCGGCACGCGGCGCCGTACCTGAAGCGCTTCGGCGGCAAGACCTTCGTCATCAAGACCGGCGGTGCGGCCGTCGCGGCCGAAGCGAGCATCCGCGACCTCGTGGAACAGGTGGCCCTGCTCTTCGAACTCGGCGTCCGGGTGGTGCTGGTCCACGGGGGCGGCCCGCAGTCCACCGAGCTGTCGCAGAAGCTCGGGGTCCGCACGCGTTTCGTCGGGGGGCGCCGGGTCACCGATTCCGAGGCGCTCCGGGTCACCACCATGGTGCTGAACGGGGAGGTCAACACCCGCATCCTCGCCGCCTGCCGGGACTTCGACCTCCCGGCGATCGGCCTTTCCGGGGTGGATGCCGGGCTGATCCGGGCGCACCGCCGGCCGCCGGTGAAGGTGAAGGAGGGCGCCGCGGAGGAGACGGTGGACTACGGCTACGTCGGGGACATCGACGGGGTGGACAGCGGCCTGCTGGAGCGGCTGCTCGGCATCGGCGCGCTGCCGGTGGTGAGCCCCATCTCGGCGGACGAGGCCGGGACGCTGCTGAACATCAACGCCGATACCGTCGCCTCGGCGCTCGCGGTGGCGCTCGGCGCCGAGAAGCTGATCCTGCTGGGGGAGGCGCCGGGCCTGCTCGCCGATCCGGAGGACCCGGAGAGCGTGGTGTCGTTCCTGGACCTCGCGGGGCTCGAAGAAATGAGGGACTCCGGGGCGATCCGCACCGGGATGCTCCCCAAGGCCCTCTGCATCCGGAAGGCGCTCGAGGCCGGCGTGACCCGCGCCCACGTCCTGCCGGCGGGGACGGCCGACAGCCTGCTGCTGGAGGTCTTCACCCCCGAAGGCTGCGGCACCCTCGTGGTCCCCGACCTTGCGGGACTCTCGGACGCCGAACGAACCCTCCGCAGCGGCACGTAGGGGAACGTGGCGCCGCAGACGGCGTAGCGCCCCCAACTCTCACGGCAGAAACGGCGTGGAACGCCGGTCTCCGCCCGGCACGCCGGGGGGGCCCCCCCCCCCCCC
>JAJEIY010000012.1 GCA_022828085.1 Acidobacteriota bacterium | reverse complement strand
CGACCGGCACGCGCGGTGCCAGGCACCGCGCACGTCGCAACCTCACGCGGAGAGGACGACTCCAGTCTCGGCGTCGAGTTCAAGGGCGGAGATGGCACCCACGGCTTGGAACGTCAACCACCGCAGGTGACGCGACGGCTTGGAGCGCCGGCCTCCGGCCGGCACGCGGCCCGGAGGGCCGCAGAGCGCGTAGGGCTGAGCCGCGGCGTAGCGCGCCGTCCGGGCTCGCAGCGCTACGTCATCCGCGGGGCCTGCGGCCCGCTGTGCCGCCCGGAGGTCGGCGCTCCAAGCCGTGGGTGTCGTGAGGGTGGATGGGGTCGTGCCGCGCGCCTCGTCCTCAATGACCGGTGGCGGGGCAGCCCCGCCACCGGTCGGAAGCACCCGTCAGCCGCGGCGGCGGCTGGTCCTGGCCCGCGGTCCCCGGCGATCGCGCATGTCCTCGAGCCGCTCGCGCTGTTCCTCCGTCAGGATGCCGGCGATCCGCTCGCGTTCGGACCTCCGCTGGAGCGCCCGGTCGGCGTGGGCCCGGCCGAGGGCCTCGCCCAGGGCCTGAACCTCTTCGGGGCTGCGCTCGGGGTCCCGGGCCGCCCGCTGGAAGGAACGGCGGGCGTCGGCGACCTCCCGCCGGCTGGTCCGGCGGTTGTCGCCGATCTCCCGCATCGCCTCCCGCATCTGGTCGCGCTGCTCCTCGGTGAGGTCGAGCGCCGCGGCCGCGCGCCGTCCGAACCAGCGCGCCGCCGGACCCGAGCGGCCTTCACGGCGCGCACCCCGGCGGGCGCGGCGCTCCGGGCCGGCCGACCGCCGGTCGAACCGGCGCGCCATCCGTTCGCGGCCCGGCTGCGCGGCCGTTTCCAGCGTGGACTCGACGGAGGGCGTGGCGAGGACCCGGGCATCCGGCTCCGGGGGCGATTCCGCGGCGGCCTGTCCGGCAAGGAACAGGGCGAACGGCGCCGCGATCAGGAGCGTGCGGAAGAGGCCGGATCGAACCGGCGCGGGGCTCTTGATCTGCTTCATGGGATGGACTCCTTTCCGCGCTCCGGGGCGCGGCGTATCGCACGAAAACGCAACCGATGTGCCAAAGGTTCCGAGTGATAGAGTTGGCCGGTTCCGACGAAATTCGGTTGGCGGGGTAGCTCAGTCCGGTCAGAGCGAAGGACTCATAACCCTTAGGTCGGCGGTTCAAGTCCGCCCCCCGCTACCGTCGGCAACCTCCCTCTTCCGGGGGCCTGACTTCGGGAGTCGCCATGGACATGAAGAAAACGTTCAAGATCAAGGCGCGGCGTGACGTCGCCTGTCCGGAGGTGTACGCGAACTTCTGCGAAGCGACGCACTCACCCTTCGATCTGACGATCACCTTCTGCAGTCTGACCGGCATCCAGCCGGAAGATCTCTCGCACACCGATGCCTCCGGCGAACCCGTCGTGCACGCGGATCCCAAGACCCGGATCACGCTTCCCTTCCGGATCGTCCCCGCCCTCATCAAGATGCTCGAGACCCAGTTGAGCGCCGTGGAGCAGGCCGACGGCGAGGGCGCCCCCCGCCCGCAGGGCGCCGACTCCTCCACCGTTCACTAGTGCCCGGATCCGCCCGCTCCCCCCTGCGCGCCGAGCGGCCGAAGGCGCCGCGGACGGACCGGGACGTCGGCCTGGACCGGATCCAGGACTCCCGCGCCTCCGTGGCCAGGAAGTCGCTCTGGCTGAAGCGCGGGAGCGTGGCCGTGGTGGCGGGCGCCATCGGCTTCGGCGTCCTGCAGGGCTGGTTGCTCCTGCGGCTGGCCGCGATCCCGGCCGCCCTCTGGTTCTGGTGGATGGACGCCTCGCTCACCCGTACCGACGAGCGGCTGCAGCAACTCTACGACGGCGTGTTCGCGGGGACCGCGGAACCGCCGCTGATGGGAACCGAGATGGCGGCCGCGGCCGAACTGACGGAGCCGGCCGGCGCGCTCCGGCGGGCGATCCTCTCAGGCCCCGGCGCCAGTCTCCACTGGATGATGTCCGGAGTCGCCGTCCTCTTCAACATCTTCGGCTGAACCTGCGGCGTCGCCTTCCGGGGGCGGCATCGCGATGCGTTCCTCGATCAGCATGATGGGGATCCCGTTGCGCACCGGGTAGAGGAACTTCCCGTCCTCCCGAACCAGGCCGCCGTCCAGGACTCCGGCCGGCTCGCCGCCGGCGGGCCCGCCGAGGCTCCCGTCGCGGATGGCCCGGTTCACGGATTCCACGAGCGCCGCGGGCGCCTCGCGCACCGGCTGCCGGGTCTCCGGACAACACAGAATGTCGAGAAGTTCAGGATGGACCATTCAGATCAGATTATCGGGGTTGAAGCCCCTCGGCACGGCCCAGGCGATTTGGGGGGAAAGTGTGAAAGGGGGGGGGCACCCCCCTTTCACAAAACGACAACGTCCAATCGGAACTCGCCGAAGTGCGCGTGAGCGCGCGAGGGAGTTTCGATTCCCGAGCCAGGAGAGGTTGGAAGCCGGGTTCCCCGGCCCCAACCCCTCCCGCTCCGGGGCCTGCGTGCGGCTCACGCCGCACTTGCGGCACGCCGGCGCGAAGCGCCTGGGCGGATCGGGAACGGGGCCTTCCCGCTCATCCGAATTGGCGGATCAAGACTCGAACTGTCTGGTGGCCCCGTTCCCGGTCCGCTCAGACCGGGTGCCGGAGGAGGGACTCGAACCCTCATGATCACAAGGACCGCGGGATTTTGAGTCCCGTGCGTCTACCAATTCCGCCACTCCGGCAAACCCCGAAGCCGTCCCCGCACCGGCGCTCGGAGTCACAGTGTACCAACGAAGGGTCGCGGTTCCTGGACATCCCGATGACCGCGAAGACCCGGCCCCCCACTGCCGGCGGGCGCGCCAAATCCCAAGAATGCCAGCGTTCTCGGCGGTTCCGGGGTGTGGTATGATTAACGGTTCGCGTATCCGAAACGCTACCGGGAGGCGTCGCTGAGTATTGATGCGGTTTGAAGTTGGAGACAAGGTGATCTACCCGAATCAGGGGATCAGCGTTGTCGAGAGTATTGAATCCACCAACGGAACTGCGGGACCGAACTTCTATCGGCTGCGCCTGCTGTCCAAGTCCACCCTGGTGATGGTTCCCATCGACAAGGTCGACGAGGTGGGACTGCGGCCGATCATGACCGAGAGCGACGTCGAGGAGGTTCTCGACGTGCTCGAAAACGGTGCGGTCGACGAGCAGATCAACTGGAAGACCCGCTACAAGGACAACTCCGACCGCATGAAGAGCGGTTCGCCCGTGGAGGTTGCCGGAGTCCTCAAGGGGCTCTTCTACCTCAGCGAGCGAAAGACCCTCTCCTTCCGCGAGAAGCGGATGCTCGACCGGGCGCATCAGCTCACCGTGACCGAGGTCGCGGAAGTCGCCGCCGAGACCCTCGAGGCGGTCGAGCGCAAGGTCGTGGAGGCGCTCCGCCGCAGCCGGAACGGGGAGAGCGGTCTCGAGGCCGGAGAGGGGGAGAGCGAAGGGGGCACCGGGGCGGCCACCAGCGTGGTGCCCCTCCGCCCGCCCAAGCGCCGCCGGGTGGCCAAGTCCGACAGCGGACGGCGGCCGGTCTCGATCTCGATCAACCGCTACTGACCCTCCGCCGAGACCGAGGTCCGGCGACCACGAGCTGGTGACCCCTCCCCCGGAGACCATCGTGCGAGCGCCCCGCTGGAGCGGACGTCTCCGCACCGCCCGCGCCGTGGTCGGCACCGTCGGAATCGCGCTGGTCCTGCCGTTCCTGCTCCTTGCCGGGTTGATGCTGATGCCGCTCGGGGACGTGCTCAGCGGCCGCCACCGCCTCGGGTACGAGATCGGACGCCGGATCGTGGCGGTGCTCTGGTTCGTCGGCGGAATCCGCATGCACGAGGTGGACAGGCACCGCGTCGAGCCGTTCCGGACGCGCGTCTACATGCCCAACCACCAGTCGCTGGCCGACATGCCGCAGGTGCTCTATCTGCTCCCGAAGGCGAACGGGACGCTGATCAAGAAGGAGGCGTTCCGCGTCCCGGTGCTCGGCGGGGCGTTCCGCGCGGCCGGCTTCACGCCCGTGGACCGTTCCAACCCGAAGGCGGCCCGGGCGAGCCTCGAGGCGGCGGTCACGGCCATGAAGAACGGCCGGTCGTTCGTGATCGCACCCGAAGGGACCCGGAGCCGCACCGGAAAGCTCGGCCCCTTCAAGTCGGGCGGTTTCCGGCTCGCGGCCCGGGCGGGGGTGCCGGTGGTGCCGATCACGGTCACCGGAGCGCGGGACGTCCTCCCCAAGGGGGGCAAGCTGATCTATCCCGGCACCATTCAGGTCCGCTATCACGAACCGCTCGAGACCACGGAGATCGATCCCCAGGACCGGGAGGCGATCGGAGCGCTGATGGAGCGGGTCCGCGGCGCCATCCAGAGCGGTCTGGACGAGGCGGGCGCAGCCGTTCGGGTCTGACGCGGGAACCCCTCCACGAAGGGTGTTCCGGGGCCCGTTTTCGCCACGAGTGTGGTGTCCCGGGAATCGTGCGAGCCACCGAGAGCGGCGAGGCGCCCGGCTGACAAGGCGTGTGAGGGAGGAATACCGGGTGTATTCCGACCGAAACGCAACGATGAGGGCCGCGCAGCGGCACGTTTCAGCCGGGATGCATCGCCGCTCGAATGCCGTTCGATTTCCGGGACACCGCACTAAAATCACGGCTCCGTCCGTGACCCACCTCCAGACCGAGCATCTCGGCTTCGCCCAGAGCCGTCACGGCCTCAAGCTCGCCGGCATCCGTTATCCGCGCCGGGTCTTCTGGAATCTCTCGAGCGCCGCGCTGACGCAGGAAGCCGTGTTCCGGGGCGAGGCGATCCTGGCCCACGGAGGCCCGATCGTGGTCCGCACCGGAGAGTTCACGGGCCGCTCCCCCTCGGACAAGTACGTCGTCGGCGGGCCGGGCACGAACCCCGACATCTGGTGGGGTCCGCACAACCAGCCGTTCCCCAAGGCGCGCTACGACCGCCTGCGCTGGCGGCTCACCGCGTACCTGCAGAACCGCGAGCTCTTCGTTCAGGACTGCTTCGTCGGCGCCCATCCGCGTTTCCGCATGCCGCTCCGGGTCATCACGACCGAAGCCTGGCAGAGCCTGTTCGCGCGCAACATGTTCGTGAGGTCGAGGAACCGCGGCGTGCTGAGCGAGCACCTGCCTCAGTACACCGTGATCGCCGCCCCCCGGTTCCGGGCCGCCCCGGACCAGGACGGCACCCGGTCCGAAGTGTTCGTGATCGTCAACTTCGACCGAAAGGAAGTGCTGATCGGCGGCACCGCCTACGCGGGAGAGATCAAGAAGTCGGTGTTCTCGGTGATGAACTGGCTGATGCCCGAGCACGACGTGCTGCCGATGCACTGCGCCGCGAACACCGACGCGGACGGCGGGAACCTCGCCATCTTCTTCGGCCTCTCGGGCACCGGAAAGACGACGCTGTCGGCGGACCCCGGAAGGGTCCTGATCGGCGACGACGAGCACGGCTGGGGGACGGACGGCGTCTTCAACTTCGAGGGCGGCTGCTACGCCAAGGTGATCCGGCTCTCGCGGACCGGCGAGCCCGAGATCCACGCCACCACGCGGAAGTTCGGAACCATCCTCGAAAACGTCGTGGTGCACGAGGACACGCGGCGGCTCGATCTGGACAGCGCCGAGTTCACCGAGAACACCCGCGCCTCCTATCCGGTCACCCACATCCCGAGCGCCTCGAAGAGCGGCGCCGGCGGGCAGCCGGAAGTGGTGCTGATGCTGACCGCCGACGCGTTCGGCGTCCTGCCCCCGATCTCCCGTTTGTCGCCGGAGCAGGCGATGCACCACTTCATGTCCGGGTACACCGCCAAGGTCGCCGGCACCGAACGGGGGATCAGCGAGCCGCAGGCGACCTTCAGCGCGTGTTTCGGGGCGCCGTTCATGACCCGGCGGCCCGAGGTGTACGCCGGGCTCCTCGGCCGCCGCATCGAGGAGCAGGACGTCCGGTGCTATCTGGTGAACACCGGCTGGGCGGGCGGCCCCTGCGGCGTCGCGGACCGGATGCCGCTGGCGCTCACCCGGCAGCTGGTCCGGGCGGCCCTGAGCGGCGAGATCGACCGGGCCGGATTCGACCGGGAACCGGTCTTCGGGCTGAGCATCCCGCGTGCCTGCCCGGGCGTGCCGGGGCGCGTGCTCGAACCGCGCGGCGCCTGGGACGATCCCGCCGCCTACGACCGGCAGGCCCGGATGCTGAGCGAGATGTTCGAGGAGAACGCGAAGGAACTGGGAATCCCGGCCCCGTCCGCGGTCGGCGAGGCCCCGCTCGTCCCGTCGGGATGAGCGGTCCCGAACGGATTCTGGTCCTCCTCCGTCACGGGGAGAGCGTCTGGAATCGGCAGAACCGGTTCACCGGCTGGGCGGACGTGCCGCTCACCAACACGGGACACGAGCAGGCGCGCCGCTCCGGGGATGCGTTGCGGGAGGCCGGGATCGACCCGGTGGTGGCGCACACCTCGGTCCTGCAGCGCGCCATCCACACGCTCGAGGAAGTCCTCGGCCGGCTCGATCTGCCGGACCTCCCGATCCGGTATGCCTGGGAGCTGAACGAACGCCACTACGGGCGGCTCCAGGGGAAGGACAAGGCGGAAACGGAGCGCGAGTTCGGGCCGGACCGGACGCTCGCCTGGCGCCGCAGTTACGCCGATCCGCCGCCGCCGGTGGACCTCGACGACCGGCGGCACCCGCGGTTCGACGAGCGCTACGCGGAGGTTCCGGTGGAAGTCCTGCCGTGCGGCGAATCGCTGCGGGACACCGCGCAGCGGGTGATCCCGTACTGGGAGCGGCGGATCGTTCCGGACCTTGCCTCGGGTCCGGTGCTGGTGGTCGCCCACGGCAACAGCCTGCGCTCGCTCGTCATGCATCTCGAGGGCATCGGGCCGGCGGAGATCCAGCAGCGGAACATCCCGACCGGGATACCGCTGGTGTACCGGCTGGACGCGGGGCTGGGCGTGCTCGGGCAGCGCTACCTGGCGGGGGAGGAGGAGCTCGCGGACGGGATCGCGAAGGCGATCCAGCGTCCGTAGCGTTCGGAGCGCCGGCCTCCGGCCCGCTGGCGTGGGTGCAGCTTCGCTTCGACTTTTCCACATTGCGCGCGGAAGTGAGAAGAAATGGGCCGGAATTGCGTCCAGGGAAGTAGAGGAGGACGCCGGGTCTTTCTCTCCATCCTCCAGAGGAGCGTTCGATGCCCACCCAGTCCCCGCCGCAACTCCCGGTTCCCGAGTCGTCCGCGAAACCGGACCAACCGTCGGCGGACGCCGCCGCCCCAAAGCCGGCTCCGGAAGGCACGCTCTTCCATCTGCTCGTGGAAAGCGGTTGGGATGCGGCGCTTGCGTATACTGCGGATCAGCGGATACACGCCATGACTTCGGAGATCGTTGCCACCGCCCTGGAGCCGGTGAAGGCGGAGCTCCGGCAGATCCGCGAGACCATGGCCGGTTTCGCCACCAAGGAGGATCTGGCCAACTTCGTCACCAGGGAGGACCTGAAGGCGACCTTGGCCAACTACGCCACCAAGGCGGACCTGCGGCGCGAACTCGCGGAGCTCGAGACGCGGCTCGTCAAGTGGGTCTTCGGGGCGCTGCTGGCGCAGACGGCGGTCATCGTCGGATTGGTGACGCTGCTGAAGTAGCGACCCCCAGCCGGCCGCGCCGCGAGGCGCGTCAGCGTCACGACGTGCGCGGCGCGGAGCGCCGCGCGTGCCGGTCGGAGACCGGCGTTCCAGGCCGTGCGCGCCATCGACGCAGCTTGGCCTTCCCGGCCGTGCCGCCGTGAGGCTGCATGGCGTCACGCCGGGCGCGGCGCGGGGCGCCGCGCGTGCCGGTCGGAGACCGGCGTTCCAAGCCGGCGGCGCCATCGACGCAGCTTGGCCTTCCCGGCCGTGCCGCCGTGAGGCTGCATGGCGTC